>NZ_SSNW01000038.1 GCF_004801315.1 Deinococcus sp. Arct2-2
CAAGGGCTGTTGCGCTCCCCTTAAGGGGGCTGGCTGCGGAGCAGACTGGGGGGTTCGCCCACAAACGCCAAAAATCACCCCCGCCCGCGCCGGAATTAACCGGGCGAGTGGGGGCAAATTTCGTGTTCAGTCCACCAAAGCTCAGTACTTTTTGGTCTGCTTGGCCTGTTCCAACGCAATTTCGCGCAGCACGCTGGACGAACTGGCTCCCGACGCGCCCTCGATGGCCTTCACGGCGAGGTCTTGCACCTGACGGCTGGCGGCTTCCAGTTGTTGCGTGAGGCTCTGAATGCGGGCCTGCTGATCGGCAATGTTGGTGTTCAGCGACTCGATTCGCAACTCGAAGGCCTGACGCTGGCCGTCCATATCTTTGGCCTGAATGTCGGCGCGGGTTTTGGCCGTGTAGGTAGCAATTCCCCGGCCTTCATCCTTGGCTTTCTTCAGGGCCGATTCCTTTTCCTGATCCAGCAGGGCAAATTTGGCCCCGGTTTCGGCGGCGTCACGCTCGCGCTCAGCCAAAGTTTTTTCGCTGTCTGCAAAGGCTTTGGCGGCGGTTTCACGGCGGTCTTGCAGGGTTTGGCGTTGCTGGTTCATCTCGCTGGTGTACTGCTCGCTGTCCAGTTGGCGGGCCAATTCCAGCGCGTACTGGTCTGCTTCCGACTTGCGCTCGAACTCGCGCTCGAAGGCTTCGGCGCTGTCTCTCAGGGCTTTGCGCTGGGCCTGCTGTTCTAGCGTCCACGCTTCCTGCGCGGTGCGGCTGCTGAGGTTCAGCGTGCCGCGCTCGGCTTCCGTGTCTGCCAAGAACTGGCGGCCCTGTTCGTCGTGGCTGGCAATCAATTCGCCTAAGAGGCCGTCTTTAGGCTGGAGGTCATACAGGTTTTTCAGATCGGCCAGTTCCGCCGTTACGCGCTCCTGAATGGCGGCCAAGGCCTCGGCCTCCTGCGTCAGCCACTCCGAAAGCTGGCTGGCGGTGGCCCCCAAGTTTTGCTGCACGGTTTCCAGCGCCTGCAAAGTGTTGCCGTTGCGTGTGGCAGCAGCAGCGGGTTTCTCGGTCACCGTACTGGGCGCAGGAGCAGCAGCTTGAGCCGGGTTGCTCTGGTTGGCCGCCACCTGCCGCGCCAACTTCTGATTTTCGGCCTGAATCGCCTTCTGGTCGGCTTGCAGCTTGGTGATGGTCGCCAGCAATTCTTCGTAGCCGCTCAGCAGTTCGGTTTTGGTGTTCTTGTCGCTCAGTTTTTTCAGGGTCATGGGCACGTCCTCGGGTCAGGCAAAAAGGGGGGAAGGGGATGACTTTGGCTTGCTCAGTACAGCGTTGAGTTAGTTTCATTCCCTCTCCACTTGTGGGAGAGGGCGTTGCAAAGCAACGGGTGAGGGGGCCACCAAGCGAACTCAAGTTTGAAGACTCACAAACCGCTGTACTCAGGCTGTCTGGAAATCAGGCCTGCCCGAAATCAGGCTTTTTGCGAGTAAGAAGTCACGGCACGCAGCGCGAGGTCTTGAGCCTGCTTCATCACTTCTTGCAGTTGCTCGGTCAGCGACTGAATCTGGCCCGCCTGACGGCTGAGGGTGTCGTCCAGCGCCGTGATTCGGTACTCGTAGACCCTCTTTTGGCCTTCCCAATCTCTGTCCATCAGTTCGGCCTTGACCTTGGCTTCCCGGCTCACTTCCTCGATGGCCTCGGCGCGGGTTTTGCTCACCAGTTCGGCCAATTCGGCGGGAAAGGCCGCCAGTTTCGCCTTCTGTTCTTCCAGTTTCGCGCCCTGCGCCAACAACACGGCTTCCCTTTCAGCCCAGTCTTTCTCGCGCAGGCGGCGGTCTTCGGCGTGGTCACGCTCGAAGTCGCGGATTTCGCGCTTCAGGTCATCCCGCTCGATTTGGCGCTCGCGGGTCTGTTCATAGCTGTAGTCGGCGGTTTCCTGAAGCTGCGCGGCGGCCCGTTCTGCTTCGCGGGCGGCGGTACTGCGCTCAAACGCTTGGCGCTGTTCTTCCCACGCCTTGCCTTGCTCGGCCTGTTCGCGGGCGAGAGCGTCGGCGGCCTGCTGCGCGTCGCGGGCCAGCGCCGCCACACCTTCCAAATGCTCTACGCGCTGCAAGTACAGGGCGTCGGCCACTACCCGGATCTGAGACAGTTCGTTCAGGTACTCGCCCTGCACCACTTTGGCCCGGCTCACTTCTTCCAACCGTTCGTATTCGCCGTCCAGCTTCCCAATCAGACTTTGCAGCGTGGCGTTAAATTCGATCTGCAAATCGGCCAGCGTGCCCACGATGCCGCCCGTAGTGAGCTGTGTGGCCCGCTCTACACGCACCAGATCCTTCTGGCGTTCGGCTTCCTGTGTGCGGGTCAGCAGACTGGTTTGGGCGCGGTACTGCTCGGCGATACGGGCAAACTCGGTGGAAGAATTTTTTGTCATGACACTCCTTTTGGTGCTTAATTATGTTATATCCTAAATCTCGTTTGAGATCAAGGCCACAATACAGAGGATTTGTGAGAGAGCTGACTGGGGCGAAACTTCTTCCTACTGTCCTGACCACCCGGACGCCCACGCCCCCCGTTCGCTACAGTTGACGGGTGACCCTGACCCCCGAACCGACGCTGAAGCGCACGCCGCTGCACGCTGCCCACCTGCGTGCCGGGGCCAGAATGGTGCCGTTTGGCGGCTGGGAGATGCCTGTGCAGTACAGCGGTGTGAAGGCCGAACACGACGCCGTGAGAACAGGGGCAGGCGTCTTCGACGTATCGCACATGGGCGAATTCCGGATTACGGGGCCAGATGCCGCCGCCTTTCTGAACCGCGTGACCACCAACGACGTGACCAAGCTGAAGCCCGGACGCGCCGCTTACAACTGGTTGCCCAACGATTCGGGCGGGCTGGTAGACGACATCTACGTGTACCGCGTGGCCGCGGAAGAATTCTTCTTGGTGGTGAATGCCTCCAACATCGCCAAAGACTGGGCGCATTTGCAGCAGCACGCGGCAGGCTTTGCCGTCACCCTCACGGATGAATCAGACCGCTGGGGGCTGTTGGCGGTGCAGGGGCCGCAGGCCGAGGCGATGTTGCAACCGCACAGCAGCGTTGACCTGAGCGCCGCCAAAAAGAACACCTACTTTCCGGCCAAACTCTTCGGATTCGACGTATGGCTGGCCCGCACCGGATACACAGGCGAAGACGGCTTCGAGGTCTTCACCGACGCTTCGGAAGCAGAAACCATCTGGGACAAGATGCTTGCCATCGGCCTGACGCCAGCGGGCCTCGGCGCACGCGATACTTTGCGTCTGGAAGCGGGCTTTCCCCTCTACGGCCACGAGTTCGCCGATCATATCCACCCGCTCAGCAGCACCTACACTTGGGTGGTCAAAAACACGGCGCACCTCGGGGCCGAGCACATTCAGACCGCGCCCAAGCAAAAGCTGATCGGGCTGGCGCTGGACAAGGTTCCGGTGCGCGAAGGCTACCCCGTTTCTCTCGACGGCGCGGTAGTGGGCCACGTCACCAGCGGCAGCTCCAGCCCCACGCTGGGCCACCCGATTGGCATGGCGCTCGTGAATGCCGATGCAGGCAACGCCGACGCCTACGACGTAGAAGTGCGTGGCAAGCTTCACCCGGCGCGGCGCGTAGAGTTGCCGTTCTATAAGCGTTCCTGAAAGCCGTCTTAAATCTTCTACCCGCCGCCATAGCCGATCCCACACAGCACCACACAGAATTAGGGAGAATGAACCATGCAAACCCCCAGTGAACTGAAATACGCGCCGTCGCACGAGTGGCTGTCTGAGGACGGCACGGTGGGCATCTCCGACTTTGCTCAGGATCAGTTGGGCGACGTGGTGTACGTGGAGCTCCCCGAAGTGGGCCGCATCGTGACCGCAGGCGAGACTGTGGCTGTGGTGGAGAGCGTGAAGACGGCGTCCGACATCTACGCGCCCGCCACCGGAACCATCACCGCCGTGAACGACGCCCTCAGCGGTGGCCCCGAACTCGTCAACAGCAGCCCTTACGAAGACGGTTGGCTGTTCAAGATTGACGTGACCGAAGAAAGCGCCGAGTTGCTGAGCGCCGAGGAGTACGCCGCCGCGAACAACTGAGGCGGGGACATTGTCTAAGGGTCGAGGGTCTAAGAACGGCTTGAAGACCAGCGGGGCGGCTTTGTTGCCCTCCGTCTCAGCCTGTACCCACCCGCCCTGCCACGCCGAACATCTGCACCCTAGACCTTTAGACCCTTAGACCCACACAGGAGCCACCCCATGCGCCCACTAACCGATCTACTGCAAACCGACGATTTCACCCGCCGTCACATCGGCCCCAGCGAAGGCGAGCAGGCCGCCATGCTGCAAGAACTTGGCTACAGCAGCCTCGAAACCTTCATCAGCACGGTAGTTCCAGCGGCCATCGTGCGGCCTACCGAAATGCAGGTGGGCGGCCCAGTGACCGAAGCGCAGGCTATTGCAGACCTGAAGGCGGTAGCGGGCAAGAACAAAGTCTTCCGCAGTTATATCGGCATGGGCTACAGCGGCACGCACACGCCGCCTGTGGTGCTGCGGAACCTGCTGGAAAACCCCGGCTGGTACACCGCCTACACGCCGTATCAGGCCGAGATTTCTCAGGGACGGCTGGAAATGCTGCTGAACTTTCAGCAGATGGTGATGGATTTGACGGGCATGGAAGTGGCGAACGCGAGCCTGCTGGACGAAGCCACCGCCGCTGCCGAAGCGATGACTTTGGCAAAGCGCACCGCCAAAGCCAAAGGCAACGTGTTCTACGTGGCCGACGACGTTCACCCGCAAACGCTGGACGTGATCCGCACACGCGCCGAATTCTTTGGCTACGACGTGCAGACGGGCGCGGCTGATGCCGAATTGCCAGAAGGAACATTTGCCGCACTGGTGCAGACTCCCGGCACCTACGGCGACTTGCATGACCTCGCGCCCATTGCCGAGCGGGTGCATGCAGGTGGCGCGGCCCTCATCGTGGCAACGGATTTGCTGGCCTGTGCGTTGGTCACGCCTCCGGGCGAGCAGGGAGCCGACATCGTGATCGGCAACTCTCAGCGATTCGGCGTCCCGATGGGCTTTGGCGGCCCACACGCAGCCTTCCTCGCTTGCCGAAGCGCCTACCAGCGCAGCATGCCGGGGCGCGTCATCGGCGTCAGCAAGGACAGCAAGGGCAAAACCGCCCTCCGCATGGCGATGCAGACCCGCGAGCAGCACATCCGGCGTGAGAAGGCGACGAGTAACATCTGCACCGCTCAGGCATTGTTGGCGAATATGGCCGCCGCCTACGCCGTGTGGCACGGGCCAGAAGGCATTAAGACGATTGCCGAGCGCGTGCATGTGATGACGGGAATGCTGGCGAAGGCTTTGCAAGACAGGGGACTTAAGACGAATAAAACTTTCTTCGATACCATAAGCTTTGACGGTCAAATAAATTTCACAGAAGACGGATTACAGGATAGCCCTCTGAGTGTTGGGGATATTCTTGATCGTGCAAGGAAAGTCGGAATCAACTTCCGATGGATACAACCACAACTGTCTAAAGATACTGCAACCATTCAAGCGGCTAATTTACGTCTTGCCCAAGCAGAATCTGAGGACAGGATTGTCGGCCTGCTTGGCCCTGCTCGCATTGGTATCAGCCTTGACGAAACGGTCACACTTTCCGACCTCTCCGACATCATTGAAGTCATCACCGGGCAGGTGGCAGACCTCGCCGCACTGGAAGCAGACGCTGTGGCAGGCATCCCCGCCCCTCTCCAGCGCACCACGCCTTATCTCACGCACCCGACCTTCTCGGCGCACCACTCCGAACACGGCATGTTGCGTTACCTGAAGCAACTGGAGAACAAGGATTACAGCCTGACGCACGGCATGATTCCGCTGGGAAGCTGCACCATGAAGTTGAACGCGACCACCGAGATGATTCCGGTGACGTGGCCCGAATTCGGGCAGATTCACCCTTTCGCTCCCGCCGACCAGACCGAAGGCTACGCGCACTTGCTGACCGAACTCGAAGCGTGGCTGGCCGACGTGACCGGATACGACGCCGTGAGTTTGCAGCCCAACAGTGGGGCGCAGGGCGAGTACGCGGGCCTGCTGACCATCCGCAAATACCACGCGGCCAGAGGCGACAGCCACCGCACCGTCTGCCTGATTCCGGCCAGCGCACACGGCACCAACCCGGCTTCGGCGGCCATGATGGGCATGAGCGTAGTAGTCGTCAAGACCGACGACATCGGCAACATCGACTTTGAAGACCTGAAGGCGAAGACCGAGCAGCACAGCGACAATCTGGGCGCGTTGATGATTACCTACCCCAGCACGCACGGCGTCTTTGAGGAAAACGTGCGCGAGGTGTGCGACCTGATTCACGCGCACGGCGGGCAGGTGTATCTGGACGGGGCGAACATGAACGCGCAAGTGGGCCTCACCAGCCCCGGTTTTATCGGCGCAGACGTAAGCCACTTGAACTTGCACAAGACCTTCGCCATTCCGCACGGGGGCGGCGGGCCGGGCATGGGGCCAATCGGCGTCAAGGCCCACCTCGCGCCGTATTTGCCCAACCATAGCGTGCGGGCCACCTCGGACAGCCAGACCGGAGCCGTGAGCGCCGCGCCATATGGCAGCGCCAGCATCCTGCCCATTTCTTACCTGTACATCCGTCTGCTGGGTGCGGCGGGCCTGAAGCGGTCTACCGAAATTGCTATCTTGAACGCCAATTACATCGCCCACCAACTGCGCGGCGCGTATCCCGTTCTGTACACCGGGCCAGATCACGATGGCCTCGGCGGGCGTGTGGCCCACGAGTGCATTTTGGATATTCGTCCGCTGAAGGCCGCCAGCGGGATTTCGGAAGAAGACATCGCCAAGCGCCTGATGGACTACGGCTTTCACGCGCCCACCATGAGCTTTCCCGTACCCGGAACCCTGATGATCGAACCCACCGAAAGCGAACCCAAAGCCGAGCTAGACCGCTTCGTGGCCGCCATGCTGGGCATTCGCCGCGAGATTCAGGAAGTGGAAGACGGCCTGCTGAGCGCCGAGGACAGCCCGCTGAGACACGCGCCGCACACGCAGGGCGACCTGATGTCGGACGACTGGAACCGGGCCTACAGCCGTGAAGTGGCCGCCTTCCCAACCGGGGCACAACGCGCTTGGAAGTACTGGCCCGCCGTGAACCGCGTAGACAACGTGTACGGAGACCGGAACTTCGTGTGTAGCTGCCCGCCCATCAGCGAGTACGCCGAGTTGCAACTGAGCGAGTAAGACAGCGTTTCAAAAGTTCTTGTCCCCTCTATCCTTGTGGGAGAGGGGCGCTGCAAAGCAGCGGGGTGAGGGGGGCCACAGAGCGAACTCAGTCATGAGGACTTCTAGAACGCTGTAATAAGGGAAAGAGGAAACAAAAACACTGGAAAAGCGGGGCCACTCGATACAGGGTGGCTCCGCCTTCTTTTGGGTCAGACATTCGCACACTTTTGCCAGAAGGCAACATCCACACCCATCGCCTTAAAGCCGTCGTCAACGGTAACTCGACCGTAGGACTGCCAAACGGTGTGCGCCCCGTCTGGGTGGGTCTGGGCCACAATGCGCCCCGGCCCCTTAAACTAACCAAGCGATGAACAACAGTCACCGTCCACTGGACGTAATCATATTGGCGGCGGGCCAAGGAACCCGCATGAGGTCTGCCCTGCCGAAAGTGCTTCACCCTGTCGGGGGCCGCCCGATGGTGGCGTGGGCCGTGAAAGCCGCGCAGGAACTTGGCGCACGCAGCGTGGTGGTGGTGACCGGGCATGGGGCTGCGCAGGTAGAAGCGGCGTTGGCAGGCACGGGCGTCACGTTTGCGCGGCAGGCGCGGCAACAGGGCACGGGCGACGCCTTCCTCAGCGGGGCCGGGGCGCTGCCCTCATCCGGTTCGGCATCTGGTTCGGTGCAGGCCGACGACGCCGATATTCTGGTGCTGTACGGCGATACGCCTTTGCTGCGGCCCAGCACCTTGCGCGAGATGTTGACCGATCATCAGGCCCGCAGTAGCGCGTTTACCATCCTCACCGGAGAATTGCCCGACGCCACCGGCTATGGCCGAATTATCCGCGACGAGGCAGGCAACGTGACCCGAATTGTGGAGCAGAAGGGAGCCACCGACGCTGAAAAAGCGGTGCGCGAATTTAATTCCGGGGTGTATGTGATGGACGCCCGCGCCCCCCAACTGGCCCGCCAAATCGTGCCCAACAGCGTCACGGGCGAGTATTACCTGACTGACTTGTTGGCCCTGTACCACGCCGCCGGAGCCGCCGCCCACGCCTTCAAGTTGGCCGATATAGACGAAGTGATGGGAGCCAATGACCGCACCGGGCTGGCCGAAGCCGAAGCGATTTTGCGGCGGCGCATCAACACAGGCCATATGCGGGCGGGCGTCACCCTCATCAATCCCGACACCAACACCATCGAGGACACCGTAACACTGGGCCAAGACGTGACCGTAGAACCCGGCGTGATTCTTCGCGGCAACACCCAGGTGGCGAGCGGCGTAACACTGGGAGCCTACAGCGTCATCACCGACAGCGTGCTGGAATCGGGCGTGGTCATCAAGGCGCATAGCGTGCTGAACGGCGCGACTGTGGGCGCGGGCAGCGATGTGGGGCCGTTTGCCCGCCTGCGCCCCGGCTCGGTGCTGGGTGCGGGCGTGCATATCGGCAACTTTGTAGAAACCAAGAATGCCCGCTTAGACGCCGGGGTCAAGGCCGGACACCTCGCCTACCTCGGAGACGTGACAGTGGGCGCAGAAACCAACATCGGCGCGGGCACGATCATCGCCAATTTCGACGGCGTGAACAAGCACCAGACCAATGTGGGCGCGGGCGTGTTCATCGGCTCCAACTCCACCCTGATCGCCCCGCGCACCGTAGGCGACGCCGCCTTCATCGCTGCCGGAAGCGCCATTCACGACGATATTCCCGAAGGCGCACTGGCGATTGCACGCGGCAAACAGCGCAACATGGAAGGCTGGTCGCGCCGCTATTGGGGCGGCATGCGCGAAAAAGTGAGCCAGAAGTTGCCTTGGCTGGCGGCTTGGCTGGAGCGGCAGTAGGCGGAGATTTCTGGGGGCTTGGTCTAAGGGTCTAAAGGTCTAGGGTCTAAGGTGCTGGGGCGGGTTCGCTGCGGAATTGCCCCCTCACCCCGCTGTTTCACAGCGCCCCTCTCCCACAAGAGTTTCCACGCGGGGATTTATGGCGACAGCAACGAAGGCCCTTGAGGTGGGGATTGAAATTCCCCGGTCTCGTGGGCCTTCATGCGAAGTGTCTATGCCTCGGTCCTCCAGCCTACCGCTCAGCATCGTTACCGCGTTGTTGAACCGTGCCACCAGTGTGAGTGGCATCGCCCCCTACAGCACCGTCCGGAAAAGCACCCTGTGCCAGGGACTGGCACAGCACTCGTTCACGACGAACCAAGATCTTCAGCGTCGAGCCAAGAACGCGCCCTGTGGCGCGTTCTTGGCCATAGACTTTGTGATGGTGCCGCACGCTGGGGTGGAGATGGAGGGTCTGAACTTTCACTACAGCGGTCAGGCGCGGACTCAATTGGGGCATCAGTTCACCTCAGCGGCCCTAGTGAAGTTCGGGGCCGATCCGACGCCGCTATTGGAGCGGTTCACAGTCTCTCGCCTGTTGGAGACCGCCGCGTATCCGTACCGCACCGCGACCCAAGAGATGATTCACACCGTCACGCAGTGCCGGGAGGCCGGGGTGTCCATCGCTGGGGTGCTGCTGGATGGAGAGTTCGGACGAGATGAGGTCGTGACCTTCAGTCACGACACCCAGATTCCTGTCCTGGTGCGCGCCAAGCGGAACATGCGTGTTCAAGTTGAGGGTGAGACACTCACCCTCAACGCTCTGGCCCAGCGCTTTCCTCCCGAACGGTGCCATCTCTCTGCCGAGGTGGGATGGCGTGTCCGTCGGCTTCCCGTGTCGCGTGACGTCGGGGCGTTCGATGTGCTCATCATTTGGCGCAAGGTGCACGGCGAATGGAGCTGCTTTTTCCTGTTCAGCACGTTTGACCCTGCCTTGACCGTCCGGACGTTGTTGCGGGCCTGGAAGGCCCGCTGGGGCATTGAGGTCATTCACCGCTTGATGAAGCAGAATCTCGGTCTAGGACGCTGCCGCTGTCGAACCATTCAGGCCCAAGACAACTGGGCTTGGTGCGTGGTCGAGGCGCTCCATGCGGTGCTGCTCGTCCGTCAGGAGCAGCCGCAACTCACGTGGCGAGCGGCTCAGCGCCGAGCGGCACAACACACAGAATTGTACGTCCTGACCGAGGTGCAGCCTGTATCACAACAACTTCACGCCGCCTGACACGCCATTGGGGTAACTGTGGAAACTCTTGCTCCCACAAGGGGCGAGGGTAAAAAGCAAGGGCTAAAAGCTTGGTTTAGCTCCCTCACCCTTGAGGGGGGAGGGTTGGGGAGGGGGTGAATGAGCGCCAGCGATTGCCCTTCCCTTAGACCCTAGACCTTTAGACCCTTAGACTTCCTCCCCATAACCTCAGCCCTCCCGCCGTTCCTGAAACACCCGCCGCGCCTCCTCAATCGTGGCCCGGTGCTGCTCGGCCCACACCCACACGCCGCAAAAGGCTTCGCTGAGGCTGAGGCCGAGTTCGGTCAACTGATACTCCACTTTGGGTGGAATGACTGGAAACACAGTGCGGGTGACCAATCCATCGGCCTCCATCTGACGCACGGTTTTGGTCAGCATTTTCTGGCTCACGCCCCCGATCAGTTCTCCCAGCCGGGTAAAGCGCAGTGGGCCATGCTCGGTCAAGGTCTCCAAGGCCAACATCGTCCATTTGTCGGCTACGCGGCCAATAATCTCGCGCACGAGGGCGTCCAATTCGGGGTCATCCTGTTCGGCAGGCGCTTCCAGGTATTTGGGCAACTGGGCATAGGCCGCTCGCCTCTGCTCCATTAAGGTCTGATGTTGCTCCGGAACTGTGTCTAGCACGTCACTCTCCTTTAGGTAAGTATGGCGCTCTGCGGTGCCTTCTTCCCGTTGGTACGTGTGAAGTCTACGATACGTTCAGAGCATTTGTCCGTATCACAGCGTCAGAAAAAAGCTTCTGATGCTTCGATTCTCCCAAATACTCGCTTAATTCACTCACTTCGTTCGGTCAAAACTCAACAACACTTTTGACAAATGCTCTCAGGAGAACCACCATGAACCATACAGGCAACACCATTTTGATTACGGGCGGCGGATCGGGCATTGGCCGCGCTCTGGCCGAAGCTTCTCATGCGGCGGGCAACCAGATCATCATTGCGGGCCGCCGCCAAGCGGTACTGGATGAAACCGTCGCGGCCAATCCGGGCATTAAATCAGTTGTGCTCGATATTGCCGATGCCGAAGACATTCGCAAAGTGGCTGCCCGCCTCACTGCCGATTTTCCGGCCCTGAACGTGGTCATTCACAACGCCGGAATCATGCAGCCCGAGGACATTCAGAGCGGCAATCTGGACTCTGCCGAAGCGACGATTGCCACCAATTTGCTTGGCCCGATCCGGCTTACGGCGGCGTTGCTTCCGCAGTTGCTGGCCCAGCCCAACGCCGCCATCATGACCGTTTCTTCGGGGCTGGCCTTCGTGCCTATGGCCCTGACGCCCACCTACAGCGCCACCAAAGCGGCGATCCATTCCTACACCGAATCGCTGCGCCACCAACTGCGCGGCACGGCGGTAGAAGTGTTTGAACTCGTGCCGCCCTACGTGCAAACCGAACTGATGGGAGCGCAGCAGGCCAATGACCCTCACGCCATGCCGCTGCAAGAGTTCATAGACGAAACCATGTCGCTGTTGGGCCAGTTGCCGCACGGCGGGGAAGTGCTGGTAGAGCGCGTAAAGCCGCTTCGCTTGGCCGAGGCGACGGGGAAGTACGAGTTTATGTTCGGCCAGATTAACCGGGAGTAAGGAGCAGGTCTAAGGGTCTAAAGGTTTAAGGTCTAAGGAAGGGCGAACGGCTCAGAGTTGATGATTGCGGGCGAACCCCCCAGTCTGCTTCGCAACCAGCCCCCCTCAAGGGGAGCGCAAAAGCTTTTAGTCCCCACCTCTAAGGGGGCGTTGCGCCAGCAACGGGGGGGTTCACCTTCCCACTCAAGCGGCCAAGCTGGACAGGACTCAATAACAACCAAAGCGGGAAGCCCTGATTCCATCTCAGGGCTTCCCGCTTTTCCCACTCACCACTCACTACTGACTGCTCTTCTATCCGCCTTTTGCCGCTGCCAAACCGTCCAGATATTCCCGGTCATCCACGCGGCGCACGCTGGGATTCAGCAGTTGTAGGGCGGCTACCACCACCACCAGTACACCCATGCCTACGATGACCGGGCCGGGGGGAAACCTTGTGGCGAGGGCCGACACCAACGCCATGCCCAGCGGCACGGTAAAGCGCGAGATCACGCGGCGCACGGCGAACACGCGGCCCTGCATTTCGCGGGGCACTTGGGCTTGCCAGATGCCGCCGCTGTGGGCCATCGCGAAGGGCATGGCAAACACGGTGAAGCCGAACATGGCCGCCGTGAGGGGCAAGCTGCGGCTGAGGCCCATGCCGATGATGCCCAGTCCGATGAGGAGGCTAGGCACCAGAATGCCCAACACGCGGTTGTGTTTCAGGCCGCCCCAAGCGCTGATGACCACGCCGCCCAGCACCATGCCCGCGCTGGTGATGGTGGTAATAATGGCCAGCGCCGCCGCAAAGCCGAGGCCGCGTGCCGTCCAGTCGTCTTCTAGGGTGTAGCGGGTCAGCAGGGTTTCGTAGACCGGAATGGCGCTGGCGGCAAAGTTCACGGCGGCCCCGATCAGCAGCAGTTGCAGCAGCGGCGGGCGGCGCACGAGGTATGTCCAGCCGAGGCGGGTATCGGCCTTCACGGTAGCCACCGCGCCTCCGGCACTCTCGGCGGGTGGGGGGCTGGGAATGTATAAGCGGGTCAGAACGAGGGCGGCCAGCAGGTAACTCAGGCCGTCTACACCTAGCGCAAACGGCACGCCATTAGGCAGATTCGCCCACCAACCGCTCGTGCCCAGCATCACAGGCAGCCCGATCAGCAGCGCGGCGGCGGCTGGCCCCAACAGCCCGCTGATTTGGCGGGTGGTCTGCAACAGCCCGTTGGCCCGCGTCAGGTGCTCGTCGGGCACGATCATGGCAAGGCTGGCGTCCATGGCCGCCTCGTGCAAAATATCGAGCGACTGCGTAGCGATCACGAACAGCAGCAGCACCCAAAACGGCGCAGTCGTCAAAGCCATCAGGGCCGCCATGCCCAGCGTCAGCAGACCGCCCAACGTGTCGCAGAGGGCCATCAGGCGTTTGCGGTCGGTGCGGTCAGCGAGGCTTCCGGCAATCGGGGCCACCAGTACGGCCAGTAGGGTTGCGGCAATCGCCAGTGCGCCCGTTGCCAGCGCAAACTGGGCTTTTTGGGCGGGGGCGGGATACAGCGTTTGGGCCATATAGATGGTCAGCGCGAACCAAGACAGGGCGCTTCCGAAGCGGCTGACCGACTGCGACGCCCACAGCGTCAGAAATGTCCGCCAGCCGTTTGCAGGCACGCCGGATGAAGAGGGGATTGACATGAGGCCACTACTGTAGTGCGGGTGCTGTGACCCTGCGTACAGATTTGTCTAGGGAGTTTTGCAGTCTAAAAAAGGCTGAAAACCTCGTGCCAGAGCGTCTTAATTTATGAGAAAGCAGCGTCCGGTCTGGCGGCGGCTCAGCGCTGCTGCTGTTTCATCACACCCTGACCGCAGAGCCAGAAGCCTGAAGGGGGTCTTCGACGCGGCGCATGGCGGGATTCAGCAATTGCAGTCCCGACACTGCCGCCATGAGCAGTCCTGCCCAGAGCAACACGCTGCCGGGAGCGTACCGCGCTGCCAACACCCCGGAAATGGCCGTCCCCACCGGCACGGTAAATTGTGCGATCAGTCGCCGCACGCTGAACACGCGGCCCTGCAATTCACTGGGCACCTGCGCCTGCCAAATACTTTGGGAATGGGCGTTCATGATCGGGGTCATGATGCCGAACAGAGCCACCGCTGCCGCCGTAAACAGCACGGTTCCGGCCACCCCACTGAGGGCCTGCGCCGCGCCCGCCAGCACCATCGGCACCAGCACACCCAGTACCCGCCGCCGCTTCAGGCCGCCCCACGCACTCACCAACAGGCCGCCTGCCAACCCGCCCGCGCTCATGGCCGTCCAGAGGGTCGCCAGTCCGGTTTCTACAGTCAGCCCGCGTGCGCCGAGGTCGGGGGCCAGCGTGAATTTGACCAACAGGGGGTGCAAGACGCCCACGCCACTGGTCAGCAGATTCACCGAAGCGAAGGTGAGCAGCAGGTGCAGCAGCGGGCGGCGAGCCAGAATAAATGTCCAGCCCACGCGCATATCGGCCCACAGACTGGGCTTGTTGGCAGCCCCTTTGGCGAGGTCGGCCCGCACCGGGCTAGGAATGCGGAGCCGCCAGACCACCAACGCTGCTATCACAAAAGACAGGGCGTCCAGTGCGAACGCCAGTGGTACACCGTCTTTCAGCCCCGCCAATCCAGACCCGGCCAACACAGACGATGCACCGCCGCTGCGGGCCAGTGCGGGCAGCCCGATCAGGAGGGCCGCCAATGCCGGACTCAGCAGCCCAGACAGACTCCAGAGGGTCTGCATCATGCCGTTGGCACGCGGCAGGCGTTCTTTGCTTACCAAACTGGAATAACTGGTATCGAAGGCCGAGCCGTGAAACGTACCCACTAACCCCAGCGCCGCTGTAAACAGCATGAACAACCAGATGGGGGGCGTGTCGGACAGCACCAACGCCACCGCGCCCGCCGACAGCACCGCGTTCAGCAGGTCACAGGTCAGCATCATGCGGCGGCGATCTAATCGGTCTGCCAACGCTCCAGCCAACGGCGCACCCACGATGGCGGCTAGCGCCCAGCCTAGCGCCGTGAGCGACAGGGCCGCCGCCAATTCCGGCTTCTGCGACTCCAGCGGAAAGCGGGTCTGGGTCAGGTAGATATTGAAGGCAAACCCGCTGAGGCCGCTGCCCAGCACACTCAGCGCCTGAGAACTCCACAGCCAAAGGAAAGTGTGCCAGCCGCCGTTCGGGTCTAGGGGCGCAGGCGAAACGGGGGAGGCGGAGGGCATGGCTTTAGGGTAAGGCTGGACGGGGCGAGATGGGATAGGCTGGATGGCTTGTGCGTGGCTGTGACCGTTTCCCCCCGCCCCCCAGCCCCCGCCCCCATAGGGGTCAGGGGAGCTAAGCGCTCTACTTCGCAGCTCTACGAGTCCGCTCGGGAGGATTGATCTTGTTTTATTCACACTCGGCCAAATCGTTCATCTGAAGCTGAATCCCCAGTCGTCTTGACACTGGAGTTGGCCCGCCCACTGCGTGGACGACGGCCTCACACGAAGTTGGGCGGGCACGATCTGGGGTGGCGGTGTCGAGGTGTTTGCTCCCTCACCCTTGAGGGGGGAAGGCCGGGGAGGGGGTGAGTGAGCGCCAGCGATTGCCCTTGACCTTCCTCAGACCCTAGACCCTTAGACCAAGCTCCTAGAACCTTTATACCCTCACCCCGCCCGCAACTTTTTGCGCTCCTGCACGGCCAGTACGTCTACCCGCTCGTTCTCGCCGTGCCCCGCGTGGCCCTTGACCCAAATAAACGTCAGCGCGTGGATTTTGGCCTGCGCTATCAATTCTTCCCACAGCTCCTGATTTTTCACCGGTTCCTTGCTGGCCGTTTTCCAGCCGTTGCGCTGCCAATTCAGAATCCAGCCGTCGGTAAAGGCTTTGCGGAGATACTGGCTGTCGGTGATCACGCGCACTTGGCAGGGACGTTTCAGGCTTTTTAATCCTTCCAGCAGGCCGCGCAACTCCATGCGGTTGTTGGTGGTGTTCTCCTCGTTACCACTCAGTTCCAGTTCCCGTTCGCCAAAACGCAGAATGCAGGCCCAGCCACCGTGTCCGGCCTGCGTATCGCACGCGCCGTCGCTGTACAGGTCAATTTGCTCGCCTGCAATCGGTTCGGCGGGTTGAATCCCGGCCTTGATCGGCATTCGGTCTCGCGCCACGCTTTCTGCCTTTTTCGCGGCAGACTTTTTGAAGGGCGCTTTGCCGCTTGATCTAGTCATACGGACATCCGGTGCAGTTGCGGATGTTCGGGAATCAGAGCCAGTCCGTACTTGTTGCCACTCGCTTCGCTCGAATTCGTCTTCGACTCATCGCAATTTCTCTTCATAACCCTGGAACTGTAGACACCCGCGCCGCGTAACGTCAAGCATGACCTTGCCGCCCTCGCCCCATTCTGCCCTCACCACGCTGCCCGAACCGGAGCGCACGCCCGCCATCCTGATCCACCTGTCGCCACTGGCAGGCTTGCTGCTGCCCACCATCGGCAATCTGCTGGGGCCGCTGCTGGCGTGGCTGGTGTACCGAGACCGCAGCCGCGTCTTAGACGGTCAGGGCAAAGAAGCCCTGAATTTTCAACTGAGTTTGTGGCTGTACGGCGTGATTTTTACTGTGTTGGCGTTCGTTCTGTTCAGCGTGGGCTTGGTGGGCGGCGCGGTGGGCGCGGCAGTGGGCAGCCCCGACGCCGGAGCCTTCGCCTTTTTTGGGGCGTTCGCCGGGTTTTTCGCCTTCTATTTGCCCATCATGCTGGTGCTGTTTTTGCTGCCGCTGGTGCTGATGCTGGTAGCGGTGGTGCGCGTCAGCAGCGGGCAGGCTTACCGGTATCCGCTGACGATCAGGTTTATTCGGTAGTGGGGAAGGAACGCCGACGCCATTCTCTCCTTCCCGTCCACGCCTGCCCTATCTTTGCTGTATGCGAATCATGGCGGTTTTTGCCCACCCGGATGACGAGATCGGTTGCATGGGCACGTTGGCACAGCACGCGGCGCGGGGCGACGAAATCATGTTGGTCTGGACGACCTTGGGCGAGTTGGCCTCGCAATTTGGCGACGCCTCACACGAGGAAGTGACGCGGGTGCGGCGCGAACACGGCGCGTGGGTGGCCGGACGCATCGGGGCGCAGCATCACTTTTTTGATATGGGCGACAGCCGCATGACCGGAGACCGCGCCGAAGCCCTGCAACTGGCCCGCCTGTACGCCCGCTTCCGGCCCAATGCCGTGATCACTTGGAGCGACGATCACCCGCACCCCGACCACCGTATGACCGCCAAAATCGCCTTCGATGCGATTACGCTGGCCCGCATTCCCAAAATTATTAACGAAGCAGGCGGCGCGGCTATGCCCCCGGCTCCTGATTTGGGTGGAGACAGCGGCATAGAGAGCGGCGAAGACGTGACCCGCCTGCAAGCGTGGCGCGATCCGGTGCGTTTTTATCAGTACTACGCGCCCGCCAGCCCTTACCCCGACGTGCTGACCGACATCAGCGACAGCATAGAAGTGGCCGCCGAAGTCATGGCCTTCTACCACGACTTTTACAAGTGGGCATGGACGGCAGACCAGTTCCGCGAGGGCCGCGCCCAACTGGGCCGACTCGCAGGCGTCAAGTACGCCGAACGCTTCAACTTGCGGGCCTCACACCTGCGGGCGCGGCCTTATCTGGATTAGTGGGTAGCTCTTGGCCCTTGCTTAGACCCTCAGACCCTAGACCCTTAGACCAAACACCCGAAAACGAAGCGCCCTAATTCAGCACCCGCGTCCCCGGCACTTCCAGCACGAACGGCGGAATTACCGCCTGACCCGTCGCGCCCCAAGCGTCGCGCAGCCCGTAGTGGCCCTGCATCATGCCGGGGGTGTCCTGCACGGTCACGAAGGAATCGTAGACATACACGGCTCCGGGGGCCAGATGAGGCTGATTTCCCACCACGCCGTCACCGTCTACCACTGTTTCTCGCCCACCCGCATCCATAATTTGCCAGTGCCGAGTCAGCAGTTGCCACGTCTGATCCGAGTGGTTTTCGATGGTAATGACATAGGCGAAGGCGTGCCGTCCCGGTTGGCTGTGGGCGGCCAAATACTGCACTTCTACGCTCACGCGGATGTCTGGCTGAACTGGAAGGAGGGGGGCGTCGGTCATCCGGCCAGAATACCGGGCCAGCGGTTCAACCAAACACCTGGCAGCACGTTTAGACTCAGGCCCATGACACAACCCGCAGATGGACAGTCCACAGATCAGCAGTCCGGCTCGGCCCCGATCATCAACCTAGAGTTCTTGTTCAAGCTGCTGTCTGTGGCCGCCCCCAGTGGCTCCGAACGCCGCGCCGCTGATGTCTGGAAGCAGGAGGCCGCCGCCTTTGCCCGCGTCTCCGAAGACCATTTCGGCAACGTGTACGCCGAGGTTGGGCCAGAAGGTGCGCCCACGATTGCGCTGATGGGCCACTTGGATGAGATCGGCCTGATCGTGTCGCATGTCAGCGATGAAGGGTTTTTGAGCGTGCTGGGCGTGGGCGGCTGGGATCCACAAGTGCTGGTAGGCCAGCGGGTGCGTCTGCTTGCGCCGGGCGGCGATCTGCTGGGCGTCATCGGCAAAAAAGCGATTCATGTGATGGAAGCCGAGGAACGCACTAAAGCCAGCAAACTGGAAGACCTCTGGATCGACGTGGGCCTAGACAAAGACACCGTGAAGGCCCGCATTCCGATCGGCACGGTGGCCGTGATCGAGCAGATGCCCGTGATGATCGGAGACAAGATCGTGAGCCGCGCACTCGACAACCGCGTGGGCGCATTTATCGTGCTGGAGGCGCTCCGGGCGGTGGCGGGCCATGACCTCAAACACCGAGTCGTGGCGGTGGGCACCAGTCAGGAAGAAATCGGCGCCTTTGGGGCGCAGGTGGGCGGCTACCTGCTGAACCCAGTGGCGGGGATTGCCGTAGACGTGACTCACGAAACCAAGCAACCCGGCGTGAGCGAGAAAAAGTACGGTGTGGTGCCGTTCGGATCGGGAGCGAATCTGAGCGTGAATCCCCTCAGCAGTCCGGCCCTCAACCGCGCCCTGATCGACGCGGCGGGCGCGGAACACATTCCGTATACCCTCAGCGCCGCCGGACGCTACAGCGGCACCGACGCCGACACGCTGACGCTGGTGCGGGCGGGCGTGCCCACAGCGGTGGTCAGTATTCCCAACCGCTACATGCACTCGCCCTCCGAGATGGTGGACGCCCGCGACGTGAAAGCCTGCACCGACATCATCGCGGCGTGGCTGCGGCGCGTGGGCACTGAGGAGAACTGGGGGCGCTGAGGCTGGCGTCAACGGTTCCGGGCAAACCCCCCAGTCTGCTTCGTAGCCAGCCCCCCTTAAAGGGGAGCGCAAAAGATGTTGAGTCCCCACCTCTAAGGGGGGGCGTTGCGTCAGCAACGGGGGGGTTTACCTTCGGCCTTGGAATACAACCCCCCAATCTGCCCCCACTCAGGGGGTTCCATTCATTTTGGCCCATTCCACGTACCCCAGCGGGCATACTGACGCCTATGCTGCGTATCGAGGCCGCCGAAATTATCGTTGTGCGTTTGCCCCTCAAATTCCGGTTTGAAACGAGTTTCGGGGTGCAGACGGAGAAAGTGGTGCCGCTGCTGGTGCTGCACGGCGGCGGCCTCCAAGGACTCTCGGAAGGCACGATGGAATTTGCGCCCATGTACCGCGAAGAGACGATTGCGGGCGGCCTTCATCTGCTGAAAGATGTGTTCCTGCCGCGCATTCTGGGCAAGACTTTTGCCAACCCGGAAGACCTAGAGGCCGCACTGGGTGGATTCCGGGGCAACAAGATGGCGCGGGCGATGGTGGAGATGGCCGCGTGGGACTTGTGGGCGCGGATGCTGGAAGTGCCGCTGGGAACACTGCTGGGGGGCCGCAAAACAGAAGTCGAAGTGGGCGTCAGCCTCGGCATTCAGGCGGACGAAGCGGCAACGGTGGATGTGGTGCGGCGGCATGTGGAGCAGGGCTACCGCCGCATCAAGCTCAAGATCAAGCCGGGGTGGGACATTCAGCCGGTGCGGGCCACCCGCGAAGCCTTCCCCGACATTCGCCTGACGGTGGACGCCAACAGCGCCTACACGCTGGCTGATACGGGCCGCCTGCGGGCGCTGGACGAATTCGGCTTGACCTATATAGAGCAGCCGTTGGCGTGGGATGACCTCGTAGATCACGCCACCTTGCAGGCCCGCCTGACCACGCCGCTGTGCCTCGATGAATCCATCACCACCGCGCAGGACGCCCGCAAGGGGTTGGCGCTGGGGGCGGGCGGCGTGATTAATGTGAAGGTGGCCCGTGTGGGCGGTCATGCCGAAGCGCGGCGCGTTCACGACATCTCGCAGGCGTTCGGTGCGCCCGTGTGGTGCGGCGGCATGTTGGAAAGTGGCGTGGGCCGCGCCCATAACATCCACCTGTCTACGCTGCCCAATTTCACGCTTCCCGGCGATACCAGCAGTGCCAGCCGCTACTGGGCCACCGACGTCATCAATGAACCGTTGGAAGCCGTAGACGGCCTGATGCCTGTGCCCACCGGCCCCGGCATCGGCGTGACCCTCAACCGCGAATTTATTGCCAGCATCGCGGAACTGCACGAGGAGCGCACCGCTTGATGCAGGAACCGCCCGCCAATCCGGGGACGGCCTCCAATCCGGCCTCCAGTCGCAGTCCTACCCGCTCCTACATCATCCGCGACGTCACCGATCCTTGGGCCATGCGTGCCCTAGAAGGCGTGCAGGTAGACGCTTGGGGCTACTCAGACCGCGAGGTGACGCCGGGAACCCTGTTCAGAATTTGCGCTGTGATGGGCGGCATCGTGCTGGCCGCGTACCCGGCAGAAGAAGGTAACCCCGCTCCGGTGGGCCTCGCCTTCGGGTTTCCGGCCTTGTCGGGCGAGCAGATTTGGCACCATTCACACTTGCTGGCTGTGCATCCCGACTGGCGCGGCTCTGGCATGGCGGTGGCCCTGAAACTGGCGCAGCGAGAACGCGCCGTGCGGCAAGGATTGACCCGCATGACGTGGACATTCGACCCGCTGATTGCCCGCAACGCCCGCCTGAACTTGGGCAAGTTGGGTGCAACCGTGACCAGTTACCACGCCGACTGGTACGCCCTAGAAGATGACCGGGCCACCGCCTTTCCCGCTGACCGCCTGATGGCCGAATGGGACTTGACCCAGCCCCACGCTGACCGCCCCGCCCCGCCCGCACGCGGGCAAGTGGCCCTCGAAGCCCGCGAGTACAGCCAAGAACCCGGCGCAACCCGCCTGTATTTGGCTGGAAACCGCCTGCTGGCCGAGGTGCCCACCCGCGCCGAAACCCTGCCCGAACCCGTGCGCCTGATGTGGCGGCATGCGCTGAGGGACGTGCTGAGTTCTTACCTTGCACGCGGCTACGCGATCACGGATTTGGCGCGGGCGGGGCATAGGGCTTATTACGTGCTGTCCAAGGAGTAGGCGCTGACGCGCGGTGAGTGGTCAGTGGGTAGTGGTGAGTAGGAAGGTCAAAAGCCAAACCAAAGACGGTAGGGACGCCAGCTTAACTGGCGTCCCTACCGTCTTTCCCATCTGTTTCCACGTTCCACAATCCACGCTCAGCGCGGCGAAGTCAGCCTGTCCCACTCACCACTCACTACTGACCACCCACCGCGCCTTAGCGCCTCAGTACACGTTGTAATAAGCCGTGTCGCTGACCCAATCCTGCTGAGGCACGGGCTGAGCAATCGGGTTAACCACAATGCTGAGGGCCTGCGCCAAGCGCTCTGGGGTCTTGGGCGTCACGGTGGCGAAACTCTGGCCCTTCTGGTAGGAGCTGAGTTCCGACAGATTCAGGGCGCGGCGGCTGGCAATGACCAGTACGCGGTTTTGTCCGTTGGGGCCAGTCACGTCAAAGGTAAACTGGTCGCCTGTGGCGGGGAAGGCGCGGGTGGTCCCGGCCCGCACGTAGTTGCTGGCGCTGATGCGGTTGGGCAAAATCTGGTCGGTGGTGCCGTCGGGGTTCACGTTGAACAGGTACACGTAAGCGTTTTCGTTGACGGTGGTGTACAGCGTAATGCGGTCTCCGACGTTGTAGTTGGGCACGCGGGTGCCGCTGGTGTCGCGGTCTACCCACACACGGGCCGTCAGGGTGGTCTGCACCGGGTTCACGATGATGCTTTGGGCGCTCAGGCGCGGCGTGGCAAAAGCGGGGTTTGAGACGCTGCTTAGGGCGGCGGCACTCACGGCGGTCAGAAGAGCGAGTTTTTTATAGATCATTTTGAGGGTAGACATGGTGAAACCTCCGGGGATTGGGGGAGCGCACCTTGGGCGTCGGGTCTGTCCCAGCGCGTGATTTCGGGTGCGTTCTTTGTGCCCTTACAGTAGGCCCGCGTACCTGACTCACCGTGAAGCCCGGCTGACTGAAGATGAGGCGCAGCGCGTTTGGTCTCATGTGCGGCCCAAAACGGCCTAACACTAAAGGCTGCGTCAGGAATGTGACCGAGTTAATCATCACAGCGGCTCAGTGGGTGGATGTGGTGGGGGTAGACCGGGCAACCCAAACACGAAAAAAGCGGCCCCCTTTTCAGAGAACCGCTTCTTCGTTTGTGGCAGGGATACTAGGATTCGAACCTAAACTAACAGATCCAAAATCTGTTGTGCTGCCATTACACCATATCCCTATGTCTAAACTCCACGGATGTCGCCACCCCAAAGCACATGACCCACACCGCCCAAACCGAACGGCGAACCAGAGTATAGGCATGAAAAGCGCGAGTGGTCAACAGGGGAGCCTACACCTCATGAATTCTAAGCGGTTACGAATCTCGTTTAGTCCGTCCTGCACGCGCTCCCGGCCCCGGCACCACCGTCAGGCCCGCGAAGGCCAACAAGAGTCTTTTCTGGCCCACGCCGGGAAAGTAGATCAGCACTTCACGCCGCTCTCCCGCATGCGAGCCGCCCATAAACACGCCTTCGCCAAATTTGGGATGACTGACCCGCAGCGGATCGGTGCTGCTGACCGCCCGCTGGAGTTCCCGGCTGGGAATGCCGAGGCGGGCGCTGACTTCGGGCAAAGAGAGGCCGTGCAAATCCAGCAACTCGCGGGCTTGCAGGGGCCACGCGGCGGGCAGAACGGGCGTGGTGTCGGGCAGGGGGGCAGCGTCTGGCACGTGTGTGGTGGCCTCCACACCCAAGAGGCCTTGGAGGAGCGCGTGGGTGGCGGCCTTATCGGTAGGGCGGCGTTCTCCGCTGGGCAAGAAAGGCGCAAAACAGCGGCTGACCGCGATGCATTCGTAGCACCCGTTGGGCGTGTTACAGCACGTTTTGGCGGTCAGTTGGTAGGCGCGGGCCAGCAGATCATCCATGCCCTCGAACGCACGGCGCGATACACCCAGCCCGCCCAGCCAGTCGTCGTAGAGGAAAAAATAGGTGTCACGGCCCTCGCGGAAGGCTCCGGCAAGGTCACCCTCATCGCAGGCCACGCGCTCTGGCGTCACTTTTTGCAGCAGGTGCTTGAGGGTATGGGCCACGGCGGTGGGCCGCTCGGTGGCCGCCGGGTCTAGGCCCACTTCCAGCGCACTCGTTCGGAAGGGCGGCAACTCCAGCGGCTTGTCGTAGAGGTGTTCGCTGAGCTTGTGATCCTGCATCCGGTCTTGAATGCGGCCCCCACAGGCGCGGCAAGTGCGTTCGCTGGGGCCGGGATCGCGGTCACACCCGCTGCACACGCGCTCGAACACTTGGCGCATCATGGAAAATCCGGTGTAGCGGCGGCGAATAATGACCTCGCCGTGACGGTAAGCCAGCGGGCCGCGCCTCACCCACTCGCCCATTTTGGCGGGCTGCACATCAATGGAATACAGCCCCCGCGTAAATAGGTTGGCCGCCTCGAACTTTTCCACGATGATGGCCGTTCCGGGCGAATGTTCCTCCCAGCGCAACACCTTGTAGCCTTGCCCGTCCAACGAAAACACGGCCCCCTCATGCTTTTCGGTGAGGGCGTAGTGCTGGCTGGGCGATTCCAACGGCGCGTCGAAGCAGCGCATTCCCCGCGTCGCCCACTCTGCGGCCTCTATCACGGCAAATTTGGCGCTGCCCTCGCCGCGCAGGTTCCAGTAGCGCGGCGCGGGCAAGTTCTCCGAAGGCAGGCCCGCCGCCCGGAATTCTTCGTTCTGGCGCTCCTTGTGCCGGGGCGACAGATACGGATTCCCGGCCTCTACCACCGCCTTTTCAATCTGGCCGTTCACCAGTTCGTGAAAATTGCCGGTGTTGCTGTAAAAGGCGTCTACAGGCTGCGGCACACCCTGATCGTTCAGTGCGGGCAGGTACAGCACTAAGCCGGGGGCCACCCGTCCGGCGCGGCCCGCCATCTGCCGAAAGGCCATGCGTGAGCCGGGATAGCCGTCGATAATTACGATTTCTAGGTCTCCGATATCCACGCCCGCCTCTAAAGCATTGGTGGCAAACATGACGCCGCTGGCTGCCCGACGAAACTCGGACAGGCGGCCTTCGCGGTCGCTGGTGCCCGCCATGTACAGGTGCGCGGCGCGGGCGTAGCGCGGTTGGGCGCGGTAAGTGGAATACAGCCGTGCAGCGCGGGAACGGCCCCGGAAAAAAGCAAGGACTTTCAGGCCGTGCGCGGCGCTGGCGTTCATCACAGCGTCCCAAAAGCGGCGCGGCTGCCCTCTGTGATCGGCCAGATAGTAGCGTTTGCCGTGCCGCGCTGCGCCCGATTCGCTGACCTCCACGGCGTCAATCCCCACCAGTTCGCGGGCAAATTCGGCGGGGTTGCCAATCGTGGCGGTACTTAAAATCACCTGCGGATTGGCCCCCAGCGCCCGCGCCAAGTCCAGCAGTCGGCGCAGCATTCCGGCCACCTCGCTGCCGAAGCCGCCCCGGTAGGTGTGCGCTTCATCCAGCACCACGAAGGCCAGGGTGGACAGGAAGGCCCGCACTTTGGGATGGGTGAGTGACCAGTGCAATTTGTCGGGCGTGGCTGTGACCATCCGCACGCCGTCCTTGAACACGTCGGCGGGCTGTGCGCCTCCCTGAAACGCGGCAATCTGCCAATCAAAACCGCCCCCATCGCGGAAGGCATTCAGCTTGTCGCGCTGGTCTTGGCCGAGCGCCACTAGCGGATAGATAAAGAGGGCGGTGGCGTCTGGGTTGGCCTCCAGCCGCTCGAAGACTGCCGGAAAAAATGCGCCCGTTTTGCCACTGGCGGTGGGCGTGGTCACGATCACATGCTCGCCCGCGTGCATCAGACGGTAGGTGTCGGCCTGATGGCGGTACACGTCGGCAAAGCCGAAGCCCCGGCGCACGGCGTCTGTCCAGCCCAACTCGGCGGCCTTCACGGTGTTGGCGGGCACGGCCTCGTCTTCATGCAGCAGCGCCACACCCCCGCCCAACACCTCGCGCAGGAAGCCCTCTAGACGGGCGTAGCGCGTGGACTGTGTGGCCAGAGGATCAGGCCCAAGCTGATCGAGAAGGGAGCGGGCAGACAGCACGCCTTCAGTGTAGGCCGGAAGGTCAGCAGGGCGCGGGGGGACGGGTTACGGTGGGGGCGTTGAGGCCGGAAACGTTGGCGTGTAAACCCCCCAGTCTGCTCCGCAGCCAGCCCCCCTTAGAGGGGAGCGCAAAAGCGCACTTGTCCTCCCCTCAAGGGGGGGCGTTGCGCCAGCAACGGGGGGGTTCACCCAGAATCTCTGCTCTACAACATCCCCTCACTCTCACGCAGCAAAATGGGCGCACGGAAGGCGGCGGGCAGCCATTCTTCTTGCGGGTGCATGGCGTCGGGCGGGCAGGAATGCACGCAGGCCATACAGCCGGTGCAGGCGCTCAGGTTCAGCAGCAATTGCACGCCGCCTTCGGGCTGAAGCTCGCGGGTGATGGCGCTCGTGGGGCACACGTTGGCACACACCGGGCAGTTGATGCATTTGTCGTCCACCAGCGGGGCGGGCCAGTACACGCCCGCGTCTTCGGGCGGGGCGGGCTTGAGGGTACGCTCGCGCCAGCGCCATTCCTCGGGAGTGCGCTCGGCGGGTACACTCCAGTCCACAAACGGCAGAGGTTGATCGGGAATGGCCTGCACGAGTTGCTGTTTTCCGGCGCGGAACAGGCTGGCAAAGGCTCCGCGCCTCGACATCTGCACGTCGCGGCCCTTGTCGCCCTCGGTGGCGGGGCGCACGGTGACTTGGGCCGGTTGTCCGGTGGTGGCTCGTAAGCGTTGTGCTTCGTCTACCACGCGGCTTAGGCGTTCGGGCACGTCGGGCGCACCGACTGGGCAAGCCGCGCAGTCGCCGTGAATCAGGTGCAAAGGCAAGTCCCACACGCCCGACGCGGCCACCAAGGCGGGCGTGACCCGGCCCAAGCACGGCAACTGCGGCCCGCCCGCCCCACTTTGCGAGCAGGTCAAGGTGGCGTCTTCCTGCGGCCTTCCCGTTACGCTACTGCGTTGGTCGCTCACGGCTTGCAGCGGCCCCTGAAGGTCGTATTCCAGCGCCCCGGACGGGCACACCTGCACGCACAACCCGCACCCGGTACACAGGTCGGGCAGCACCGTAATCGAGTTCCCCAGCATCCCTACCGCGATCGCCTCGTGCGGGCAAGTGGTGTAGCACGCATCGCAGCCGCCCACCACTTGCCGCTCCAGCAGGCAGCGCGGCCCGGTATAGCGCGGCGTCAAATTTCCCATGTCCCCTAAGCGGGACAGCACCCCTTGCAACATGGCCGGAGTCTAGCGGGCGGGCGGCGGCAAGTCTGCGAGGTTGGTGGGGGTGGGGGGTGCCGAGGAACGTTGGCCTGTAAACCCCCCAGTCTGCTGTGCAGCCAGCCCCCCTTAAGGGGAGCGCAAGTGCTTTTAGTCCTCCCCTCAAGGGGGGGCGTTGCGTCAGCAACGGGGGGTTCACCTTCCACCCCAGCCTTACGCTTCCCCCAGCCCCGGTTCTACCAACCCAACTTCCCCCAGCCCCACTCCTTCCAGCCCCGCCTCTCCCAGCAACGCCCCCCGCTCCTGCGGCGTCAGGGCCACCATCACGCGGCTCAGCACCACGTCTACAGCTTGTTCGGCGCTTTCGTCCAGTGTCAGGCCGTCCAGCAGAGGCACGTCTAGGTCGTGGGCCAGCCCCTCTAGGTAATCCTGCATGGTGCGAATCTCGCCAAAGTAGCGCATGTAGCGGTGCAGCGGGCGGCTGGCGGCGGTTTCTTCGTCGCGGCTCTCGAAGTGGCGGCGGTGTTCGGATTCGCTGGGCAGCGTGACCAACATGGGCACCACCAACGCCCCGGCAAAGGCGTCGGCCCGCAAGTAGCCGGGAACCAGATGCACGCCCTCCAGCACGACGCTGGTGCCTTCTTCGATGCTGCGGCGCACCACCGCCGAGAGGCCCACGCTGACCTGCTGCACCTGCTCGCGGAATCCGGCCAAGAGCGCGTCGCGGGTGGGGTGTTCGGGCGGCGTCTGTCCGGGTGGCACCAACGCCTCCCACGCATTGAAGGTGCTGGCGTGCAGTGTGGGCAGGAGCGCCGGAGACACCATCGCCCGCATGACCTGACGGATGGAATCGGTGCTGACCACCCGCGAAATGCCGAGGCGGTAAGCGATTTCGGCGGCCAGAAAGCTTTTGCCCGTGCCACTGACTCCGCCCAGCAGCACCACCAACGGGCGCGGCGGCTGCCGAATCACACGCAAGAGGCGGTAGCGGGCGCTGACATCCGGCCCCACCTCATCGCGCAGCAGCATCTCTACCTTTTCGCGGATAGCATGACGGCGCACCACCCGGTCTTCTGCACCGCGCAGGTCGCGCTGGGTTATGCGGGCCACTTTGCGGGCCACGTCGGGGGCTACGCCTGCGGCCAACAGCGACTGCACCAACAGCCCCTTAGAAAACGGACTGGGGGCGCTGCCGTCCCCACCGACGACGCCCAATTTGCCCCGGTTCAGGCGCAAAAACCGGTAAGTGAGGCGCATGTGTTCGCCGTACTGGGCGGCCAGCGTGCGCTCGGTCAAGTCGTCTATGGCCTCGGCACTCAGCGAGCGCAGGCCTGATTGCCGCATCTGCACGTCTACAGCGCTGGCGGTGGCGTAAGCGTCGCGCTGAGACAAGCCCGCGTCTTCCAGCGTGCGGGCCAACACGCCCCGGCTAAAGGGCAATTCGCCTTTTTTGGCCGTCACCATGATGTCTACAAAGGCGGGCGTTTGCTGCTGTGCGGCGTGCGCCACCGCCTCGCCCGCCACGTCCCGCGCCACTTCTACCACCAGCGCTTGCAGTTCCTCAGGCGTGACCAGAATCCGCCGCGCCGCCCGAAGTTGCTGTTCTACCCGCCGCGCCACTGCCGCTGCCACCGCGCCCGACGCCCCCGCATTGATCAACGACTCCACCACCAACCCCCGGCTAAACGGCCAAGAGTAGCGGGACGTGCCAACAGTGAGTTCGGGCTGAGTCAACGGCGGAAACCTCGGCGGGAAGGGGGGCGGGGGAGACTAAGTAAAGCGGTGAAAGGCAAAAGTCAACCGGGGCAGTCTACTCGCCCCGGCCTTTCAAGATGCCTACATTGTTGGAATTTGGCGTTGGCGAGTAAACCCCCCAGTCTGCTCTCCTGCGGAGCTGTGCCAGTTCGTAGCCAGCCCCCCTTGAGGGGAGCGCAAAAGCTGTTGTCCTCCCCTTAAGGGGGGCGTTGCGTCAGCAACGGGGGGGTTCACCCACAAACGCAGTCCCCTAGTTCCGCGCCACCGGCTCGCGCCTCAGCGCCCCTTCCAGCAGCAGCGTCAGCGCCAGCCGCATTTCTTCTTGCAGGGTGCGCTCGGTGCCGTAGGCGCTCCAACGCAGGGCCACCATCAGGTACGTGTCGGCAATCAGGTTGCTGATGCGCTGCAAACTCAGGTCGGTTCGCATCTGCCCTGCCTGATGCAGCGGGCGCAAGATCAATTCGATGACTTTGCTGAGTGGCAACGCCTGATACGCGGTGCGGGCACGTTCGGGGTTGGGGTTCATGACCTCGTAAGCCAGCGGCGGAAACAGGTCGCGCTCGCGGGAGTTTTCGTCGGCCAACAAGTCCCAGACTTCGTACAGCACGGTCAGGGGCGGCGTATGTTCCTTTAGGCGGGCCTCGGCGTGGTCGCGCAGGCGGGTCATCACTTCGCTGCCGTAATCCAGCAACACGGCTTCTTTGTAGGGGTAGTAATTAAAGAAAGTGCCGCGAGAAACATTGCTGGCTTTGGCAATATCGGTGGCTGTCGTGGTCTGAAACCCGCCCCGTTTAAACAAGTCAATAGCCACGCTGTAAATGCGGGCGCGGCGACGTTCCTTTTGGCGCTCCCTCAGCGAAGACGAATCCATAACGTGCAAGATAGCGCGTCCTGAGTTCAAAATTGCACCCTGTACAAAAAAAGGGAGTGGTCAGTAGGAACGGGAAAGGCGCAAAGGACTGGCATTGAATGAGGTCTTCGTCTTTTCCCACTCACCACTACCCACTCACGTCTTTTCACCAACCTGCTTCACCGTTACAAATGCCGCCCCCCGCAAGCGCCATGCTGTGGTATGGCACGCCTGACGCGGTACAGCAAGTTCGAGGGTGAACTGGATCAGCTCGATTCTTCGGAACTGATGCAGATGATTCAGGAAGCTCTGCTGGGGCAGGGCATGAACGATCCCTACGACCCCGATCCCAACACGCGGCCCAGCATGGACGACCTGTTCGACGCCATTTTGGAGGCGCTGGCCGAGCGCAATATGATTCCCGAAGACTTGTTGATGGAAGCCATGCAGTCGGAAGACGTGCGCGAAACCAAGCTGGGCGAGCAGATTCAGACCCTGATGGACAGGCTGCAACAAGACGGCTTTATCCGCAAGGAATTTGAAGACGGCGAGGGCGGCGGGCCGGGCGAATCGGGCGAATCCAAATTTCAATTGACCGACAAGAGCATCGACTTTTTGGGCTACAAGTCGCTGCGTGACCTGATGGGCGGGCTGGGCCGCAGCAGCGCGGGCGCACACGATACCCGCGAGTATGCCAGCGGCGTAGAAATGACCGGCGAACTGAAGAATTACGAGTTTGGCGACACCCTGAACCTCGATACCACCGCCACGCTGGGCAACGTGATGGGCAAGGGCGTCGAGAATTTGCAGGAGTCTGACCTTGTGATTCGGCAGGCCGAGTACAACTCCAGCGCCGCGACCATCGTGCTGCTGGACTGCTCTCACTCCATGATCTTGTACGGCGAAGACCGTTTTACGCCTGCCAAGCAAGTGGCGCTGGCCCTCGCCCACCTGATCCGCACCCAATACCCCGGCGATACCGTGAAATTCGTGTTGTTTCACGACAGCGCCGAAGAAGTCACCGTGAGCAAGCTGGCGCAGGCGCAAATCGGGCCGTACCACACCAATACGGCGGGCGGCCTGCGCTTGGCCCAGCAACTCTTGAAGCGCGAAAACAAGGACATGAAGCAGATCGTGATGATCACGGACGGCAAGCCCAGCGCCCTCACGCTGCCCGATGGCCGGATCTACAAAAATGCGTATGGCCTCGATCCCTACGTGCTGGGCGCAACCTTGCGCGAAGTTGCCAACTGCCGCCGCAGCGGAATTCAGGTCAATACCTTCATGCTGGCCCGCGATCCCGACTTGGTGGGCTTCGTGCGTCGGGTCAGCGAAATGACGCGCGGCAAGGCGTACTTCACCACGCCGCAGAACATTGGGCAGTACGTGCTGATGGACTTTGTGACGAATAAAACGAAAATGGTGAATTAAGGGAGTCGGCACGGCAGAACAGCAAAAAGAGTGTGGATCGTGGAACGTGGGGAAGGCAAAACCACGATCTACGATCCACACTCCACGTTCCGCCCCAAACTTTAGCCCGCCTCTTCCGCCTTCATCGCGTCATGGGCCAGCAACGTGGCGTGCCCGTGCCCCAAGCTGTGTTCTGCCTTCAGCCAGTTCACGATGTCACTGTGGCGGGCCAGTTCTCCAGCCTGTAATTTGGCGCGAATGCGGGCCATCCAATCGGGAATGTTGATGCTTGTCTTGGCCGCAATGTTGGTGTAGTAGCTCTGCTTGATCTGTTCCGGCGTTTTAGCCATATAGATTCCCCCGTTTTTGGCTAAGAAAGAGCGGGCCTGTCAGATAGAATTTTCTGGCAGGCCCGCTCTCTTATCTTTTTTACTCCCTGCTTACTTCCTGCTGCCCACCGCTAGCAGTGCCCCGAACAACGCTAGATTCTTCAAAAACTGAGCCTGTTGATTGCTGCGCTCTTTGCCGCTCTTGTCCCAGAAGGGGTGGCCGATGACAGTGGTGGGAATCAGGCTGGCGGCCAGCGCGGTAGAGGCGAAGCGGGGAGCCACGCCGAGGGCCAGCATCGCGCCTGCGCCCAGCATCACGGCGCTGTTGGCCCGCACGGCTATTTCGGGTTCCGGCACTTCCGCGCCCTTGGCCGCCCGCACGATGGGTTCAGGGTTTTGCAGATGATCGAGGCCGTTTTTGATAAAAATGCTTGCGAGCAGTGCCCGCCCGATGAATCCTGTTACGCCCATGTGAAGCCTCCTTGAGATGCCCAAAAGTGTAGCGCAGGCCGGGACGTTTGGCCCGGATGGGCGCAGCATGTGGGCTAGACGCCCGGACGCACCGCGAGTTGCTGCCCCAAATCCACCATCAAGGTTTGCACCGCCGTGACCCCGCTGGTCATCAGGCGCGTGAATTCCTCTGTGGTCATCGGGCCAGCTTCGGCTCCGCCCTGCGTTTCTATCAGCAGGCCGGTGCTGGTAGCCACCACGTTCAGGTCGGCGCGGGCCACCTTGTCTTCGGCGTAATCAAGGTCTACGCGCAGTTCATCGCCCACAAAGCCGACGCTGATCGCGCCCACGTTGTGCAGCAGGGGCCATTCGCTCAGTTTTCCGGCCCGCACCATGCGGTCACACAGGTCGTGCAGGGCGGCGTGGGCGGCCAAAATGCTCGCCACGCGGGTTCCGCCGTCGGCCACCAACACGTCGCAGTCTATGTACAGCGTCTGGTTCCGAAAAGGGCGCAAATCCATGCTGGCCCGCATCGCCCGCCCCAAGAGGCGCTGGATTTCGTGGCGGCGGCCATTTTGCAGGCTGCGTTCCCGCGCTTGGCGGTCTGTGGTGGCACGGGGCAACATCGCGTATTCGGCGGTCAGCCAGCCTTCTTTCAGCCCACGCATATGCGGCGCGGCCTTGTCTTCTATGCTCACTGTCGCCAAGATTTCGGTGCGGCCCATCGTGAGGTGAGCGCTGCCGGGCGCGTGCGGATTCACGCTGCGGCGCACGGTCAGGGGGCGGGGCGTCAGGCTGTCGCGGCCCTCGCGGATGGGCAGGCGGGTGGCGTGGTTCATTTTGGTCATGTCTGTATCGGCTCGATTCGGAGCGCGTCGGCTCTAGGGGGAGAATGAAGGGGGAGAACTGAACTCTGATCCCTATTGTGCATGGCCCCGGCCAGCAGGGTAGCGATGACAGGCCGCGCCGCTTCTGGCGAACCCGTGACGAAGTAGCTGATTTGGGGCGTGTGCGGCACATCTTCTGGCCGCAGCAGGCCGAGCCGTTCCAGCGTGCTGCGGGTATGCCGGGCCACCGCCGCGCCGCTGTCTATGAGCGCAAACGTGTTGCCAAATTCGGCGCGGATGGCCGGGGCCAAAAACGGATAATGCGTGCAGCCCAACACCAACTGGTCTGCGCCCGCTGCCTGCAAAGGCTCCAGCACCCGCCTCAATTCGGCCCGTGTCTCGGCGCTGTCTTGCTGGCCCGCTTCTACCAGCGGCACCAATGCAGCACTGACCGCCATCAGCACTTGCACGCCCGCTGGCACAGCCCATTGACGAATCACGTCTTGCAGCAGCGTGCCGCGTAAGGTGCCGGGAGTTGCCAACACACCCACCACGCCCGAACGGGTGGCCTGAATGGCAGGCTTGACCGCCGGAACCAGCCCGATCACTGGAAACTGAGGGCCGTACTTCTCGCGCAAATGCGACAAGCTAAAGGCGCTGGCCGTGTTACAGGCCACCACCACGCCCTTGACGCCGCGTGCGTGCAGGGCCGCCACCGCACGTGCCGTCAGGTCGCGCAAATCGTCGTCGCCGCGTGCGCCATACGGCAGGTGCGCGGTATCGGCCAGATACACGATGTCCTCTTGCGGCAGCACGCGGCGAATCTCGGCCAACACGCTGAGGCCGCCTACGCCGCTGTCAAAAATCCCCAAAGGACGGCAGGAAGGGTCAGCGGGCTTCACGCCCCGGATGATAGCGGAGGCGGCAAGCGGGGCAAGCGCCTAGACTCGCCCTGTGAATCCTCCACCCCCGGTGAGCGTGTTGGAGGCGTTCGGCCTGTCTGGGCGGCCTGAACCGTTGGCTGGCGGTCAGACGACGGTGTGGCGTGTGGGCGAGGCGGTGCTGAAGCCGGACACCCACACGGCTCAAGAATTGGAATGGCAAGCGCAGGTGCTGGGGCAAGTGAGTCAGTCTCATTTTCGGCTGTCCCGCCCCCTGCGTGCCCACAGCGGCAGTTTGCTGGTCGAAGGCTGGTCGGCGTGGACTTACCTTACAGGCCGCCACGAACCGGGCCGCTGGACAGAGATTGTGCAAGTGAGTCAGCACTTTCACCAAGCGTTGGCCGCTGTACCGCGCCCCGCGTTTTTGGCTGCACGCACAGACCCTTGGGCCACTGCAGACCGCATGGTTTGGGGAGAACTCCCGCTGGACGACTTTTTGGCTGCCCCATACATGCGGAGGCTGGCCCAGCAGCTCCGGCCCGTGCATGCGCCCCCGCAACTCATCCACGGCGATCTGACGGGCAATGTCTTGTTCTCGGAGCCAGACGCGCCTGCCGTCATCGACTTTTCTCCGTATTGGCGGCCTGCCGGGTTTGCGCTCGCTATCGTCGTTGCCGACGCATTGGTCTGGGAGGGTGCAGATGAAGGCTTGCTGGAGGCCGTCCGTTCTGTTCCTGACTTTCCGCAATTCTTCTTGCGTGCGCTGATCTTCCGCAGAATTGTTGAAGAACTGTCGCCCCTGCCGATCAAGTACGGACAGGAGGTAAGTGATCCTTACCAGAGTGCCGTTGATCTGGCGGTTCGGCTGGCGTCCCCCTAAAAGCCGGGCGTCTCCCTAAGTGCCTTCCCTCGCTGCTGACCGCTACTCTTGCTTATGCCCACGCCGCCCCCCATTCTCCACACCGTTCCCCCCGAAGTCCGTACCCCGCGCCTGCTGTTGCGGCGGCCCCAGCCTGCCGACGCCGAAGCTTTGTGCGCCGCCATTCAAGCGTCGTTGCCGGAGTTGCAACCGTGGATGTTCTGGGCGCAGACGCCGCCTGATCTGATCGCCACCCGTGACCGATTGGAGGACGTAGCCGCCGAGTTTGATGCCCGTAGGGAACTGCGCTACCACGTCTGGCGCGTACCGGAGCAGGCCGGAGTGCCCCTAGAATTGATCGGCAGCAGCGGCTACCACGCCCTCGATTGGCGCGTGCCCAAGGGCGAAATCGGGTATTGGATCGCCACCGCCCACGCGGGGCAAGGCTACGCCACCGAAGTCACGCACGCGCTGACGGAATTGGCCCTGCATCCGGCGGCAGAGGGTGGCTTAGGCTTTTGCCGTCTAGAAATCCGTTGCGACCCAACCAACCACCGCAGCGCCCGCATTCCGCCCACGCTGGGGTACACGCTGGACGCCCATCTGGTAAATGACACGGTGGCGGCCAACGATCCGGGCCAACTGCGGGATACGCTGATTTTTAGTCGGACGAGTTAAGGGGTTTGAAGTGCAATCGCTGCGCTCACTCACCCCCTCTGCTTCGCAGCTCTGCGAGTCCCTAACCCTCCCCCCTCGAGAGGGAGGGAGCTAAAACATTCTCACGTCTCCTCACCCCGTCACCACCGTGCCCGCTTCCCCCCGCGCCACTGCCCCCAGCACCCCGGCCACCATGCCGCTGGCAATCGTGGCGTGTGGCGCGCCCCGGTCTAGGGCGTCCAGTGCGGCGCGGACTTTGGGAATCATGCCACCCGCGATCCAGCCTGCGCCAATGCCTTCTTCGGCTTCTGCACGGGTCAGGGCGGCGGCGCGGCTGGCGGGGTCAGGGTAATTGCGGTACACGCCGTCTACATCGGTCAGAAAGATGATGCCTTCATTCAGCGCCCCGGCCACGGCTCCGGCAGCGGTATCGGCGTTAATGTTCAGGGCGTCGCCGTCCGGCCCCACCGCCACGCAGCCCACCACGGGTGTGATGCCGGCCCCCAGCAGGGTTCGCAGCAGGTCGGCATTTACTCCAGTGATGCGGCCTACACGTCCTAATTCCGGGTCAAAGGGTTCGGCGGTCAGCAGGTTGCAGTCGCGTCCCATCAGCCCAACTGCGCCGCCGATGTCCTGCGCCAGTTGCTTGTTCAGTTGGCACAGCGCCATTTCCACCACATCCATCGCTGCGGGTAAGGTCACGCGCAGGCCGCCCCGAAACTCGCTGGCTATGCCCCGCGCCGCCAGTTCGCGCTCTATGACCGGGCCGCCCCCGTGAACCACCACCACAGGGATGTGCCCCCGCAGCGCCGCGATTTCTGCCGCCACCGCCCGCCGAAGCTCCAGACTTTTCATGGCATTGCCACCGTATTTCACGATCATAGGAGCTGATGATGGCATGGGGTTGGGCGGGAGTTAGGTCGTAGGTTATGGTTCATGAGCTGTGAAGGCCGACTGGGCGCAAGTTTGGAGATCAATTTGGTGTGTAAACCCCCCAGTCTGCTTCGCAGCCAGCCCCCCTTAGAGGGGAGCGCAACAGCTTTTGTCCCCACCTCTAAGGGGGGGCGTTGCGTGAGCAACGGGGGGGTTCACCTTCCACCTCTAAACCTCTAGTCCGCGCTCACACCCTGCACCGCACGTTTTCCGCTCCCTGTGGGCACACCTACCGCTTTGGCATACCACGTCATCACCGGGCGGGCGTCGAGGGCAAAGGTGTAGCCCAACCGCTCCCAGAAGCGTGCGCCGCGTGGGTTTTCGCCCAACACACTCGCCAGAATGCGGGTGGTGCCACGCGGCACACGCGACTCCAGATGCCGGATCGCCTGCTCGCCCAAGCGTTGCGATTGGCGGTCTTCACGGATCAGCAGCAAGTTGATGGTCAGGTCACCCGGTTGGGGGTAATCGTGTTTGCAGTCCAAGCTGCCCACCAGATTGCCGTCGTCGTCGTGCAGCAGTTCCAAGCGTCGGCGTGGGTCGAGCAGGGCGAATTCTACGTCGCGCTCGACTTCGGTCAGGCTGGGAACACGGCTGCCCAACAAGGCGAAGTAGCCGGGGGCGGCGGTGTAAAGGCTGTGGAGCAGTGGCGCGTGATGCAGCGCCAAGCGGGTCGCGTTCAAGGTCGAAGCCTCCGATCCGGCAGCATGGTACAGATGAAATTCCAAGGGAAGTCCAGAGGAAGGTCTGTGGGTTGCCGGACTGTCCAGAGCATACCCCCCGCACCGCCAGATACAACATGAATTCAGCGAATGGCCGGGTTGATCTTGGATTCACCGTTTGGTGGGGGGAGGTGCGCTACCCTACCGGGATGATGTTCGCGCCCGCCCCCGCTCTGCCTGCCCTGCCCACTGCTCCCCAGCCGGGCTTTTATGCTGCACGGCTCGCTTCCCCAGAGGCGCGGCGGGGCGGGGCAGTGCTGGCTCCGATGGCAGGCTACAGCGACGCACCCCTGCGTCAGTTGGCCGCCGAGCAGGGCGCACTTTGGACGGTCAGCGAGATGATCAGTTCACGCGGACTGGCGCTGGGCAGTGACACCGAGAGCCTGAATTTGGGCCGTCCTTACGCGGGCGAAGTGGGGCGCGTGGTGCAACTGTTTGGGGCAGAACCGGAGGTGTTGGCCGCCGCCGTCGCCAAAGCAGAAGGCTGGTTTGCTCCGGCGGCTATAGACCTGAATATGGGCTGCCCCGTGCCCAAAGTGCGCGGCAAGGGCGGCGCGTGCCTACTGCAAACGCCCGAACTGGCCTTCGAATTGATAAAGGCCATGCGCGGCGCAACTGGGCTGGATGTGAGCGCCAAGATTCGCCTCGGCTGGGACAGCAACCGCAGCCTAGAAGTGGCGCAGGGCTTGGCCGAGGCGGGCGCGGCGATTATTACGGTACACGGGCGCACCAGTGTCCAGCGGTATACCGGGGAAGCCGACTGGGACGCGATTGCAGCCGTCGCGGCGGCAGTAAAGGTGCCTGTGATCGGCAGCGGCGACATTCGCAGCGTAGAACAGGCCCGCCACCGCCGCCAATCGGGAGTGTCTGCCGTCATGATCGGGCGCGGCGCAGTGGGCAATCCGTGGATTTTCCGGGCGCTAGCTACAGGGGAGGACGCTTGGCCCAGCTTGGCTGCCCGCGCCGCCACTGCCCTCCGGCACACCGAACTGCACATCCAGTTTTACGCGGGGCCGCAGGGTACAGGCCGCGTCAGCCTGCTGCCCCTGCGCAAAGTCTTGCCCCAATACTTGCCCGATGTGCCCGACTTGCGCGGCGCTCTGGTACAGATCGAAACATTAGAGCAGCTTAAGAATTGCCTGATTCCATATTTAGAAGACCCTCTACTGACTGACCGGGCAGGGATTGACAGCTTGGTTCCCGCTGGGTCAACACCACATCACCTTTCTACAGAGTATGCTGTGAACCGACCATGAATGTTCGCGAGTATTACACCTACCTGTCCGCTGCCCGCGAGCAGTTGTGGAATTTTCTCCGCGCTTTACCCGCAGAGGAACTGAACCGCAACCTGATCGAAAACGGCGACCGCTTTCACACCATCAAAGATTTGCTGCTTCACGTCACCGACGTCGAAGATCATTGGGTACACGCCATTGCACGCGGAGAGGGCGTGCAGCAGTCCGGCAAATACCGCCACGACTGGATCAAGCCCGACGCCGCGCAGTACGACCTGAGCTGGATCATCGAGTATGGCCGCGAGGTCAGCCAGCACACCCAAACCTTCTTAGAAAGTGAACCCGACCTGAACCAAAGCATCAAGTTGGTGCAAGACGATCCCGCCAGCGATACCGTATCGCTCGATCAGTTGATGTGGCACGTGATGACCCATGAGGTGCGTCACACCGCTCAAGTTGCCCTGATGATCCGTCAACTCGGCCACGTGGCCCCTTGGCTGGACTACATGCGCTTTGTGCGCCCGCAGGTCACGGCGGCCCAAAACAGCGGCGCAGAGCAGGAAGCAGACACCGATATCGATCTGGAAGACGACATTTAACCCCCACGCAAACCAGCTTTCTTGTCCAGACGCCGCTGACCTCACCGGGTTGAGCGGCGTTGCTGCTGCCCCGCCCCCGGCCAGACGTGTACCAAGTCTTTGCACTTGCCGCCCGTAACCCGCGCAGCACCCAAAAGCCGTCTATACTGAGAAAGTTATGCGGACGGTCACGGTAGGGACGCGTGGGAGCACGCTTGCACTCGCGCAAACCCGGTGGGTAGTTGCCCGACTCAAAGAAGAATGGCCTGAAACGGATTTCCGGATTCAAACCATCTCTACGGGCGGCGACAAGAACCGGGGAAGCCTTTCGGCAATGGCTCAGAAAGGCGATAAAGGCTTTTGGGTCAAGGAAATCGAAGACGCTCTGATCGCCAAGCGGATCGACATTGCGGTGCATTCCCTCAAGGATTTGCCCACCGTGCAGCCCGAAGGTCTAGAAGTGTCTTCTATTCCCAAGCGGGTCGATGCACGCGACGTATTGATTGGCAAAGAAGGCATGAAAAAGCTGGCCGACTTGCCCAAAGGCGCACGCATCGGCACCAGCAGCGTGCGGCGTAAAGCCTTCTTGATGGCCTACCGCCCCGATCTTCAGGTCATCGATTTGCGGGGCAACATCGACACTCGCCTTGGGGTACTGGCGACGCCCGACTACGACGCCATTATTTTGGCCGCAGCGGGCCTGATCAGAACTGAAATGCGGAACCGGATCGATGAGTTTCTGGAACCCGACATCATGCTGCCCGCTCCCGGTCAGGGCGCACTGGCCCTAGAAACCCGCGCCGACGACGACCTGAACGTGGAAGTCGCCTACGCCATTCACGATCACACCACCGATGATCGCATTACCGCCGAGCGCGAGTTTTTGGCGGGGCTGGGGGCCGGGTGCATGGCTCCGGTGGGCGCACACGCCACTATCAAGGGCGGCGTGCTGACCTTAGAGGGCTGGGTGGCCGCGCTGGACGGCACCAAAGTCATTCGGGCCACCAGCATCGGAGACGCGGGCGAGTGCGCCGATATAGGCGCGGAATTGGCCGCCGACTTGCTTGACCGGGGCGCACAAGCCCTCGTAGACGCGGCCCACGAGTAGGCCCATAAGTCAGGCTGACCTGTGAAGCTGACAGCGCGAGTGTGGGTAACAGCGGCTGTGGCTGCGGCCCTCTGGTTCATCATCGGTGTCGTGCAGCGCACCCGTGCAGGCGCGGCCCCCGCCGATGCTGCGCTGGCCGAATTGCCTCTTACGGTGGCGGTGTTCGCGATTGCCGTCATCTGGACAGTTCTTCGGCAAAGCAGGGGTAAGTGAGCCACAGACAAGTGACCTACTTATGAGGCGCCTCGCGGTCATTCATACCGGGGGCACGATTGCCAGCCGTCCCAGCCCCGATGGACGCGGCGTGACGCCCCAAACGCCGCCCAGCGTGCCGGGGCTGCCGGGTGTGCAGGTCACGCACCACCAGCCGTTCAACTTGCCAAGCCCGCACGTGACGCCCGCGCACATGCTGCATCTGGCGCACCTGATAGAGCGGCTGGCCCCCGACGCCGACGGAATTGTGGTCACGCACGGCACCGATACACTGGAAGAAACGGCTTTTTTGCTTCACCTCACGCTGTCGGCGGCAACTCCGGTAGTCCTCACGGGCAGCATGAGACACGCCGAGGAAGTCTCTTGGGACGGCCCCGGTAACCTGCTGGACGCGGCTTATACGGCGCTGCATCCCCAAACTGCCGGACGTGGCCCGCTGGCCGTGTTCAGCGGCGATATTTTTGATGCCCGCACCGTCACCAAAGTGCATACCACCGCCGTAGACGCTTTCGGGGGCTATCCCGGTCCGATTGGGCGCATAGACCGGGCTGGCCCGCTCGAGCAGATGCACGCCCACCTGCGCTACTTTGCCACCCCTGAACCTCGCCCCACCTACGCGCCGGAAGTTTTGACGGCGCGCGTGGAAATCCTGTACGCCGCCGCAGGCTGGACGGGCGAAGGCTATGCCGAAGCCGAGGCGAGGGCCGATGGCTTGGTCATTGCCGCGCTGGGTACAGGCAACCTACCCGCCGAACTCTTGCCCCTGATTGCCGCAACCACCAAACCCGTGATTATCGCCACCCGCACGCACGCTGGCCCCGTAATTCCGGTGTACGGCTACGCGGGCGGCGGCGCGACGTTGGTGGCCGCCGGAGCCATTCCCGCCAGCTTCCTCAACGCCCATAAGGCCCGCTTGCTGCTGATGGTGCTGCTGAGCTTGGGCATGAGCAGGGCAGAAATTCGGGGCGTGTTTGAAGGCGGGGTGTTTTAGGGGCAGGGTGAGAAGGGACAAAAGCGAACGTGGATCGTGGAACGTAGGAAGGGCCAAACCACGATCCACGTTCTACACTCCACAATCCTTTAGGATTCTGCCCCCTGCGCCCGCTTCCGCCGCACGAACCACGCCACTGCGCCCACCACCAACAGCACCAGAATTACCCTCGAAATGGGGCTGATGTACTGCTCTACCCGGTCATAATGTTCGCCCAGCAGGTAGCCCGCGCCGATGAGCAGGGCCGCCCAGATGCCCGAACCGACAGCGCTGTAGGTCAGGAATTTGGGCAGCGGCATTTCGCTCATGCCCGCAGGCAGGCTCAGCAGGCTGCGAATGCCGGGAATCATGCGGCCAAACAGCACCGCTTTGGTGCCGTGCCTATCGAACCACGCGTCGGCTTGGCGAATATCCTTGCCGCGCAGGGTCAGCCATTTGCCGTGTTTGTCGGCCCACGCCACCAGCTTTTCTTCTCCAAACGCCCGCCCGATGTAATACAGCGGCAAAGTGCCGATGACGCTGCCAACGGTAGCCACGATCAGCACGATCACCACATTCAGGCTCCCGCGTGAGGCCGCAAAGCCCGCAGACGGCAAAATCAGCTCGCTGGGAATCGGCGGAAACAAGTTTTCCACGATCATCAGCAGCAAAATGCCCGCATATCCAAAGGTTTCCATTACGTTTTGCACCCATTCGGCCATAGAAATCCAGAGTAGCGGGTGAACGTCAAGGCAAACGTCCGCCTAAAGGTTGTCGTGCCGATGGGTGCCCCAGATGAGCGCGGGCCTCTTTGCAGATTTAAGGTCAGCCACAGGTGGGCCGTCATCTTTAAGACCCTGCGGCCCGCCTAAACTGCACGCATGACCGTTTCACACCCCTTGTCGGACGCCAAAGCACAGGGCATCCGCGCCCTCATTTTTGATTTTGACGGCACGATTCTGGACACCGAGAGCCGTGAGTTTTTGCACTGGCAAGAGCTGTACCGCACGCATGGCCGCGAATTGGCCCTATCGGATTGGCAGCAGGGCATCGGCACTTGGGACGCCTTTGACCCTTGGGCGGGCCTGCCCGACGAGGTGCGGGCAGACCGGGAGCGGGTACATGCCGAGCTGCACGGAAGAATCTTGGCCGATATTCAGGAACAGGATGTGCGCCCCGGCGTTCGGGCCGTGCTGGAAGCGGTGAAGCCTGCGGGCCTGCGCCTCGCGTTGGCTACCAGCAGTGACCGCGCTTGGGTTACGCGTTGGCTGGAGCATCACCGCATGCTGCACCTGTTTGAAGTCCTCGCCACCCGCGACGATGTGGCCCGTGTCAAGCCCGATCCCGAACTGTACGTACTGGCCGCGCACCGCTTGGGCCTGAAGCCCGAAGAATGCATCGCTGTAGAGGACAGTTTGAACGGGGCCACCGCTGCTGTTGCTGCTGGAACCCGTGTACTCGTCGTCCCCAACGATGTCACGCGCACCCAGCCGTTTCCGGCGACTTGGCCGCGTATCAGTGGATATGAAGGCGGGTTGGCGGAACTGGTTCGGGTGGCGGTTGGGGGGTAGAGATTTGGAGTTTGAGGCAGGTTTTTGGTCTTCTCCCACGTTGGATTCCCCCACCCCCCAGCCCCCGCCCCCAAAGGGGTCAGGGGAGCTAACGTTGCACTAGGCAGGATTGATCTTGTCGCGTCCAGACTCACCTAAATCGCTCATCTGAAGCGGAATCGCCAGTCGTCTTGAGCATGGAATTGGCCCGCGCGTTGCACGCACGACGGCCTCACACGCAGTTGGGTAGGTACGGTTTGAAGGGGCGGTGACTGGTTTTAGCTCCCTCTCCCCTTGCGGGGGAGGGTTGGGGAGGGGGGTGAGTGAGCGTCAGCGATTGCCCTCCCGCCCTTCCTTAGACCCTAGACCTTTAGACCCTTAGACACCGCCCCCAAAGACCAGTTCTACACGTCCGGATACACCTTCAGTTCCGTCACATGTGCCCGGTCTGGCCGCGTGAGGGCGTGGGCCACACTTTTTGCCAGCCCACGCGGGTCGATCAGGCTATCCCAACTCATGCCCGCATCCCGGTTGGCAGGCGTGTCGATGGCCCCCATCGGGTACAGCACGCAGCCGCGCACGCCTTTGGCCTTCAGTTCGTCGTGCAGGCTGAGGATATAGGCGCTGACGGCGGCTTTGCTGGCCGTATACAGCGCGGCGCGGGGGCCACTTAAGCGGGCCGCTTGGCCTGCGCTGACGCCCATGATCAGGCCGTCTTTTTGCTTCAGCATGGAGGGTAAGACGCCCTGTACTGCGTGAAAGAGGGTCAGCATATTCGCCCCGAACATCGCGTTCAGGTCGGCAGTCGTCGCCTTCTGCGCGTCCTGCATCGCAAACGCGCCTGCCGTATGCACCAGCGTGTCTACCTTCACCTTGCGGAGCAGGTCGATGCTGGCCGGATCGGTCAGGTCTACGTCTATCACTTCGGTGGCGGGAAAGCGGTCAGCGGCCTTCGCCAACGCTTCGCCCCGCCCTACCAGCACGATTTGTGCGCCTGCATCTTCTAATTCCTGAGCTATCGCGGTGGCAAGTGCGCCGCCCGCGCCCGTAAGCATGACCGTGGAGGAGCCGAGATTCGCCATGCGCCTAGCCTAGAGCATTTGCCGCAAACTGACCGGGTGAACCAGATGAAGCCTGCCGTAATGTTGGGCTTTGGGCGAGGCGGCGCGTGTGGGACGGAGGAAGGGCCTAGGGTCTGAGGAGGTCAAGGGCAACAGGCAAAGGCTGGAATTATAGTTTTAACTCCTCACCCTTGAGGGGGGAGGTCGGGAGGGGGTGAGTGAGCGTCAGCGATTGCCCCTTTTAGACACAGCACCCACAAACTCAAGCCCCCTAGCCCCCCACTCACTCCCCGTAAGCCGCCGCCCGTACAGCGTCCCAATCGCCCACGCCCAGTACGAAGGGCTGCCGCTGTGTATCCGTCGTCACGCGTGCGCCCGCTGGGTCTAGGTACACATCCACCTCTGTCCTAATGCCGAAGCCCTGCGCTGCCGGATAGGTGCCGGGTTCTACAGTCACGCACAGGCCGGGGGTCAGGCGGCGGGTGTCGTGGGTTTCGTAGTCGTCCAAGTTTGCGCCGCTGCCGTGAATCTGCACGCCGAGGTCATGCCCAGTGCGGTGAAAAAAGAATTCGCTCCAAGGTGCGCCCATCGTGTCGCGCACGGTGCGGTCTATCTGCCAGCCGCTCAAGTCGCCGCCCGCCAGCAGTTGCGCTATGCCCGCATCCCGCGCCGCTGCCACTGCTTGCCACGCCTGCAAGTACGTCTCAGACGGCTGACCTGCGTAACCTACCCACGTCACGTCGGCAAACGGGCGGCCCGGTTCCTGTGCCCACAAGTCGATCAGCACGCACAGGCCCCAGTCCAACGTGGCGTGTTGTTCGGGGCTGGGTTCGTAGTGGGAATCGGCGGCATTCACGCCAAAGCTGACGTTCACGGGGTGGCCGCTGACCATGCCCGCCGCCTCTATCGCCTGCCCGATCACGGCCTGCGCGTCCAGTTCGGTCACGGGTTGGCCTGCCTTCAACCGCTCGTGAATCAGGCGGTAGGCGTCGTCTTTGGCCTGCATCAGCACGGCTATGGCCCGCTCGTGGGCGGCCAAATCTTCGGCGCTCCAAGCGAGGAAGGCTTGCAGCAGATCGGCGCTCGATACTATTTCAGCGCCCGCCGCCCGCACGCGCTCCACGGTTCCGGCGTCCACGCGGCTCACATACGGCACGGCTCCCAGTGGGCTGTATTCCATCGCCACACGCTTTCCGGCCACCACGTCACGCAGGGCCGTTTCCAGTTGGTCATGCGAGCCGAAAGCCCGCCGCTCTACGCCCCAGCCCGCCGACAGATTGGCCCAAGTGCCGCCCTCGATGTGGTTGTGCAGCAGCACCGCCTGCCCTTCACGCGGCACCCATACGAAAAACCTTCGCGTCAGGAAGGCCTCTTTGGGCAACCCCAACACTTTCGCCGCGTGCGGATTGAGGCCCTGAAAATCGTAGATCAGCCAGCCGTCAAGGTCGGTGGGTTGCAGGGCGGCCCGCATCTGGTCAATCGGATTGGTCATACCCCAAACACTATCGGAAACCTATGGAGCCTGATTCTTACGGCTGGGGTACCTTGAGACTTATGGACGTTGTTCGGTTGCTGGTGCCTATTGCTGTGGTGTTGGTGGTCATGCTGCTGATTTGGGCAGGGCGGGCCATGCTGGAAGGCGCACGCGAAGGCATAGCGGAGGCAAAAGAAGAGGAAGCGGCAGCCAAGGCCGTGCAGACCGCCGAGCAGCAGGCGAAGGCCGAGGCCCGCTTAGAGCGTATGGAGGCCGCCTCAGCCGCACTTGCCCCCGCTGACCGCTTTGCCCTCAACCTCCGCGCCCCGTTTACCGAAATCTGGCTGGAAATCTTTCCGCACGAGGACGATGCCCGCGAGCTTGAATACTTCTACCGCCTCACGCCGCCTGCGGGCCAAGAACACGAATTACGAAAGGCGCTGGAAGACGGCTGGGATATTATCGACCACACGTCGGCCCTGCACAGCCTCGCGTGGCTGATCGACAGCGGCCACCGCTTGCCCTATTTGCAGGTGCGGCAGGCCGTCGCTGAGGGCGAAGACTTGAAGGGCAGGGCGCGTGAGGCAGGCGTGGTGAAGAAGTGGGAAGAGCAAGTGAGTGGGGCGGGCGGAGCGGCCTTCGATCTGGCCCGCGCTGTAGATGTGGCGGCGATGGCCCACGCGCTGGGCTACCTCTCGGAAACCGAATGCTGGCGGATTCTGCGTCAGTGCCGGATCATCGCCCAAGACCTGTTCGGCAGTTGGGAAGTGTACGGCCAAAGCTTTTTGGCGGGCGCAGAGTTCTGGAAATCCGGCGGCTTGATGGACGGCACACGCAATAAACGCTATGCGGGAAGCATTCGCTGGCTGATGGAAGACCCGCAGAGTCCGTGGCGGCGCGATCCGTGGCCCGTGTCGGTGGAACGCCAAGAGCGGCTGAAGGGGATGAACTGAGGCGCTGGGCTTTGGGCATTTGTTGTTCTCAGACCCTTAGACAACTCCCCCTCACTCCCGAAGTCCAAGCACCGCCCGCCGCGCCCGCTCCTGACTGAGATTCCAAACTCGCGGGTCACGGGATTGGCCGTAGTCTGCCTTCAACCGTTTCACCACGGCAGCCGGGGAATCGAGGCAAACCTCATTTGAAGCACAGTAGAGGATGAGGGTGTCGAGATTTGCCACCACCGTCGGCACAGCGTCGGCTCCTAGTTGAATCAGTGTCCAGACGTTGGCCTGCTGCGGCGTGCTACGGGTCACGTTGGTCACAGCAGCCAATTCACGCCCCACATTCACGCGGGCAATGAGTGCGCCGGGATTGATCAGGGTGGCAATCAGTAGCGCGCCGAAGCCCCCCAGCAGCGCCGGATACGCAAAGCGCCGCAACGTGCCGCGCCACAGGCACACGCCCAACCACGCCAGCGCCAGCACCAGCCACACCAAGAGGGCCGCGCCCAGCACGCGAATTTCACTCAGTCCGTATGCCAGCGTGTACAGCCGCCACCGGTTGGCCGCACTGACCAGCACCAACGCTAGCGGTAGCAATACGGCCAGATTCAGCAGGCGGTAAGTGGCCTGCGCCCGTACCTCTGGCCGCGTGAGGCCATAAGCGGCCAGCAGCAGTCCCAGTGTCAGAAAAGCCACCCACAGCAATTCCGAGAAGCCGCGCCGCACGTATTCGGCAAAAGTAAAGCCGTCGGGCAGCGTGATGCCGCTGAGAAAATAGGGCAGTTGCGTAAAGAGGAAGACCAAGAATAAGGCTCCCAGCGCCAGCAGCGGCATTCCTGTTTCGATCAGGCCCAAGCGCCCACCGCGTTCTTCTGGCGTGTCGGTGGCGGTTCCCAGCAGGGTAGGGGAGAGGGCCATCAGCGCCGGATAGGCGAGGCCGCCCGCGAAGGCCAGCCACACCAGTACCGTAAATAAGCTTTGAATCAAGTTCTCTGGATTCCAGCGCCACAGCCCGGAAATCAGATCGGCAAAACCGCTGTCGGCCCCAGCCAGCAGGCCGCCGAAGACCAGCAGCACGGGCACGGTCAGTAGTAGGCCAGTCAGCCAAGGCGTTGCCCGCCCAGACTTGGCTCCGCGCAATCGTCCCCACGGAAAGCGTTCCAGTAGGGCAAAGGAGCCGTAGAACAGCCGCGATCCGCCGGTGAAGACCATGCCCGTCATGCGTCCGGTGGCGGCGGTTGCCAGCCCCGCGTGCCGCCAGACCCCCGCGCCCAGCACCAGTGCCAGCAGCAGGGCCAAAGCATTCAAAAACTGAAATTCGCCCGGTGCATCCCACACGGCAAACGTTAGGGCAAAAGCCAACGCCACGCCCAGCAGGGTCAGCCCTTCGCGGGTGGGTTTCTCGCCGCGTTGCCGCGCACTCCACAGCAGCAGGCCGCCCCAAAGTGTCACCCAAATCACTACATTCAGGCCCACTTGCCCGCCTGTACGCACGGTGAGCAAGTGGGCGGACACGCCAGCCACCGCCGCCGAAACCGCAGGCCACGCCGCCCGCTCTGGCCGGGGCCGGGGTGCGGCGTCCCACGTAGGTGCAGGGGTCAGGGGATGCATCTCAGCAGGAGCAGAAGTGGACACAGATGGAAGGTGCGGCACTGGCTCGGGTTGTGTCATGCCCGTACCGTAGCGGCGCGGTGGGCGCGGGGCGTCGGCCAAAAGTGGGACGGGGTTTGTAAAGTGGCGGCAGTGGGGAAGGTGTCTAAGGGTCTAAGAACAGATGACTAAGAACAGATGACTAAGAACAGATTCCGACTTCGCCTCAAACATGTGCCCTTGACCTTCCTTAGACCCTCGACCCTTAGACTGCCCTCCCTTTTTGCCTTCTCCGGTACGGTTGCCCCGGCCCCGTGCCTCTAGACTCGCGTCATGGCGTTTCCTGACCTGAGAACTTTTATGCGGCTGCTGGAAGACCGGGGCGAACTCGTGCGCGTGTCTTTTCCGGTAGACCGGGAGCTGGAAATCACCGAAATTGCAGACCGCTTGGTCAAGGCAGGCGGCCCCGCCGTCCTCTTCGAGAACGTGAAGGGCAGTCCCTTTCCGCTGGTGATCGGGCTGATGGGCACGCGGGAACGCACGGCCCTGTCGCTAGGCGTGTCCGATCTGGACGATTTGGCCGCCAAAGTCCGCGCCCTGATCGACCTGAAGGGCAGCGGCGGCATCGGCGGAATGCTAGGCAACGTGACTAAACTGCGGGACGCGGCCAACTTGCCTCCCAAACGGGTGAAGACTGGCCCAGTACAGGAAGTGGTGTGGCGCGGCGACGAGGTAGACCTCTCCAAACTGCCCGTGCTGAACTGCTGGCCGCAAGACGGCGGGCCGTTCGTGACGCTGCCGCTGGTCATCACCAAAGACCCCGAAACGGGCGAGCGGAATATGGGGATGTACCGCATGCAGATCATGTCGCGCAACACCACCGGGATGCACTGGCAGCGCCACAAAACAGGCACGCGCCACCTCGAAAAAGCCCGCAAACTAGGCCAGCGGCTAGAAGTGGCAGTGGCCCTCGGCGGCGATCCGGCCCTGATCTACGCCGCCACCGCGCCCCTGCCGCCCATTCCCGGCCTCGATGAATTCGCTCTGGCAGGCTATTTGCGTGGCCAGCGCTATCCGGTCACCAAGGGCATCACCGTAGACCTCGATGTACCCGCCAATGCCGAATTTATTTTGGAAGGCTACATAGACCCGCAGGAAGACTGGATCATGGAGGGGCCATTTGGCGACCACACCGGCTTCTATACGCTGCCCGACCTGTACCCGCTGTTTCACGTCACGGCCATCACCATGCGCCGCGACCCGGTCTACCCAGCCACCATCGTGGGCCGCCCGCCGATGGAAGACGCCTACCTGATCGAAGCCTCCGAGCGCCTGTTTTTGCCTGCCGCACAGCTGATCCTGCCCGAAATCGTGGATTACCACATGCCGCCTGCCGGAGTCGCCCATAACCTCGTGGTAGTGGGCATAGACAAGAAGTATCCGGGCCACGCCTACAAGGTCGCCAATGGCCTGTTCGGGCTGGGCCAGATGATGTTTGCCAAAGTGATCGTCGTCGTCGATAAAGATGTGCCCGTGAACAACTTCGAAGCCGTGTGGCGCGAGGTGGCTGCCCGCGCTGTGCCGGGGCGCGATACCCTCGTTACACGCGGCCCCAGCGACGTCCTCGATCACAGCAGCCGGGGCTGGGGCTACGGCGGCAAACTCATTCTGGATGCCACCACCAAATTGCCTGAAGAAGTGGGCAGCGCGCTGAGCAGCCGCGATCATCAGGGCACCGACGGCACCGAAGCCGTGACCTTTGCCCCCCGCGCCAGCCTTGATCTGCCCGCTTTTGAGGGCGTGAAGGCGCAGCGCCAGACCGACGACGGCTATTGGCTGGTAGCGTTCCACAAAACCCGCCCCTGTCAGGCCCGTGAGTTGGCCGAAGCCTTCGCCGCGCATCCCGCCTCGGCAGGCGTGCGTCACCTCCTGATCTGCGATGAACTCACCGATGTACACGACATTCAGGACGTGTGGTGGACGATTCTGAACAACATCGACGCTGAACGTGACGTGTGGACACTGCCCACCAAAACAGGCGCACTGCTGGCTTGGGACGGCGCACGCAAGCTGCCCGAAGAAGGCTTTGTGCGCGAGTGGCCGCCCAAAATCGAAATGGAACAAAGCGTCAAAAACCGCGTCGATGCCCGCTGGCACGTCTACGGCCTACCCGATTCCCTGCGTTGATTCTTGGGCGGAAGCTCTAGCATTCACGCCCCTGTGTTCACCCCTTGCATCCAACTGTGCAGGGGGTGTTGACATTGGGGGGGTGAGGGCATATATTTCTCTTCGCCCGAGAGATCGGGCAAAGCGGAAAAAGCCGAAAGGCACCGCTGAGGCGCATGAAAACCTGATGTTAAATGACGAGAACAGGGTTGCCTGACAGGGCAATCTCAGCGGGTTGACAGTGATGTCGAT
>NZ_SSNW01000039.1 GCF_004801315.1 Deinococcus sp. Arct2-2
ACAACAACTTCACGCCGCCTGACACGCGATTGCGGTAACCGTGGAAACTCTTGGTAAATGTGCGTAGAGAGAGTCTTTTCCGATGTCCAGACCGAGGGCGAACATAAAAACCTCCTGGAGAAAAGGTGGGGCAGGTCGAACTCTCTCTCGGCACTGGCTCTTCTGGTGCAGGCTTGGTGGCCTTGGATAGCGTTCAGTTTTCGAGAAGAGCGCCCGAGCCGGTCCGGACTATTCGACGGTCTTGCTGGACCTGGGGTTGACGCGGACTTGGCAACTCGGACTGGCCTGGCAGTCTCCATTCTGATCAGGAATGAACCCAGATGTACTACATAAGGGGTTGACAGGGCAGCGGTCAGCCAGTGAGGTCGATGAATTTCAGGTGATGCGCCAGGACGCCTAGAGCGCCCTTCTAGCGCAGACTGAGCGAGGTCTTGACCTGTCCCCAGCGTCATCGTGCACCAACAAGGACGGGGAAGGCGGACTCGATGCACTGCCTCGCGGCCCCATCCTCCGCCTTCCGTCGCGGATCACCCTGCTTGGGAGGCGTCAGGCCCGTTCCTGCCTGATACGCCTGCTCCCCCATCTGTTGTGGCCCACCGTAGGCAGGCCCCTCTCCAGTCATGTGGCACAGCACGCTGAAATCGTGTTCATGTGCGGGACGAAGCTCGTCCTTGACGAGCTTGCCGTTCAGGGCGCTCGGGGCGTGCAGGTTGAAGCCCTCCACCGGACCAGTGGTGCTGAGGGGCGGGACGAGCGCCCTGAAATGTGCACCGAGGAGCGCGCTTGAACGTCGAGACGGGGCGTGGTTCGGAACCGACCACCACGAAGTCCAGATCTCTGGACTTCGGTCGCGCGCCGCTCGACCCCGGGGGTCAGTCGAGCGAGTCGGCTGCGGGCCTGAGGTGCAGCGGGAGAGTGGGGGAAGTGGTTCAGCTTCAGCAACCGCCACCACCGGCTGAAGGACGTCACCGGATGGAGCGTCTGAAGCAGGGCAACAGCCAAGCAGTTCAGCGGCTGACATGTGGGTGCAGCAATTTTGCTGGGATGTGCGGGGCTCTCCACTGGGTGAGGTGGGTCACTGCCGCTGGAAGTGGCCAGAACGTGAGATTGGGACGGCTCATGAGCCCTCTCCCCAGCGCTTTTCTGGCCGCCTCTGTCAACCCCCATTCGCGGTCAGTAGTACAGAATATCCCAGTGATTGGATTCCTTGGCATAAATATTGCCCGCTGCGCTTTTGTACTGAGGCGCTCCGTCGCCGCGCAGGCCGATGTAGGTAAAGTTGCTGGTGACGTAGTTGTTGATGCAGGTCGAGAGGCTGGTATCTATTTTGTAGCCGTTGTAATGGCTGTAGGTGCCGCTCGAATGCCCGACTTCGGTGCCGCCCGTAATGTTCAGGGCGCAGCCTGAGGCCCGTTTCAGCGTCAGAATGCCGTCGATGGTGCCGGAGTAGATTTGCTCCAGCGACGTACAGGTCGAGACACTGCGGGTACTGCAGTTGCCACTGGACACCACCGGAATACCAGCGGCAGTCACGCGGCTGCGGGCGGTGGCGTCGCTCAGCTTGGTGCCGCTCAGGGCGTTTAGGGTGGCGTCTGGATTCAGGGTTGTGGCGGCGGTTTCCTGCGGTAAGGCGGCGTTGGGCGCACCGCAGGAAGACAGAGCGAACAGGCAGGTCAGGGTGAGAACTCCAGCAGACTGATGGGCTAAACGCATGGCAACTCCTTTAAACACATAGAGGACGGGAAAGTCGGACAGGTCTTGAGAATCACTGGCAGAGCCTGCAGCGGTAGATGAGGAGGTCAGCTCACCAGCGCCACCCAGGTATTTGGGCCGACGATCCCGTCTGCCCCCAATCCCTGAGTGCTTTGAAAGCTCTGAACGGCACTCTCTGTCCCCGCGCCGAACACGCCGTCCACGGCCACCGCAGCCCCGCGACTCCGCAGCTGGCTCTGAACGGCCTGCACTGCGTCTCCGGTGTTGCCCTGCCGCACGGTCAGGATCAGCTTTTCCCAGGTGGCCGATCCCACCAGCGTATCCGGCGTCAGGCCCACCGAGGTCTGGAACGCACTCACGAGGCTGCCTGTGCCGCTGCCATAGTTGCCGTCCACACTGCCGCTGTGCCCCCGCGCCCGCAACAGGTATTGCACGCTTTTCACGCGTTCTCCCGTCTGTCCAGTTCGGGTGGTCGGCCAGACCCGCACACTGACGCCCAAGTGGGCGGCCACGTCACGCCGCAGTTGGGGCAGCCTGGCGTACAGCACGTCGCCGGGGCAAGAGGTGTTCAGAAAGTCGCGGTGGCCGTACAGCTCGGTGGCGGGAATGGCGTACTGCTGACACAGCCAGGCACACAGCTGCACCAGAGCGTTGTACTGCGCTGTGGGGGGGGCAACGCTGGTGTAAGTCCCTTCGTTTTCAATGCCGACAGAAACGTCATTGAAGCCCTCGCAGTGCGCCCCGCGCACGTGCTGGGTGCCTGTGCGGGCCGCGTCGATGCTCTGATGACGGCCTTCGAGCATGTATCCGCCCCGGCTGATGGTGAACTGCTGACCCGAATCGATCCAGCCCCGGTCAACATGGCTCTGCTGAATAGAGCGGGCCAGAGCGTACGCCTGTGCCTGAGAAACGTCGCTGACGTTGGCGCTGGCCGTATGGTGCACAATGATCCGCGTGGGCCGGGTCGCCAAGAGGGTGACCGGTTCTCTGGGGGCCTGCGCCTTCCACAGGGCGGTGCTGGCAAGGCTGGGGGAGGCCAAGGCCAGGGTATTCAGGCTGTGGCCGGGAATGTCAGGGTTCAGAACAGCGACTTTGGTCAGACCGCAGCTGGCCAGCAGGATGGGGCCAGCGCAGGCCGCGCCCCAGCGCAACAGATGACGGCGGTTTACGGATGGGTTCATCAAGTCTCCTGAAGTGCCAAACCAGCGTTGTGACGGCAAAGAGGGCCGCTCCCGACACGGATGTGCCGTCCAGGGGGAAGGACCGAAGTTCGGGTTGGAACTTGCACTACCTTAGCGAATGAATCCGGGGAAGACGAGGAAAAATCCGCTTCAGCCTCAACCGCGTCCTTCAGAGAAGTTTTATCTTTTGCCCGGTTGTCCCGTGAGGTGCAGGGTTGTTCAGGTTTCGCTCGGAAGCGCAGCGTACTCGGCTGTGCTCTCGCCGGCGAGCAAGACGTGGGTCTCATTCGTGAACTGGTGCCGCACGCCGGCCACGCTGTTCCCCGTCGACCCGCTGGCTGGGGTCTCAGGCTCAATCACGCTCACCTTCAGACTGCGCTGGGCCAGCCGCCAGGCGCCCGCCGCTCCGACCACCATAATGTCGGCGCTCAGCGGAGCCATTCGAGGTCAGGCGGGAGAACGGGAAAGCCCTCGACGGGGAGAGTGTCTACGTGAGCCGGGCGCTGCTCCACCAATACGCCGCCATCGACCGAGATGAACTGCCCAGCGGTACGTTCTTAGCAGCGAGGAACAAGGCCGCACCCACTTTTCCCAGAGGAGGGTCAATCGTCAGATCAAGCTCTCAGAACTGGCGCTGGTGGTGCGGGTGACGTGCCTTGGAGAGCGTTGTGTGCTCGGGAAGGGCGCCCAAACTGGCCAGATCTGTTGGGCTGGTGGGCCCACAACCGAGCCTGATTTGCTGGTTCGGGCAGCCCTGACTTTCCATGCTGATCAGACAGTGGAAGTCAGGCGTAAGACACGAAAACTGCCTCCCCCTCACCTTCCGGGCGCTACGTCTTCGCACTGCGCCGTTTACGGGGAGTGCAGGTCAGTGCTTCCTTGGGGGACTCCATGTTAATCCTTGTCTTCCCCGCTCTCCTGTTGACTGAGATTCATCATCTTCAAAAATGCCTGAGCCACCGCCGTGAGTGGGCTTCCCCGCCGCCAAGCCAACCCCACTTCCAGCGGCGGCAGATCGTCTTCAAGGGGCCGGGTAGCCAGCCGATCGCCTTCCAGTGTCCAGGGGCGGTAGGCCAGTTCGGGCAGCACGCACACGCCTAAGCCGAGGCCCACCAAACTCCGAATGGCTTCCACCGAGCCGGTTTTGACCCCAATTTCCCGGAAGGCGGCGCGGCGCAGCACCAACGCCGTCGTGTCTTCCAGTTCGTCGCCGCTCAGAATCAGGGCACGTTCAGGGGCAAGGTCGCTGAGGCTCACGCTGCCCTGCCTCAGCAGCGGATGGGCCGCGGGCAGCCACACCCGCCAAGGACTTCGAATCAGGGTGCGGGTATGCAGGGCTTGGGTGTCCAGCGCATGCGCTCCCGGCGGCCCAGCCACGTTCACCACCGCGACATCCAGTTCTCCGCCTATCAAGAGGTGCTGCAAAAATCTGCGGCGGTCTTCCACCACGCGCACGCGCACATCGGGAAACAAGCGCTCAAAGCGGGCCAACTTTTCGGGCAGATAATAGGCGGTGAGCAGGCTGGTCACGCCCAAATTCAGGGTTCCGCGCACGGGTGAAGGCTGGCCCTGCAAGGTCTGTTCGGCCCGGCTGAAGGCCGACAGCGCCTCCTGAGCGTGGCGCAAAAACAGTTGTCCGGCAGGCGTAAGCGTCATCCCGCGTGCGTGGCGCGAAAACAGCGGCCCGCCCACGACTTCTTCCAGTTTCCGCAGCGATTCTGTGACCACCGACTGAGACACGTTCAGTGACGGCAGCGCCCCGGAAATCGACCCGGCCTCAGCCACCGCCATAAAATACCGAAGCTGCTTGACGGTCAGGTGCATCTGGGTGCAGTCTGCCAGAGAAGTGTGCCAAAAAACAGGCGGCTTTGTTGTGGCAGACCTCTATAGGCGGGGCGAACTCAAGCCAGCTAGAGTGAGCTATTACCCGCAATTCAGGCCACCTCTTTGTTCCCTTCCTTTTCATTGGAGACCGCTTATGGATGCTGAGCACCAAGAGAATATGGACACCGCTGCCGATATGAGTGCTGAAGACCGCGCTTTGGGCATGGATCAAGCCATCTCCCGGCGCGACTTTATGAACGGGATGGCTTACACCGCCGCAGCTCTGGCCGCGCAGGGGGCGATGCCTTGGGGCCGTGCGGCAGCGGCCTCATCCACTCCTTATCCTCCGTCCAGCACGGGCCTCACCGGGCAAACCGACAAATCTAACGGCATCATGCACGCCATCCGTGACGGGCTGCTGAAGCCCACTGCTGGGGCCAGCACCGGAGAAACCTTCGACTTGGTGGTGGTGGGCGCAGGCATCAGCGGCTTGGCCGCCGCGCACGAATTTCGCCGCCTGAATCCCGCCGCCCGCATCCTGCTGCTCGATCCCTTGCCCGATGTAGGTGGGCATGCCAGCCGCAACGAATTTCAGGTGGGGGGCCAAACCCTGATCGGCTACGGCGGCTCTCAGTCCCTGCAAACGCCCAGCTACTTCAGTCCAGCAGTGCGCGGCATGCTGGGCAGTGTGGGCATCGAACCCAAAAAGTTTGAAGGTTACTACGACGGCGACTGGTTCGACAAACGCGGCCTCGGCGGGGGCGTCTACTTTTCCAAGGCGGTGTACGGACAGGCTGCTACGGTGCGCGAAACCGATACGGCGGCGGGCTGGGTCAGCAAGACGCCGCTGAACGCGCAGGCCAAGCGTGACCTGATCGAACTGATCGACGCGCCCAAAGATTACTTGAAAGGCCTCAGCACCGCCGAAAAACGGGCGAGGCTCGCCAAGACCACCTACCGCGAATTTCTGCTGAACATCGCAGGGGTTGACCCTCAACTCGTGACCTATTTTCAAGACAGCACCCGTGAGTATTTTGGATCGGGCATAGACGTGGTGGGCGCACTGGACGCGTGGGCCAACGGCAACCCCGGCTTCGACGGCATGAAATTGGGTGATCAACCCGACGCCGCCATGAGTCCGAGTGGCCGCCTGATCGCCACCGATCCAGACGACTACATCTACCATTTCCCCGACGGCAACGCCAGCGTGGCCCGCTTGCTGGTGCGCTCGCTGATTCCGGCGGCGTTGCCCGGCAAAACGATGGAGGACTCGGTGCGGGCGAAACTGAATTATGCCCAACTGGACGTCAAAGGCAAGCCTGTTCGCATTCGCCTGAACAGTACGGCAGTGCGGGTGCGGCATTTGGGCAGCCCCGGTACGGCCAAACAGGTGGAAGTCACTTACGCCGATAGGAGCGGCATGCACAGCGTGGTGGCGGGCCGGGTGGTGCTGGCCTGCTGGCACCGCGTCATTCCGTACCTCACGGCGGAATTGGGAGAAGCCCAAGCCAAGGCCATGCGCGATCAGGTCAAGATTCCGCTGGTGTACACCAACGTGGTGCTCCGCAACTTCGAGGCGTTCAGCCGCCTGAAACTGTCGGCTGTCACCTCGCCGGGGCACTTCTGGATCGGGGCCGATATAGATTTCCCAGTCAGCATGGGCGGCTATTCCTTTGCCCAACAAGCGTCCGATCCAGTCATTTTGCACCTGCGCCGTATTCCCGGTGGCAAGCTGGGCGACGAGGCCAGAGAGCAGTTCAATACCGGACGCGGCGAACTGACCCGCCTCACGTTTGCCGATTACGAGCGCCAAACCCGCAATCTGCTGGGTGGTGCGCTGGGCGGCGCGGGCTTCGATCCGGCCCGTGATATCGCCGCCATTACGGTGAACCGTTGGGCACACGGTTATGCCTACGAATACATGCGCCCAGACGATGCGTTTTGGCCGGGTGGCCCGCTGCCGATTGCCACTGCCCGCCGGGGGTGGGGCCGCATTGCCATTGCCAACAGCGATTCTGGCGCGTATGCCTACGCCCACAGCGCCATCGATCAGGGCGTCCGGGCCGCGCGGGAACTGCTGGGCGTGACGGCTGGCCCCGCCATCAGCGACTTTCCGGGGCCGCCCCGCAGCAAGTTGGATTTCTTCAAACGCTAAGCCTTAGCATTTTTATCGGGGAATAACAAATAATGAAGCAGGAAGATATACCGGCTTGTGGAAGGCGAGGTTAATCTACAACCTGCCTCTGCCCAAGCACCCGCTCTACTCCTGACTTTCCAAACTCAGCGCCGCTACCACGGCGCGGGCGTCTTCAAAAGCCCGGTCATCAATGAATCCGGCCTGCATGGACGTCAGTTGCTGTCCGTTGGCGTGCAGTCCAGCAAGGCGCAGGGTGGCGGGCGGGACTAAATCGGTGTTGGCATCTTTGCTGGCTTGCCAGAGCGCTTGCCGAAACGCCTGATCGGTGGCATAGGGCAAGACTTTGCCGCTGGCATACAGTGGGCCACCTTGGGGTTTGGCCAAGCGTTCGAGGGCTTGCCGTACAACATCAGGCAGGGGAGAAGCCGTGCGGCGGCGCAGCAACTGGTTGCGCGGGAAATCAATGTGTTCCCATTCCAACGCCAGCAGTTCACCTGTACTGAACGCCAAATGATGAATCAGCATCAGCGCTCCGTGTAAAAAGGGATCAGGCTGCGCTTGCAGGTGCAGGCGGCGCAAGGTATCGGGGTGCGGCAACCGCTTGGTCTGCACCACTGTGGGACGCGGAAGCCCTTGCAACGGCTGCTGCTGAATCAGGCCTTCTTCTTGCAGGAGGCGGTAGAGCCGGGTCAGCAGGGTAGCGCGGGCATGAACCGTATTGGGTTGGGCCTGCTTTTCAGGGTGCCGCGTGCGCCGAAGCGGTTCCTGCACCCACGTCTGAAAATCGGCGGGTGGGTGCAGCAAATCCAGTTTGTCTTTCTGCGCCTGCTCGAATACGAATTTGAGGTGTGCCCGCAGCACATGTTTAGGCTGACTCGGAGAAAGATCAGGCAGCAGGGCAATCAAATGATCGAGATCGTACTTCCGCAGCGCAAGCGTCAACTTCTGGGCGTGTTCGTCGGCGGGATGCATAGCAGCAGTGTAAATTATGCGGGAATAAATGTGTTGAAGATGAAGAGTAAGGTTCAGGGTCGGGAGTGTAAAACTGAGTTCTGTATTTGCGTCAGAGCCTTTGGTGTTTACTCAGAGACCAACTGACGAGGAACCTGTGGAGTGCTTAGGCCTGTGCATCAGCTGAGCAGATCAATGCAGCAATGTTGCGCCGAAGCAGTGTGAGAGCAGTACGGGATTGAAAAGAGTTCCGAGCGTCTATTGTTGCTCTGGCCACTTGTGAAGCTATAGATCTGGGAGGGGCGCTTAAATTAGGGTGAGAGGGCAATTTTACGGCGCATTCGCCTGATGCAAGTGCTTCACTTCGAGTTTGTAAAAGGCAGTTAAAGCTAAGAGTGAAGGCAATCAAGAGAAGGGAGGGAGCAAAGAAACCTATTTTCTTGTTATTCCCAGATAAAAATACCAGTCATGCCAAATTCACACTCTCAACGCTTTACGCCCCCTTTTCGCACTAATCCGACTTAGTTTGAAAATTACGAGCATTTCCAAGACAGTTGAAATAACGCGCCCTGCTCTCGATCTCCCGCTTCCTTAGTCCTTTCCCCCTCAATATCCGCCGCAGGGGCCTTCTCGGCCTTCCTGTGAGGCTGGGTCTTTTTAGGCGTCCCAGTCACACTTTGAAGCTCTTACAATATTTTGAGCGTTTTTATGTTCACCACGCGCTCTCTACTCACCGGTGACGGCACCCACTCCAAATCCTTTTGACGTTAATCGCAATCGCCCTGCAGCCGCGTCACCCCTCACCCGACACGGCGTCTGGCATGTACTGTAGAGGGGTGATCTACATGCTCACCACGCTGCACCATCTGTGTCTGGAAGACTTCTTGGCGACGCGTGGAGCAGCATTCGCGCCGCGATTGATCCCTTTGCCGTATGACACGGCGTTTGCGCTCAAAAAATTGCCGCAAGGCACTTACATTTTTGCTGACCTGGAGCGGCTGTCTTGTGCTGAATTGAGCCGGGCCGCGTGGCTGTGGCAGCAATTGGCCCTGCGCGGCAATGAGATCAAGTTGCTGAATCATCCCACGCGGGTCAAGCAGCGGTTTGAATTACTGCGGGCCTTACGCGCTCAGGGCCACAACGATTTTGATGTCTACCGACTTGATGAACACCGCGTGCCTGTGCGCTTCCCCGTGTTTGTGCGGAGCGAGCATCAGCACAATGCAGTGGTCTCTGGCCTGATTCCAGACGCCGCCGCCCTAGAAGCCTTCTTGCAGCAGTGGCGCGAAGGCGGCCAAAGCGTAGGCGACAGCATCATCACCGAGTTTTGTGGCGAGGCCGATGAGCGCGGCCTGTACCGCCGTTACGCTGCCTTCAAGGTAGGCGAGCGAATTATTCCCACCGACATCTTTTTCGGATATGGCTGGGAGGTACGCGGCATGGCCCGCACGTTCGTCGTGGATGAACACACCCTCGCCGCCGAAACGGCCTACCTGCACGGCAACCCGCATGAGACCCAGTTGCGCGAAGTCTTTGCCACCGCGCAGATTGACTATGGCCGCGTGGACTACGGCATCGTGAATGGGCGCATTCAGGTCTACGAAATCAATACCAATCCTTATATCGCCGCCAGCCCGCTCGGAGGTAATCAGCGGGCCGACATCTACGAACATTTTTCGCGCCACTTTCTGGCCGCACTAGAGGCGCTAGACAGCCCAAGCCACCCGGCGCTGTTGCCTCTTCAAACTCGGCCCGTAGCAGGCCAGCAGTGGCAATGGGTCAAACAAACCCTCTACAGCGCCCTCTGGAAGAGCGGCCCCAGCCACCACTACGCCCAGCGCCTGCGCCAAATCAGGGAATTGTCCTCGTGGGGCAGGAAGGCGATCCCACGAAACGCCAAAAAAGCTTGAAACACGGCGAAGGTGTGAGCACCCCCCATCAAAAGCCTCACTTCAACGATCCAGAAGGTAAACGTCAGGCCGTCATATCTCTGTAGGCCCGCGCTTGCTAGGGTATGGGGGTGTGGTTGAGATCAAAGCGTTCAGTGTTGACCTGTCTCCCCTTGCAAAGAGGGAGAACCCTGTGTGTTCGGCTGGTTAACCAATGAACAGCTGGGCCGCAGAACAGGCTGAATTAGAAGCGCGGGTGGTGGCCCGCACCCGTGAACTGGAAGAACGCAGCGCCGCACTCGACGCGTTCGTGGCCTTTACCGAAGCGGTAGGCACCGAAACCGACGTGCTGGTGCTGGCGCGTCAGGCGATAGATGTGGTGCGGGCGGCCCTGAGCGGGGTCAGCGTCGCGTATTTTGAACGCAGCGGCCCCCTCTGGAAGGCCCGCGCGTGGTCAAGCGACGTGACACCCGAAGTCATTGCCAGCCTTCTGGCGGGCATTCCGGTAGACGCGCCCACTTCTGCCGAGGCGCTGGCCACCCGTGCGCCCGTCTTCGTGAACGGCTGGAACGCAGCGCTGGAAGGGGCCGAAACCACACAGGATTACGGAGCCGCCGTGTTCTTCCCGTATTTTCTGGAAGACCAACCCCACAGTTTGCTGGCGGCAGGCACGCAACAGGCCCATACATGGACGGATCAGGAGCAGGCCGTTATTCGGGCAGTGGGCCGGGGACTGGGACTGGCGCTGGAGCGGGCGGCGCAGGCCAGCCAACTGGAGCGGCAAAACGCCGAGCTGGACGCCCGCAGCCGTGCCCTTGAAGGGTTTGCCCACCTGACCCGCGACCTGAGCATCGAAACCGACCCCTACACCCTGATCAAGCGCGGGCAAGAAGTGGTGATGTCGCTGCTCCCAGACGGGTACGCCCTGTACTACGAGCGGGCGCAGGGGCTGTGGCGCAACCAAGTGCAGACCGGGCAGTTGGGCAATGACGAGCTGCAAGCCGTGATAGACGCAGGATTTCCATACACCGTGCCGCAAAGTCTGGTGATCCCTTGGGTGACCGGACAGCCCTTGTATCAGGATCAGTACGCGCAGGGCAGCGATACTCCGCCCGAGCTGGTGCAGCACGTCAGCACGGCGGCCAGTTTGCCCGTCTATGTCAACGGTTCGGCCACCGGAATCATCTGCTTCGTCTTGTTCGGGCAGCGCACTTGGACGAGTACAGACCGCGTAGTCATGGAAACAGTGGTGCATCATTTGGGGCTGGCACTGGAGCGGGCCGGAGTGGTGGCGCAGTTGGAACACCGCACCGAGGAACTGGCCCGCGAGCGCACGTTTTTGCGTGCCGTGCTGGGCAGCCTCAGTGAGGGCATCGTGGCCTGCGATCCCGAGGGCCGCCTGACCCTGTTCAACGACGCGACCCGCACTTTTCACGGCATGGACGCCTCACCGCTGCCCGCAGAAGACTGGGCCGAACACTACGACCTGTACGAAGGCGACGGCGTGACGCCGCTACTCACCCAGCATGTGCCCCTCTTCCGCGCTCTCAGCGGCGAGCGCATACAGGGAGCCGAGATGGTGATTCGGCCCAAAGGACAGGCGGCCCGCCGGATCGTCGCCAGCGGTCAGGCCATTTTTAGCGAAAACGGCAATCCACTGGGGGCTGTCGTCGCCATGCATGACGTGACCCAGCGCAAGGAAGCCGAAGAAAGCGTGTTGCGGGCCAACGAGGAATTGCGGCGCAGCAACGCTGAACTTGAGCAGTTCGCCTACATCGCCTCGCATGACCTTCAGGCTCCTATTCGGGCGGTGACCAGTTTTGCGGGCATGATCGCCCGGCGGTACGGCGACGTGCTGGACGAACGCGGCCAGCTGTATCTGCGCCAGATCGTCGACAGCGGCGAGCACATGAAACGCTTGGTGGACGATCTGCTGACCTTTTCGCGCATCCACACCGAGCAGCGCCAGCAAACGCCAGTCGACAGTCAGGGTGTGTTTGACGAAGTGACGCGGCGACTGCAAATCGAAAATGAGGCCGGGGCAGAAGTTCGGGCCGAGGGACTGCCCACCGTTCGGGCAGACCGTCAGCAACTCGACCAACTGCTGCAAAATCTGATTTCCAACGGCCTGAAGTACCGCCGGGAAGGCGTAGTGGCACAGGTGCGGGTTTCAGCCGAGCGCGACGGCCCGGTGTGGCGCTTTGCCGTAACAGACAACGGCATCGGCATCGAGCCGCAATATTTTGGGCGTATTTTTGAAATCTTTCAGCGGTTGCATAGCCGCGAAACCTATGACGGCACCGGCATCGGGCTGGCCGTCTGCAAGAAGATCGTGGAGCGGCACGGCGGGCAAGTGTGGCTGGAGAGCGTTGTCGGAGCGGGCACCACCTTCTTTTTCACTCTGCCAGCGGCGGAGATTGGGCCGCAACTTTAGAGGGATTGGCTGCCGCTTATGCGTGTGCGGGATGAGCTTTGTGCTCCTTGACGGCACCTTGAATTACGTAATTCAGGCAGAGGAGTCAGTTACAGCAGAAGCTACCGCCGCTCTCAACACGTCACCACTTCTTACCGCTTTCAGTAGGGCGTCCAGCTCCGGCTTGTAATAGCGGTCTGCGTCAAGCGGCGCAACTTCTTGCCGGATGCGGGCGTAGGCGGCCCCGACGCCCACACCGGGGGCCAGCGGCTTGAATTTCATGGCCTGCATCTCTAGCGCCTGCGCCCCGCACAGCAGTTCGATGCTGATGACGGTAAACGAGTTGTCCAGCACGTCGCGCAGCTTGCGGCAGGCGTGCGCCCCCATGCTGACGTGGTCCTCTTGGTTGGCACTGGTGGGAATGCTGTCCACGCTGGCCGGGTGGCTCAGCACCTTGTTTTCGCTGACCAAAGCAGCGGCGGTGTACTGCGCGATCATCAGACCGCTGCTGAGGCCCGGTTGCGGCGTCAGGAATCCGGGCAACTCCGACAGGGCCGGGTTGAGGAGTTGCTCGCAGCGGCGTTCGGAGACAGAGGCGAGTTCGGCCACCGCCACCGTGAGTGCGTCGGCGGTCAGGGCCAGCGGTTGCCCGTGAAAGTTGCCGCCGCTGATGACTTCCTCCGTCTCTGGCAACACCAACGGATTGTCAGTCACAGAGGCGAATTCGACGGCCAGCACGCGCCCGGCATGATGGAGTACGTCTTGCGTGGCCCCGTGAACTTGCGGCACGGCCCGCAGGCTGTAGGCATCTTGCACACGCCCGCAGTCGGCATGCGATGGGGCGATGGCACTGTTTCGCAGATGTGCCCGGACTTCGGCGGCCACTTCCAACGCACCGGGATGGGGCCGCAGCCGCACCACATCGTCGCGGAAGGGCTGATGGCTGCCGCGCATGGCTTCGATGGTCATGGCGGCGGCGAGGTTGGCGGTTCGCAGCAGGGTTTGGGCATCCAGCACGCTCAAAGCCAGCAGACTGCCCATCAGTTGCGTGCCGTTGATCAGGGCGAGGCCTTCTTTGGCCTGCAAGGTCAGCGGCGTGAGCTTGAGTTCGGCCAGCACAGCGGCGGCGGGGCGCACCTGTCCGGCGTAGTCCAGTTCTCCAAGTCCAATGAGCGCCAATGCCAAATGGGCCAGCGGCGCGAGATCGCCCGACGCGCCCACCGAACCCTGCGCCGGAATGACCGGATGCGCTCCGGCGTTCAGCAGCGCCAACAACAGATTCACCACGTCTTCGCGCACGCCCGAATGCCCCAGCGCCAGCGATTGCGCCCGCAGCAGCAGCATCCCGCGCACCACTTCGGTGGGCAGCGGCGCACCCATGCCAATAGCGTGTGACACGATCAGGTTGTGCTGAAGCTGTTCGAGTTGACCCCGGTCTATGCTGATGGTAGCAAACTTTCCGAAGCCCGTATTGACGCCGTAGACTGCTTCGTTGCCGTCCACGATGCGCTCAATGACGGCGCGGGCGCGGCGGATGCGGGTCAGCGCGGCGGGGGCCAGCGTGACAGATTCGCGGCCCCGCACCACGCGCTCGAAGTCGGATAAGGTCAGGGTGGAATCCAAAATCATAAGGCTTGCTCCTGTACTTCCTGCTGTGGTTGTTCCCGTCGGGCCACGAACACCGAACGCACTGGGTTCGCACCTAAGGTGTAGGTGAGGTCGCGCCAATCGGCGGAATGCAGCGCGAGAAAGTCGGCCCGTTGACCGGGAGAGAGTGCGCCGCGATCTTCTAGGCCCAGCGCGGCGGCAGCATTGACAGTGGCGGCGGTTAGGGCCTCGGCGGGTGTCAGGCGGTTCAGGCGCACGCTCAACGCGAGGGCCAGTTGTGCGCTGTACAGCGGCGAACTGCCGGGGTTCAGGTCAGTGCCGATGGAGACGCACGCGCCCGCGTCAATCAGTTGGCGGGCGGGGGCGGCGAGCAAGCCCAAGTGCAGAGTGACGCCGGGAAGAATGGTGGCGACGGTTTGACTTCGGCCCAGCGCGGCAATCTGCGCCTCTGTGCTGGCTTCCAAATGATCGACGCTGAGTGCCCCGAGTTCGCAGGCCAGTTCCGTACCGCCAATGGCGTGAAATTGATCGGCATGCAGTTTGATGTTGAGGCCAGCCAGACGCGCCGCCGCGAAAAACTGGCGGGTTTCGTCTACGGTAAACGCCTCGCGCTCGCAAAACACGTCTACGGCAGTCGCTAGCTTTTCGTTTGCTACGCGGGGAATCAGGCTCTGACACACAGCCTGCACGTACTCGGCGCGGCCCTTTGCGGGCGGCACATGCAGCAGCAGCGTCGGCAAAAGCGTTGCTGCCGTCCGCGTTTGCAGCAAGCGCACCGCTTCCAACATCCGAATCTCGGCGTCGAAATCTAGGCCGTAGCCGCTTTTGAGTTCGATGGTGGTTGCGCCCGAATGGAGTAATGCCTGTATTCGGGGCAGGGCCAGCGCCACCAAGTCAGACACAGTGGCGGCGGCAGTGGACCGCATGGTGGAGCGGATGCCGCCGCCCTGCGCCAGAATCGTTTCGTAGGGGACGCCCTGCACGCGGGCTTCGAAGTCGGTGAGGCGGTCTCCGGCCCAGACCGCGTGAGTGTGCGGATCGGTCAGGGCAGGCGTGACGGCCACACCACCGAGATCATGGATTTGATCGGCTGGGGGCGCGTCCTTCTGTGAACCAATCCAAGCGATCAGGCCGTGTTCGACAAGCATTGCCGCGCCTGAAATCAGCGTGAGGTCTCGCATGGCCGCGCCGCGCTGGGGGCCAACTCCGGGCGTGACCAACTGGGCTATTCCCGTAAACAGGGTGCGCTCTCCCCTATTCCCGTGCATCAAAGACCTCTGCATCAAAGACCTCGGCCAGCGTTTCCATGATCAGGCGGGCGGCCAGCAGTTCGCTGCGTCCAGTCGGGTCAAGGTTGGGGGCCAGTTCCACCACGTCCAGCGCCACCACCCCATGACGGCGCACGATTTCGCGGATCAGGCGCATGGCGAGGGCATAGGTGAAGCCGTCGGGTTCGGGGCTGCTCGTTCCGGGCAATACGGCGGGATCGAAGGCGTCGACATCGATGCTGAGGTAGACCGGGCGGTGGGCGGGCAAGGCGCTGAGAATGTCCTGAAAGTGTGCTTCGACTTGCTCCATCGGCACCAGCGTATGCCCCCGCGCCCGCGCCGCCGCCACTGCTTCGGCGTCGAATCTCAGCCCGCGCAGGCCAAACGTGGTGATATGCACCAGATTGGGCAGGTCTCCTACGGCCCGCCGAAAGGGGCTGGAATTGCTGTAGCGCGTGTCGTTGCGAGTATCGGTGAAGTCGAGGTGGGCGTCGAGTTGGATGACGTGCAGTTCAGGGATGTCACGGAAGGCGCGGAGGAGTGGGTAAGTGACGCTGTGATCTCCGCCTAAAAAGATGGGCATGCGGCAACGTTCTTTGATCAGACGCGCCGCCGCCGTGATGCGCCCTCTCGCCAATTCGGGTTCCAGACTGGGTAAAACCACGTCGCCCGCATCTACCATCAGCGGGTCTGGATACTGGGCGGGGTCAAGGCGCACCCGTCCGTCTAGGCCCGAAAACGGCGGCACATAGCGTAGGCTGGCGTCCCGCAGGGCACGCGGGGCGAAGCGTGCGCCGGGGCGAAAGCCGAGGGCGATGTCGGAGGGAATGCCCAGCACGGCGGCGAAGGCCCGCCAGTCGCTTCCGGGATGGACGATAGGGGCGCGGGCGAAGGTGGCGATGCCGCCGTAAGGGAGGTGGGAGGGTTCAGTCATCGGCAAAACCGTTCGTCTTCGGCGGGTGCTGCGGGCAGAACAAATGTGCCAGCGGGCCGAAGCTGAGGCAGACTAAAACGCTGCACGGTCACGGCAGCTTCATCAAAGGACAGCGGCGAGACGCAGGCGAAATTTCCCGTAGTGTCCAGAGCGCCGATGCTGTCTAGCACGCGAGTTCGCACCTTGCCATTGGTGTTCCAGAGGCGCAGGGTATTCACGCCGCCGCCGAGGAGATACTGGCCGTCTGGCGTCCAGTTCAGGATATTCACGTCGCTGTCGGGCAGCGGCAGGATCTGCCCGCCGGGTTTGACCAGATACACCACCGTCACGTTGTCTTTGGCAAACACCGCGTCTTTGAGGAAGATCACGGCCACGAACCGCCCATCGGGGGAGGCGGCTTTGCGTTCAAACTGCCAAGTGATCCAGCCGCTATCCGGGTGGGGTGTGGCAGCGGGGGCCGTCACCATGACGTTTTGACCGCTCCCCAGCGTCACGGTGTAGGTTTGGGGCGCAGGGGGCGAACTGTCTTGGGCCTGAGCAGAGGTCGCCAAAGCCAAAACGCCGATGAACATGTGAAACACATGGGTTATCTGCATCATCTTCTCCCTACTTGTCCTGAATGCCGAGGCTCGGCAAATCCAGCCCGCGCTCCCGTGCCACGTCCCGCGCCAGTTCGTAGCCCGCGTCGGCGTGGCGAATCACGCCCATCGCGGGGTCGTTGGTCAGGCAGCGCGAGAGTCGCCACGCGGCTTCCTCGGAACCGTCGGCCACTGCCACGAGGCCCGAATGCTGGCTGTAGCCCATGCCCACGCCGCCGCCGTGATGAAAACTCATCCAGCCCGCGCCCGAGGCAACTCCGGTGGCAAAGTTCAGCAAAGGCCAGTCGGACACGGCGTCGGAGCCGTCCAGCATGGCCTCAGTTTCGCGGTACGGGCTGGCGACACTACCGGCGTCCAGGTGATCGCGGCCAATGACGATGGGCGCACTGAGCCGGCCATCAGCCACCATTTCATTGAAGAGTTTGGCGGCCAGATCGCGCTCGCGGTAGCCCAGCCAGCAGATGCGGGCGGGCAATCCCTGAAAAGCGATCTGATCGGCGGCGTAGGTCAGCCACGCTTGCAATCGGGCATCGTTCGGAAAGAGTTCCAGCAGTGCCTTGTCGGTGGCGTAAATATCGGCTGGCTCGCCGCTGAGGGCCACCCAGCGGAACGGGCCGCGCCCCTCGCAAAAGCTGTCGCGGATAAAGGCGGGCACGAAGCCGGGATAGGAGAAGGCGTCGTCCACGCCGCCCAGTCGGGCCTGTTCACGCAGGTTGTTGCCGTAGTCGAAGGCCACCGCGCCGCGCCGCTGGAGTTCGATGATGGCCCGGACATGCTCGGCCATCGCTGCACGCGCCCGCCGCAAATACTCGTCGGGCTGGCTGCGGCGCAGTTCGTTCACGTCCTCGTCGGCCTCGGCTTTGGGCAAGTACCCCCACATCGGATCGTGGGCGCTGGTCTGGTCGGTGATCAGGTCGGGGGTGAAGTTCCGACGCACCAATTCCGGCACGAGATCGGCAGCGTTGCCCAGTAAGCCGATGCTCAGCGCCCGGCCTTCCGCTTTGGCGGCTTCGGCCAGTGCCAACGCCTCATCCAAGGTGGCCGCCACCGTATCCAGATACCGGGTGTCCAATCGTTTTTGAATGCGAGTGCCGTCTATGTCGATACAAATGCACACGCCGCCCGCCAGCTTGACCGCGAGGGGCTGCGCTCCACCCATGCCGCCGAGGCCCGCTGTGACGGTAATCGTGCCCTTCAGCGTGCCACCGAAATGCTTGGCCGCCGCGCCCGCGAAGGTTTCATACGTGCCCTGCAAAATGCCCTGCGTGCCGATGTAAATCCACGATCCGGCGGTCATCTGGCCGTACATCATCAGCCCGGCCTGATCCAGTTTGTCGAAGGTTTCCCAGTTGGCCCAGTGCGGCACGAGGTTGGAATTGGCGATCAGGACGCGGGGCGCGAGGGTATGCGTGTTCAGCACGGCCACCGGCTTGCCCGATTGCACCAGCAACGTCTGGTCGTTCTCCAGCCTGTCCAGCACCTCCACGATCTTGTGAAAGCTGGGCCAGTCCCGGGCCGCCTTGCCGCGCCCGCCGTACACGATCAGGTCTTCGGGGTGCTCAGCCACGTCTGGGTCGAGGTTGTTCATCAACATGCGCTTGGCGGCTTCCTGAATCCAGCCTTTGGCGGTGCGGACGGGGCCACGTGCGGCGCGGACGACAGGGGCCACTGGAACAGGTTCGGCGGTCATGCCTCCAGTGTTCGGCCTGACCGGGCTGCCGCTCAAGGGGCGCGTCCAACCATATTGCGCGGTAAGCTTGGCCCATGTCACCCTCTCTGGATAAAGCCGCTGCCGTGTTGCGGGCCTTTACGGTGCATCAGCCGGAATGGGGGTCACGCCCGTTGGCGGTTCAGTTGGGCTGGCCGCGCTCTACAGCGCAGTTTTATCTATCTGGGCTGGCCGGGGCGGGCTTTTTGCGGCGCGTTCCGGGCGGGCGCTACCGCCTCAGTTGGCAGTTGGCCGAATTCGGGGCGCTGCTGACTGACGCTCTGCCTTGGTTTTCCCGCGCCCGCAGCGCACTGGCAGACTTGGCGCAGGCCACGCGGGGGCTAGGATTCCTGTGTGTGTTGGAAGAGGGCCGGGTGGTGTGCATTCACCGCGCTTTGGGTGATCCCGAAGCCCACCACACCGCCGTGCAAACTGATGTGACCTTGCCCGCCAACGCCACCGCTGCCGGAAAAATCTTGTATGCCTACAGCGGTTCGGGTCAGCCAACGTTCGAACTTTTTACCCCCAGCACCATCACCACGCCCGACGAATGGGCGGGCGAACTGGAGCGCGTTCGGGCCGACGCCTGCGCCCACTCCATCGAAGAGTGGATTCCGGGCCACTGCGCGGTGGGCGTGCCGCTGTGGTGGGAAGGCGAAATGGTGGCGGCGTTTGGCGTCCAGTTGCCGTCCAGCCGCTATCTGGCGCGTGAACGGCACGTGTTGGCCCGCGTGCGGCAAGCGGCGCAGCCTTGGGCGGGGGCAAATTAGCCGGAAGCCTTTGAGCTGGAAGCTGCCGCCGCGCCCCGCTGTGTCTCCACTTGTTGTGCCTCTATTTATTGCGCCTCCACCACTTGCGGCACACCCATAAACAAATTGTTGATGGATTCGCTGAGGGTAGGATGGGCCAACGTCGCGTTGCGGAGCGTGGTGGCCGTCAGTCCACCCATCATCGCCAGTTGCAGGGCGCTCATGATCTCGCCGCCTTCCGGCCCCAGCACCGTTACGCCCAGCACTTGGTCGGTGTGGTCGTCTACCACGGCCCGCATCAGCCCGGCGGTGGCTCCGGTTTCTATGGCGCGGGCCACCGAAGTCATCGGGAGGGTATAAATCCGGGTGCGGCGATCAAGCGATCGCGCTTGCTGGCGGTCTACTCCGACGCGGCCCAGTTGTGGGTCGGTAAACAGCGTGTAGGGCACGAGCCGCCCGCTGACCCGGCGTTGCTGACCGTGCAGCACGGCGTCGCGCACGATCCGGTAGTCGTCGTAGGAAATGTGCGTGAAGGCGGGGCCGCCCTTGATGTCTCCGAGGGCGTACACGCCATCAGCAGCCTGCAAATGATCGTCTACCACGATAAATCCGTGCTTGTCGAGCGCCGCGCCGGTGGCCTGCACATTCAGAGTTTCGGTGTTGGGAATCCGGCCCACCGCCACCAGCAGATGCGAGCCGGAGAGGGTCTGTTCTGTGTGTTCTCCAGCTTGACCATCAAGATGCAGCGTCACTTCTTCCCCACTGCGTTCGGCACGGGCCACGTGTGCGCCCAGCACGAAGCTGACGCCTTCTGCTTCCAGTGCTTGCCGCAGAGCCGCCGCCACGTCTTCGTCTTCGCGGGGCAAGAGGCGCGGGCCAGTGTCGATCACCGTGACCCGGCTGCCGAGGCGGGCGAACAGTTGGGCAAACTCTAAGCTAATGTAGCCGCCGCCCAGAATCAGCAAGTGGCTGGGCAAGTCGCGCAGCTGCAGGATGTCGCGGGAGGTCATGGCCCCCACGTCGGCCAAACCGGGGATTTCGGGCAGGCGGGGTCTGGCTCCGGCATTGATGAACACCGAATCGGCGCGGAGGTGCTGCGTGCCGCCTTCGTTCAGGGCCACTTCCACTTCCCGCACACCCGTAAAACGGGCGCTGCCGTACACCAGCTTCACGCCTGCCCGCACGATTCCGGCTTCGCTGCCGTTCCGGAAGCTGTCCACGATGCCCTGCACCCGGTCTACGATTTGACCCAGATCGACGTGCACCGCCCCGGTATGCACGCCCAACGCCCCTGAATGGCGGGCTACATGCGCGGCGTGGGCGCTGGCGATCATGGTTTTGGTGGGCGTGCAGCCCTCGTTGACGCAGGTACCGCCCGCATGTTCGCGCTCCACGAGAGTCACCCCCCACCCGGCGCGGGCCAGTGCGCCTGCCAGTGGGCCGCCTGACTGCCCCGCCCCGATCACCAAGGCTTCAGGCATGGGCGGTCACGCGGAACGGGGAAGGGGTGCGGTCTGGGTGTACTGGAGTCATGGGGAATCCTTTGGAGCCGGGAAAGTGACGGTACTAGGCTGTCCGGCCCGCACGGTGACGCGGTGTTGCTGCTCACGCACGGTACACACGCCCCGCAGGTGATCGCACAGGAAGAGGGTAGCCCGCAGCGTGAGGACTCGGGACGCGCCACCGAACGGCCCGCCCACCTCTACCGTTACAGGCAGGAGCCGTCCGCGCAAGGCCGGGTCAGCAGGGTCACGGCTGCCGCCCGCTGTGAGCGGATACACGGTGGGCAACGCCGCCCCAGCGCCCGTGACGGTCAGTGTGGACTGGCCCCGACTGTTGTACAGCCACCCCGCCGAAGTGGCGAATTGCACGCGTACGACAGCAGGAGCAGGGGCTTTGGCCTGTGCAGACACACAGACGAGCGCCAGCAACAGCAGCCCGCCCAAGCGCCTCACCGTTCGGCCAAGAGTTGCCGAATGGTCTGATCTAATTTTGGAATGGCCTGTGGAAAACGGCTGGAAATCTCGCCGTTATGTACGGCCCGCACCACGCCCCGGCGGTCGATCAGGTAAAAGGCGGGCCAATACTGGTTGCTCCACGCCTGCCAGTTGGTACGGGTGTTGTCTTGCAGTACAGGCCACGTCACGCGGTCTTGGCGCAGCGCGGCCTGCACGCTTGCCAGCGGACGATCCGACTCGAATTCCGGGGTATGAATCCCGATAATTTCTAGGCCCTGCGCGTGGTATTTGGCGTACCAGCCACTCAGGGTGGGCAAACTGTTGTGGCAGTTGATGCACGAATAGACCCAAAAATTGACCAGCACGACTTGGCCGCGCAAGCCCGCGAAGGTCAGAGGCTGGGGACTGTTGAGCCAAGGGCCACCTTGCAAGGGCGGCGGCGTCTGACCGGGCTGTACGGCGCTGACCTGTGCTGAGGCGCTGAGAACGAGGGCGGACAGCAGCCGGGACAGCATGGGGCTGAGACTAAGCATGGGGGGAACCTCCTACAGACAGGTACGCGGCGGCGTGATGCAAAGTTCATGTTCGCTCCGCCCGCAGCGACTCCATACCGCTGTGCTGCCTCCCCCCGTGCTGCATACTGCCCGCGAGCCGCCATGACCGATCTGATTGCCCAGTTTGCCCCCGAACGTGCCGACTTGCGCGAGCGCCACCGCCGCCGCGTGCCGGGGCGTGACCCGCACAATCCGTGGGACATCTATTTGCATGGCTGCGAGCGCACGCCGGATGCTTGGGCCGACGCGTTTATGGCCGCGCATTATTTTCAGCTGTCGCCCCGCTTCGTGATGACGCCCAACCGCGCCGAGGCTTTTGCGCTGATGGAGCGGGCGGGCTTTCCGGTGGTGGCGCACGCGTGGGTCGCCAGCGCCGCGTTTCAGGCTCCGGCGTTTGATGAAGTGGTCGTGTATACCAGCGAGTACGGCGGGCATGTGGGCATGGACAAACTGCGCTGCACCCGCGAGGAAGCCGAGCAAAATTGGCCCGGAGCGCTGTGTTCGGCTTTCCTTGCCAGCGGCGCGGGCGTCAGCTACCGACTGCTTAAAATAGGTACGGTTACCCTGACGATCCGCATGACCTCGGCAGGAGATTGGCGCTCGAACGTGGGCGCGGGGCGCTCAGAATGGCATCCCGAACCACTGCGGGCCGATTTGGGCGAGGCCACCGAAACGCTATTGGGGCCGCTGTGGGCGGTAGATTTTGTGACCGACTCCGGCGGAAAGCTGTGGACCGTCGATTTCAATACCACGCCCGGCGTTCGCAGCATGGACGCGGCTCTGGCGGCGCGGGCGCTGGGCGAAGACGGGCTGTACGGCCCCCTCCGCGAGTGGTTCGCGCTGCATCCGCTTCCCGTTCCTACCGATCTGGGCGCGTGATCTGAGCGTAAAAGCGCTCTAAACCTTCGCCTCAGATTTGCCCAAGATGACCGGGCAGGCTCCCCCGTAAGCTCAAGCCATGCAATTTTCTTTCCGGTCTGGAACCGTGCTGGCTGCTCTCGCTTTAACTTCTGTGGCAAGCGCGGAGTATGTCAACGCCGCCGAAAAATTCGCTGTCACGGCCCCCAAAGGTTGGCAGCAAGTCAGCGTGCCGGGCGTTGTCGTGGCGTTCGTTGCGCCCGGCTCCACAGGCAATTTTTCGGTGAATGCCAACGTCGTCGTCGAAAAATTGCCCGCTGGCATCACTGTTCCGCAGTACGCGCAGGCGGGGCAAGCCGCCCTCAAGCGCGTGATCACCGATTACAAACTGGTCTCGTCGCGCAACGTGACGCTGGGCGGCGTAGCGGGGCGCGAACAGATTTTTAGCGGCAGGCAGGGAGAATTCAGCCTGTACTTTATGCAGACTTTTGCGCTGTCGGGCGGCAAGGCGTATGTGCTGACGGGAACGACGCAGTTGAAGGACAAAGCGACTCTGACACCCGTGATGGCCGCGTTCGTCAAGAGTTTCAAGTTTAAACGCTGAGAACCGCGTGTTGAGTGCAGCACTGACAACGACAGCTGGCCTCAACACGCCAACTTGAGGCCAGCTGTTCTGCTGATGCGGGTTATTGATTCCTGCCGAGTTGGGCAGGACTGTAGAGACATCAAGTTGGAAGGTAACCCCACCGTTGCTGACGCAACGCCCCCCTTAGCTGGACTTTGGCCATTGACAGGGGGAGCGGCATGCCGCTCCCCCTGTCAGACTTGAGCATGACACTGCTTCCGAAATGGTTCACTGGAGTCCTGCAAGGATTCGCCCCGCTCTTCTCGGCACGAGTCTGGCCACAGGTCCAACTCCTTGTGGTCGGGGCAATATTGTCGCCTGGGAAGCGGACAGTGACTGCCGCTCTCCGGGTACTCGGATTGGCAGACGATCCTAGGTTCGGTACGTTTCATCGCCTGTTGAGTCGGGCGCGCTGGTCTAGTCTTCAGGCCAGTCGAGTGCTGCTCAGCCTGCTCCTGACCGCCTTTGTGCCCTCTGGACCGCTGGTTCTCGGCCTAGACGACACCATAGAACGACGAACCGGCAAAAAGATCAGCGCCCGAGGCATCTATCGCGATCCGGTGCGGTCCAGCCATGGGCACTTTGTGAAAGCCAGCGGTCTCCGCTGGTTGAGCCTGATGCTGCTGACTCCCATTCCCTGGGCCAATCGCATCTGGGCGCTGCCGTTCCTGACGGCACTCGTGCCGTCACAGCGCTACCACGAAGAGCGCGGTCACCGGCATAAGACCCTGACCGACTGGGCCCGGCAGATGCTGCGTGTGGTGCAGCGCTGGTGTTCTGGACGGCAACTGATCGTGGTGGCGGACAGCGCATACGCGGTCATCAGGTGGCTCTCCGACCTCCAGCAGGGCCGTCCGATCACCGTGATCACCAGACTCCGCCTCGATGCCGCTCTGTACGAGCCGGCCCCTGAACGACAGGCCGGCCAGAAGGGCCGGCCCAAAATGAAGGGCCAGCGCCTCCCGACCTTGGCATCTTTGATGGACGCTTCAGACACGTGCTGGCAGCGTATTCGGTTAGCCCGTTGGTACGGTCAAACCCAGCGGGACGTGGAACTGGTCTCCCACACAGCGGTCTGGTACCACCCGGGCAAACCGCCCCTCCCCATCCGATGGGTGTTGATCCGCGACCCACAGGGCAAGTTCTCCACCCAAGCCCTGCTGTGTACGGATCTCCTGCTGACCCCAGTTCAGATCCTGGAGTACTTCGTGCAGCGCTGGCAACTTGAAGTCACTTTCGAAGAGGTTCGAGCTCACCTGGGTGTGGAAACACAGCGTCAGTGGACCGACTTGGCCATGGCCAGAACAACCCCAGCGTTGCTGGGACTGTTCTCCCTGGTGACCCTCATGGCCCACGAGCGCTAGCAAGGCCATGATGTCTGGGTTCGTCGTGCGGCCTGGTACGACAAGACCTTGCCGACCTTCGTTGATGCGCTCGCCGAAGTTCGGCGGGCGCTGTGGAAGGTGCCGACTTTTCGCACATCACCGTCAGAACGCGAAATGATTCAAGTCCCCTTAGGCTTTATTGAGCGCCTTGCAGACGCCCTCTGCTACGCCGCCTAATGGTGTTCAATGGCCAAAGTCGAGCTTAGAGGTGGGGACTAAAAGCTTGTGCGCTCCCCTTGAGGGGGGCTGGCTGCAAAGCAGACTGGGGGGTTACTCCTCTTCACAGGAACCAACTCTTCCTAACTTTACTTGTCTTCCGTCAGCGCAAAGCCCCGGCTGAACTGCTTTTGCAGGGCCGTAAACACGATCAGCGGCGGAATCATGGTGACGATTGCACCCGCCATCACTGCACCCCAGTCGGTTTGGCCGCCCACTTCGATCAGGCGGCGCAGGCCCACTTGCACCACCTGTTTATCGTCGTTTTGCAAAATCACCAGCGGCCAGATGTACTGATCCCACGCATACACGAACTGAATGACCGCCAGCGCCCCAATCGTGTTCCAACTCATAGGAATCAGGATGCGGGTCAGGTACAGCAGCGGGCCGCAACCGTCGATGCGGGCGGCGTCGGCGAGGCTGGTGGGGATATTCATGAAGTGCTGCCGGAACAAAAAAGTTCCCGTAGCACTCGCCAAAAACGGCACGATAATGGCCGCGTAGGTGTCGGCCCATTTCAGGTCTTGGCTGACCAGATCGAACAGGGCGATAATCAGGACTTCGGTGGGCAGCATCAGTGAGAGCAGCACCAGCGTGAAGGCCAAGCCCTTGAGCGGAAAGCGGAAATACACGAAGGCGAGGGCCGCCAGCAGTGACAGGATGGTTTTGCCCACTGTGACCGACACCGCCAGCACGGTGCTGTTGAACATGTAGCGCCCCAGCTTGGCATCCACCCACACGCCCGACAAGTTGTCGAAGAACGCGCCCCCCGGCAAGAGTTTGGGACTCAGCACGTCGCTGGACATCTGGGTGGACTTGATCAGGGCAAAAATCAGCGGCGCACTGATGACGAAAATGGCGACGCAGAGGGCCAAATGCGTGACCCAGACGCGCCCGTGTCTGCCTTTGCCCCGGCCCGCGCCCAGCTTCGGCACGCCCACCGCGCCCGCCCGCACTTCACGCGCCATAGTGCACCTGCCGTTCTCCGACGCGGAACTGCATCCACGTGATAAAGGCCACCAGCGCCAGCATCAAGGCTGCCTGAGCCGCCGCCGCGCCCGTCTTGAAGTTCACGAAGCCGTCTTGATAGAGCTGATATACGAGGAACGTGGTGGCCCCGGCGTTGCCGGTGTACGGCCCGCCTTTGGTCAGAATGTCGGTGAGCGCGAAGGAATCGAACAGCGCGGCGATGATGTTGGTGAACACCAAGAAGAAGGTGATGGGCGTGAGCAGCGGAAAAGCCACCCGCCAGAACACCTGCGCTCCCGATGCACCGTCTATTTCGGCGGCTTCCATCACGTCGCCGGGTAGGTTTTGAATAGAGGCCAGATAGAAGACGATGTTGTAGGCCAGCCCCTTCCAGATCGCCGCCAGCGTCACCAAGCCGAACGCGAGGCTGGGCGTGTCCAGCCAGCGCGGGCGCACATCGAACAGCGAGCCGAGAATCTGGTTGACCAGCCCGATTTCGGGATTAAAGAGGAACAGCCACAACGTGCCCGCGATGGCTGGACTGAGCGCATAGGGGTAGATGAGGAGCAGGCGATACGTGTTGGCCCCGCGAATCGGGCGGCTCGCCAACCACGCCAACCCCAGCGCCGACAGCAGCCCCAAACTGACGGTCAGCACGGTAAACACCAGCGTTTGCAGGGCCACTTGGCGGTAAGCCGGACTCAGCAGCAGTTCGGTAAAGTTGGCCAGCCCCACAAAGCGCTCGGTGCCCAGAATGACGTTGGCGCGGTAGGCCGCCAGCCGCAGCGTTTGCAGCGCGGGCAGATACACGAACACGGCCAGAATCAGCAGGCTGGGCAGCAAAAACACCCACGGCAACGCCACTCCCCGGAACACGGCGCGTTCTTCGGCCTCGGTGGTGGGCTTGGTCACGGGCTGGGCTTGGGGTTTCAGCATGGTCGGCTTCTCACAGGCGGGACTCCTTGACACGGCTTTTGATTGACACTACGGCTTCTGAAATAAGGGGTGCGGCCCGCTTTCCCAACTCCGGGGAAGGCAGGCCGCCACAAGGTCAAACGGTTGAAGCGGGCTGAGGTGGAAGGTGAACCCCCCCGTTGCTTTCGCAACGCCTCCCCTTAAAGGTGGGGACTAAAAGCTGTTGCGCTCCCTTCTAAGGGGGGCCGGCTGCAAAGCAGACTGGGGGGTTCGCCCAGAATCCTCAACGCTCGCCAAGCCCTCCAGCACTCAACCCTTCCAGCTCACTTGAAGTTGGCGTTGTATTCGTTCAGCGCGGCGTCGGCGCGGGCTTTGGTTTCTTGCAGGGCGGCGTCTACGCTCTGGCCTGCCAGCACCTTCTGAATGCCTTCCTCGATAATTTTGCGGGTCTGAATAGCTGCGCCGTTCAGTCCGCCTGCGGTGGCCGCACTGGGAATGGTTTTGGTCAGTTGGTTAAAGGCCACGAGTTGCAGCGGCGACTGGGTAAACCAGCCCTGCTTACGCAGCAAGTCGATGCTGCTTTGGCGAACGGGGTAGTAGCCGGTCAGCTTGTGCCAGTCGGCCATATTCTTGGTGTTGGTCATGTACAAAGAAAAATCGAGTGCGGCTTCAGCCTGCGCCTTGCTCACGCTCTTGGGAATCCACAAGCTGGCCCCACCGATGACCACGCCGTTGCGCTTGGTGCCGTCGGCAATGGGCAGCACGCCCACGCCCACCGTAAAGCCGCTGGCTTTGGCGGCGTCCCGAATGTTGCCGATGTCGGCGGTGGAGGTAATGTGAAATACCGTCTTCTGGTTGGTGAAAATGGCGTCGCTGCCGTCCCAATCTTCCAGTTTGCCCGTGTAGGTAAAGGCTTTGTTGGCCTGCAGCGTCTTGAAGAACGTGAAGATGTTCTTGGCAGCGGCGCTGTCGAGGTTGGTGGCGGTGGCGCGGCCCTGACGCCCGTTGCCGTTGTTCAGGAGCGGTGCGCCCTGCTGGGCCATCCACTGCTCGATAAACCAGCCGTTCAGGCTCATGCCGAAGCAGGTCGCGCCCAGTTTGGCGGCTTCAATCTTTTGGCAAGCTTTCAGCAAGCCGCCGTAGGTGGTGGGGGGCGTTTTGGGGTTCAGGCCCGCCTTTTTCATCAGGTCTTGGTTGAAGTACAGCACCGGGCTGCTGGAGTTGAAGGGCAAGCTGTTGACCTTGCCGCCGATGGTGTAGTAGTTGATGACGGGCTTGATGTAGTCGCTGAAATCGACGGTCTTGATGCCGCTGACGGGCTGGAACGCCCCGCTGTCGAGGGCCAGTTGGCTGCCGACTTCAAAGATTTGCACCAGTGCTGGGGCCTTGTTCTGGCGGGCGGCCAAAATGGTGGCCTGCAGGCTGTCGTTGTAGCTGCCCTTGTAGCTGGGCACCACTTTGACGCCGGGGTTGGCTTTGTTGAACTCGTCTGCGCGGGCCTGAATCCATCCCGTGCGTTTGGCGTCCCCGAAGGAGTGCCAGAATTCAACGGTCGTCTGGGCAGTGGCCGTACCCGCAAGGGCCAGCGTCAGCAAGATAGTTTTCACGTTGATCAAAGTAAACGCTTCTCATCAGCATCCTGTCAAGCGGAACCCGCCTTACAATTGACTGTCCCGTTATTAAATGGGCTGTGTCATGGAACGGTCTGGGGGAGTGGGTGCGCCGTCAGCAAGACTTCTGGCAAGTCTCCGATCAGGGCATCTACGCCGAGGGCCACCAACCGCGCCACCTCTGCCGGGTCATTCACCGTCCACGTATTCACGCGCCAGCCGTGCGCCAGCGCCTGCGTCATCAGTGCGTCGTCGATCAGCGGAAACATGGGATGCATGGCGGCTGCTTTCAGTCGGCGCATGGCGAATGGCACGGCATCCAGCGGGCCAAACTTGTAGGCCCGGTGAATCAGCAGGCCGCGTTCTATGGAGGGCGAGTGGTGCAGCGCGGCGGCCAGCAGCAGAGGATTAAAACTGCTGACGATCACGCGCTTTTTCAGGCCATACGCCAGCACCGCGTCCAGCGTGCGGTGAACGCGGTCATCGGGGCGGGTGGCCTCGAATTTGAGTTCGATGTTCACATACGCGCCTGTATCGGTGGCCCAAGCGAGGGTGGCGGCCAGCGTGGGCACGTCGGCTGGTAGGTCTTTCCTCTGCATCTGCGGCAGCTCGCGGCCATCTTTCAGCGCGCTGTCGTGGTGAATGACCAACGTGCCGTCCCCCAAACGGCGCACATCCAGTTCTACGCCGTCCAGTCCGGCGTCCAGCGCGGCCTGAAATCCGGCCAACGTATTTTCGTGGTGCAGGCGGGGGGTTCCTCGGTGGCCCAGTAGCAGAGGCGTCATGGGTGCAAGGGTAAGGGGTAGCGGGGCGCAAGGTGTCAAGGCCGCGCTCGAATTGAGATTTGGCATATAGAGAGCAAACGTACTTAAATATTGTTTGTGCCGCCTCTCTTAGTGGGCGTTAACACTCACACTTGTCAGAAATTTTGTAGTCATCACTACAGGCAGCGTGGCCGAACACCAACAAGATGACAGATGGATGGAGTTATTCCCAACGCAGGTTTACCAACGGGGGGGCGCTGGGTGGTTTAGTGTGTGCCTCACAGCAGTAAAGGAGAAACGATGAAATCAAGATTTGGTGCGTTGACGTTGCTGGGCCTCACCCTCACCCTGTCTGCCTGCGGTGGCAACACCGATCCCATCATCGACCCTGTAACCCCGCCCAATCCAGAAGTGTTCAACCTGAATACCCTGATGCCCGGCCAACACAAAGAGATCGAGGCCAAGATTAAAATTAACGTGGTGATGGTGGGCTACGACGCCACCCGGCCCGGTCAGGTGGCAGGGCCGCGTGACGTGAATGTCAGCGATTTCGGAGATATTTTGCCCGCCACTGGGCGCAATATTGCCCGCATTCCTTCGGCCTATGGCACGCTGGAACCGACTGGCAACCGTTACCAGTACGATTACAATTTCGTGTATGCCAACCAGAGCTTCGAGGACGGGTTTTTCTCGTACCTGACGCAGAATGGTACCGAAAAGCCGCTGACCTACTATCAAAAGGCCTACAACTGTCAGGACATTCCCGCAGATGGAACCACTCCCGCCTGCGCAACGCCCGCGAGCAACATCGCCCGCCCCGTCACCGGAAACCTGGAAGTCGACGGCGTGCTGGCCGAGAACTGGTTGGCCGACAACGCCGCCAACATCGGCGTAGACAGCAGTCAGTACACCGTGTTTTTGGTCAACTGGTACGGACGGCCCGACTTCAAGTTCCACAGCTATACCCGCGCCGAGGCCCAAGACAGCGACACCGACACAGTGTTTGGAGCCAGAGCGTCACGGCGCACCAACGCATGGGGCGGCACGCCGCGTGAGGGCAAAAACCAGCGCGTGTGGTTCTACGATCTCTCGGCCAACCCCGAAGCGTGGACGACCAACTGGGACATTTCCAATGCCGATGTAGACGGCGACGAGGTAGCCGATTACCGGATGCCGCCCATTTGGGAATACGGCACGCGCAAGGCCACTTACCGCTATTTCACCAAAGTCGGCCCGGATTTGGCGTTGGTCACGCGCTACGTGGCGCTGAACCTGCTGTTTACGCCCTCGCCCATCTACCGCGCCTCGCTCACACCGCCCAACATGCCCGAAAGCATCAATTTGAACGTGGCCGTCAAGCAGGGGGCCGGGGCCAAGCCGCTCGATCAGCTCTTTAAGCCGCAACTGTCTCAGAGCCGCTTGCAGCCGCTTCAGCCCTTTGCCACCCTGACCAACTCGGTGCGTTCCACACCGCTGACCGGCGATCTGTTCGACGCCTACAAGTGCCTGTTCCCCGAAACAGTGGATGACATCTGCTCGCCCGACCGGGCCGACTTCACGGGCGACCGTCTGTTCAACTTGGGCCTGAACGAAGTGCGCGATCAGTACAAGACGCTGACGAACTATCAGGTGCCGATTTTCCTCTTCAACGATGACCAGAACACCCAGCCCGGACTGCTCGGCGTGGCCCTCGACGACGGCGTGACGGGAACACAGTCGTTGGTGTACAGCTTCCTGACGCCTGACCTGAACGAGGGCGCGGGCTACGGCTTTACCGACACCACCACCCATGAGGTCGGCCACCATTTCAGCCTGTCTCACCCGCACGACGGCTACGACTCAGAAACCAACACCGAGTACGGCCCCGGCGGAGATTTTGCGTTCGTGAATGCGGGCGATATGAGCACGACCATCATGTCCTACAACGACTTGACACGCGGCTTTGGTCAGTTCAACCTCGACAGCCAGTACCGCTACCTCACCGCCGCTTACCTGAACAACACCAACGCCGTGCTGGAACTGGTGCAGGAAGCAGGCAAAGACAAGGTGCAGGCTGTGAACGCCGCCGCCGAAAATGCCGACACGCTGTTTGCGGGTGCGCTGAGCAACTACCAGAACATGAACTATTTGGAAGCGGCGTCGCAGGCCCACAGCGGTTACCGCGCTGTCATCGACGCGGCCCGCAGCGCAGGCGTGAACGTAGAAGCCTACAAGTGGTACGAGCGTCTGGACGGCCTGTCTACCGCAGCCAAAGCCCAACCCCGCCGCGTGAACAACTTCCTCCCGGTCAAGGGCACAGCGATTCGGCCCGAAACCACCGACTTTTTGACCAAGTTGCGTTTGGCGAAATAAGGGCTTCAGAAAGGCCTGGTAGACGGTACTTTTCCGCCTGCGGTACGCCAATAAGACGTCAATCATCTCAGTTCAGCACCATACAGCTATGAACTCAAACGGGCAGGGCGGACAGGGCAGCGACCCTCCCGCCCTGTCTTTGGTTGTCAAGGTGCATTGGGCTTCAGCGGGTGCAAAGGGGGCAAGATGATTCGGTTTCAAATGCACTTGAAAGGCAGGGGCGCAACGTTGATCACAACATTTGCACTGACCCTGCTGGCGGGCCATGCTCAGGCGACCTCTCCCCTGCTCTCCTCTCCCCGCGCCGTTCCCGGCTCGCCCTTTTTTCAGGCCACGCCCATGATGAACCCGTATGCCAGCACCGACCCCCGCCTGAACGCCGTGCGCCCCGTGCTGGAAGTGTTGGTCACGCTGCGCCAACTGGCCGACCCTGCACTGGCACTGACCGCCAGCCAGCGGGAGTCGGTGGGGTTCTTGTTGATGGTGCCACAAGCCCTGCCCATGATGGAAGTGGACGACGCCAGCCGCCTGAACGCTGCCCTGAACGCCGAACTCTCGGACAGTCAGCGGCAACTGCTGGAGCGGGTGCGGGCAACACAAACGGCCCGCTTACGTACCCTGCTGTCCCGCGCCCGACTCGCCACCCCAGACGGCCCACCGCAATTGGCACGGCTGGCCTACGGGCAGTTGCTCGGAGCCGACACCGTGACCGCGCTGCTGACCAACTCGGATGCGGCCACCGTGACGCGCCTCGTGCGGGCGGCGGCGTTGCGGACGCAGGCGGCGCTGAAGCTGTAGCAGATTGGAAAAGCAACCCCCCCGTTGCTTCGTAATGCCCTCCCTCAGAGGTGGGGATAAAAGCTGTTGCGCTCCCCTTGAGGGGGGCTGGCTGCAGAGCAGACTGGGGGGTTTACACGCGACTTTACCTTCCCTCAGCCCCCACGCCGCCCCGCCGTCAGCACCCGCAGCAGCAGCAGCAGCATGAAGGCGAAGGCCACCATAATCGCGCTCAGCACCAGCGCAGGCCGCAAATCGCTCTCGAGGGCGCTGTAAATGGCGAGGCTGATGGTGCGGGTTTGGCCTTGCAGCGATCCGGCAAAGAGGATGGTGGCCCCGAATTCGCCCAACGAACGCGCCCACGCCAGCACCAGTCCTTCCAACAAAAAGGGCGAGGTGAGCGGTAATGTGACGCGCCAAAACACGCCCGCGCCCCCGGCTCCGTCTACCCGCGCCGCCGCCTCTATATCGGGGTCATAGGCCGAAAAGCCCGCCCTTGCCGTGCGAATGTAGTAGGGCGCACTGGTAAACAGCAGGGCCAGCACCACCGCCGCCGGACTAAAGGCAAGGCTGATGCCCGCCAGTTCCAGCGGACGGCCCAGAACCCCAGATTGGCCGAAGGTGAGCAGCAGCGCCACACCCGCCACCACCGGGGGCAGCGTAATGGGCAAGTCCAGCAGCGTTTCCAGCAGCGCGTGACCGGGAAACCGGCGGCGAGACAGCAGCCAAGCGGTGGGCGTGCCCAGCAGCACCGTGAGCAGCAGGCTCAGCCCCGAAGTCCAGACACTGACGCGCAGGGCGTCTACGACGACTGGGCTGAGCAGCGTGGGCAAAAAGTCGGCGCTGAGGCCGCGTGCCAGCAGCACCAGCGTAGGCAGCAGCAAAAAGGCCACCAGCACGGCACTCAGGGCCACAGGCAGCGGCGGCCAAGTCGGGCGTTTTATGGCGTGATCCAGTGGAGGTGATGGGCTTCAGTCTTGGCGTGTAGGCAGGGGCGGGCGGCAGGCATCGCTCCAATTTACCGCGCCCACGTTCCTTTACCCACGTTACTTTGCCCGGATGAAGCCCCACTTGTTGAGTACCCGCTGGCCTTCAGCAGACAGGACGTAGGCGACAAAGGCCCGCGCCGCTGCGGGGTTTTTGCTGGCCGCCAGCGTGCCGATAGGATAACTGACCAACGGATTGAAGCGGCTGGGCAGCCCGATGGTTCGCACGTCTTTTTTCAGGGCGGGCGTCACGTCGCTGACGTATACGATGGCCGCGTCGCCTTGCCCCAACTGGATTTTTAGGGCCACTTGCCGCACGTTGGGTTCTTCACTGACCACGTTCGCCAGCACGCGCTTGCTGAAATCGGCCCCATACGTTCCGGCCTTCGTAATCAGATCGAAGGCGGTTCGGCTGGCGCTGCCCACAGGCACGGCTTTATCGGCCAGCACCAGCCGGACGCCGGGGCGGGCGAGGTCAGCCAGCGTCTTTACGGCCGTGCTGCTTTTAGGCGCGATCACGGTCAGACGGTTGCGGGCAAAGGTCTGACCTGTTGCGGCGCGGCCTGCTTTCACCAACGGGTCATATTGGGCGGCATTGGCGCTGGCAAACACGTCAGCCCCCGCGCCCTGTTCCAGTTGGGTTCTCAGCGCCTGCGATCCGGCAAACTGAAACACCGTTTTGTTCCCAGTCTGAGCGTCGAACTTCTGACCGATTTCGGTAAAAGCGTCGGTGAGGCTGGACGCGGCAAAGATGGTGAGCGGCGCGGCGTGGGCGGAACTGAGGCAAGCCGCGCCGAGGCAGAGGGCAAACAGGGTAAAGGCGGAGCGCATCCATCCAGTATGTCGCGTGTGTCTGCCGCACCGAGGGTCAGGAACCCTAAAAGCATCACCCAGCCTACAACCCTGCCTTTATAGACGCCTCATGTCGGCCTGCTCACCAAGTGTCCTGCCGTAGACTTAGGGCACAACAACGCCGCTTTGTCGGCAGGTACCAACGGCCATACGTTGACCTGGTGGAGTCCGCAAGTCGGCCTCCACCGTTGCTTTTTGGGCGGTTCGTTGGGTCAGGAGGCACCGCCCGTGTGTCTTTGGCCCCGCACTGTTGCTGCTGTTCCCTTTTTTGCTCTTGTTATCCCATTTTTGGAGGTTCTATGTCATCGTCCCCCCGGTCTGCTTCTCCTTTTGCCCAATTTGTTCATAACGGCGCTTTTGCGGGCTTGTTGCTGGTGTGTACAGCCGTTATCGCTTTCGTATGGGCCAACTCACCCCTGCAAGGCAGCTACACGGCGCTGCAACAGACCTATTTTTCCCTGACGCTGGGTGACTCAGCTCTTAAGCTCTCGCTGGAGCATTGGGTCAACGACGGCCTGATGGCGGTGTTTTTCCTGCTGGTGGGCTTAGAAATCAAACGAGAACTGCTGATAGGTGAACTGGCTTCGCGGCGGCGGGCAACGTTGGCGGTAGCGGCTGCGGCGGGCGGCATGCTCATTCCGGCAGGCATTTACGCCCTGCTGAACGCGGGCGGGCCGGGAAGTTCGGGGTGGGGCGTGCCCATGGCAACAGACATTGCTTTTGCGCTGGGCGTGCTGGCGTTGCTGGGTTCCCGCGTGCCTGTCGGCCTCAAAGTCTTCCTGACCGCTCTCGCTATCGTGGACGATTTGGGCGCGGTGCTGGTCATTGCGCTGTTTTATACCTCTGGCGTGCAACTGGCCTTTTTGGGACTGGCGGCCCTCACGTGGGGTGCGGCCCTGCTGTGCGGGCGGCGCGGCGTGGTGAGCCTCAAACTGTACGGCGTGCTGGGCATCCTGCTGTGGTTTTTTGTGCTGCAGTCTGGTCTGCACGCCACGATTGCCGGAGTGCTGCTGGCCTTTGCCGTACCCATTCGCAGGCCTGACCCTGCCGGATATTTGGCCTCACTGACGGCCGCTGCCAAGCCCGGACGGGGCGAGCAAGTCGGCGCACGCCTGCGTGATCTCGAAGACCGGCTAGAACAGTCTCAGAGTCCTTTGCACCGGCTGGAACACGCCCTGCATCCAGTGGTCACGTTTGCCGTGCTGCCCGTTTTTGCGCTGATGAACGCGGGTGTAGCGGTGTCGGCCGGCGGCTTGGGAACGGTGTCGCTGGGCGTGATGTTTGGCCTCTTGATCGGCAAGCCGCTGGGCGTGGTGGGCGGGGCTTGGCTGGCGGTAAGGCTGGGCGTGGCGGCCCTGCCCCGGCGCGTCACTTGGCCCCAAATGATCGGCGCGGGACTGCTGGCGGGCATCGGCTTCACCATGAGCCTGTTCGTCTCCAACCTCGCGTTCGGTGACGCCGCACTGCTGATTCAGGCCAAACTGGGCGTGCTGATGGCCTCGGTGTTGGCCGCGGTGCTGGGCGCTGGGTGGCTGATTCTGGTCAGCAACAAGGGGAAGCAGTCAGCGGGGCAACTTGCCCCTGAGACGAAATCCGTTTGACGGTGAGGGGCACATGCTCGTGACTTCAGTCGTGAGTTCGCCCCTCTCGCCCGACAGGGTGACAGAAGCGCAAGCCTTCATTCTGTGATAAGCTAAACGCGCAAAGCCCCCACACCGCATCAACGGCTGGGAGCGTGGCAAGCACCTGTAGGAGGGTGTTGCAGCATGGAATCTATCACAGCCCCCAAAAGGACTAAGGCGTTCGTTGTCCGGCTGTATCCCAACGCGGCGCAGCAAGAGCGAATCAACTGCACGCTGGGGTGCGCCCGGTTTGTCTACAACCATTTTCTCGCCCGCCGCATCGAGACCTACAAGGCAACGGGAAAAGGAATGGGCTACGCCGAAACCGACAAACACCTGACCCTGCTGAAAAAAGCCGAGGGAACCGAGTGGCTGGCCGAAGTGGACAAATTCGCCCTCCAGCAATCGCTCCGTGATCTGGAACGGGCGTATCAGAACTTCTTCCGTACTGTCAAACAGTCGGGCAAGAAAGTTGGATTTCCGAACTTCAAAAAGAAACGCACGGGAGAGGCGTACCGTACCCAGTTCACCAACAACAACATCGAAGTGGGTGAGGGACGACTCAAACTGCCGAAACTGGGCTGGGTCAAAACGAAGGGCCAGCCCGATATCACAGGCCGGATTCTGAACGTCACTGTTCGCCGCATCCATGAGACCCACGACGAGGCGTCCGTTCTCTGCGAAGTCGAGATCCCCTACTTGCCCGCCGCGCCCCGGTACGCAGCGGGGGTGGATGTCGGCATCAAAGACTTTGCCATCGTCACCGATGGACAGGAGTTCAAACACCATGCCAACCCCACATATTACCGTTCCTCCCTGACACAACTCCGTAAGGCTCAGAAAACCCTGTCCAGACGAAAGAAAGGCAGTGCGCGGTACGGGAAAGCGAAAACCAAGCTGGCCCGAATCCACAAGCACATCGCCAATAAACGTCAGGATTTTTTGCATAAGCCAAGAGTTTCCAGTCAAGCAAATGCGTCGTGTAGGGCGTTCATTTCAGGATTGAAATGGGAGAAAGTACGGTCAGCACAACACATTTCAGATTAACCGTGCAGGACACGGGTCTCCGTTAGGGGAAGAGAGAGCAGCGGAAACCTGAAGGGGAACGCAGCGCATCAGGAGCGGGGTGAGAACGGACTGATAACGTTCAAGCGCGCTGTCAGCGCGTTGTTCAGGATCACCCATTGTTGACGTGCTGACCGAGGTTTTCATGCGCCGCCCCTGCTCTTTCACCCCCCCAGACGTCTTGCCCAATCTTGTGGAAACTCTTGATAAGCTCACCACCGCCCTGATTCGTGAGTACGAGATCATCTGCACCGAGCATCTGAAGCCCAGCAACATGGTTAAAAACCACCGCTTGGCGCTGAATATCAGCGACGCAGGTTGGGGGGAATTTATCCGCCAGTTGGAGTACAAGGTGCTGTGGTATGGACGGCTGGTGTCCAAGATCAGCCCGTACTTCCCGTCCAGCCAGATGTGCCATGACTGCGGTTTCAAAAACCCTGAAGTCAAGAATCTTGCCGTCCGACAGTGGACCTGCCCGAACTGCGGGGAAGCCCATGACCGAGATGAGAACGCCGCACTCAACATCCGGCGTGAAGGCTTGGTGGTCGTCGGAATGCCGAACACCTTAAACGCTCATGGAGACGGTGTGAGACCCGCAAATTTGGGCGACGGTCTGCGAAGTGAGAATCACGCGACTTTAGTCGTGTGAGGTTCAATCCCCTACCATCAGCCTTTCCCTCTGTAGACGGTAACTCCCTGTCTTTCCAGCTTTACAAGTCCCGGCTTCCATCCTCTTCCTGCTGGGATGAACAGCCGAGATGGAAGGCTTTCAATGGTTGCCGTGATGAAGTGAGAGCTGGGCTAAGCCCGCCCCAAAGCCGAGACGATCCGCACGTTGCCCGCGGCCCGCGCAGGCAGGAGGCCCGCCGCCAGCCCCAATACCAACGAAATACCGAAGGCCAGCGCCAACAGCCGGGGCGTGAGGGCCGCCGCGTCGATGCCCGCCAAATTCTGGGTGTACAGATTCACGCCTCCGGTTCCGGCCCAGCCCAGCAGCACGCCAATGGTGCCGCCAACCAGCGATAGCAGCACACTCTCGGCCAGCACCAACGCCCGCACAAAGGCGGGCCGCGCCCCGACAGCCCGCAGGGTGGCAAACTCGCGCATTCGCTCGAAGACGCCCATCATGACTGTGTTGGCCACCGCCAAACCGCCCACCAGCACGGCAATCAGCGAAATACCCAAGCGGGCGGCGTCGCTGATCTTGAGGGCGCGGTCGACAAACCCCACGAAATCGGATTGGGTCTGAACTTCCAACTTGAGCCGCCCAGAAATGATGGTGGCGGTGCGGCGGGCCTCAGCAGGACGCCGCAGCTTGATCGCCACCAGCGACACTTTGCCCTGTGCCCCCAACGCGGCCTGAAGCGTGCTGATGGGCAGGAAGACGAAGGTATCGCTCAAGCTGTTTTCGGGACGGATGATGCCAACAACGCGCACACTGGCCTTGCGGTTCAGCCTCAGCGAACTGCCCAGCTTCAGGTTCAAGTTTTGGGCGATTCTGTCCCCCAGTACCGCCACAGGCTGGCCTTCGTCGGCGGGCAGCAGCAAGCGCCCCTGCGCGGCCTGCACCCCAGAAAACAGGGCCTGAATGCCGCTCTGGGCGGGCAGGCCGTAGAACACAGCGCTCTGCTTGGGATCGAGGGCTTGGCGCAAGTTGGTCACCACAGGCGTGATCTGGGCAAACCCCAGTTCTGTGGAAAAGGCCCGCAGGTCGGCGGCGGTGCTGGCCGCCAAATTGGGCGCGGGCAAAAGGCCCTGTGCAAAGCCGTTCAGCGACACTTGCAAGTCCGGGCCGATGCTGCCCACTTCCTGAGTGAAAACTTTCCGCACGCCCTCCCCCAGCGACAAAAACAGCACCATGCTGGCGACGGCGACGGCCAGTCCTGCGGTAGTCAGGGCCGCCCGCACAGGCCGCCGGATCAGGCCGCGCCAAGCCAAGAGCCAGAGGTCTTTGCCGCTCACGCGGAGTCCAGTGGGGTGCAGTTGTCTTGAAGACTGGATGAAGAGCCTTGCTGTTGGGGCTTCACTGCGGCCACTGGGTGCAAGGAAGACGGCGGCTGATGCGCTCCACACCAGCCGCGAAATTGGTGCGAATGCGGGAACACGAAGCTGAAGGCCGGATCACACGAGACAACTTACCCTGCCGCCGCCCCCGCCGCCTTGTCGCATTCCCCATTCACCGCCGCTATGCTCGGCCCATGCACGAATCTTCACCCTACCGGGCTTGGCTGGGCACACTGCCGGGATTGCTGGGGGTGGCCGGGGTGGGCTGGCTGGCGGCGCGGGTGTTTGGATTACAGGGGCCGCTGTTTGCCGTCGCCGTGCATATTGCCCTGATGCGCTGGGCACTGTTTGTACTGAAAACTGTGCGGCCCCAATTGCGGAGTGGATGGTTCCGGGTGCGAGATTGGGAGGCGGGCGTGTACCGGGGCTTGGGTGTCATGCGCTATATGGGGTTGCTCCGCACGGTGGGCTGGGAACGCTTTCGCCGCAGCGCGCAGGGCTTCAGCGGCGTGCGGGCCTCGCTCGGTACTTACGAACGGGCCACCCGCGAGGCCGAATTCAGTCATGTGCTGCTGGCGGGCATCGGCTTTGGGCTGGTGCTGGGGGCCGCTGCCCTGGGCCAGTGGAATACGGCGGCGTGGCTGCTGGGGGCCAATCTGTTTTTTCAGGTGTATCCGGTACTGCTCCAGCGCACCATGCGGGCGCGGCTTCAGCGGTTGGGGGTGGAGAATTGAGTTGGAATAAGCAACGAGTTTCACGCCAAGTACACCGGCTCCCCCGTGCTCGCCAACTGTTCCACCAAGTTCGCAGCCTCACGCGGGGCGTCGTGGCGGCCCATTTCGGCAGCTATCGCGCGGGTACGGATACGCACCGGGCTGTCTTCGGGCAGCAGGGTTTGGATTGCCCGAAGCAGGTTTGCAGGCGTCGGCGTGCGGGTTCGCAGATTCAGGCCCACGCCCGCCACCTGCACCCGGTTGGCCACTTCCGCTTTGTCTTCGGTGGTGCCCGCCGCCACGACTGGAATGGCATGTGCCAAAGCCTGCTGAACGCCGCCGTAGCCGCCATTGGTGACATACACACTCACATACGGCAGCAACAAGGAAAACGGCACGAACGCTGTGGCGCGCGCATTGGCAGGCAGCGACCCTCTCAGCTTCAGGTCACCGCCGCCCGCCGCAATCACCAGCACGTTTTCATTGGCCAGTGCCTGCACGGTGGGCCAAATCAGTTCACGCGGATCGGTGGCCACTGTGCCTTGCGTCACCAGCACCACTGGGCGGCTCTGCCCCATTCCCTCTGATCCAGTCACCTCTGACCACCAAGCGGGCAAGCTCCACTGGGGAGGCAGCGGCGGTGTAATAGGGCCAACAAAGTGCAGTTGGCGGGGTTGATCGTGGGCGGGGTACTCGAAGGAAGGCACGCTGGCCTGCAACATCAAGTGTGGGGCCACCGGAGGAAGAAATTTGCGGGGACGAACACCGATCCGGGCGCACTGGGCCTCCAGTTGGCGCGAGGCGGCCCCAAAAATGACGTTTTGGGCGGCCCAGTGCAGCGCCCGGTTTCTGAGGCGGCCCCAGCCCGAAGCATTAGGCAGCACGCCGAGGCCAAAAGGGGCGGTATCGGCGCTGACGATGCCCAGCGGCAACACACCCAAGAGGGCGCAGGGCGGGCCACCCAGTTCGGCCAGCAGCAGCGGCGCAGTCAGAGTTTGCTCGGCCAGCACCGCGTCGGCCCGCCAGAAGGTTTGGAGAATCTGGAGATCCCGAAACTGCCCTTCGATTTGGCCCAGAAAGACATGCCGGATATCGAATTGAATCTGCCGCAGTCCAGTGAGGGCTTCTCGGCCCGGAAAAGCCGTTTCAAACTGGGCGTCATCGTAGTCGCGGGCGTGAACGAACGGCTCGAACACGGCTCCGGTTCGCTCCACCGCCGCTGCATATTTGCGCCCGGTGTACCACCGCACCTCATGGCCGCGCCGCACCAATTCCTGTGCAATGGGCAACAAGGGTTGAAGGTGGCCTGCAATAGGTTGTGAAGCGATCAAAATCTTCAACAGATGCCCCCCCTCGTGCTGTCTGTGTTGCCAAGTCAGGTTGTAGCACGGCGCGGCGCATCTTCCGGCCCGTCACGCAAGGCAGAGGGTGGGGCAAACAGGCTTTTCCCCGTTTGCCCCACCCTGACGCCTGCAAGTTTCTTAAAAACATTTCTCTCAGGCAATCTGGTCTGGACTTACTTGTCTACCGAGTAGTTCCAAGTCAGCGCCGTGCCTGCCGTGCCGCCCGCAAACAGTTTGGAAAATGGGGTGGCCGTCAGGCGGTGATCGCCGGGCGCGAAGACCGTGCCGCCACAAGCGTAGTAATTGCCTTTCTTGCCTGAGCTGTCGCGTCCATCTACGCACAGGGCAAAGGGCGCTTCGTTTTCCAGTACCGTTTTGCCGTCACGCACGAAGCGCACGCTGCCCACACCTGCCGACACGTTGGCCCGCACATTGAGGTTGCGGGGCAGGGCAGACAGTTTCAGACGCGCTCCGGCAGGAATGGGATCGTAGCCGGGCACAGGGCGGTCGGTATCGGCATTGATCAGGGTCAGGCTGGTGACGGCAAGCGCAGGGGCCGCCGCCTTGACCACCGTCAGATTGACCCGAACCGTTGGGCCAGCCGCGCCGTTGCCGTTCCCAGAGGCGTAAGTCGTGACGCTGAGTTGGCGGTTGCCGGGGGCGAGCACATTTGGAGCGCAGGCCGAAAAGTCGCCGCCACTGTTGCCGCATAGGGCGTAGGGGCCAGTGCTCTCGGTGCGGAAATTGCCTTGTCCATCCAGCCCGAAGCGCACGCTGCCCACTTTGCCCGCCGTATTGGCCCGCACATTCAGGCGCGGCGGCAACTTGGACAGGTCGAGGGTGGCGTTCGGCGCAATCGGATCGTAGCCGGGGACAGGGCGGTTGGTGTCGGCATCAATCAGGGTGAGGCTCAGCACGGTGGGGTTGACCACGATGGACTGGGTCTGCACTTGGGCGGCAGCCAGCGGCACCAGACTTCCTAGAGTCAAGAGCGCCAACGCTGGACGAACCGACCTTGAACGGGCCAACCGCGAAGAACGAGCAAAAATAACTTCAGACATAGCACTCCTTGTAGGGGAAACGCGGGAGGCCGCACGAAAGGAGGGCCGCCGCACGGTGAGAGACTTCCCCCTAACCGCAAAGGTTCTCCCCGGTGTACCGTCCCTGCATGACGCCGTGCTGATTAAGCATCACAGCTTTTTCTTAATATCGATAAGCCATTTTTAATGACTGCCCTGAGAGAAACTTAGATTTTTGAAGATGTCAACGCAACTTGACCGCGTTTGTACAAGGAAGCCAGCACGCCTGCCGAAACAAGCATCACGGCCAATGCTCCGGCCAGCAGCCTCCAGCGCAGCGGCCCCGGCTGGGTCAGGCGCTCTAGGAAGGTGGGGTTGTCGCGCCGCCAAAGGGCCGTCAGGTCACGGGCCTGCTCTTCGCCCCAGTCGGTTACCACGGCTTCAACGGGCCGCCGCGTGCCTGTTTCCGAATACAGGTCAGACCAACCGGAGCTGAAGCCGCGCCGCTGGCCGGACTGGGTGGCCCCCGCCGCGTTGACCCGCAGCAGCACGGTGTAACTATAGGTGGCTTGGCCATACCCGATGTAACTGCTTGGGTCGAGATAGCGCACGCTGGCTTGCAACTGCGTGTACCCCACCTGCCCAGCACACGAGGGCCGCCGCTCGGAGCGTACCCGGTCTTGTTCGAGAGCGGTGGTCAGGCGTTGCGTCAGGGCCGCCGTGAGCTGTGCCCGTGCTGAGGCGGCGCGGCCCTCTGGCACGGCTTCCAAGTCCACTTGTACCGTCTGCGGGTCTAGGCATAAGGTGACGCCGCCCAAGTTGGAGTTGGCTTCGCCATGTGCGCCCGCACTGCCCAGCCAGAGGGTCACCATGAGCCATAGCACAGGGCGCAAAGAGGCGAGGCGAATAGAACGGTGCATCTGCTCAAAGCTTAGCGGAAGGCAACTGGAGTGACGGGGAAGCAGGCCTGCAAAGTGTTCAACCATCAACACCCGGCTCCCCCCCACTAAACACTGTGTCACACGTAACAAAGCTGAGCGGAAATGCGGGCCAGCATAACGGGTGTCCGTCCTACAAGCCAAAAGGTGGCTGGTCGCGCTGCGTTGGGCAGATGGCGAGCGGTCAACTGTGGTGTACGAGGGGCCGCTGTGGGTGGGCAAAGTGACCCAAGCGGTGCATGTGTTGGCTCAGGCCGAACACCGCCGACGCCGACAGGCCGAGCCGGAATTGCCCGCCCAGTTGGAATACGAGATTCGTTCCTTCAAGCCTGCCCAAGACAGCAGTGAAGGGGCGTAATCGTCATTCGGCAGGCAGCAGCAAGGCTAAGAGCCGACTTCTAAATTTCCCTTGATTCAAGCTTAACAGTCCTGCTTTCCGGGTCTCTTGGGCAAAAAAACCAACGTAACCTCAACAAAGGCGACAAAGCCGATCAGGTTGCCACTCTAGCCTGCGTTATGTCTGTCTTTCTTCATGCCATCGAAACGGCGGTCCCTCCGCACGTGTATCCGCAATCGGTGATTCGGGATGTTCTGAAGGCCCAGCCGGAGCTTGACCGTTTGGGCCAGCGCATTATCGGCACCATTTTCAATGCGTCGGGCATCGACCAGCGGCACAGCGCCATCGGGGAGTTCAAACGCAGCGCCGACGAGCCTGCGGGCGTGTTCTATGACCCGGCCACCCACCGGATGCTGAAGCCCAGCACCGGCACCCGCAACGCGTTTTATATCGTGGAGGCCAGCAAACTGTTCGTGCAGGCCGCGCGGCAGGTCATGGCGGCCAGCCCCAGCATTTTGCCCGCCGACATCACCCATGTGGTCACGGTATCCTGCACGGGCTTTTTTGCCCCTGGCCCCGATTACGCGGTGGTGCGGGCGCTGGGACTGCGGCCCGACGTGCAGCGCTTCCACGTCGGGTTTATGGGCTGCTACGCGGCCTTTCCGGCCCTGAAGATGGCCAAGGCGTTTTGCGAAGCCGATAAGGACGCGGTGGTGTTGGTGGTCAGTGCCGAGCTGTGTACCCTGCATATGCACGCCTCCAACGACCCCGATACCCTCATCGCCAGTTCAGTGTTTGCCGATGGAGCCGCCGCCGCGTTGGTCAGTGCGCGGCGGCCCAGCCCCGGCACACCGGTGCTGAGGATGGATCACTTTGAAACCACGCTGACGCCTGCTGGAGTGGGCGAGGCGGACATGGCGTGGACGATTGGCGACCTCGGCTACGACATGGTGCTGAGTACGTACGTACCGTCGATCATCGAAACGCATATCTCGGGCGCACTGGTGCCGCTGCTGGCACGGGAGGCCGGGTTGGCCGACGCCGCGCACCGCGATATAGAACACTGGGCCATTCACCCCGGCGGGCGCAGCATTTTGGACAAGGTAGAAACTGCCCTAAGCCTGACGCCCGAACAACTTCAGCCCTCGCGGGACGTGCTGCGCGAGTACGGCAATATGAGCAGCGCCACCGTGCTGTTTATTCTGCGGAGCCTGCTTCACAGCGCCCACGACGACGAGCGGGTCTGCGCGATGGCTTTCGGGCCGGGACTGACGGTGGAATCGGGCTTGCTGACCAAACTCTCGGGGCTGGATTAAGTTGGCGGTCAGTCGTGAAAGCTGAGAGCATAAACCTTAAGCCTACTGGCCTAAATTTTGGCCGCCGCGCCACCGAACTCACCGAACGCATGGACGAGCCGGACTGCGACCTTGCCACGCTGCACCGCACCTACGCGCAGTTTGCCTTCGTGAACGCGCTGGTGTCGGGCTGGCGTCAGGTGTATGTGAAACAGTTGCGGCCTCATTTGGCGCGGCTGCACAGCGCAACCCTCCTGGACATCGGTTCGGGCGGCGGCGATGTGCCCAGAAAACTGGCGCAGTGGGCTGCCCAAGACGGGTTCCGGTTGCACATCACGGCCATAGATGCCGATGCGCGGGCGGTGACGTATGCCTCCAGCCTGCCGCCTCAAGCTGGGCTAAGTTTTCGGCAAGCGTTCAGCGGCGACCTCGTGAAGGAAGAGCAGCGCTTCGACTTTATTACCTCCAACCACTTGCTGCATCACCTGACCGCGCCCGAACTGGCCGCTCTGCTGGACGACTCCGAGCGGCTGTGCCGGGTGGCCGTCATTCACAGCGACCTAGAGCGCAGCGCCTTCGCTTACGCGGCGTTCGGGTTGGGCATCAGCCCTTGGTTCCGGCGCTCCTTTATTCGCGAAGACGGGCTGCTGTCTATCCGGCGCAGCTTTACGGCCCCCGAGTTGGCGCAGCTCGCGCCGCAGGGCTGGCAGGTGCAGCGGCAATGGCCTTACCGCAACCTGCTGATGTACAGGGCCGCCCATGCTTGACGTGCTGATCGTAGGCGGCGGCCCAGTGGGGTTGTTTTTGGGCTGCTTGCTGGCGTCGCGTGGCCTCACGTTCCGGGTGTTGGAACGCCGCGCCGAGGCCGGGGCACACTCGCGGGCCATCGGCATTCATCCCCCCGCGCTAGAGGCATTTGAGACGCTGGGCATCGCCTCTCCCCTGCTGGCGGCGGGCGTGCGGATCACCAGCGGCTTGGTGCGCGGCGAGCGCGGCGCGGTGCTGGGAGAACTGGAATTCGGCTCGGTCTCGGCCCGCTTCCCCTTTATTTTGTCGCTTCCTCAGCAGCGTACCGAGCAGATCTTGGAAGCAGAACTGGAGCGGCTGGCCCCCGGCACCTTGCAGCGGGGAGCAGAGGTAAAAGCCGTGCAGGACGTTGGCCCACACGTGACCGTGACGTATGAACAGCGGGGGCAGACGCACAAGGCGCAGGCCCGCTACGTGGTCGGCGCGGACGGGTGCCGCAGCCTGATGCGTGGGCTGGCCCAGATTCCCTATCCGGGGGCCACTTACGCCGACAAGTACCTGATGGGCGATTTCCCCGATACCACCGCATTTGGGGGGGCGGCGGTGATCGGGCTGCACGCGGGCGGGGTGCTGGAATCTTTTCCCTTGCCGGGTGGCCTGCGGCGCTGGGTGGCCCGCACCGATACGCTGCACGCTTCGCCAGTGGCCGCTGACCTGACTGCCCTCGTGCAGCAGCGCAACGGGCATCACCTGCCGAGTGGCGAATGCTCCATGCTCAGCGCCTTCGAAGTGCGCCACCACCTAGCCGCCCAGATGGTGCGGGGCCGCCTGATCTTGATCGGAGACGCCGCCCACGAGGTCAGCCCGATTGGTGGGCAAGGCATGAATCTGGGCTGGTTGGACGCAGCCGCATTGGCGGACGTATGGGGCAACGGCGCGTCGGCAAGAGCGTTGGCAAGCTTTGAGCGTGAGCGCAGGCGAGCCGCCCAAATGGCCACACGGCAGGCCGAAATCAATATGTTCTTTGGCCGCCCAGCAGAAACAGTGGGCCAGCGCAGGCGCGAATGGCTGGTACGTGGGCTGCTGGCGTCCGGCGCAGGGCCGCTGATGGCAAAGGCATTTACGATGCGCTGGCTGTAAAACTATTGACTGAGCTATTGTCCATTTGCAGAAGTTAAGCTTTTGACAATTGTCGCCATAACCGAGTCGGGAAGTCACACCTGATTTTTCCGGAGGAGGCACTGATGGCGGTCAGCGGGTCCTAAAGAACTGGTTTGTCTGGTAGCTTACGGGTATGAATTCAGGCAGCGAGATTCGCACACACCGTTTGGTTATTGTCGGTACGGGAGGTCTGGCCCGAGAGCTGCACGAGGTTATTGAGGACATGAATGATAATTCCTCGGTGGAGAAATGGGAGATGGTTGGTTGGCTCGACAGCAACCCGGAAGTCCACCACACCAAAGTGCATGACCTTCCCGTATTGGGAGGGGTGGAGTGGCTACGTGATCACCCCGATGTGGAAGTTGTCATCGGAATTGGCGCACCACCAACCCGGCGCAAGGTGGTACAAGCCATTGAAGCGCTGGGCCACCGCAGCTTTGCTACATTGATTCATCCAACGGCTGTAATAGGAAGACGGGCACAGATTGGGGAAGGCAGCATCATTTGTGCTAATGTAACAACTACTACAGATTATCAGATTGGGCGATTCGTGCTGATCAATATTATGGCTACAGTGGCACATGACGATGTCCTTCACGACTTCGTAACAATCGCTCCATCCGTGGTAATCAGCGGCAATGTCGTTATCGGTGAGGGCGTTGATGTGGGAACCAACGCAACTATCAATCAGGGCATTGAGCTCGGTGAGTGGACCATCATCGGGTCTGGAACAGTTATCACCAAAAACATTCCTGCAAACGTGACCGCCGTGGGAGTCCCAGCAAAAACCATTAAGGAACGCCCCAAAGGATGGCATCTTTAGAATGCTCGTCATCGCTGCTTCTCTCGCTGCCACCCAAACCGGTGAGGTCACCACTTCTGCCGCTGCCATCACCCGCCTGATGGGGGTCGAACAACCCTAAGTCAACTGGTTCGCACCCAAATTCTTGGCGCAGATGCCGTTTGAAACCATCGCCGCGCAACTGGCTGGAATTCGGCAAGCATGTGGGGCATTTGTGCGTCTAGACACGGCGCAGGGGCAACCGCTAGCCGTGTTTGAGCGCGGCACGCTAGCGCGTGACCTGCCCGGCCCGGCCACACTGGCCCGAGCGGTTCTCCAGCATGAGCGTAACCCGGTTTGACGCCACTGCGGAGCATCCGGTGACATACTGGATGGAAACCGCTGCCTACGCCATGATCTCGGCCCAGATCCGCACGCTTCAGGCGGCCAGTCAGGAACTGACCGATCTGGCGCTCGCCGCCACAGGCCACGCCATCGAACACCGCCGCCTGATGGAACTGGGGATTCCGGCCTGTTTGCACGGCGCGGTGCAGGCTTCTTGGGACCGTGACGATCCGAGCGTGTACGTGCGCCTCGACCTGGCCTACAGCGGAGAGGGCCAACCGAAACTGATCTGTCAAGGGTTTGGTGGGGGCTCAGTTCGGGATGGGGGCCTGCTCCTCGAAAGCCACTGGGGATCGGTAGCCCAACGCGGAGTGACGACGGCGACGGTTGTAGAACACATCAGGTCCACTCAAAGATCTCTGTTCGTGTCTGGGTACGACCCCACTGCGGTTCGCTCAGCCCCATCTCCGTCTTCAAAGTCGCAAAAAAGCTCTCTTGAACAGCATTGTCCCAACATTCTCCTTTCTCGCTCATGCTCTGAACAGCGTGTAGTCTGTCCTGGGCCTCACCCGATTTCACGTAGGTCTGGTTAAGCCACTCAAGCCTGCCTCTCCGCCTCAACGGGTGTCAAGTAGGCAAGGGTCAAATGAAGCCGTTTGCGGTTGTCGTAGACCTCGACATACTCAAACATCTCTTCTCTGGCCTGTTGGCGAGTCGCGTAAACTTGTCCATCAACCAACTCCCGCTTTAAGGGAGCGAAAAAGCTTTCTGACACGGCATTGTCCCAACATTCTCCTTTGCCGCTCATGCTGCACACCATGTGGTGTGCAGCGAGTTGTGCTTGACAGATGCCACTGGTGTACTGGCTCCCCGATCACTGTGGTGGATCAGTCCCGGAGAGGGGGAGCGCTGCCCCAAGGCCATCTAAAGAGCTCTGAGTGGGAGTTCTGCGGGCATGGAGGCGTCCATCGTCCAGCCGACGATCCGCTGGGCAGACAAGTCGATGGTGATGGCGAGGTAGAGCCAGCCTTCTTTGGTCGGAATGGAAGTGATGTCTGAAGTCCACACCTGATTGGGCTGTTGGGGTGAAAA
>NZ_SSNW01000003.1 GCF_004801315.1 Deinococcus sp. Arct2-2
CGGCAAACGTGCTGCACCTTCCGCCCAGCGCGTAGCTGACTTCCGACGCCGCGTGCGTGCCTAACCCCTTAGCGAACACTTGCCCGCCGATGGTCAGGGGTTTCCCGTCGCCCGCCAGCTTTTCGCCGTTGCTCTGGTCGCGCTCAATTGGCCCCCACGTATTGCTGGCACTTGTCCAAGTCAGGCCCGACAAGTTGGTGTCGCCGCTGGGCTGCTGGGCCGGACAATTCACGCTGGCATCGGCCCAATCGGCATGGTCAAAGCTGACGCCGTCGCCGTTATCGGTGACCACCAGCCGCAGATTTTGCACGCCTGCAATGTTCAAGGTCACGGGTTTGGGCGCGTCTATGCCCTGAACCAGCCCGGAATCGTAGAGCTTGGCCGCCGTACCGTTCCAGACTTGAAACACCACTGTTCCCCGGTTGCCCACTTCGTCGTCCAGCCCCACCTGAGCCGTAAACGTATTGCACATCCCGCCCAGCGCGTAACTGACTTCCGACGCCGCGTGAACGCCCAACCCTTTGCTGAACACTTGCCCGCCGATGGTGATGGAGCGGCCATCGGTGGCCAATTTGTCGCCGTTGCTCTGGTCTTTTTCGATTGGCCCCCACGCGTTGGCAGCACTCGTCCACGTCAGGTCAGACAGGAAGTTGTCGCCGCTGCCGAGGGCCTGGGCTTCCAGTGAAGACTTCAGCCCAGCAGCGGGCGTGCGAATTCCCGTCCAGGGGTAAGTTTGACCGCCTGTATAGGGATCGGCGCTGGGGTCGGTACTGGGCGGGTCTAGGCGGTCACTCCACGGGTAGGTTTGGCCGCCTGCATAGGGGTCGGCAAAAGGGTCAGGCGCTTGGGGCTGGGTTCCATCGGGGCGAGAACAAGCCATCAGCACGGTCAGGGTTACCACCGTGCCCAGCACGAATTTTTTGCTCATGATGCTCCTTGTCAATGGTGCGGACAGTTCTCGAATTCTGCCGATCATTGCCTGAGAACGCGGGGGGTTTCGCTCCTCTCCCCTTGCGGGGACTGGGACAGCCCGCCCGCGAGAGGTTGGGAGGGGGGAGCGGGCAGCACGTTCTAGACGACGTTTCTCTCTGGCCTATTTTCTTGACCTGAAAGTGTCCGAACCATTGCTTGTACGGGTTCCGTATGATCCCGACTCGCTCTGCTGCCCTCTGGGACTTTGCAAGTCGGATTGAAAGTCAGAAGGAACGGCTTTCAACCGGAATCCGTATTGCAACTGGGGCAAGAGACGAAAAAGGCAGGGCAGCCTTGTGATGCCAGCGGCCCTGCCACTCACCTTCAGCGCACGATTTCGATGCCGGAAATGGCCGGGAAATCCACGCTAGCTTTGAGATCGAGCGTCAACTTGCCGTCGGTGACCTGCACGTTGTCGATGGGCACCACCAGCGCGGTTTTGCCGCCGCCGCTCTGGGCCACGATGTCCAGATTCGGCACGCGCAGCACGCCTTCAGCGCTCACGTCGAAGACGCGTTTGCCGGGGACTGTCCAGGCCAAATCGGCGAAGTGCAGCTTAACCAGGTACGTGCCGTTGTTGATGGGAATATTGAAGCTGATCTGGCGCGATTCCTGCGGGGTAGCACTGCCGACGTTGCCCCGGTAGGTGCGGTACAGCAGGTCGTTGTCGGTGCCCGCAATGTCGTAGGTGCTGCTGGCACTGCCTTCGTTGATGGCGGTGGTGGGCGTGTAGGGCGCGTCGCCGTTGGGGTCTTTGTCCGATTGCCACACGGTGCCGGTCAGGGGGTCGGTAAAGGTCGCGCCGCCGACGTTCAGCAGCAGGGGTGCGGGCTTGAGGTTGGTGATGATGTACAGGTTGTCGTTGTAATCGTAGTTGATGCCCGCGTAATCCATGATGACGAAATAGGTGTTGGGCAGCGGCACTCCGGCGCGGTCTTTGGCGGGCCAGAAGCGGACGTGTTGGCCGCAGGGCCGCAGGCAGCCGTTGTTGCGGTCAGGCGTTTGGTTGTTGCGCCGGGCGTCACCCCATTCGCCGTCTACCCGGAAGCCGAAAGTGATGCCTGCTGCCGGAGCAAACGAAGCCACGCCGGGCGTCAGCGAGCCGTTTTGGCGGGGCAGAACAGTTTGGCCGTCTATGCCCGCATGCACCAGAACGGTCTTGACGTTGGCATCGCGCTTGTCGTGCCAGTACAGCGTGCCCGTGTTGCCCTGCGTGTGGTACGCGGCCAATTGGCGCACCGACACAGGCAAGGTTTCGTCGGCCCGCTGCCAGTAGCCGGTCAGGACTTCGTCGCCCTGCGCCCGCACCAGCCCCTTCTGGTCGATGGTCGGTTCGCCGCCAACCAAGCTCAGGGTGTACCCGAAGGCGTCCCGAATTTGGAACACGTTGGGTTCTTGGCCGCCTTCGGACACGCTTTGCCACAGGCCCGCGAGCTGCACCGGGAAGGCGGGTTTGCCCGCGTCGTTGGAAGCCACCGTCAGCGTTCCGGTCTGGTATTTGGTCGCCTCGGCCACAAAGCGCAGGCGCACGTCCAGGAAGCTGCCGGGCGCGAGGTCGGCAGGCAGCGCCGGGGCCGGGTCAAGCACCCACGGCCCGTTGATCGGCAGGTCGGACACCCGCAGCACCGAGCTTCCGGTGTTCTTCAGGCGCAGGCTCACGCGCTCATGTACGCCGTTGCTGGGGGGCGCGGTCAGGCTGCCGATTCGGCTAAACACGAGCCGGTCGAAGTAAGGCGCGTTGTCCAGATTCTCGACGGTCAGGACCGGGCTGCCGCCACTGTTGGGCCGCGTGGCATTGGCGCTGGCCGGAAGCGACATGTTGCCCGTACTGTCTACCGACACCACTTGGTAAAACGACCGCACGCCTTCCGGAGCCGGGTCGCTGTAGGCTGAAGTGGTCAGCAGTTGCGGCGTCAGCAGGCTAAACGGCCCGTTGGCCGAGGGCGAGCGGTACACCCGGTAACCGGCCAAATCGGGTTCCGTATTGTCGCCCCAGTCCAGCGCGATGCCGTCGAGTGAGGGCGAGGCGGTAAAAGCAGTAGGCGTGACGGGCGCAACCGTGTCGTCGGTGCAACTGACTTTGGCATCGGCCCAGTCAGCATGGTCGCTACTGACCCCGTTGCCGCCATCGGTGACCACGAGGCGCAGCTCGTTGACGCCGCCCACCGGAACACTGATCGGCAGGGCAGGGTCGGTGCCGCGACGAATCGGGCTTTCATAAATTTTAACGCCGTCACCGTACACCTGAAAGATGACGCTGCCTTTGTCGGCCACTTCGTCGTCGACGCCTACCTGCGCGCTGAACACGTTGCAGCGGGCCGCCAAGCCGTAGGTAATGGTAGACGTAGCATGCACGCCGAGGCCTTTGGCAAAGGTGACGCCGCCCATCGTCAAGATTTTGCCGTCGCCTTGCAGCTTTTCGCCGTTGCTCTGGTCGCGCTCGACTGGCCCCCACGTATTGCTGGCGCTCGTCCACGGCAGGTCAGAGAGTTGGTTTTCACCGCTGGGCTGGCGGGTGGGGCAACTGACTTTGGCGTCGGCCCAGTCGGCGTGGTCAAAGCTGATGCCGTCGTTGTTGTTGGTGACCACCAAGCGCAGGTTTTGCACGCCCGCGATATTCACGGTCACGGGTTTGGCCGGGTCTACGCCCCGCATCGTTCCGGAGTCGTAAAGTTTGCTGGTGGTTCCGTTCCAGACTTGAAACACCACTGTGCCCTTGTCGCCTACTTCATCGTCCAGCCCCACTTGAGCGGTAAAGACATTGCACATCCCGCCCAGCGCGTAACTGACTTCCGAGGCCGCGTGGACACCCAACCCTTTGGCGAAGACTTGCCCGCCGATGGTGATGGGCAGGCCGTCGCCCTCCAGTTTGTCGCCGTTGCTGCGGTCTTTCTCTATGGGGCCCCAAGCGTTGCTGGCACTGGTCCAACTCAGGTCAGAGAGGAAATTGTCGTTGCTGCCCTGTGCCAGTGTGGTCAGGCCGGGGGCGGCGGCCCGGACGCCCGTCCACGGGTAGGTTTTGCCGCCCTCATACGGGTCGCCGCTGGTGGGCTCCAAGCGGTCACTCCACGGGTAGCTTTGGCCGCCTGCATAGGGGTCGTCTTGCGTCACCCGAGTTTGCGGCGTGTTTTGGTTGCAGGCCATCAGCGCCAATGCCAGCCCCATCACTCCGGCTCCCATGCGTTGCCGTGCGGCCCTTCCCCCCGAACCTCTCTTGACTGCTGCCATCCTCTCCCCCTTGGTTCTCTGTGCTTCCTGAGCGCACCTGTGGTTCAGGTGTCGCTACAACGCAACTTGCTTGCCGATCCTGTGTTCCTCTCCCCTACCCCCACGCGGCTGTTCAGGCTGCAAAAACAAACCCGAGTTGCTTGGACAGCACAGCCTGAACCAACAAGCGTCAATGTTTCGTTGCAGGGGCGAACGCTAGAGCTTGCCAGCGCTGGGCCGGGGCCAGCTCTTTTATTTTTCGTTAGCGCAGGCTGATTACCCTGCAACTGTGAAGTCTGACGGCCACCGCTGAACGTGTCCTAGCCGCCTCTGTTTGGATGTGGCCCTGTCGCGGCGCGGGGAGTACAGATCACCTGACCTGATTACCTAGCCTAATCACCTGCGTTCGCCCCGTTGTTCCACCCCTGCTGACCCTCAAAGGAGCGCCCCTTTTGCATCCTCCCCCACTCCCTTCTTCCGGTACAGCTCCGCTTGGCTCCCGTTCTGTCTGGTCTTCTCTCCCAGCGCAGACGTCCCTGCTGGTCTTGGGCGCGGTGGCCGCCGTAGGCATTGGCACACTAGCCGTTTGGAATCCGCTGCTGGCAACGGTGGCGGCTTTGCTGGTATTCGCGCTTGCTGCCGCGCTGGCAGTGCGGGCTCATCTGCCCCGGCTGGCGTTGGGCGCACTGGGCAGTTGCCTGCTGGGATACGCGCTGTTGGGGCGCGGCTTTGCCTATGTGGGCGTGGCCCCCTTGTTTATCGGAGAACTGATGTTGGTGGTGTGCGTGCTGGCCGCGCTGCTGGCGTTCAGCGGGCGACACCTCAAGCAGTCCAGAATCGTGGCCGTCCTGCTGGGCTTTTTGCTGATCGGGCTGGCCGCCACCGTGCCGCAAGTCGGCCGATACGGCCTAGACGCCCTGCGCGACGCCGTGCTGTGGGGCTACGGACTGTTTGGGCTCGCCGTGGCGGCGCTGCTGCTGCACACTGGCCTCACCCTCCAAGCGGCCCGCACTTACCTCAAATTCGTCCCCGTGTTTTTGGTCTGGACGCCGCTGGCCGTCATCGTGTCGGAGCTGTTCGGCTCGGCCTTGCCCCGCTTTCCCGGTACCGACGTGGCCCTGATCGAACTGAAGGGCGGCGACGTGGCTGTGCATTTGGCGGGCGTTGCCGCGCTGCTGATGCTGGGGCTGCCGCAAGTGCTGCGGCCCGTGCAGCAGCGCCTGAGTGCGGCGGCCAGTGCGCGGCAAGAGTGGCTGTGGTGGGCGCTGTGGTTGGCGGCGGCGTTAATTCCGGTGTTCCGGGTTCGCGCCGGAATTTTGGCGATTGCGGTGGCGATGGCGGTGGTGCTGGTGATGCGTTGGGGCGCACGCAGCCGCAGCGACGTAGGGGGGGAAACCACCACCTCAACAGGCGCGGGCAGCCGTTGGGGAAAACCCGCGCTGCTGCTCACGTTGGCCCTCACCGCCCTCTTGGTCTCCAATGTGCAGGTCAGCCTCGGAGAAAACCGCAATACCGTTTCGGCACAGGCGTTGCTCCTGAACGTGCAGAGCATCGCGGGCCAAACCGGAGAAGATGACCGCGACGGCTCGCGGGGCTGGCGGCTGAAGTGGTGGACGGACATCGTGAACTACACCGTAAACGGGCCGTATTTCTGGACAGGCAAAGGCTACGGCATAAATCTGGCCGATGACGACGGCTATCAGCTGTCTGGCAACGCGCTGCGAAGCCCGCACAACGGCCACCTGAATATTTTGGCGCGTTCTGGCGTGCCGGGACTGCTGGCGTGGGCGCTGCTGCAACTGGCGTTCGCCGCCGCGTTACTGCGGGCACACCTGTTGGCTAAGCGGGCCGGGCAAGACCTGTGGGTGCGGCTGAATGTATGGGTTCTAGCGTACTGGGCGGCGTTTATGGTCAACGCCAGCTTCGACGTGTATCTGGAAGGGCCGCAGGGGGGCATCTGGTTTTGGTGCCTATTCGGTTTCGGCCTCGCACTCCTAGAAACGCAGCGGCGACTGAGGCCACACTGGGAGAAACAATGGATGAGGCAGCGGGCAACACAGCCCACGCAAGGCAGGCCCGCATGACCGGCCAGCACGTTGTCAGTACGCAGCCCCAGCGCACCCCAGCGGCCAGAAGCCCCCGCGTCATGCATGTCGTGACCCACCTCGATTTGGGCGGCGCGGAAGAAGTGGCCCTCACGCTGGCAGAGCAACTGAGCGGGCAGTGCGAGTTTTCGGTGTTTGCGGTGATGGGCGTGGCCGACACACCTGTGGGTCAGGCGATGCGGGAACGGCTGGAGCGGCTGCACATTCCGGTGTACAGCGGCACCCCTCTGGATATGAAACGCGGCGGAATGCTGCACGCCGGATGGACGCTGCGGCGGGTGCTGCGGCGGGTGCGGCCCGATGTGGTGCATCTGCACACCGATATTCCGGACGCCACCTACGCGGCCAGTTTGCTGTTTGGTACAGAACGGGCGGGCGTGCGCGTGATCCGGACTATTCACAACACCACGCTGTGGCCCAAGTGGGCACGAATTGGGCGCTGGGTGGAACGCAAACTGGAACACGCCGAATCGGTGGCGGTATCGCCTGCCAGCTTGGGGGGGCTGCACGATTTCCGGGCGCGGCATGGGTTGGGGCCACTTCCGAAGGGGCAAACCGGGGTCATCTTCAACGGTGTGACGGCGCGGGCGACGGCTCCGGCCCAGCGAGTGCCGGGGCCAACGCGGGTCTTGTTTGCAGGCCGCTTCGAAGCTCAAAAAGGCGCGGATTTGCTGCCCGCCATTTTGGAACGCACCGCCGAACTGACACCCGCACGGGCCGAGATTCAACTGTACGGACACGGCACGTTTGCGCCCGTACTCGAGCATTGGGCGCGGCGGCAAAAGGGCAATTGGCCCGTTCACATTTCGCCCCCCATTCCCCGGCTGTCGGCGCACCTGGCCGACTTCGACGTGGTGCTGATGCCCTCGCGCTTTGAAGGACTATCTCTGCTGGGCATAGAAGTCGTGCTGGCGGGAACGCCGCTGGTGGCCGCCCAGATAGACGGGCTGCGCGAATTGTTTCCGCCCGAGTATGACCTGCTCGTGCGGGCCGAGGACGTGGAAGGATTCGCCCGCACGCTGGCACGGGTGATCGAGGCTCCGGCGCAGTACAGAGCGCAGGCCGCCGCACTGGTCGCCCCCACCGCCGCCCGCTTCAGCATGGATCAGATGACCGACGCCTACTTGGGGCTGTACCACCAACGGTTGGCTACCGGGGCCACCGCCGGAGCAGGGCTATGAAAGTGCTCGTGGCCCACAATTTTTATCAGCAGGCAGGCGGCGAGGATGAAGTCTTCCGGGCCGAAACGCAACAATTGGAGCGGCAAGGCGTCGAAGTCACGCGCTACACCGTGCATAACGACGACCTGAAGGGTGGCTCGGCGGCCCGGTCTGCCCTGCAGACGGTGTGGAACCCGGCGTCGGCCCGCGCTCTGGCCGGAACCGTGAAGGCGCAGGGCATCGACGTGGTGCATTTTCACAACACCTTCCCGATCATTTCGCCTGCCGCGTACTGGGGCGTGAAGGCGGCGGGCGCGGCAGTGGTGCAAACGCTGCACAATTACCGCCTGCTGTGCGCGAACCACAACTTCTACCGCGACGGCGCACCCTGTCAGGACTGCCTCGGCAAAACCCCGCCTTGGCCTGCGGTCAAGCACTCGTGTTACCGGGACAGCCGCGCCGGGTCAGGGGTGGTGGCGGGCATGCTGACCACCCACCGCCTGCTCGGCACCTACCGCCGGATGGTAGACGTGTACATCTCGCTGACCGATTTTGCGCGGGGTTTGTATGTGCAGGGCGGCCTGCCCGAATCTCGGCTGGTGGTCAAGCCCAATTTCTTGGCCGATGATCCGGGGCTGGGGGTGCACGGCGGCCATTACGCGCTGTTCGTGGGCCGCCTCTCTCCCGAAAAAGGCGTGCTGACGCTGCTGGAAGCGTGGAAAACACTGCATACGCGCTTGCCACTGGTAATCGTGGGCGACGGGCCACTGGCTGCCGAAGCGCAGGCCGCCGCCGACGCCTATGAGGGCGTGACCTATCTGGGTAGGCAAGACAAAGCGCGGGTGGCGCGGCTGATGCAGGAGGCCACCACGCTGATCTTTCCCTCTCAGTGGTACGAAGGCTTTCCGATGACGCTGCTGGAGGCGTTTGCAACCGGCCTTCCGGTGGTCGCCAGCCGCATCGGTTCGGTGGCCGAAGTGGTGGAACATGACCGCACAGGCCGCCACTTCCGGCCCGCAGACCCGCAGGATTTGGCCGCGCAGGTGGGCTGGCTGCTGGATCACCCAGACGCCCGCGCCGAGATGGGCCGGATGGCCCGCCACACCTACGAACAGTCCTACACCGCCGAGCGAAACGGACAGGTGTTGCAGGACATCTACCGCCGCGCCCTCTGGCAGGCGCGGGCCGGAGCGGGCGACATCCTGCCTACACCGGGGGGCTGAAGGCTTCGCCGTGCTGCCCCGGTGAACTGATTTTGGTGAATGAACTCTGGTCAATGAACGTTGGCGCACCCAATTCGGAACTGCCTTCACACCCCGCCGCCTACCCTCTTCCCTAACCCGTACCCCCTGACCAGCTCGATTTTTTGGAGGCTTGTTCCAATGACCCCGACGCCCACGACTACCTTTTCTTCTGACGCCTTTGCCCCTGACCCGACGCTGGCCCCCGCCTCCGCTCCCGTGTCTCCTCGGCCTTGGCGGCGCTGGCTGCTGGGCGGCCTCTTGCTGCTCTCGGCCTGCACGCAGTCGGGGCCACTGTCGGACGGCGCAGCACGCAATCAACCGGCGGCAGCGCCCCCCGTAGACTTCGTGTACGACGGCCAAGACCACTCTTGGATAGACTCGGTTCCGGCGGGAGTGCAACTGTTGGCCCTGAACGCTGGCGACAACGCCCTAAGTGGGCAGCCTTGGACGGCAGCCAGCAGCGGGTGGGGGCCGGTAGAGCGTGACCAGAGCAACGGCGACAAGGCCCCAGGCGACGGGCGCACGCTGACGGTGGCGGGGCAAACCTATGCACGCGGCCTGGGCGCACATGCCAACTCCAGCCTCACGTTTGCGCTGGGCGGCCAATGCAGCACTTTTACGGCGGGCGTGGGTGTAGACGATGAGGTAGGCAACCGGGGCAGCGTGGTGTTTCAGGTGTGGAACGGCCCCGCCACGAGCAACGCGGCCAGCAAACTCTACGATTCCGGCACCCTGCGCGGCGCGGACGCGGCCAAAAGCGTGAACCTGAACGTGTCCGGGGTGCAGGAGTTGCGGCTGGTGGTCACCGATGCGGGCGACGGCATCAGCTACGATCACGCCGATTGGGTCAGCCCGGTGGTGGCGTGCGGTTCGGAGGCCGACGCCATTCGCATCAATGCGGGCGGCCCAGCCCAGACGGTAGGCGGGGTGACGTGGCAGGCCTGCGACGCCGTGACTTCGTGCGGCGGCCTTGTTTCGGGCGGGTTTTCTTATAGCGAAACAGACCCGGTGAGCGGGGTAGTGGCCCCCGCCAACGCCGCGCTGTACCAGACCGAATGGACGGGCGGCGTAACCACTAACGTTCCTGCCGGACAAACCGCTTTCGAGTACAAAGTCCCTGTGCCCAACGGCAGTTATCAGGTGCGCCTGCACTTTGCCGAACTGAACAAGGCGGCGGCGGGCCAGCGCGTATTTGACGTGAAAGTGGAAAACCAGACCGCCCTGAACCGCTTCGATATTTTTGCTGAAGCAGGGGGCGCGGGGCGGGCGTTGGTCAAAACCCTGTCTGCCAGCATAACCGACGGTGTGCTGAATCTGGCGTTCGTGCGGCAGGTAGAAAATGCCAAAGTGAGCGCCATCGAAATTCTTCCGGTGGCGGCCAATGCCGGAGTGGTGGCAGCCAACGTGGGCGAATTGGTATTCAGCACGGTGCGTAACACGACTTCGGCCACCCAACGCCTGACGCTCAGCAATCCGGGCACGGCAGCGGTAAAAATTACCTCTCTGACGTTGGCTGGCCCCAATGCCTCGGCGTTCGGCGTGGTAGACGCGCCCCCCTTGCCGGTAACCCTGGCGGCGGGCCAAAGCGTGGGCGTCGGCGTGCGCTTTGCGCCTCAGGCCAGTACCGGGGCGCTGCGAGGGTCGTTGCAAGTGGCGTCGGAGGGGAACGCGCCTACCGCCGTCAATGTGTACGGCCTGAGTGCGCGGGGGCTGCAAGGCGATCAGGAACCGCCCTTGCAACAGGCGGTGGATACCCTCGGATACGCCATCAACGTAGGCAGTTCAAACCTGATTTTGGGGACAGGCAGCAACCTGATCGGAGATGAAGTGTCTGCACCCTTGTTCCGCAAGGCGGGCGCTGGCCCCGTGACCATGAAGGCGGTGGCCCGCTACTCGCCCGACGATCTGCTGCCGTTCGGGTACGCGGTTCAGGGCAGCAGCACACTGAACGCGGTAGGCACGATTGCCACCGGGCAAGAGCAGACGCTGAATCCGGCGCTGACGTCTGGCACGCAGGCCAGCTTCGATCCAGGCAACGTGGCCTTTACGCTGTACGCGGGCCGCACCAGCTACGCGCCGCAGTCCACCTTCACCCAAGACAGCCTCAACACCGGGCCAATCAAGCACGCCGTGCGGGTCTATCCCCTCAAAGACCGCGCCGGACAGCCCGTGTCCAACTCTTATCTGGTGGCCTTCGAACCCGCCTCCAACGGTGACTATCAGGATTACGTGTTCGTGGTCAGCAACGTCAGGCCGTCTGTGGCCACGGCCGCCGCCGTAAGCTGGACGCAGCAGACCGACGCCGTCCGGCCTGTCTCGGAGGCGCAGGGGGCCGCTGTGAACGGCAAGTTGTACATCTTTGGCGGCTTCGACAGCGATTTGAGAACCAACGCCAAAGTGCAGGTGTACGACCCGGCCACCAACACGTGGGGCACGGCCCGCGATATGCCCGAACAGAGCACGCACGGCGCGGTGGCGGTAGACGGCCAAACGATCTATGTGGCGGGAGGATTCGTGGGCAATCATCCCGGCCCCCAAACAGCACATGTTTGGAAATACAACGTGAGCACCGACACATGGAGCGCTGGCCCCAACTTGCCCGGAGCGCGGGGCGGCGGCGCATTGGTGAAACTTGACCGCACCCTGCACTTTTTTGGCGGCACCGAGCGTAACCCCGGCGACCTTGACCTCTACAAACGCGACTCGCCCGAACACTGGGTACTGCAACTGGACGGCGGCACAAGCTGGACGACTGCCGCGCCGCTGCCCAACCCGCGCAACCACCTCGGCGGAACGGTGCTGAACGGCAAAATCTATGCGCTGGGCGGGCAACATCTGGGTGATGAGAACGCAGGCAACCAGAGCGCCGTGCATGCTTACGACCCCGCCGCCAATACGTGGACGGCGCGGGCCAGCTTGCCCCTTCCCATCGGCCACATCAATGCCTCTACGGTGGTACAAAATGGCCGAATCGTAGTCATTTCGGGCGTGACCCAAAACTCGGCAGAAGTCGCCAACGTGAGTGAATACGACCCCGCCGCCAACACTTGGACGGCCCTGACGCCGCTGCCCGCGCCCCGGCAATCGCCTGTGGCCGACGTGATCAACGGGCGCTTGGTGGTGGCGACCGGATCGGCGTCGTCCGGGGCGGTTACCACCACTTGGACGGGCGTTCGGCAGTGACCGAACCCGTGCCGCAGCCCGCCAGAATTCGGGTGCTGTTTGTGCTGGAAGGACTGTATGGGCGCGGCGCAGAACGGGTGACGCTGGGTTTGATCGCCCGGTTAGACCGCCGCTACTTCGAGCCGTCTATCTGGATTTTACGGTCTGAAGATGCGTTAAAAGGCGAGTTGCCCCCCGGTGTTCCGGTCACGGTGGCGCTGGGGCCTGGGCAGCGGATTCGGCACGCGGTGACACGAGTCCCGGCCACGTTGCTGGCAGCGGCGAGAGGGGCCGACGTCATCGTGGGCGCGGTGGAACTGATGCCCACTTACTTTGCAGGGCTGGCGAGTGTGCTGACGCACACGCCTACGCTGGCTTGGGTTCGCAACGACCTGAGCCACACCTTTTCGGAGCAACCCGCGTGGCACCGCCTTCTGTCGCGCCTGATCTATGCGCGGCTACCCCGGCTGGTGTTCGTCTCGCAGGGCACGCGGGACACGTTACGGCGCTTGCACCCCCTGCGCCCCGAACGCCTGAGCGTGGTGTACAACCCGATAGATTTGGAACGCATCCGGGCCGCCAAAGAACAGCCCCTGCCCGACTGGGCCGCGTTTATGCAGACTCGGCCTACGGTGCTGGGGCTGGGCCGCCTGACCGCTCAAAAGGGCTTTGATACCTTGATTCGCGCCCATGCCCGCTTACTGGGACAAGGTGTCGCGCACGATCTGGTCATCGCGGGCGAGGGCGAGGAACGGGCCGCACTGGAACGCTTGATCGGAGAATTGGATGTAAGGAACAGCGTGCATCTGCCGGGGTATCTGCCCAATCCATATCCGCTGTTGAAACACGCTTCCGTTTTTGCGCTGTCGAGTCGGTGGGAGGGGCTGGGCGGCGTAATCGTGGAGGCGATGGCCTGCGGGACGCCTGTGGTGGCCACCGACTGTCCATCTGGCCCCGGTGAGATTTTGGAAGGCGGCTGGGGCGGACTGCTGGTGCCCGTAGACGACGCGCCCGCGCTGGCCGGGGCACTGGGCCGGATACTGACCCAGCCTGCCGTGCGCCACCATTTTGCCGCGTTGGGCCTGCGCCGCGCCGAGGCTTTTGCGCCCGCCGCGAGTGTGCCGCAGTGGGAAGCGGTGCTGCGGGAGGTGGCGGGGAGCGGAATTCAGACGGTGAGCGACGACAACCCACCGGGCGGATGGAGCCTCCCGTCAATGACCCACGACTAAAGTCGCGGGCTTGTGTCTGAACTCCACCGCAACTCCGAGTACCTGTGCAGGCGCTCAGCTTTGGCTTCAACGCTCGACACATCAGGGCGCACTGACAAGGCACCCGTGGCTGTCCAGTCTTGCCGAACCGCCAACGTTCTGAGGGTAATGTTTCTCGCGCCGAGAAGGTCTGAATGCACCTGATACCCGCACACCTCACACATGAACATCAACCCAGCAGCGGGCCGGTTGGCCTTGCTGGTATGACCGCACTTCACGCAGTGCTGCGAGGTGTACTGGGCATCCACCTGAATGGCCATGCTGCCCACCAAGCTGGCTTTATAGGCCACAACAGTCTGCAACTCGGCAAAGCTCCACTGACTGCGGCGACGCCGGTTCCGCTTGGCTTGCTTACTGGCCTTCGGATTTGTGCGCCTTTCTGTCCGGGTGCGGATGTCTTTCAGGTTCTCAAGGCCGATGACGGCCTTGGGGTAGGTCTTCAGAATCTGGGACGCGAGGGAATGATTGCGGTCAGCGATGAACCGTCTTTCCCGGCCCGACAACGCCAGCAAACGGCGGGTCGCGGAACGGGTGCCTTTTCGCTGCAACGAGGACTTGATCCGGGCGAAGCCGTCTTTGATCTGATTGGTGTGTTTGCCGGAGAAAAACTGAGTGCGGTTGCGGGTGTCGGTCACCACGGCATGGAAACGTTGACCGACGTCCACACCAACGACATTGGTGTGGTCTTGGGGTTGTGGATCAGGCAGGTCGACTTCAACGCTCACCAGCAGGAAGTATTGCTTTTTGGACTTCTGGTAGTACAGCTTGGCCGCGCCGACTTCACAGCCGGACTGAATCAGGTCAAGGTGCTTGGAATACCCTGCGTAAGTCATGACTTGACGGCCTTCAAGGGTCAAGACGCTAACCCTGCCGTCCTTTTTCCAACTGTAATCCTTGCCGTACTGGTATTCCAAGGTGCGGGAGACGAACTTGGCAGGACGTTCAAATCCCCGAAAAGAGCGAGGCTGATAGCCGGGTTTGACACTCTGAATGAAGTGCTGGCGGGTGTGGTGGTCTTTGCACTTCGTCCATAACCCCTTGTAGGAGGCCGCAACTTGTCGCGGAGCGCTGCACGCCATCTGAGACGGCAGCCCGATGACCTCACGGAGGTGAGCGTAGACCTCTTTCTGAATCTTGGCGGCCCCAGAACACTTGTTCATCTCAAACGCCCGTACGGAGGTGTAGTTCAGCGCGTCACGGTAGGCCAGCGTCGCCGCATCGAGAGCGGCTTTCTGCGCCCTCGTGTGGTTCAGCTTGAGCTTAGCAGTGAACGTCATCTTCACAAGGAGAAGAATATTCTAATGTCCTTGAAAGACCAAGCAGCATCCGCGTCAACTTCCGCGTCAACATCCCGCCCTTCGGGCGGCTGAGCTCTCCCTCACACGACTGAAGTCGCGTGCTTCCCGCCCAGACCCGTGAACATCAAGTGGCCGCTGCAAGCCAAACCTTCATAAAAGTCTTTTCTTTGTCGATGCCGTAACGCCCGCTTGGGCACAGTAACGGCAAGCGGAATACAGAAGTTGCCGCAGTCCATCACCGGGCGCGGCCGTTTCTTTGTTTCTTCATTCCCGCCCAGTTGCTTCAGTTCCCTTCAGGCCACCCCGTTCAGGCGACCTTGTGCCCCGTTTCCGGAGGATAGATGTCTAATCTTGCCCACTCAGACCATGCCGCAGGGGCTGAACGCCGCCCCGCCGCGCTGCCCATGAAGGCCATCATTCCCGCTGCCGGACTGGGCACGCGCCTTCGCCCCTTGACGTATGCGCGGCCCAAGCCGGTGCTGAAAGTCGCCAACAAACCGATCATCTGCCACGCCATTGCCACGCTGTCGGAGGCGGGGATTGTAGACATCGGGATCGTGGTGTCCGACCTGACGCGCAAGGCCATTACGAGCGCGGTGCGCGGCCTAGAGGGCGTGAACATCACGTTTATCGACCAAACCGAAATGCTGGGGCTGGGGCACGCCGTCAAGGTGGCCCGCGAGTGGGTGGGTGACAGCAACTTTTGCGTGTACTTGGGTGACAATCTGTTCGAGCAGGGCGTAGGGCGTTTTATCGACCTGTTTCATCGCCGAGGGGCCGACGCGGTGGTGGCACTTGTCGAAGTCGACGACCCCAGCGCCTTCGGGGTGGCCGTGATGGGCGAGAACGGGCACATCACGCAGCTTGTCGAAAAGCCCAAAGTGCCGCTCAGCAAGTTGGCGGTGGCGGGCCTGTACTGCTTTTCGCCCGTTATTTTTGACGTACTGGAAACCCTCAAACCCAGCGCACGCGGCGAATACGAGATTACCGACGCCATTGCCGAACTGATTGAAGAACGCGGCAACGTGCTGGGCGAGTGCGTGCAGGGCTGGTGGAAAGACACCGGCAAGCCCGAAGACCTGCTGGACGCCAACCGCCTGCTGCTGCGCGAACTGAAAAGTTGCGTGCTGGGCAAAGTGACCGATTCGCGCCTGACTGGGGCGGTGGTGGTGGAGCCGGGCGCAGAAGTCATCAACTCCGTGATCATGGGGCCGGTGACCATCGCCGCCGGAGCCAGAATTGAAAACGCGTATTTGGGGCCATATACCAGCGTGGGGCGCGGCAGCCTGATCCGCAATGCCGAGGTGGAATACAGCGTGATAGACGAAGATGCCGAGATCTGCAACATGAGCGTGCGCCTGCAAGAGTGCCTGATTGGGGTCAAGGCCCGCGTGATCGGGCACGGGGCCATTCCGCGCATTCACCGCTTTGTGCTGTCGGATGCCAGCAGCTTGGAACTGGGGTGCTGAGGTGAGCGACTTGACGCCTATTCCTTCCAGTTCAGACCAAGTAGTGTTTGTGCCGCACACTGCGCCCGTGAACGCCGACAACGATTTTCGGCGCTTGGGCACAGTCTTGAAGCGCAGTGCGGGCATTATCGCGGCCAGCGCCGCCCTCGCGGCAGGTACGGCCTACCTGTTGGCGGCCCGTCAAACGCCCGTGTACCAGTCGAGCGCCAGCCTGATTACGGTCAGAAATGATGGCGGCAGCAGCCTGCTCAACGGCAGCGTGTTCGCGGCCCCGTCGCTGCCACGCGGCGCACTGCAAGAGGCCCTGCAAAGCAGCGATGTGCGCGGGCGCGTCGTCAACCAGCTTCAGACGTTCGGCAAAGGGTTGCCCGCCGCTACGCTCACTGGCCTGACTTCACAGGTTCGCAACGACATTGGCAGCGTGCTGAACGTGCAGGCGCAGGGCAGCGGGCAGCAAGACGGCGTGTTCGACGTAAAAGCATCGGCCACCAGCCCACAGGCCGCGCAGGCGTTGGCCGATGCCGGGGCCGCCGCCCTCCTCGGCTGGGATGCGGGCCGCGCCCAAGTGCGGTTGGCCCAGTTGCGGCGCAGCTTCGAAGGGCAATTCGAGTCGCTCGATACCCAGTTGCAGGCCGCGCCCACCGCTGCTACCAGTCCCCGCCGCGCCGCGCTGGAACGCCAAACCCTGACGGCAGCGCGGGCGCAAGTGCTCCAAAATTTGGCTCAGGTCACGGCGTTGGAACAGTCCACGGCGGGTAGCCTCGCGGCCTTGGCAAGTGCCGAGTTACCCCGGCAGGCCGCCTCGCCCCGCCCGGCTAGAAGCGCGGTGCTGGCGGCCCTGCTGACCGCCCTGTTGGTGGGCGGCGCGGCGCTGTTGTGGGCCGGGCGGCGGCGCACCGTATACAGCGAGCAAGACGTGTTGGGTTGGGGCGTGCCGGTGCTGGGGCGCTTGCCCAGCGTGCCGGGAATCCACAACGGATCAGGTCTATTGGCCGCGCTGCATTCGGGTGGCTGGCAAAACGGCGTCAACTTTTTGCGGGTGAATGTGCTCTCTCAGTTAGGAACAACTGGTGCGGCAGGTCAGCCCCGCCGCGTGGTAGTCGCCAGTGCCGGGACAGCCGAGGGCCGCAGCAGCGTGACCGTGGCGCTGGCCCTGAGCCTCGCCCAAAGCGGCGAGCGCGTGCTGGTGGTTGACGCCGACACCCACCGCGCCGCCCAGACTGGCTTGTGGCAGAGCCTTCAGAGCCAGAACAACACGCGCCCGAGTGCTGCGGGAGAAGCAGGTCGCCCCATTCCCGTGACCGAGCGGGTTGACCTCTTGCCTGCCAGCGCCACCCGGCGCATGGACGGCTCACTGGATCAGACCCGGCTGGAGCGTGTGCTGGACGGTATCAGCGCCCAGTACGACACCGTGCTGTTCGACACCCCACCCCTACTGACCTCGCCCGATGCGGTGGCGCTGGCGGCGGCGGCTGACGGTTTGGTGCTGATCGTCGTTCCCGGCGCTACCTCGCTGGATGACGTCTCTGCTGCCTTCGACGCTGCCCGGACGGTCCGCGCCCGCGTGCTGGGCGTGCTGCTGAATGCTCGGCCCCGGCTGAATGGGGCGGCGGTGGCTCCGGCTCCGGCAGTGGTGGCCCGCGAACGGGTGGGTGGGGAGACGATTACGCAGTAACGGGCAAAAACAGCACAGCGGCGTCAAGGATTAGCTTTGACGCCGCTGTGCTGTGTGGTTGATGTCGGCTCAAACCTTCTGGAAAGACTGCTTGGCGGGTTTTGCTCGTTTGAAAACCTTAGTTTTTATCTGGTTGTTCGGCTTGCTGCCACTTTTCCCCCGCCCCCACAGGGGTCAGGGGAGTTGGCGCTCCGCTGAGGCGGATTGATCTTGCCGCGTTTCAAGTCGGCTTCCTCGTTCTTTTGAAGCTGAACTGCCAGTCGTCTTGAGAATGGAATTGGCCCACCCGCTGCGCGGATGACGGCCTCACACGCATTTGGCGGGGACGATCTGGGGTAGCGGTGTCGGAGTTTTCGCTCCCTCGCCCTTGACTTGCAAAGCTCCGCAGGAGAGGGGGGACTCGTAGAGCTGCGCAGCAGTGGGCTGGGGACTCGCAGAGCTGCGGAGCAGAGGGGGTGGGTGAGCAAAACGATTGCTCCTCCTGCACTTCCCCCTACTCTCCCCCGCCCCACGGCCACACCCGCACGGTCTTGTCCAGCCCACCGCCCGACGCCAAGGCCGCACTGTTTGGGGCAAAAGCCAATGCCTGAATGGGAGCCGTGTGGCCGAGAAAAACCCGCACGCTTCGCCCAGTTTGGGCGTTCCACAGCCGCACCACGCGGTCTTCTCCTGCCGAGGCGAGGGCGGTTCCGTCAGGCGAGAAGGCCGCCGCGACGATTGGGGTGGCAGTGGACAAGGTGCGGGCCAGTTCGCCGCTTGACGCTGTCCACAGCTTGAGGGTGGTGTCTGCGCTGCCTGTCAGCAACTGCTGACCGTTGGGCGCGAAGGCCACCGCCGTCAGGTCATCGGTATGGCCCCGCAAGGTTCGGATTTCTCGGCGGGCAGCCACATTCCACAACCGGGCCGTATTGTCGCGGCTGGCGCTTGCCAATTGGATTCCGTCCGGGCTGTAGCCCACAGCGGTCACGACATCGGTATGGCCCAACAGGGAGGCTTGCAGGTTCCCGCTACCCATGTCCCACAGCTTCACGCTGTTACCTAAGCCCGATAAAGCCGTGTTATCGCCGCTGCCGCTGGCAAGCTGTTTTCCATCGGGACTGAAGGCGAGTGACGTGACGTAATAAGTGTCTGGCTGGAGCGTGAAGCGCAGTCGGCCTGTAGTGACTTCCCAAATTCGGATACGGCCATCTCCGCCCGCCGAGGCCAACAGTTGGCTGTCGGGGCTGAAGGCGAGCGCGTTCACGGCACTCTGATTCGGCAAGCTGCGCGGAGCCATACCTGAAACTTGCGGTAACAACATGACCTGTCCCGCGCCGTTGCCCGTAGCCATCAGTTGTCCATCAGGCGAGTAGGTGAGGGCAAGCGCCGCGCTGCCGAGGTTGAGGACTTGAGGCTGTGAGCTAGGGGCCACCTGCGACACCTTCAAGGCAACTGGGCTGCAGCCCAGGCCCACGCCGAGCGTCAGTGTGAGGTACAGCAATGTGGGCAAAGTGGTGCGGTTGATTGACATGGGGGAAGTCCTCCTTAACGGGTCTGAGGGCGCTTGTCTAAGAGAGGGCAATTGCTCTGCTCAATCCCTGTAAAAAACCCGCGCCGCGACTCCCGAGAAGGTGAGTGGCGGCGCGGTGGGCGGTGCGGAATGGGGGAGGCGGTTAGGTCACTTGACCCGGACCAGCGTCAGCTTGCCTGCGCCCGTCTGCTCGTCCAGTTGCGCCACGTACAGGTGCCCAGTAGACCGGTTTTCGGTCAGGTCAAGCGGGTTGGGCGTGAAGTTGCTCAGGCCGGTCACGTAGGTCTGCGCCGTGATGATGTCCAGATTGGGGCCACCGGGCGTCAGCACCACGATGTCTTTGCCTGCGCTGTAGCGCACCACCAGCAATTTGTTCCGCAGGGCCGAGGTAGGGGCGTTGGTGTATTCCTCGATCACGCCGTTGGCCGAGGCATGTTCGCCAAAGTCGTAGGCGAAGCCGCGCCAGTTGCGGTCAGGCAAAGTGCCCACCGGGTAAGAGGCGACTTCGGCCTTGTCGGTGCCGGCGGTGGGGTTGCCGCCGTTTTGCACCCATTCGCAGCGCTGGGGGTTGGGGTGGCCGTAGTACCCTCCCGGCAACACCCGGAACAGAAAGTCGTGCTGCACGGTCACGCTGGTCAGGCCGGGTACGGCGGGGCTGGTGTAGGGGCCGTCCGAGCGGTTGTCGCAGGCGGCAGGCAAGGTGGCGGGAGTGGCCGGAGTGTTGCCGCCCGCCGCCGAACCGTTGGTGGGCACGTACAGTTGGCCGTTGGTGTGCCACACCATGTCGTAGGCGTTGCGAATCCCGCTGGCATAGATGGTCACGGGCGCTCCGGGGGCGTAGGGATCGTACAGCCCGCCCTCCGAAGTCTTGACGCTGATGGGCGGCGACGGAATGCGGCTGAGATCGACGCGCAGCAGCGAGCCGCTGAGCAGGCGTTCGGGGCGGTTGCCCCAAGCGTTGTCGGGTGCGCCCATGGCCGAGTTGCTGCCCTGAAGCACGTACAGCGCCGTGGTGTCGCCGGGCCGGAAGGAAATGCTGTTGGTCTGATGATCGCGGATAGAACGGGGCAGGCCCACCACATAGTCCTGCACGTTCTCAAGGTTGGGGCCGCTGAGCCGCGTAATTTTGCCGCTCCAGTCAGGCGAATTGGTGCTGCCGTTCCAGAAGTGGTTGTTGCTGATCCAAGCGATCAGGTTATCGGCGGTGGCGGCAGGGTCAAACTTCAGGCCGATGATGGTGCGCGGCCCCCCGTTAGCGGTTTGCACCGACGTGATGGTTTGCGGCGCAGTCACCGTGCCGTCTGGCTCCACACCAAAGCGCAGGATTTCTCCGGTCAGGGTGGCGGCGTAGAGTTTGCCGTCCGGCCCCATTTCGACGGTGGTGTAAGGCATGCTGGGGGCGTTGGGCAGCGCAATTTGCTCGAAGGCGACGCCGCTGGTATCGGTAGAACTGGCCCCGGTGACGAAGGTGGAGCGCAGGGGCAAGAAGGCCGCGCCGTTGAGGTCTTTGAGATCGGCCGTGATTTCGAACAGGTAGCGGGTATTGGCCTGAAGCGGCGAAGTGGGCTTGATGACCACCGCGTCGCCGCCGCCCGAGGTATTGACATTGGCCGGGATGATCTGACTGGTGCCCAGATCAATGATATGCACCGCCGCCGCCGTGAGGGTGTTCAGGTCGATGGCATTGTTGGGCAAGTTCACGTCCGCCGTGACCGACACGGTGGGATCGACCATCGTCTGGTGATCTTGCGGAGAATAGCCGCGCACGCTGGGCCGGTCTCCGGGCTGAATGATCACGTAGTTCAGCTTGGTGTTGGTGCCGCCCGTCGCGTCGATGGTCAGGCGTCCGTCCTGCACATTCGCCAGCAGCGTACTGGACATGAATTTGCGGGTAGCGATCGGTACGAAGCGGGCAATGGCGAGTTGGCCCTCGATGTTGATCTGGTGGGCGCTGTCGTAGGTGTTGCTGGCGTCGCCCACGCTGACCGAGACGTTATAGACGCCGTTGGGCAGGGCGTATTCCCACGCAGCGGGCGTGCGGACGGCCGTCGTGCTGGAGACGTTGGCCGGAAACTGCATATGCATCAGCGTATTCAGGCGGGCGTCTACGCCCACCAGGTTGCGGTTGCGCGAATTGGGCGTGATGTCGAGAGGCACGCCTGCGCCGCTGCCGACGCTGGCCTGCGTGATCCAGCCGGAGCCGCGTGCGGCGTCGTAGGCCGCGCCCGTATCGGCGGTGTAGCCAGTGGGTGGGGCCGAACCTGTGGGCCGGAAGTTGATCAGGAGGCCGCCTGCAGGCAGCGTAGACACCGCATTGACCGTAATTTGGGCGCTGCCCGACTTGCTGGGATCAAAGGTAGAGGTAGCCGTCACGGTGGCGCTGCCTGACCCTACACCCGTAATCAGACCCGATTGGCTGACCGTCACGATGGCGGTATTGCTGCTGGCCCACGTGACGCCGGGGCTGTAGCTGCCTTGCCCGCTCACTTCGGCGCTCAGTTGCTGCGTGCCGTTCACGTTCAAGCTGACCGGAGCCGGGCTGACCGTGACGCTGCTGACCGCAGGCTGCACCGTAGAGCAATTGATTTTGGCACTGGCCCAGTCGCCGTGATCGAACTGCACGCCGTTGCCGCCATCGGTGACGCGCAGGGTCAGTTGCTGTTTGCCTGCCACGCTGACGTTCACCGAGCGGGCCGGGTCTTTGCCGGTCATCAGGCCGCTGTCGAACAGCGTGTCTCCATCGGCCAAGACCTGAAAGATTAGGCTGCCTTTGTCGCCCACTTCATCGTCTACGCCCACTTCGGCGCTGAATACAGAGCAGGTGCCGCCCAGCGCGTAGACCAACTGCGAGGCCGCGTGAACGCCGAGGCCTTTGGAATACACCGTGCCGCCGATGGTGAGGGGGCGGCCATCGCCTGCCGGACGCTCTCCAGTGCTGGTGTTGTTCTCGTATGGCCCGTAGCCGTTGGTGGCCGACAAGGGCGTCAGTTCGCTCAGCAGCTTGTCGCCGGAAGGCTGGGGCGTGCTGCACGTCACTTTGGCATCGGCCCAATCTGCATGATCGAAGCTGGGGCCATCACCGTTGTCGGTAACCACGAGGCGCAGGCTCTGCACGCCGTTTACGTTGACCGTTACAGGTTTGGCTGGGTCGATACCGCGCATGGTGCCGGAATCGTAGATTTTAGTGGACACGCCGTTCCAGACCTGAAACACCACGCTGCCCCGGTCGCCCACTTCGTCGTCTAGCCCCACTTGGGCACTGAACGCCGTGCAGGCTCCGCCCAGCGCGTAGCGAATATCGGAAGCGGCGTGTACGCCCAGCCCTTTGGCAAAGGTCGTGCCGCCGATGGTCAGGGTCAGGCCGTCGCCGGCCGCACGGGTATTGTTGCTCTTGTTGATTTCGATGGGGCCGTAACCGTTGGTGGCCGAAGTCCACGTCATATCGCTGAGTTGCGTTTCGGTGGGGGTATCGAGCGCAGACAGGCCCACGCCGCGCCAAGGGTAGCCGAAGCCGCCCGGATAGGGGTCGGAAGAATCGGATTCGTCAGACCACGAGTAATCCACGCCGCTGGCGTAAGGGTAGGCCGCTTCTGGCCCACTGGTGCTGGAGGAAGGCGGCGAAGAACAAGCCACCAGACTTGCCCCAATCAGGCACAAAAGGCCCATCCGCACTGTTTGGCGCGGGTTGGTTTGCCGTTGGGCGGGTGAATTTGCAACGGATAGAGCCTGCTCCGTTAACTGTGGCGCGTCAGAATCTCGCGCTGCTAAGTACCGTTGACCCATTCAGGTTCCTCCAAAAGCATCTGCGCCTTGATTGGGGATGCGGGGCGAGTGTGGCAAGCGGGGCGCTAACCTATCGTTTCGGGCCTCTTCATGAAGGACGTCTAAAGCTGACGCTCACCGAGCGCGGCCACTGTGAGACAAGCGGTCGGAATGTGCTTTGAGGAATTTGAAAGGGGCGAGAGCTGACTTAATACGCGCCTGTGCCGCCCAAAACCACTTTCAGGGTGCGGATCAAAATGATCAGATCAAGCCGGAGCGACCAGTGGCGCACGTAATAAGGATCCCACTGCTCCATGCCCTGATTGCCCGCCGCCGACCGGCCCGACACCTGCCACAGCCCGGTCATGCCGGGGCGCACCCGCTGGCGCATCAGCTGCACCGCCACCGGAAGTTGCTTGGCGTGGTAGGCAGGCAAGGGGCGGGGGCCAACCAAGGACATCTGGCCCTGCAACACGTTGACCAGTTGCGGCAATTCGTCGAGGCTGGTTTTGCGGAGCAGGCGGCCAATTCGGGTGATGCGGGGATCGCGCCGGAGCTTGTGGTTGGTTTCCCATTCGGCCCGCAGCTCTGCATTCTGCAACAAGGTGTCTTGCAGCAGTTGTTCGGCGTTGGGACGCATGGTTCTAAATTTCCACGTGGGAAACAGCGACCCGCCCAAGCCCACCCGCTCCTGCAAAAACAGCGGATTGGCGCGGTCTTCCAGCCAAATCAGTGCGGCCACCCCGAGGCACAGCGGCATCCACAGCGGCGCACTGACCAGCACGCAGGCCACATCAAGCGCCCGTTTGCCGGTCAGTGCCAGTGGCCGCATCAGGCTTCGGCTCACCGATAAGCCCAGAGCGCCGCCGCCTTCATTGGTTCTCATATCCACTTGGTACCCCCGCCGCACTGCGGGCCACAGACAACACGCTGGCTAAATCGTACGGCGCTCCAGCTTGTGGCGCCGCCATCTGGAGCAACGCAGCCCGGTACAAAACAGGCTGGCACACAGGCTTTTTTAAGGTTGCTCGGCATGTATCACTCCTCAAGCACGGTCAGATCGGCTTCTGGTTGGTCAGGTCCAGGTTTGGTCAAGAAATGCGACAACCACAGCGGCGGGAACAGGCGTTGACCCAGTGCCAAGGCGGCCAACCCAGCCGGGTCAGTGGCAGCTCAAAACGTGCCCTATGACCCTTTAGACGCTATGCTGCCGAACTTCTCGTTACTCAAACGTAAAAGCACTTTGGCTGCGGCACTGTGGGGGCGGCAGAATCTAATTACAGGCTTTGTCCCGGCTTTCGCCTGCTGCACCATCACCTGAACGACATTTCAACCACAAGAAGTGGAATCGGAGCAAAGGCCGGCCAACCGCCACCGCTCAATCCCGCTCTCAACCCTCAAACGCATCACACGTTGGTCAGATGTACAGCCGCAGGTCTAGAGCAGCGGGCTGGGTGCGCTACTCTAGAGGCTCATTGAGCTTGCCTGCCGCCCTCTCCCCCACTCGCCCCGCTCCCGAAGTCTGGGTTGCCGAAGAACGTGGGGTTTTTTTGCCCACCAGCGGCCACATCAGTTTTGTGGGACTGCATGGTCAGGCGCTCGAGAAGCCGGGGGCGGGCAAACCGGTAAAAAACGACAACGGCCAGCGGCTCCCGTATATCGAGAGTTACGGCCCACATGGGGTTCAGGTGCGTCTGACCGACTGGGTAGGCCGCCTCACCTTTGTCACCGAGTCGGATGCAGGACGGGTGCAGCATCCGGTGTTGGTGTACCCGGCCAAACTGCACGAGCAGCCGCAGCAGGCTTTTGCAGCGCTGGGCCGGATGGTAGACGCCCTACCGGAATTGGGCCAAATCCTGAATTTCCCGCAGGCTCTCTTGTCGGCCAGCGATGAGTTGGCGGCGCACAGAGGGTCAGGCCCGGCGGCCCCGCACTTGCTGGAACTGGCGGGGCAGGCATGGCACCTGTGGCAATTGGCGCGGCGGCGACCTCAGTTGGTGCAAGGACATGGGCAGCGCGTGCTGGACGATGGCCGCGTACCTGACCGGGTAGACTGGGATCTCACCTTCGAGCATTGGGGGCGGGGCGGATTCCCTGGTCATGTGGCCCGTGACCTTGCTCCGCCCCTGCCGCCAGCCGCCACTTCTGCCCTGCTGGCTTTGTGGGACGCCCTGATCGCGGCGGCCCAGCGCCTGCCCCACTCTGCCGAGCGCACGCCGCTGCTCACGCGCTTTGCTTGGGCCAAAGCCGCGCTTCCCGGTGGGGGAGCAGCCCCGTCTGCTGGCCGGTCTGCTCCCCATCCAAACCGGGCAGGCCGAGGGACAGCATCGACGGCGGCACCAACAACGCCACTGGGCCAACCTGCCGACCCACTGGCCCGCCAAGCCACGCTGCTGACCGAGCAAGTGCGCCAGTGGTCGCAGCAGGCCACCGGAGTTCCGGAGGGTCACACCCGCATGGCCGAGCTGTACGAAATCTGGGCGCTGGCCCGACTGACTCAGGCACTCGGCGCAAGCAGCGGTGAATTCCAGCGGGACAGTTCCGGCCTGTTTACTGGCACGTTTCGGGGCAATGGCGTGACCGTGACCCTCAATCCACAGCTCAGCTTCCGGGGCATCGGGCTGGGGCTGCAACTGCTGCGCCCCGACCTGCTGGCGGTGTTCGATGACGGGCGGGCGCTGGTGGCCGATGTCAAATACCGTCCCCTCGACCGCCTGATGGCCCAGCAACTCCGCGACATCAACGATCAATTGCTGCGGTATATGGGCCTGTCTCACGCGGCGACGGGCCTTATCCTGTGGCCGGGCCGGGCCGAGGCTGCGCGGCCTGCCAGCAGACCCAGTTTGAGTGGAAGCGGCGTTGGTGGGTTTAGTGCCCTGAGGAACAGTGCGGAATGGACAGCCGAGCCCCAGCCTGAGCCGCCGCCCTACAGCCCTGAGCAGGCCATTCAGGTCAACCTGCTTCCCGGCGAACGTGCCCGCATGGCGCGCGTCCGGCTTCATCCCAACGATCCTCACGGGGCACTGCCCTCGCACCTCCACACTCTCGGCTTTCCCGAAGTCGGGGCATGACTTCCACACCGTCTCACACACCTGAATCCACCCTATGAACACCAGCTGTCAACCAACACCATGACCTCTAGATCTCCGACCAACACCCGCCCCGAACCGTCCGTTTTTGCGACGGTCTTCGCCCAATTCAAAATCCCTTACGACGCGCTGGCCCAGTTGCCCGCCGAACAGCAACGCACGCTCGATATGGTTGCGGTGGGAGCCGATTGGATCAGCGATTCGGTGGGCGCACTGCTGTCGCCCGTTTTGCCACTGGCCGTGCCGGGCGCGGCTCCGTCCGGACGGCGAAACGCAGAGCAACTGGTGGAGTTTCCGTGGGCCGACCAAAGCACCCGCGCTGAAGCCGCTGCCATGGCACAGGTGCACCTGCTGGTCTGCGACGTGATCAGCGATTCTCCACGTGGGCCAGACGCCGTGCTGCGCTTTTCCGGGCATGTGGCCGACGAGCAGGGCGGGGCGTGGATCATGTTTGCCCCTGCACCGCGCCCACTGCTGCTGGCCGCCGAACTGTGTGCCCGCCAAAGCGTCCTGGGCAGCCTGACCAAAACGCGGGTGCTGGCTTACCGCGCCGTGCCCTTCTATGAGCATGTCCTGTCGCTGGAAGCCCTGCTGCGCTTCTTGCCCAAAAAACGGCAAGTGGCGTTGGTTAAAGACGTGCAGGTGTACGAACACCATCTGGAACGCCGGGGGGCAGACTTTTGGCACCACTGCCAATTGCGGGCCGCGCACAACGAATCCAGCGGGCCGGGGCAGCACACGCAACCGCTGGGCAGCAGCCTGATCAGCGAGTTGTTTTTGCACGCTCTGAGTGGCCCGTCTCTGCCTTACGCCCATCTGGACGGTCAGCCGCCGCCTCGCCCCAGCATGGACGCCCGCAACTTCCTGGAAGGATTGCTGCGGCCTCCGAAGCCCAAAGTGCCTGAGCCGACCAAGCCGGAACCAACCAAACCTGTCAGTCCCCACACAGGCGACGACACCACAGGCAGCGGCTCACCAGTTATTTTGCCCATCATCACGGAGCCTTCTCCCCCGCCTGCGCTCGCCCCACCGGCTGAAACGGAGCCGGAAATCAGAGTCGAGCCAGAACCGTTGAAACCACTGCCAGTGAATCCACCGCCCACCCTGTGGGACAGCCTTCAGGGGCGGTTGGTCATCGACCGGGAAGTGCTGGATACGGCGCGGGTGGCCCTGAGTTTGGCCCGCCCCCTGCTGCTGGAAGGTGCGCCCGGCACAGGCAAAACGCTGCTGGCAACCTTGCTGGCCGAAGCCTTCTGCGGGCCGGGCAACTTTACGTTGGTCACAGCAGACGCCCGCTGGACAAGCAGTGACGTGTTGGGCGGCCTGAAAGTGGCTCCCGGCGACAGCCTGCGCTACCTGTTTCAACCGGGCAGCGTGACGCGGGCAGCGCAGCGACACCACGACAGCATGCAGAATTCTGGGCGGCCCCACGCCCTGATCATCGACGAATTCAACCGTGCGCACCAAGACGAAGCGTTCGGGCGGCTGCTGACCCTGCTTGATCCCGAATACCGCAGCCGAATGCCGCTGGTGTCAGAGGCCGACGGCGCACCGGAAGCCGTGTATTTGCCGCTTGATTTTCTGTTGATCGCCACCATGAACGACGCCGATGTGGGCCGCCTGCACGAAATCGGCGCGGCCCTGACCCGGCGCTTCGTGACTTTGCCGCTCACGGTGCCGCGTGAGGAACGGGCCTTTTTGGAACAAACTCGCCCACAGGTGGACAAAGCCCGGCTGAACGCGCTGTACGCCTTCGTTGGCAGCGGCCAACCCTCCGAAGACCGCGCCGCCAAACGTCTCCGCGCTTACGTGACGGTCGGCACGCATTTTATGTGCGAGGCGCTGGCCCTCACCGGGGCGGGCCTGTCGTTGGATGACGCCCTAAAAACACTCACCTATCCGCATGTGGCGGGCCTGAGCCGCGACACCCTGACCGCGCTGCACCGCACGGCTCAGCAGGTGGAACTGCCGCATTTGGCAGCGCAACTCCAGACCGCAGGAGAAGCCGCGCCGTTTTAGAACCTTTGTCGTTGTTGACTGAACGGAGTGAGGTTCGGGGAGCAGTTGGGCACCATGTGAGCGTCAGCAGTCTTTGTTTTGACGCTGTCATTTCGGCCCATGCTCTAAACACCGCGCCTTGTCAGAGCGAATTCAGCGTAGCTCAGAACAGCCCTGAGAATTCTACCAGCCGCTTGCTCATCCCATCTTTTGGCGGGCCAGCAACCAAAATGCTTTAAGCTCCCCGAATGATCATGAATCTTTTGCTGATCTTTATTCCGGTCAGCCTCCTCTTGGAATACGTCTTTAAAGCGCCGCCCCTGTGGGTGTTTATCACCTCCACTGTCGCCATCATTCCGCTGGCCGACTGGCTCCGCAAGGCCACCGAACAGGTCGCCGCCCGCGCCGGATCAGCCATCGGCGGGTTGCTGAACGTGACCTTTGGCAACTTGGCCGAACTCATCATCGCCATTTTCGTGCTGCTGAGCGGCAACATTACAGTGGTGAAGGCCCAGATTACGGGCAGCATCATCGGCAACGGACTGTTGGGCCTAGGCCTCGCCATCCTGATCGGCAGCTTTGGCCGCACCAAACAAAAATTTAGCGGCCAGAACGCCGGACAACTCAATTCCATGTTATTTTTGGTGGTCATCGCCCTGATGATTCCGGCCCTGTTCGACTACACCGAACGCTTGCCCGGTTTCTCGGCAGGCAGCGACGCCGCCCGCAACAACCTAGACGAATACCTGAGTTTGGCCGTTGCCATCGTGCTGATCGTGGTGTATCTGCTGAATTTGCTCTACACCCTCGTGACCCACAAAGACGCCTTCGCGCAGGAAGAAGGCGCACATGAGGGCAAAATCTGGCCCGTCTGGCAGGCGGCGGCAGTGCTGGTAGGCGGCACGGCCCTGATCGCCCTGCAATCCGAAATGCTGTCGGGGGCGCTGGAAGCCACGAGCAGCACCCTCGGCCTCAGCCCCTTCTTTCTGGGCATTATCGTGCTGGCGGTCGTGGGCAATTTTGCCGAATACCTTGCGGGCAGCTACTTTGCGCGGCAAGGCAAAATTGGGCTGGCCATCAATATCGCGGTGGGCGCGACCATTCAGGTGGCTCTGTTTACCGCGCCGCTGCTGGTACTGATTTCGTACGCCATCGGCAAGCCTATGAATCTGGTGTTTTCCAGCCCGCTGGAACTGGTGGCGATTGTCGCGGTGGCCCTGACCGTCACCACGGTGACCAAAGACGGCGAGGCCACTTGGTTTGAAGGTGTGCTGCTGCTGACCGTGTACGTGCTGCTGGCGCTGGCCTTCTTCTTCGTCACGCCGGGCGAAGAGACGAGGTTGCCCAGCAGTCTTCCGGTTGCGATGAGTGCACCTGCACCTGCTTGGGCCGCTTGATCTGGGGTTGTCGGAAAGTCTCTGACCACTCAAATAGATCGCTGTTGATCGCCACTGACTGACCCAGCCTGCCCCGCCGCTCAATCTTGGCCCCACGCCCTTCGGCTGGGTGTGCAAGATTGAGCGGCACCTGTTTGGCCCTCTCAATACGCCACCCTTTTCTATCCAGGAGTTCCCGATGACCCTCCCCGTGTACCAAGCCGCGCCGCAACGCTACGATTCCATGACCTATCAGCGCACCGGGCGCAGCGGCCTCCAGCTTCCGGCCATTTCGCTGGGGCTGTGGCACAACTTCGGCGGTGCAGACCGCCTCGAAACCGCCCGCACTATTTTGCACCGGGCCTTCGATCTGGGCGTCACCCACTTTGATCTAGCCAACAATTACGGGCCACCTGCGGGCAGCGCCGAAAGCACTTTTGGACAGGTGTTGGCGCAGGATTTGCTCCCCTACCGCGATGAATTGATCATTTCCAGCAAGGCGGGCTATGACATGTGGGCCGGGCCGTATGGCAACTGGGGATCACGCAAGTATCTGGTGTCCAGCCTCGACCAAAGCCTGAAACGGATGGGGCTGGAGTACGTCGACATTTTTTATCACCACCGCCCCGACCCCGAAACGCCGCTGGAAGAAACGATGGGCGCACTCGATTACATCGTCAGAAGTGGACGGGCGCTGTACGTGGGCCTCAGCAACTATTCGCCGGAAGGCACGCGGGAGGCCGCCAGAATCCTGCGCGAACTGGGTACGCCCTGCCTGATCCATCAGCCCAAATACAGCATGTTGGAGCGTGGCCCGGAAGCTGGCCTGCTGGACGTGCTGCGCGAAGAGGGCATCGGCAGCATCGTGTTCAGTCCACTGGCGCAGGGGCTTTTGACCGACAAATACATGCACGGCATTCCCAGCGACTCCCGCGCCGTCACATCGGGCCGGTTTCTGCGCCCCGAACATGTGACCGACGCTGTGCTGGAGCGCACCCGCCAACTGAACGCCGTAGCCGCCGAACGTGGGCAAACGCTGGCGCAACTGGCATTGGTCTGGGTGCTGCGCCACACGGAAGTGACCTCGGCCTTGATTGGGGCCAGCAGGCCAGAGCAGGTAGATGACGCAGTCAGCGCACTGGGCAACCGCGACCTGAGTGCCGAGGAATTGGCCCAGATCGAAACGATTTTGGGCGCGTAACGCCTTCTCTTTCACTTTGGCAAAGCATCAGCCGACGCCTTGCCGCGCTTTTGGCGTCCTCCCCCACCAATACGCGCCCTGACCCCCCCCAAAATCTCTAGCCAAATGCAGAGAAACTCGTCCCATCGGCGGTGTGAGACGCGTAAGGTGTAGAGATGCTGGTGTCCCTGATCATCGTCGCCGTGCTCGTCGGCTTGGTGTTGCTGGCGCGGTTTGTTGCCCGCCAGCGAAAGTCTGATCCTCGCTCTGCGCGTACTCCTGTCGTCAAAACGCCCCCCACCGTCCAATCTGGTGTGAGGGTCGTTCCCAAACCTCCCGTTCAGGCCGTCGTTCCCGACTTCCGCACTCCGCCCGGCACGGCAGACCTGGACGATGTAGATGCGTTGCGCCCAGAAATAGATGCTTCGGCCCTCGCCTCTACCCGCTTGGCCGTGACGCAAGCTGTCCCCGATGGCGTGCTGGCCGACGCCCTCTTAGATGCCACACCCGCACAACTTCAGCACCTCTTTGCCGCCGTTCCCGACGACGTGTTGGCCGACGCTCTGGGCGGTCAACAGGCTACCCAACAGCCCCTCAAAGCTGCTGACCTCGCGCAACTTAAAGGCATCGGTGACGCCGTAGACGAGCTTGATTTCTGGAACCTGTCCGATAAGTCTTGAATGGGGATCGCCATGGTTCAAACCTATCTGGCAAGTAAGCCAGTAGCTATGATTCGCACTATTCGAAAGCTTCGTACAAATCAGTAAGCTAGTTTGCAGGCTTTGCGAGACTGGTGGCGCGGCAAAATTTTTCGGTTGTCAGCAATTCTCAAGGCTCATCGTCATCTAAGCCCATAGAAGCGCAAGCTCCTCCCCAGAAAAATGAGGAGGAGCCTCCATACTTTAGACTTTGGAGAGAGACGGGTTTTCATGCATCCGGCCTGCGCGCTGTTTTGATAGAGCAATCAGCCTTGAATTAACGTGAGTTCGGGTTAAGCCGATTGGCGTAATATCGCTTTTCATTACGCTCAAAGACGAAAAATTGGCAAGAGTTGAGGCTCACTGAGATGATTGGTTTGCACACCTACTCAGGAGCCACTATGACCATACTTGAATTGTGTTGCGACGTCGACGACTTCTGCCAAGCTCTCCCACCAGTTCAAGTGTCGCTCACCAGACCTGCTCTCCCGGAGCAGGCCCTGTACGCCCGCCCGATCCGCAATCGTCCCACTGGACTCCATCTCAGCGAAATCATGACAATCCTCATCGCCTTCCATCAGTTGAGCTATCGCCAGTTCAAGGCGTACTACACGACAGACATCCTGCAACATGGACAAATAGACTTTCCAAAAGCGCCGACCTATGCTCGTTTCGTGGAGTTGATGCCACGGGCACTGCTGCATCTGGTGATGTATCTCTATCGCAGCTTCGGTGCGTGTCCCGGGATTTCTTTCGTTGACTCCACCACGTTGGAAGTCTGTCAGCTCAAGCGGATGAACACCCATCGGGTGTTCAAAGAGGACGCCGCCTGAGGCAAGACCTCCATGGGCTGGTTCTACGGCTTCAAGCTGCACTTGATCTGCAGCGACACGGGTGAGCTGCTCTGGGTGGGCCTCACACCAGGCAATGGAGATGATCGCGTCGCTCTGCGCGAGTGTTGCCAACACGACCTGTTTTCCCTGTTTGGGAAGCTGTTCGCAGATCGCGGGTCTATCTCCCAGGCACTGGTCACCGAACTCTTGACTGAGCACCAGGTGGCGTTACACACCCGGCTCCGCAAGAACATGAAGTGCGCTGTCCCCGTCCTGAGCGAAGACGCTCTCTTCCTCAGGAAGAGAGCCATTATCGAGTCCGTCATTGATCAACTGAAAAACATCAGTCAGATCGAGCCTTCCCGTCACCGCAGCCCCGTCAATTTCATGATCAACCTTGTGTGTGGACTGATTGCCTATTCCCGTCAGCCCAAGAAGCCCTCGCTCATCCCGCAAGCAGGCCCCTTGAAGCTCGTGGCTTAACCCGAACTCACGTTTGAATTACGTAATTCAAGATCACCCCGGAGATTGGCGCAGATGCATCACTTCAAAAGATCATTCAATTCTTGCATCAGTTTCAAGGCATGCAGGCGACGAGGTTCGGTGAGTTTGGAGAGCCGCCGAACCGAAATATTTTTCTTAAGTTGCTCCAGCACCGGCTCAGTGTGAAGTTCGGGCTTCAATTGGGCAATGGCGATTCTGAGATCGGCGTGGGTCAACTCCTCCCCCAGCACCCGATTCAGCAACTCGGCATGGTGGCGCTGCGGGGCACGGGAAATCAGCACGGCTTTGCTGTAGTCGAGGCGGCCCGATTGAACTGCGCCGATGAGGGTCACAGGCAATTGAAGGGCAGGCAGACCGTTGGTGACAAAGGAAGTCCACTGTTCGCGGCCCAGTTGGGAAAAGAGCTGCTCCATCAGTTCCACCTGTTCGGGGGCGCTGCCCGGATCACTGCGAAGTTGTTTGAGGAGCATGATTGCGGCGTCGATGCTTACGCCGAAGCGGTGGGCCACCAGCTTCAACTTAGAGGTCACTTCGTCGAAGCGGTTCAAGTCTTCGCGTTGCAAATTTTCGACTGCCGAAATGATATCTACTTCTTCAGGCGACAAGCTACGAATGAGGACAGGCACACTGGTCAAACCTGCCTGCTGCGCCGCGCGCCACCGACGTTCGCCATACACGATTTCATACTGCCCGTTCTCCACCAGGCGAACCATGAGCGGTTGCAATACGCCCTGCTGCCGAATGCTTTCTGACAACTGCTGTAACGAATCTGGATCGAAAAAGCGGCGAGGCTGGCGTGGATTGGGCTGAAGCGAATGAATTGGCAAGCTTTGCGCCGACTCTGCCGAGGTTGGCTGTTCGGCAGTTGAGCCTGAAAACTGTAGGGAGCGGTTTAGCAGATTGCCCAACCCCGCACCCGATCCCTTGGACTGAAACCGATTTTTAGTCATGCTTCTTCCCCAAACGCCTCTTTGATCTCGTTCCAAATTTCGGTGAACTGGGCAAGTTCTGTGGGGCACTGTCCAAAGACCTTCTCGTAGGCACTCAGCGATTTGACGACGGTACTCAGGCGGGGATGTGCGTTGAGGGCATCGTTGGCCTCATGCGCCATCGCTTTTCGGGCATCGAACCGGTTGAGCACAATGGCATAACTGAAATCTTCTAACGCAGCCCCCAAATCGGTCAACAGTTCAAGGGTAGTTGCCAAGCGGTCCACGTCCATCCCGGTAGGCAGCACGGGCACCAAGACGACATCGGCAACAGTGGCTGCACTTTTCAAGATTTCGCGGTTGTTGGGCGGCGTATCAATAATGACGGTGTGACCCGCTTTGGCAAGGTCGCGTGCCTGCCGCATCAGCGTATTGCGCTCGGCGGGAATGACACGGAAGGGCAACTCGATTCCATCGGCCTGTGCGTGCTGTTGCCAGCGAAAAGCACTGACTTCTTCATCGGCATCCAACACCACCACTTGGTCTTGCTCTAGCGCAATAGCGGCCGCTAAATGCATGGTCAGGGTGGTTTTACCCACACCACCTTTCAAACTGGTGAGCGCCACAATACGCGGCGTTTGCACAGGGAGTGAGGGCGTCGGCACGAGCGGTGCCACTGCCTGCCCATGCTTGGTCATCACGAGAGGTTGCCCAGTATGTTCTACTTCCCGAATTCGCTCTGGCAGCTCTTCGAGGAGTGCCCGAATACCCACGGTTTTTCGGCTCATAGACAGAGTGTACACAGCGGGGCCAAAAATCCCAAGCTCTGAATTACGTAATTCAAGACTCGGCGCGAGGGGGCCGGAAACCAAGTACCCAACCAAAACCCTCCAAACCCAACGACAATCACCAACGCTTCGGCGCTTTGAATTACGTAATTCAAGAGTTGACCTGCCTCACTCGCCGCACCTGAATTGGGCCACATACCCTGCCCATTCTTACAAAGCAGCCTCGCTCGGGCCGCCACACTAGATGCCATGACCTCAATTCCCAACAACCTGACCGACGAACAAATCCCCAAAGAGTTGGCTCAGGCGCTGGCCGGACTGTACAGCGGGGCGGCTCGGTTGCCTGCCCGTGTGGGAGGTAGAACGGCTGGGTTGGCAGCCTTGCGAGCCTACAACCCCAAAGATTACGCGGCCCGAAATCACTTGCTGGCTCCTATCTCCCGGCTGTCGATGTACTTGCGTCACGGTATGCTGTCGCCCAGAGAAGTGGCCGACCACATTCGTGCCCGTGCGAGAGGCACAGACCGCGAAGAAGGGCTAAGGCAACTGGCATGGCGCGAGTTCTTTTGGCTGGTGCTGAAGCAAAAGGGCCGTGCCGTCTTGGAGAACTTGGAAGAACCCAAGTACCGCGCCGATTGGTCAGCCGAATTGCCGGGCGATATACGGGACGCGAAAACCGGGTTGCCCTGTGCCGACGATTGGATTACGCATCTGAAAGAAGACGGATACATGCACAACCACGAGCGCATGTGGTTCGCGGCCTACCTGATTCACTGGAGGCGGGTGCATTGGAAAGCGGGCTACGACTTCTTCCGGGAGCATTTGTTGGACGGCGATTTGGCGAGTAACGCCCTGAGTTGGCAGTGGGTGGCCAGTACGTTTAGCGGCAAGCCCTACATCATGAATCAGGCCAACATCGAAAAATACTCAGCGGGCAAGTGGTGTGAGGGCTGCACCGCCGATTGCCCCTTCATGGGCAGCTATGAGCAGCTGCAAGAAAAGCTGTTTGGATGGCGGGCGTGAGCGCGGTGGTCTGGCTTCACGGCGACAGTCTCTCTATCGTTGATCCGGCACTCACCGCTCAGCCCACCGCGCCCGCACTCTTCGTATTTGACCGCCCCTTCTTATCCAGCCACCGCATCGCTTTTCCCCGACTGGCCTTCATGTACGGCGGCGTGCGTGATATTGCCGCCGCACGCTCGGCCCCCACCGACATCCGGGTGGGCAGCGTAGCCGAAGAATTGGCCCAATTTGCCCGCGAACATGGAGCCACCGAACTGCACGCCACCGAGAATCCGACGCCGGAATTCGGGACGATTTTAACTGGCGTGCGCGAACGCTTTCCAGAGTTGCGGGTGGTGGTGCATCCCGCCGAACGCTTGACGACTTTCAGCGGCCCAGTGACCAAGTTCTTCGGTTTTTGGAAGAAGGTTCAGGGGGAGGTGTTGAGCGGGGGCGACCTGTTTCGGGGCCTCGATCTGCCGCCCAGTCCCGAATCCAAGCCCCAGCGCGATCACCGCACCCGCTGGCGGAAATAAAAGAGAAGGCACGGCTCACCAAGCCCGTGCCTCTGGTTGAACGTGATTACTGGTCTAACTTGACATCCCCGGCGCTGCAATAAGACCCCGGCGTGTGGGCCAAATGCACCACCCGCAATTCCTCCTGCTCGGTGCCGAGGCTGGCCGGACGGAATTCCGGCGCAGCCTGCCAATCAAACTGTGGCTGCTCAGGCGCAGCTTCCTGGTGACGCCGAAGCGCCAGCGGCAGCAAGCGCATCCGGCGCTCTGTCCATTCAGCGTCCCACGGGCCTTCCGCCGCGATCTGCTCGGCAGCGCGGAACTCGTAGTAGATGGTGCGGCGCAGCTTCTTGCCCTCCGCCCGCTCGGAACCATGCACCACCATCACGTCATGCAGCAGCACGTCGCCGGGTTCCATTTCCACGTAGATGCTGCCGGGGGCGTCCCAGCCGTACTGCTCGGCCAACTCACATACATCGGCGGGCGCGGTCTGGCTCCTGGGAATCACGCGCAAGGCACCGCCGCCCGCCCGCGACTCATCCAAATACAAGTCGTAATTGAAGATGCGCCAACGACGAGGATGCACCGCGTCTTGATGCCAAGGCACTTTTTCGCCGTCGCCCTCGAACTTGAAGACCATGCTTTCGTAGGTGGGCACAAAATTTGGCCCGCACAAGCTTTCAGCCACGCCCAGCACTTCGGGGCTGCCCAACAGTTCCAGAGAGACGGGTTCGCCCTTGTCGTGAACGTAATCGACCCGCCACATGACCCGGCCCACTTCCCTGTGGGCAAACAGATGGTCCGAATTTTTGCCGCCGTCCTCTAGGCCGCGCTCTATCCAGCGTTGGCCCGCCGCCTGAAGCCGCGTGAGCAAGTCGCCCGTGACCCAGTTTCGCAGAACGAGGTAGCCGTGTTCATCAAAAAACTGCACCTGTTCGGCGGTGAGATGAAACGGCGAAACGGGCGGGGGAAAGGCGGACGGTGCATCGGTTAAAGCAGTCATAGCGGGCCTCCGGTAAGTTGCAGCAACAGCAGTAGAGTTGAGCTTCAGAATAGAAGGTCCCACTTGGAAAGTCGTTCGGCTTTTGGCTTTGAAGTTCCGGTATTCTCAGCATGTGCCCGCCCACGTTGCACTGCCAGAGCCGGAAGAAGTGTTCGGGCTGGCGTGCTGGCGCGGACAGCCGGGGGCTATGGCCACCTTTCACCGACATAGGGAGATAGAACTAAATCTAGTGCTGCGCGGCTCGTTGACCTACCTGATCGGGGGCCGCCGCCTGACTGTGGCTGCCGGACAATTGGCGCTGCTCTGGGCCGCCATGCCCCACCGCCTGATGAGCAGCGACCACCAAACCGACGTGTTTTGGCTGACTGTGCCACTGGGTGACGTGTTGCGCTGGCACTTGCCGCCGCAACTGGTTCAGGCCATGCTGGGCGGTCAGGCGGTGCATTCGGAACCCACCGACGCCAGCGATCAGGGACGGTTTGAGGGCTGGGCTGACCTCCTCAAGCACCCCGCCTCTGCCGAAGCGCGGCGAATCATTTTGTTGGAGTTGGAGGCCCGGTTGCGGCGCTTGGCCCTGAACTGGACGGCATCCCCACCGACAGGAAAACCCAAACCCTTGCCGGGTATCGGTGCAGCCGATCATGTGGAACGCATGGCCGCGTGTGTGGCCGAGCGGTATCAGCAGCCCCTGAAAGTGGCCGAGATTGCCGCCGCTGCCGGGCTGCATCCCCACTACGCCACCACGCTGTTTCGGGCGGCGTTGGGCGTGGGCCTCAGCGAATACCTGACCCAGTCGCGCATCGCCCACGCCCAACGCCTGCTGCTGACCACCGATTTGCCCGTGCTGGACATCATGCACGAAGTGGGCTTCCGCTCTACCAGCCGCTTTCACGAGGCGTTTGTGCAGGCGTGTGGCGTGGCTCCCAGAGCCTTTCGGCAGAGAGCTTGAAGACAGGGGCTTAAGCTCTAGCCTTTGGCCTGCAACCGCACCGCCACCACCCGCGCCAATACTGCGCCTGCCAGCGTGACGCCAAATGCCAACGCAAAAGCCGTACTCAGCGGCGTGGCCCGCGCAATCAGTGCGCCGCCTGCACCTGCGGCCAGCGCGACCATCAGCACTTCTATATTTGCCAACTGGCCCGACAATTCGCCCGCACCCGCGCCCTGTGAATCTGCGCTCGCCAGTGCAAACAGGCTGTTGCTGTTGTAGCCGATGCCCATGCTCAGGCAGGCCACGAACCAGCCGACGTAGGCGCTCCAGAGGGGGAGGCCGCCCAACACGCCAGCGGTGGTCAGGAGCAGTCCAGCCAGCACGCCGAGCATGCCAGCACGCACGCGGGCGGGGCGGGTGTGGGGGCCAAAGCGCCGCTCCAATTGCGCCTGTAGCCACGCGCCCAATGTCCAAGTGGCCCCGCCGACGCTGAGTAAACCGCCCGCTTGAGTAAGGGTCAGGCCGCGCAACTCGTGCAGGGCCAGCGGCAGAAACGAATTGGTGCCCAACAATGCAAAAGCCGCCAAGCCGCGCACCGCCAACGCGGCAGGCAAGCCGCGCTGCGCCCGCCAGAGGCCCGCCGGAAACAACGAGCGTGAAGTCAGGGCTATACCCACTGCTCCCGCGGCAACGAGAGCCAGCCCCCAGAGATCAGGACGGCGCAGGCCCTCAATCAGCGACCCGGATGCCACCGATAAGCCCAGCGCAGGCCACAACACCCGGCGACTGACCAAGCCGCCTGGCCCACTTGCGCTTTGTTCTGATGGCTTGGGCGCGTTCCGCAGCGGCAATATGCACAGCGGCGCACCCAGCACCAGCACGGGCAGCAGCCCCCAGAACACGGCCCGCCAAGACCACGCGTCGGCAATCAGGCTGGCAATCAATGGCCCAGTCAGGGCGGGAATCAGCCACGCACTCGACACCGCCGCCAACATGCGGGCGCGGGCCTGTTCGGGGTAACGCGACGTGATCACCGCAAACGGCAACAGTCCCAGCCCGCCTGCGCCGAGGCCCTGCACCAGTCGGCCCAGCACGAACACAGGCATCGTGGGGGCCAAACCTGCCCCCAGCAATCCGAGCGCGAAGACCGCTAGAGACACACTGGCCCCCACCGCCAGCCCCCGCCGATCGGACAGTAATCCTGTGAACACGGCCCCAAACAAGCTGGACAGCAAGAAGGCGCTGGACGCCCAGCCATACAGGGCAAGCCCCTGCAAATCGTCGGCCACACGCGGCAATACCGTGCTGACCGCCATCGCCTCGAACGCCACGATCAAGACGACCAGCAGCAACCCGGCGCTGAGCGTGGGCGGCACAGCGGTAGGCAGCACAGTGGTAGGCGGCACAGTGGTAGGCGGCACGGCGGGTTCAGACAGGCCAGATTCCTTGCGGCTAGGCGGGGGAGAGGGGCGGGCAGCACGCACGAGCGCCATCTTTTCACACCGGGGCAATGCAGGGGGCAAGGATGAGGCAAAACCTATGCAGCACAAAAGAAGGAGCGGGGAGACTGAGCCGCAGCTTTAACCGTCCAGTCTCCCCGCCCCCCCATTCCGTGTTGTGAAGGTTCAATTCCCGCAGGAAACCGAGCTTGATTTCAGCAGTTACTCCTTGCTGCGGCTGCGGTTGTAGCTTTGACTCAGGGCGCGTTTGCGGGTGAGGGTCTGATCGATATCGGCGTTTGCAGCCAAGTCGTTCAGGGCGTGCGCTTCCTGCTGCGCGACTGGCGCGGGCATGCTGGACGCATATTCGGCAAAGGCGACGCGGCGCGAGTTCAGGGCATGCTGCGCTCCTAACACGTTCCCCGCATCCAGCAGATGCACGGCGTCCTCTTTGGCACGGGCGTTGTGCAGCAGTTGCTCGGCCAGTCGCACCGCACGGTGTTCGGGCAGCGCGGCGTAAGCGTCGGCACTCAGCACGGGCAGAGTCAGTTGCACACGCTGGCTGCGGCGCACCCCGTCACGGCCTGTCCACGCCAGCCGAATGCGGGTCACGCCCACCTCGGCAGCTTGCCCTTGCGCGGGCACTTGCAGCGTAAACACCACCTCTAGGGGCCGCTCGGCAATCAGGTTGGGCAACTGATAGCGCCCAAACTCGTTGCGGGTCAGCGTATTGATGACCTCCACTCTGGACACCTGCAAGGCCGGATTGGGTTCTAGGCCGAGGCTGACCGTATGGCCCACCGTGCGCGAAAAGCCCTGCAATTCGGCGGCGAAGAAGGCGGGAAGGGCTTCGGCGTCTTCGATATGCTCAAAATTGCCGTCTCCGGCGTCGGCCATTGCCCGCAGCAGGTCTTCTTGGTAGTCGCGGCCCAGCCCAACGGTGCTGGTGCTGACGCCGCGCTGGGTCAGCCCGCGCACATGCTGGGCGATCCTGTCTGGCTGCGTTTCGCCGACATTGGCTTGCCCGTCGCTCAGCAGCAGCACGCGGTTCAGGGCTTCCGGGTTCAGATGTTGGGCGGTCAGGGTGGCCCCTTCTACCCAGCCCGCATGCAGCGCCGTCATGCCGCCCGCCGCAATGCCCTCTACCGTGCGGCACAGCACTTCTGAGTCAGTGACCAGTTGCGGCGCGATCAGCATTTCCACGGTGTTGTCAAAAATGACCACGCTGAGGCGGTCTTGGGGTTGCAAAGCACGAATGGCCGTTTTCGCTGCCTGCCGCGCCATTTCTAGCGGGTGGCCGCTCATGCTGCCGCTTCTATCGAGTACCAGCGAGAGGTTGATGGGCGCACGCGCTCCAGCACGCAATTCGGGCGCAGGCGGCGTAATGCGGGCCAGCACCGTAATGTGGTACGCCTGACCCGCAGGCAGTCCGGCTTTCAGCGGCAACAGTTCGATCTGGGGCAGGTGGGCAGGAGCAACAGGAGTAGGCATAGCAGACCTCCAAAGGGTCAGGCGACAGGGCGGAGCAGCAGTGTGGACGGGGCTATGGGCGACGGCGTGAGCAGCAGCTTGACGCCACTCCTCTGGAACACCCAGAGTCTACATCAACAATCTACATTGTCAACAATTTAAGCTGTTAGGCTTAGTCTTGTTCTGGCCTGTTGTCAGTTTGGCCCGCGCCCGCGTCATCGGTTGACGTGCGCTTGCTGGCCCTCTGTAAGACGAGCAGTGACGCCCGAATCTCCTGCATCAACGCGTCCCATTGCCCGGACGTTTGCGGCCACGCCAACGTGCTCCTCACCTGCAGCTCTAATCCACGCCGAACCTCTAAGCGGGTTACAGTGTGCGGTTTGCGGGGGTGCGGTGGAATGGGGGAAGGACTTGCCGTAATGCCCAGCATTGGCCGGAATTGAGGAGGGGGCGCAGATTGGTACGCCACGATCTCCCGTTGATCGGCCTGCGGTGCCGGGGCAGGGGAGGGGAGAGCTGGGGGCAAACCCGCATCTTTGCGAAGTCGGTCGACAAAGGACATGATGCCTGTGTCCGTTTGAGGCCTATTCGTTTGTGGCGCTGTGGCTTGCTGCCGACGCCTCTGCATTCCGGCGCGGCTCTCTGATCCGGCACGCTCCACTTCAGTCCCGCCAAGTCCAGCACCGCCCAGCCCGTCGCTGCCCTGCATCGCCAGCGCCGCCAATTCCTCTTCACTCCGGGATTCCAGCGCCGACATCAACACTTTGCCGCCCAAGCCGTCGGCCATCAGGCGGCGCAGGGCCAACAGTTCCAGCAGATGCCTGCGCGTATAGCGGGCTTCACGGCCTTCGCGGCGCGGCGCACTCAGCAGGCCCAGCGTGGTGTAATGCCGCACCAGCCGCGCATTCACCTCGTCTTTGGGCCGCCCGGAGCGGTCTTCGGGCAGCAGGTAGACGAGCCGCCTGTTGGCTTCGTACACCAACTGCTCTATCCCGCCTGCCCAGTCGCCCGCAATGTCCAACTCTACGCCCGCCAACATAGCCGCAGGGTAACAGGAAAGTGCCCCACCCTAACCCGATTAGGCCAACACATCGGGATTAAGCGGGGCGACCGAACAGCAACAGTGTTGTTGAGCCGTGTTGCTTTAGCCGGTTCTAACGCACGCTGACTTTGGGCACGTCGTTGGGAAACACGTAACTCGTCCGCATCACGATGTCTTGTTCGTAATTGCCGAACTTGCGGCCAAACAAATTGAGGCCGGAACAGTTGCGGGCGTCCGGCTTCACACCAAGGCGCACTTTGATCTGATTGGCCCCCTGAATCTTCAGGTCGTTCAGCGTCACGTCAGACAACCGGTCGCCATCTATATAGGAGCCGTCTTCGGTTACGATCCAGTGCTTGAGCAGGCCGTGTGTGGTTTGGTCTTCATTCCACCACCGGGGCGTGAGGCGAGTACGCACACCGCCAAAATCGCCGGGACTGGTAAAGGTGCCCACTTCTTGCCCATTGATCCAGAGCGTGATGTCGGACGGCCACTCCGGGTCGTATTGCGGCGCTTCCGAACAAATTTCCATGCTGAGATCGAGCTTGTCGGGCGCGGCTCCGTACGGCAGATTGTTGGGAAAAATGTATTCCACGTAGCCCGATTTGCCAAACCATAAGATTTGGGCATAGACGTGATCAGGTTCGTACAGGGAACGTGGATTGTCCAGCATGCCGATGATTTTGGTCTCAGAGGCGAGGCCACACGTCGGCTGGGCCTCGATGTGGGCGTAATTGCCGATGGGCATAGACACCGTGACCAGATCGGGGTTGGATTCCACCGCCGCGCCCGGAACCTTGTAAATAATTTCATCGAACCGTTTGGAACACAGTTTTTGTGACCCGCGCGTGCCGGGCTCGTATTCCACCGAAATCAGCCCGGCGGCCTGCAGCTGCTTGAGGTTGAAGTTGACGGTGGAGTGCGGCAAATTCAGCGCGTCGGCCAACTCGGACACGTTCATGACGTTGTGAGACAGCATGCTCAGGATCAGCAGCCGGGTTTCGTTGGCAAGGGCTTTCAAGACGCCGAGGGCCACTTCGCCCTCCAGAGTCAGTGTGCGGTTTCCGGAAGCAGGCATCACTTCTCCTTTCAGGAGACGACTATAACAACATTTAGTTTGAGTTGGTGGGTTTCTGAGAGTCAGCTGACCTCACCGGACAAGCGCATTGGGAAAACATGACGCCCTGCAGGCACAGCTTTCCAGCAAGTCCGGTAAATTCTTGTTGCCGCCGAGTCAGGTACCCAAACAATTTGTTGACTTATAACAAATTAAGCTGTTAGTATCTATGCACCAAGCGGTCACAATCTATGCAGAACACTCTGCGCCCCGTGAAGGAGGATTCCTGATTTATCCCGTGCTAGGCAATGTCAGCCCCAATGGTGGCCGCCACGAGATTCTGACCTTGGCCCATCTGCGATACTGAACTACCCCGTTCACCCTGCACATCTTTCCTGTGCGCAACAGTTGTCTTTTCCTTAGTTTTAGGAGGCAGTCCATGAAACGTTTCACCTTGACCCTTAGCTTTGCCCTGCTCGCCGCCACGTCCGCATCCGCCCAAAAAGTCAGCTTGACCTTCTTGCACGGCTTTACCGGCCCTGACCGCCCCGTGATGGAAGGATTGGTCAAGAAATTCAACGACACCCACCCCAACATTGAAGTGAAGGCGCAGGCCCAGCCTTGGGGCACCACTTGGCAGCAGTTGCCCGCGCTGGTCGCCTCTGGCCGCGCCCCCGACGTCGTCGTCATCAACGAAGACCAGATCACCGGATTCGTGGCACGCGGCGCTGTGTCGCCCCTCACCGCCGCCGAACTGAAGACGGCAGGCATCGACAAGGCCAAGTTCTTCGGCCCCTTGTTCAAAACCGCCGACTACAAAGGTCAGTCCTATGGTCTGCCCATTTCCAGCGTGGCCTACGCCATGTTCTACAACAAAGACCTGATGAAGAAGGTCGGCCTCGACCCCAACAAGCCCCCCCGTACCCGCGCCGAGTTCCTGAAAGTGGCGCAGCTGTGCACGGTAGATAAGAACGGCAAGAACTCTACGCAGGCGGGCTTCGATGCCAAGAATCTGGATACGTGGGGCGTCAGCTTGTACAACAACTGGGTGGGCGCACGCGCCGCCTACGCCGCCATCTTGCAAAACGGCGGTTCGATGGTCAACAGCGCCCAGAACGCCTCGTTCAACTCGCCTCAGGCCATCAGCGCCGTGCAGTTCATGGTCGACTTGGTCCAAAAGCAGAAAGTCGCCCGCCCCAACAGCACCGAAGAAGCAGAATTGGCCGCGTTCTCGCAGGGCAAAGTCTGTATGTTCCCCAGCGGCCAGTGGTACCTCGACCGCTTCGAGACCCAGAAGATGAACTTCGGCGTGACGTTTATGCCGCGTGTCGGCGGCACGGCCAGAGACGCCGCGTGGGGCGGCTCCAGCCACTTGACCTTGCCCAAACAGCCTGCCAGCTACAACGCTGCCAAGCGCAAAGCCGCGCTGGACTTCATGGCGTGGATGGCGCTCCCCGAGCAAAACCTCGCGTGGACGGCCACGGGCAGCCTCCCCACCCAAGCAGCGGTCGCCAAGAATCCCAAGTTTGCCAGTGCGGCCATCAGCGGCATCTTCGACCGCCTGGGCAGCGTGTACGCCACCAGTGGCTTTCCCTGGGTCGGCCAAGTCATGGGGCCGTTCGACGCCGCGTGGGAAGCCGCCTACCTCGGCAAAAAGACGGTGACTCAAGCGCTCAACGACGGCGTCGCCGAGTCGAACAAGCAGATCGAGCAGGCCCGCAAGAACTTCAACTGAACAGAGCGGCTTAGCGTTCTGAGCTGAAAGGTTTAGAACGGAAGTGGGAGCGGTCGGGTTTCCTGTTCGGGAGAGGGCCGCTCCCATTGGCATGTCGCCTCAGCAAGTGCTGGAATACACGCAAATCCCACAGCAGACGAGGTAAGCAGCATGACGACCACCCACGCGCCGCCCAGACAGCAAACCCCCACCCAACCGCGCAAAAAAGTTTCGCTGGAGCCGTACCTGTATTTGCTGCCGCACGCCGTGCTGTTCTTCGTATTCACGGTGTACCCCATCGGCTACGGCATGTACATCAGCATGCACCGTTGGGATCTGCTGAACAGCAACCAGCAGTTCGTGGGGTTTGAATTCTTCCGCAACTTGTTTACGGCCGGCACCCCACAATTTGAATTTTTCTGGCGCACCCTACTGAACACCACCCTCTTTACGGTAGTCAGCGTGCCCCTGTTGGTGGCTTCGGCCTTGGGGTTGGCTGTGCTTCTTCACCGTCCCATTTTCGGGCGCTCGTTCTTCCGGGCCGTGTTCTTTATGCCTGGCATTCTCACGGTGTCGGTCATGGGCATCTTGTGGCGCTGGATGTTCGACAACCAAATCGGGTTGGTCAACGCCGCCCGCGACCTGCTGACGGGCGCGGCCCCGATTCCGTGGCTGTCCACAGAAGGCCTTGCGTGGGTGCCAATTGTGGTGGGCACGATCTGGTGGACACTGGGCTTCAACATGACGCTGTATCTGGCGGCCCTCAGCAACGTGTCGGTCAGCCTCTACGAAGCCGCGTCACTTGACGGCGCGACGCCTTGGCAACAGTTCCGGTTCATTACCTGGCCTATGCTGACGCCCATTACGCTGTTTGTGATCATCACGACGGCCCTGGCCTCATTCCAACTTTTCGGACAGTCACTGACCATTACCAATGGCGGCCCCAGCCGCAGTACGCAGAGCGTCATTCAGTACATCACTGAAGAAGGTTTTACCAACTCGCAGATTTCCAGTGCCGCGGCTATGGGCTTTGTGTTCGGCCTGATGATGCTGATTCTGACCGGCGCACAATTCCGCATGATGGCCCGTGACGTGACCAGCTCGGGAGACAAATGACCATTTCTGCGCCTCAATCCAGCCAAGCGGTGCCGACGCCCTTCAAAAAGCGCCGCCTGCCGCGTGATATTCCCCGCTTCCTGATCCTGTCGTTCATGTCGATCTTATTTCTGGCTCCGGTGTACTGGATGATCAGCACGTCCTTCAAATCCGAAGCTGACGCGATTGCGACGCCCGTGCAGTGGTGGCCTGCTAATCCCACGCTCGACAACTACATTGCCGTCCTGACGTCGCCCGACGGCAATATTTTACGCTGGACGTGGAATTCCCTGTATGTAGCGCTGATGTTCACAGTGATTCATGTGGTCGTGTGTGCGCTGACCGCCTATCCACTGGCCCGCATGGACTTCAAGGGCCGCAATGCATGGTTCTGGATCATTTTGTCCAGCCTGATGATTCCCGGCATCGTGACCTTGGTCCCCACCTACATCATGATGCTGAACTTCAACTGGATCAACTCGTATCACGCGTTGATCTGGCCCGGCATCAGCGGCGTCTTCGGCGTGTTCTTGCTGCGTCAGTTCTTTGTGGCTATTCCCAAAGAACTGGAAGAAGCCGCCACATTGGACGGCGCAAGCAATTTTCAAATCCTGTGGCGCATTATTTTGCCGCTCAGCGTGCCGTCGCTGGTCACGTTGGCTGTATTCGCCTTCATGGGATCGTGGAACAACTTCCTCTGGCCGCTGTTTACCGTCACCGACGTGGACAAGATGACGCTCCCCGTGGGCATCACCACCTTCTCGCAGCGCTACACCACCGAATACGGCAAGCTGATGGCCTCGACCACGCTGGCCGCCGTGCCCGCGCTGATCGCTTACCTCGTGGCGCAGCGCTTCCTTGAAGCCGGCCTCTCGACCACCGGACTCAAGGAGTAGGTGGCGCCGTGACTGTGAATTTGACTTTGGGTGTCAAGGTCTGGTCTGGAGCGGCCACGCTGGTGGGGGCCGGAATGTTGGGAGCGTTGGCGCTCGCTGGGGGCGCTGGCCCCGCGCCGACCAACGCTGCCTCCACACGCCCCGCCGTTACGCAAGCTGCTACATTCTCTAACCCCGTTTTAGACGCCAATTTCCCAGATCCGTTCATTTTGCGCTCTGGGGCGGCCTACCATGCCTACGCTACCAACGGCAGCGGCGGCAACGTGCCCTACGCCGTCAGCAAAGATTTGGTGAGTTGGACGGCGGCGGGCGACGCCCTGCCCAAATTGCCCGCATGGGTGCAGCCGGGCCTGACGTGGGCACCCGAAGTGGCGCGGTTGGGCAACACATACCTGATGTATTACACCGCCCGCGACATTAAGAGTGACCGCCAGTGCATCGGCGTGGCGGTGGCGGTCAAGGCAGCGGGGCCATTTTCGCCCGCTGGCGGCGGCCCCATCGTCTGTCAAGCCGATTTGGGTGGCAGCATTGACGCCAGCCCCTTCGTCGACAGCGACGGCAAAGCCTACCTGCTCTGGAAGAACGACGGCAACTGCTGCAACCTGACCACCCAAATTTTCATTCAGGCGCTGAACCCCGATGGCCTGCGCCTGACCGGAAAAGCCAGCAACCTGATTCAGAATTTCCAGTTGTGGGAAGGCAGTGTGGTGGAAGCGCCGACGCTGTACAAAACAGGCGGCGTGTATTACCTGCTGTATTCGGGCGGCCCCTTTGACAGCGACCTGTACGCAGTGGGCTACGCCACCAGCAAAACGGTGACCGGCCCTTACAAAAAAGCCGAAGAGAATCCTGTGCTGGTCACCAAAGGCGAAATTTCCGGCCCCGGCCACCAAACCATCGTGACTGACGGTGAGGGAAAACCGTGGATCGCCTACCATGCCTGGACAACAGGGCAAATTGGCGATAGCGTAGGCTACCGGAGCATGCGAATCGATCCAGTGACTTTTAGTGGCGGCAAAATGACCGTCAAAGGCCCCACCCTCACGCCTCAGCGTGCACCGGCGGCCATCCGGTGAGCGGCCCCCGCTTCTCCGGCTACTTTGCCGACCCCTTCGTCTTGGCGTGGCAGGGGCAGTACTACGCTTACGGCACAGGTCAAAACGGGGGAGAGGATGGCCGGGCCTTCGAAATCCTGTCTTCGCCCGATTTGGTGAACTGGACATCGCACGGCGGAGCCTTGACGCCCCTGCCCGGTGACCCCCGCGACTACTGGGCACCCGAAGTGGCAGAGAACAGCGGCACGTTCTACATGTACTACTCGGCAGGTGTTGGCGACAAACAGCATCATCTGCGCGTCGCGACCTCGCTCAGCCCGCTCGGGCCGTTTACCGATCAGGGCGTCAACCTCACGCCAGGCGAACCGTTCGCCATTGATCCGCACCCGTTTCAAGACAAAGACGGTCAGTGGTATCTGTACTTTGCCCGCGATCATCTGGACGGCGAACGGGTGGGCACGACCTTGGCCGTGATGCCGATGCGGGATATGCAGACCCCCGGTGGCCCGGTCAGTGCGGTGCTGCACGCCAGCCATGACTGGCAAATTTATGAGCGTGCCCGCTCTATGTACGGTCAAACCTACGACTGGCACACACTGGAAGGCCCCTTTGTGGTGGAGCGGGGCGGCCTGTACCACTGCTTTTACTCGGGCGGCGCGTGGACAAACGACACCTACGGCGTGGGGCACGCGGTGGCCGAGCATCCGCTGGGGCCGTGGCGCGAACCCGAACTGGGGCCAGTGGTGCTGTCGAGCGGCCTGAGGGGGCTGATCGGCCCCGGCCACAACTCGCTGATCGTCGGCCCAGACGGAAGGGACATGATTGTGTTTCATGCGTGGAACAAAGAGCATACCCGGCGGCAACTGCACCTCGCGCCGCTGGACTGGGTGACAGGCAGCCCGCGCCTACACAGCTAAGATCTAGGAAATCAAGAAGCCGGCCCGATCAAGATGGAATGATTGGGCCGGCTTCTTGATGATCCCTTCCCGTTCTATTTCTTCTTCAACAGGGCGAGGTAGCTGGTCAGCATGTCTGCGCCCCGGCCTTCTTTGAAGGGATTGAACGCGCCGGGTTGCCGCTGGCCCACTCCGGCCTGAGCTGTTCCAGATGAACGCTGAGCGGTCTGGCCGCCGGGACGCTGCCCACCCAACAGGCCGCCCGGAAGACCCGGAATCCGCGCCGGTTGCCCACTCTGCCGGGCGGCCCGCTGCGCCTGCTGTGCTTGTTCTGCCTTGATCAGCAGCGTATCCAGCGCCGTCAACTGCTTTTCAGTCAGAATCTTGTCTTCTATTTGCGCCAGGTATTTCTTGGCGTCGTTGGGCTGCACTGCCGACGCCTTTTGCAACGTGGTCAGGATGGTCAGCAGCGTCTTGGCCTGCGTTTTGGTCACGGCAGTCGCCTTGTTTTTCTCCAGTTCGGGCAGCAGGCGCACCGTCTGAGACAGGTCTAACACCGGCTGCATGGCCGCCATTCGCGCCCGCATTTCGGGGGTCATCTGGAAACCGGAGGTGTTGGCCGAATTGTTTTGCTGGGCTGTGGCAACGGAGGTGAGCAGCAGGGCAGTGGTGCGCAAAATTCGGTGGGGTTGCATCTGGCATTCTCCTTAAGTTTGGGATGAACGAGGCGGGATTCTCAGCAAAAATTATTCGTAGCGCAAGCTTTCTACGGGATCTAAACGTGCGGCTCTGGCGGCCGGATAGTAGCCGAAAAACACCCCCACGAGCGCACTGAACACGAACGCGACCACAATCGGCGTGACCGAAAACACCGGGCTGATACCGAAACTGTTGCCGGCGTAAGCGGTGGCGATCCCCAAGCCGATGCCGATGATGCCGCCGCCCAAGCTGAGCAGCGCGGCTTCGACCAAAAACTGGGTCAGGATGTCGCGGGGCCGCGCGCCCAGCGCCTTGCGAACGCCGATTTCGCGGGTGCGCTCGGTCACGCTGACCAGCATGATGTTCATGATGCCGATGCCCCCCACCAGCAGGCTGATGCCCGCGATTGCGCCCACCAACAGGGTCAGCGTAGTGGTGATGGTGTTCAGGCTGGCGAGGCTGTCGGCCTGATTTTGCACGCTGAAATCGAGGTTCTCGGGGTCGGTCTGCTCGTGGCGGGCACTGATCAAATCGGTCACTTCGGTCACGAGGGCGCTCAGGTCATCTTTGTTGGTGGCCTGCAAATACACGCTACTCACAGTGGGCTGCCCGCCGGCGCTGTTGGTGCGGCTAAAGCGCTGAATGTAGGTACTCAGCGGCACGATCACCTGAGAATTGGCGTTGCCGAAGCCGCTGTTGCCTTTGTCGGGCAGCACGCCCACCACCGTAAATGACACGCCGCCCACGCGTAGTTTTTCACCCACCGGGTCGGGCGTGCCGGCAAACAGGTCGGTCACCACCTGTGCGCCGATCACCGCCACGCGCTTGCGTCCGTCCAGGTCGGCCTGCGTAAAGTAGCTGCCGCTGCTCACAGGGCTGTTGCGAACCGTTTCGTAAGCGGGCCATGTGCCCAGCAGCGTTACTTGCGCGTTCAGGTCGCCCACTTTGGCCTGAATACTGCTTTGAGCGGTGGGAGCCACGCCCGCCACCCGCGCACCAAAAGCGGTACTCAGCGCCTCGGCATCCTTCAGGGTCACGGTTTGGCGGGGACCTGCCCGCACGAGGCTTCCCCCGCCGCCGCCACGTGCGCTTTGCACGGTCAGCAGGTTGGTGCCAAGCGACTCCAGATTACGCGTAATCCCGGCCGTGCTGCCTTGCCCGATGGCAGTCAGGGCCACCACCGCCGCCACGCCAATGATGACGCCCAGCGCGGTCAGAACAGAGCGCAGCGGCGTTCCTACGATGGCCCGCCAAGCGATGACGAACGCTCCGCCTAAGCCGATGCCGCCACCCTTGCGGGGCCGCGCCGAAGCAGCGGCGGGCGCAGCTGTGTCGGGCCGCACCGACTGACCCGCTTGAACGGTCATGCTTCACCCAAGAACTGGACGGAAGGCAACGGCACAACCACGCTAGGGCGCTTGGGCGTTTGCTGACTGTCACTCTCGATCAGGCCGTCACGCACCCGCACCACGCGCTCCGCATAAGCTCCAATGTCGGCTTCGTGGGTCACGATCACCACCGTCGTTCCTTCCGCGTGTAGGGCGCAAAACAGGGCCATGACCTCCTCACTGGTGCGGGTGTCCAGATTTCCGGTGGGTTCATCGGCCAGCAACAGGCGCGGGCTGCCCGCCAGGGCGCGGGCCACCGCCACACGCTGTTTTTGCCCCCCGCTGATCTGAGACGGGCGGCTGCCTGCTTTGTCGGCCAAGCCCACCCGTTCCAGCAAATCCAGCGCCCGTGCCCGCCGTTCGCGGGGCGGCACTCCGGCGTACACCAGCGGCACTTCTACGTTTTCCAGCAAGGTTTGGCGGGGCAGCAGATGAAAGGCCTGAAATACGAACCCGATGTCTTCGTTGCGGGCGCGGGCGAGGTCATTTTCGTTCAGCGTGGTCACGTCACGGCCCGCCAGATGGTAAGAACCGCTGCTGGGGCGGTCGAGCAGACCGATGACCTGCATCAGTGTGGTTTTGCCGCTGCCCGACGGCCCCATTAGGGCCACCATTTCGCCCTGAAGAATGGTAAGCGACACGCCGCGTAGGGCTTCAAAGACCAGTTCGCCCTGCGTATAGACCTTGCCGATGTCTTGGAGTTCTACGACAGGCAAGGGAGCGGCGCCAGCAACAGCAGCAGCGGCGGTCATGGTGCACCGCCGAAGCCACCGGGAGGGCCGCCTTGAGTCTGCGTCCGAGTCGTACTACCACGGCCAGATGCACTGCTCGTGCTGCCCGGCACGATCACTTCTTGCCCAGGCGTCAGGCCACTTTTAATCACGGTATCCGTGCCGTCGGTGTCGCCCACTTCCACCCGCACGCGCTCCGGCTCGGTGCCTTCTGCGCTCCGCACCTGTACGTAGCTGCGGGTTCGCACCGTCTCAATCGCCTTTTGCGGCACGATCAGGCCCCGGTCTTCACTTTGCACGATTTCGGCTTCGGCGGTCATGCCTGCCCGCAGCGCGCCGTCTGGGTTGGGCAGGCGCACGGTGGCTGTAAACACGCTGATGCCGCTGGACTGTGTGGCCGCCGGAGACACCCGCACCACCTGCCCGGTGAAGGTTTCGCCGTCTACAGCGTCTAACGTGACGCTGGCAGGTTGGCCCACTTTCACGCCTGCAATCTCGGTTTCATCGACTTGCACGGGCAGTTCTAAGGTGGAATCGTCCATCAGGGTCAGCAGGCCTGCCGCGCTTGCCAACACCGCGCCTTCGGTGGCGCTGACGGCACTGACCACACCGGTCATCGGGGCATACACCTTCAGGGATGTGCGGGCCTGCTGCGCGGTCTCTAAGCTGGCCTGCGCCTGCTCCACAGCAATCTGGGCACTCCGCAAGGTTTCGGCGTCGCTGCCCGCGCCCGTCCTCAGTTGGGTGCGCGAGGCGGCGGCGCTTGAGCGGGCGCTGCTGAGGTCAAGTTCGGCTGTGGTCACGGCGTTCCTTGCGTCGTTCAGGGCTTGCCTGCTGACTGCGCCGATGGCTGCGAGTTGCTCCTGTGCATTCAGGGTGGTGCGGGCCCCGCTTAGCGTTTGCTGCGCCTGAGTCACGTTTCCTTCGGCGCTGGTCACGCTGCTTTGTCTGCTGGCCGCCCCCGATGCCTGAGAAGCCCGCGTGCTGTCCACACTGGCCCGCGCCTTGGCAAGATTTAGCTCTGCGGTTTTCACGCTGTCCTGCACGTCATCGCTGGTGAGGGTGGTCAGCAGTTGCCCTTTGGTAACCCGTTCGCCCACCGCAGGCAAGGCCCCCACAGTGACGCTACGGCTGACCCCAACGGTGCGGGTGGCGCTGGCCTCCAGCGTGCCGGGGCCGCTGACACTCACTCGCACCACGCCTTGCTGCACAGTTTGCGTTTGAATGGTGGGGGTAGCCGCCTGAGCCTGCGCTGCCAGGTTGCGCGTCACGAGGACGCCGCCAGTGACGCCACCGATGAGAAGGAGTGCGCCCAGCACCCAAGGCCAGCGTTTGCGGGATGCTGGACGGGCAGGCAGGCGTGATGTGGTGGCGGTAGGCGGGGAAGGCTTGAGAATCGGTTCAGTCATGGGAGACCTCTAAGGGCGTGAGTGGGAAAGGCGGTGCTGGCTGGGTGAGTGGGAAGGTGAACTTCCCCGTTGCTGTCGCAACGCCCCCTCAACGGGAGGACAACAGCTGTTGCGCTCCCCTCGGAGGGAGCCGTCTGCAAAGCAGCCTGGGGGGTTGACCCGGAATCGCTACCTCTCACGGCTTGCTGAGCTTGGCAACCTTGAACCCCAAACTCGGTGCGGGAGAAGCGCCCGCTCAGAACGTCCCGCCAATGCCGGTCAGGTTTTGGCCTGCGGCCACCGACAAGCTCGCCAACGCCTGCAACACGTCCGTTTGGGCCTGAAGGCGGCTGTACTGGGCTTTTTTCAGCGCCAGTTGGGTGTTTTGCAGGTCCACAGCGCTGATCGTGCCGCTTTTCAGGCGGGCCGCGTCTTGGGTATAGGTTTTCTGGGCGGCGGCCTCTTTGCTGAGGGCCACCTTCAGCAGTTCGGCGGCGTTGTCTACGCTTTGGTACGCGCTACTCAGCGTGGTGGCGGCGTTTTTCTGGGCCGAATCGAGGCTGCGCTGGGCGTTGGCGAGGGCGGTCCGGGCGTCTTGCAGCGTGCGGGCGGGCGTAAAGTCGTTGTCGGCCAATTTCACGCTGAGTTGTGCCGAAGCCACCTCGCCACTGGCCGAAACCACGCCTGTCAGGTTGGTATTCAGGCCCGTTTGCAGGCCGCCCAACGCTGTTTTGAGGGCAGGAACGCTGCTCAACGCCCCGGCCCGCACGCCTAGGGCGAGTCCAGTGGCCGTGCTGAGCTTGCCGCTGGCGAGGTTCACCTGTGCGCGGGCGTCGGCCAGATTTTGCTGCGATCCGGTGAGGGTATTACCGGCATTTTGCACGTCCAGCGCGGTGGCGTTCTGCACCTGCAATTTTACCTGCGCCACCTGCACCCCCTTCTGGTCTACCTGCACCTGAAGCGTTTGCAACTCCACGTTTTCCTGGGCCTTCAGCAGCGTGGCGTAGGAATTGATAGTGGTTTGCAAGGTACTCAGGCGGGCACCCCTGAGCTGCACCTGCGCCAGCGTCAGCGTATTTTTGGCGTTCAGCTTGGCGGCGGCCAGTGCGCTGGGATCGGCCTGTTGCGCGGCGTTGGCAGCCTGCGCCTTGTCCAAATTGGCCTGCGCAGTTCGCACATCGGCCCCGTTTTGCAAGGCGGCTTGCACGGCGGCACTCAGAGAAACCGGGGCGGTGGTTTGGGCCAGGGCTGCTGGGCTGAGGAGCAGGGCGAATGTTAGGGCGGTTGTAGACAAAAATTTGACCGGATTGGGACGAATCATGGGGAAGCCTCCAGCAGCAGGTGGGGACATGGAAAGATCGGAACGGGGGTTAAGGAAAAGCGGGTCAATACACCGAATTTTCAAGTTGCAGTACCGCTTGTTGCGCGGTGCTGCGGGCCGCCAAGAGGTTGCGCTGGGCCTGCGCGAGCGTGATCTGGGCCGCCGTCACGTCGTCTTGCGTGCCTGTTCCGGCGCTTAGGCGCAGGCCCGCCGCATCCAGTCCAGCCTGCGCCACTTGCACCTGCGTTGCACTGGTTCTCAAGTTGATGGTGGCCGTCTGCGCCGCGCTGTAGCGGGTTCGCACATTCAATTCGGCGTCGCTTTGGGCGGTGTTCAGACTCAGTTGGCCCTGAGTCACGCTGGCCTGCGCCGCCGACACCTGCGCCCGCACCCCCGGCGAGTACAGCACGTAACTTCCGGTCAGGCTGGCGCTTAGGCGATCTGCGCCGCTGCTCCCTCCCAGAGGCAGCGTGTACCCCACGCCCGCCGTGCCGTCTTTCACGTTCAGGCTGGCGCTCAGGCCGCCGCTTCCGGCAGGGCCGTAGCGCAGGCCGGCGTTCAAGGTGGGCAGATTGGCCTCGCGTTGCTGGGTATTCAGCGTGTCTTGGGCGTCGGCAAGGTCGTTGCGGGCCTGAAGAACGGCGCGGCTGGAGGTGCGGGCGCGGCTCAGGAGTGCGGCCAAGTCGGGCAGGATAAACGTGCTGGGCGGCTGGCTGGGAAACACCGTGCCTGTCAGGTCAACGTTCAGCAGCGCAGCCAAGTTGCGGCGGGCGGCGTCGAGGTCTGCGGCGGCACTCAGGGCGCTGGCCTGAGCGGTCAGTACATCGGCCCCGGCACTCAGCACGCTCTCTGGCGTCGCGTTGCCCACGTCGGCCTGAGCCTGCGCCACGGCTTGTTGCCGCTGCCGGAACGCCACCGTTTGGTTTGCCAGCGCCACATCTTGCCCTGCCACCACCGCTGCCAAATACTGTGCATACACGTTCAGGCGCGTGCTGGCCTGCGTTTCTTGTTGCCGCGCTTCGGCCAGCGCGAGGCTGCGGGCCGAAGCTTGAAGCCCGATTTGGCTGCTGGCCCAGGGCAACAGGCCAAGGCTGAACTGCACGCCCGCACTTCCGCTGAGGCTGGACGCCGTATTCACGGTGCTGCCATCGGCGGCGGTGCTGGTGAATCCGCCCGCATATCCCGCGCTGCCGTTCACGCTGACCGACACCCCCAACGCATTCCGGGCCGCCGCGTAGTTTTGCTGCGCCACTTGCACGCTCAGGCGGGCCGCCGTGACCGATGGAGCCTGTGCCAGCCGTGCCAGTGCGTCTTCTAGAGTTAGCGTTGGAAGAGTGGTAGTTTGGGCCAGTCCGGTTGCAGACAGGAGAACAAGACCGAGCGTCATGGTGCCGAGTGGGGTAGATCTTGAGGGCGGGGGCTGGCATCGGCTCAGACCGGCTGGCCCTGATTCCAACCTATCCTGAACATTCGCCGGACAGGTCTCCATCGCCGCCAGTCGGTCTCTTTTGCTTCTCCTTTCGGCCGGGTTCGTCTGCGACTCACCGCAAGTTCTTCTCATGCCCTCAATCTGGGCTGGACGCACGAAGGCCACGCGCAGGCTTTTTGAAGATTTGGCGAAGACAATTGTAGCCGCGCCCACACGCACAATCATCACCTTGGGTTGCGGCAGAAGTCTCACGCACCTTCGCACAACCTTGCAGGCTGGGGCCTACCATAGGGGCATGAGCGCCCTGATCCTGATTGTCGAAGACGAACCGCAACTGGCCGAAGTGCTGGAAGCCTACGCCCGGCAGGAAGGCTACCGCACCGAACGCGCCGCCGATGGACTGGCCGCCCTGAGCGCCTACCGCGCCGCGCACCCTGACCTGATTTTGCTAGACGTGATGCTGCCCGGCAGGAGTGGGCTGGACGTGCTGAAAACCATTCGCGCCGATGGCCTGACGCCCGTCATTCTGGTCACCGCCCGCGCCGAAGAAACCGACCAGATCGTGGGGCTAGAACTGGGGGCCGACGATTATGTGGTCAAACCGTTCCGCCCCCGCGAGGTGATGGCCCGCGTGAAAGCCGTGCTGCGCCGCGCCACCGCTGCCCTGGAAAGCAATGAGAAACCGCTGCGGGTCGGAGAACTGGAAATAGACCGCCGCGCCGTGTCGGCCCGCGTACATGGGCATCCGTTGGCCCTCACGCCCGCCGAATTCCGGCTGCTGACGCACTTGGCTCAGGCTCCGGGCCGGGCCTTTAGCCGAGAGGAACTCTTGGCGGCCGCCCTGCCTGAAAGCGAGGCGCTGGAACGCGTGGTAGACGCGCATCTGGCGAGCGTGCGCCGCAAATTGGAGGCGGCGCATGCAGGCGGCCTGCTGCATACAGTGCGCGGGATCGGGTACCGGCTGGAGGCGTCGGCTTGAGCACCTTAGCCGCCCTGAACATCTTCAGCCGCCTAAAACGTGGCCCCAGCCTCACGGTCACGCTGCTGCTGACCATGCTGGCGCTGGTGGTGCTGACCATTGGCGGCATGTTTTTCTTCAGCAATCTGGCCGTCAAGCGTCAAATTGCTCGGCTGCCGCCCGAAGTGCAGGCGTATTTGCGGGCGGGGCAGGCCGCTGAACGGCTGGGGCAGCAACTCGCGCCCAATCCTCCCACGCCCGAAATCCGCTTTGGCAACGACCCCGACGCTTACTTGCTGCCTCCCGGCGATTCCAGTCCGGGCGTCTACGGCACGGTGTCCAATCCCAACGGCCTGACCGTGACCATCGAAAATGGCCGCCGCCCACAGCCGCCCGGCGAGAGCGGCAGCGGAGAACGCCGGGGCCGCACATCTTTTTCAGGCCTGTTGCCTGCCGCCCTGAATCCGCGCACGCAGGATTTTGTACGTGATGTGCAGACCAGCCTGATTCAGGCCGGGTTGGTGGCGGCCAGTGCCGCGCTGGTGCTGGCCCTGCTGCTGGCACGGCGAGTGGTGCGGCCCATCGGGGCAGTCAGCCGGGCCGCCGCGCAACTGGCCGCCGGAAATTTGGCGGTGCGTGCCCCTACGCTGGGCGCGGAGCGGGAAGTGGCGGAATTGGCCCGAACATTCAATGAAATGGCCGAAAGTTTGCAGGCCCTCGAGCGCGAGCGGCAACATGCGGTGGCCGACATTGCCCACGAACTCCGCACGCCGATTGCGATTATGCAGGCGCGGCTGGACGCCCTAGAAGACGGGGTGTACCCGCTGACGCCCGAACAGGTGACGCTGTTGAGCGGGCAAACGCAACTGCTGACCCGCTTGGTAGGCGACCTGCGCACTTTGACCCTGGCCGACGCGGGGCGCCTGGGCCTGAATCCGCAGGGAATCAACCTCAGCGACTTGGCCTCACAGGTGGTCAGAGATCAGCAAGACCGCGCCGCCGCGCGCTCGCTGAGCCTGACGTTTCGGGCCGCGCCGCCCACCCTGCCCAGCACGTTGACCGCCGACCCTGACCGCGTGCGGCAAGTGACCAGCAACCTGATCGAAAACGCCCTGCGGTACGCCAGCAGCCGGGTAGAAGTGCAGGTGGAATCCACGCAGGCAGCGGTGCAGCTGCACGTAGACGACGATGGCCCCGGCATTCCCGCTGCCCAGCGCGACGCCGTATTCACGCGCTTTACTCGCCTGGACGAAAGCCGTGCCCGCGATACCGGGGGCAGCGGACTGGGCCTCTCGATCGTGCGGGCGCTGGCCGCTGCACACGGCGGGCGGGCCAGCGTAGACCGCAGTGTCCTGGGCGGGGCACGGTTTACGGTCACGCTGCCGCTGCAACCTGCGGGGCGAGAATCTGCGGGCTTGGGCTTGTCTGGCCTGACAATGGATACGCCGCTGGGGTGAGGGTTAAGCGCCGCTGTTTAAACACCTCTGCTTCAATGCCACTGTCCAAACGCCATTGCCGAACTTGTGCCGCGCCTGCATCTCTCTGAGTGCTGTTGCGGGCTGAGTGTTGATGAAGCCCCGACTCATCTGCCTGCCGCCCTCTGCGGCGTAACGTACATCCCATGACCATATACAAACGGGCGCTGGGACGCACTGGACTGCAAGTCAGCGAAATCGGCTACGGCGCGTGGGGCATTGGGGCCGACATGTGGAAAGGCGCACAGGACGACGACAGCCTGACCGCGCTACGCCGCTATATCGATTTAGGCGGCAATTTTATAGATACGGCGATGGGTTACGGCGACGGCCACAGCGAACGCTTGGTGGGGCAAGTGGCCCGCGAGCATCCGGGCGTGGCGGTTGCCACCAAAATCAGTCCGAAGAACATGCAGTGGCCCGCCCGCTCCGGCACCCACGCCCCCGAAGCCTTTCCCAGCGACTGGGTGATTCAGTGCACCGAAGCGAGCTTGGAGCGTTTAGGGCTGCCCAGCATTGACGTACAGCAGTTTCATGTGTGGAACGACGATTGGCTCAGCGAAGGCGACTGGCAAGAGGCAGTGGCGCACCTGAAACAAAGCGGCAAGATCAAGCATTTCGGCATTTCTATCAACGATCACCAGCCCACCAACGCCGTGAAAGCCGTGGAAGCAGGCGTGCTAGACACGGTGCAGGTCATCTACAACGTGTTTGATCAATCGCCGCAAGACCGCTTGCTGGACGCCTGCCTTGCCAACGGCGTGGGCGTGATTGTGCGTGTGGCGCTGGATGAGGGCAGTCTGACCGGAAATATTACGGCGGATACAACTTTTCCGGACGGAGATTGGCGCAACAATTATTTCGGCGGCAACCGCAAAGCCGAGCTTCAGCCCCGGCTGCGGGCCATAGAGCAGGAATTGGGTATTTCTACAGCTCAATTGCCCGAAACGGCGCTGAGCTTCGTGCTGGCGAATGAGGCGGTCAGCACCGTTATCGTGGGCATGCGCTCGGTGAGAAATGTGGAACGCAACGCCGCGCTGGGCGACGGGCAAGGCTTATCTGAGGAGCAAGTGCAGAAGTTGTACCCCCACCGCTGGGAACGCAACTGGTATGAACCTGCTTCGGACTGAGCAGGGGCCTCTTGAGGGTTGAGCGTGGGAGAGCGGTGAAGGCCGTGCTCAGTGCTGTCGAAGGATGGAGTTTGTACAACACGAATTCTCCATCCAGCACGCTTTCCTCACGCCCTACACCCGATCCTCAGCTATCGCTCGCCTGACCAAGTTCCAGCGCGTGACTGCTCTCCAGTTCCGGCGCATGGTCAGGGCGGCGCGTGCTGAGGTTGAAGCTGTCTCCGTGCGCCAACACGTGCAGCCGCACATCGGTCAGCGAGAGGGCGCGGTCTTGACCACCATCGGCAATGTTGGAGTAGGTCACGCCCGCGCCGTCCAGCACGTACACTGCGCCCGCACCGATGACCCGGAACGTCCCGCCCTGCACCACGATGGCGGTGTCTTCATCGATGCCGATGCCCAGCATGCGTGGATTGTGCGCCACCGCGCCCAATAAACGGCCAATGCGCCCGCGCTCGCCAAAGTGCTGATCGATCATCACGTTGCGGATCAGGCCGAGTCCGGGGGCCATGTGCAGGTCACCAATTCGGTGAGATTCGCTGCTGCTGCCGCGCACCAACATGGTTTCGCTCATGACGCTGGCCCCGGCAGACGTGCCCGCGATGACGCCGCCTGCCGCAAAAATCTCGTGGACGCGGGCCTCTAGGGGAGTGTCTCCCATCTGGCTGGTAATCCGCAGTTGGTCACCGCCCGAAAAGAACACGCCCGCCGCACCGTCAAAGAGCGCCTGTTTTTCAGGGAGCAGCGTTTCGGCCCGCTCTTGTACGTACAGTTCGGTCAAATCGGTGACACCCAGCGCCCCGAATGCCTGTTGATAGGTTTCAAAATAGCCTTCCGGCTCGTGTGAGGCGACGGTGGCGAGAACGAGTTTGCCGCCGTACAGGTGCTTGGCAACTTCATCCAAGATCACGCGCTTGCCTTCTTTGTCCTCGTGGCCGCCAATGATGATCAGCGTGCCGGAGTTGCTGAGCTGTGCTTCGGTCATAGAGAATCCTCGCGCTTCAGGTAGACTTGTGCGGGCTGCTGCGATGTGGCGTACGCCACCGCGAAATGCGGGCTGCGGTGATCCCAGCCCACGTTGCCGCGTGCATCTAGGGCGACTGCTCCGGCGTCGGCCTTGTCGGTATTCAGGCGGCTGAGGTGGTTCAGGGCTACAGAAACAGCGGTCTGCACGGCGTTCCGCTCTAGCCCGTGCATAATCCGGCTGGCCAGCATCAAGCGCGAAATGGCTTCGCCGTGACCGGAGAGGGCCACCGCGCCAAACGTGTTGTCGGCGTAAAACCCGCAACCGGGCAGGGGAGAGTCTCCTACCCGTCCGGGCAAGGTTCCATTCAGGCCGCCTGTAGAGGTTCCGGTCACGAGGTCGCCAAATTGATCCAGCACAACGCAACCCACCGTATCGTGTCCCGCCCTCTTTGCCGCCTCACTGGCGGCCTGCTGAGGCGACAGCATCTCGGCTGGGTCGCACAATTCCGCACTGCCTTGATCTGAAAAACACTGTTTGGCAAAGCGCCGTGCTCCCGCTCCAATCAGCAGCGTCGGCGTTTCCTCCAGCAAGGCCCGCGCCACCGACACCGGATGCCGCACGCCCTGAATGCCCGCCACCGCGCCTACCGCCAGCGTTTTGCCTTCCATCAATGCAGCGTCCATTTCCACCTGTCCATCGGCATTGGGCACCGAGCCGAAACCCGCGTTGAAGGTCGGATCGTCTTCCAGCACGCGCAATACGGCTTCGGCAGCGTCGAGGGCGCGGCCACCCGTTTCTAGAATCTGTTGGCCCGCTGCCAACGCCGCGAGGCAACCCCGGCGGTTGGCTTCTTCTTGCTCTGGCTGTATTTCTTTGGCCCCGCCGTGCAGAATGAGCGCCCAATTGGGGGGAATCTCAGTCATGGCCCGTCCGGTGGGGCTGGGGCGCACCCGTGCCCTGGTCAGTGCGTGACTGGGTGGATGACGCGGGGGAGCGCTGCTCGGATCGTGGCGAGGCGGAGGGCTGAGTCTCGGAGAAGTGGGCCTGAGCCGCCGCTTCTGGCACGAACGCCTGAACCTGCTGCCACACCGCGTCAATGGCGGTGGGCATCAGGGCCACGAGGTCACCGGGGCGGGCCAGCCGCAACGAGGCGTCTACCGCGTCGGATTCGTGCAGCACGCGGCGCATCCGGTCGGGCGAAAACCCCGCGCCCAGTGCCCCCCGAGAAAGCAGCGTCAGCACTTCGCCGCTGGCCCGGCCCCGGCCATCTGGCGCTTCCCGGAAAATCAGGTGGTCGAAGGTTCGGGCGGCGATGACCCCCATTTCCTCTATATCTTCGTTGCGGCGGTCTCCGGGAATACTGACCATGCCGATGGTGCGGGCGTACTGGGGCCGCAAGTTGCCCACCAGATCGCTGAGGGCCGCTAGCCCTGCCGGATTATGGGCGTAGTCCACGATCACGCGGAAACCGTGCCCATCGTGCACGTTCAGGCGTCCGGGCGACTGCTCGAAGGAGGAGGTAAAGGTAGACAGGGCGCGGCGCAGGTCGCTGATCGGGACGCCGTGAGCAAAGCACATCGCGCAGGCGGCCAATGCGTTTTGCACGTTGAAGCCTGCCAACCCGCCTAGCGTGGCCGGAATCTCGGCAGCAAGCATGATCGGCAAGCGCTCTTGGCCCTGATACACCACGATTTCACCTTCTTCCAGCACCACGGCCAGACCGCCGCCGTCCACATGCCGCCGCACTTTGCTCAGGCCGTGCATCGAAAAGTACACCACTTGGCCGCCTGCTGTGCGGCGCATCCGGGCCGTCAGGGGGTCATCGGCGTTCAGGATGCTGTGCCCACGCCGTCCCACCACATTCACCACCAACGATTTCAGGCGGGCCAAGTCCTGCAAGGTGTCTATTCCCTTCAGGCCCAAATGGTCAGAGGTGACGTTCAGCACTGCGCCCACATCGGCCCGGTCTATGCCCAAGCCCTCGCGCAACATGCCGCCGCGTGCCGCTTCGATCACGGCCACGTCTACGGTGGGGTCACGCAGCACCATGCGGGCACTTTTGGGGCCGGTGGCGTCGCCGGGAGCCACCAACTCGCCGCCGATGTACACGCCCGACGTGCTGGTCATCCCCACCGTGAGGCCCTGCGCGGCCAGCACATGCGCCACCATCCGGGCCGTCGTGCTTTTGCCGTTGGTTCCCGTCACAGCTAGAATCGGAATGCGGGCGCGGGAGCCTCGCGGATACAGCATCTCCAGCACCGGACGGGCCACGTCTCGCGGCTGCCCTTCCGAGGGTTCGAGGTGCATCCGGAAGCCCGGCGCGGCGTTTACTTCCACGATGCCGCCGCCGGTGTCGCGCACCGACTGGGAAATGTCGGGGGCCAAGAAGTCTATGCCTGCAATGTCCAGCCCCACCGCCTGCGCGGCGCGGCGGGCGAACAGAGCGTTGGCCGGATGAATCTCGTCGGTGCGGTCTATGGCGGTGCCGCCTGTAGAGAGGTTAGCCGTAGAGCGCAGCATCACCGTTTGCCCCGCGTTTGGCACGCTGTCGAGCGACAGTCCTGCGGCGGCCAGCAGCTCTTTCACCTGTGCGTCTACCCGGATGCGGGTCATCACGGCTTCATGGCCCGCGCCGCGCCGGGGATCGCGGTTCACTTCGTCAATCAGGGCTTGCACGGTGCTGACGCTGTTGCCGACCACCTGCGCTGGCACGCGTTGGGCCACCGCCACCACTTGCCCATTCACCACCAAAATCCGGTGATCGTGCCCGGTGTAATGCTGCTCCAGAATGACCCGCGCCGAGTGCTGGGCCGCCAGTGTAAAGCCGGAACGCACCTCATCAGGGGTGGTCAGGTGAGTGCTGACGCCGCGCCCATGATTGCCGTTCAGCGGCTTGGTCACGAGGGGAAACCCCAGCCGGGCCGCTTCCCGCACGGCTTCGTCAGCGCTGCGAACCACCACGCCGCGCGGCACGGGCACGCCCGCATCCGACAGGAGTTGCTTGGTTAGATTCTTGTTGCTGGCGGCGTCTACGGCCACATGCGACGTGTGTCCGGTGATGCTGGCCCTGATGCGCTGCTGGTTTTTGCCGTAGCCGAACTGAATCATGCTCAGTTCATCCATGCGCGTGACCGGAATCCCGCGCCGCCGCGCCGCTTGCACCAACGAGGTCGTCGTGGGGCCCAGGCGGGTGCGGCGTACCAATGTCCTCAGCATCTCAAGGGCGGCGGGCAAATCAACGTTTCCATCCGGCAAATTCAGGGCGGCCAAACTGCCCGTTTCGTCGCGGTACACGAGGTCTAGACCACGCACGCCGCGTAGTTCGGGCGGCAACAGGGAATCCACCAGTTGCAAGGCCAAGCGTCCGGCCAGCAGCCCCACTTTTTCTTCACCGTAGGCGTACAGCACGTTGTACACGCCCGCCTTGCCCTTCACCGAACGGGTTTTGCCCCGCGACACGGGCGAGCCTGCCAACGACTGGAGTTCTAGCGCCACATGTTCGGACACATGGCCCAGCCAAGTGCCGCCGTGGAGGCGCTCTACAAAGCCGCCGGGCCGCCCCAGACTGCACTGATGGGCGTGCAGGCTGGGCAACAGCGCCAACAACCGCGCGTTGAAGTCGGGCAGGCGGTGGGAAGGCCAAGCTTCCAGCGTGCCCAAGTCCAGCATCAGCCGGATCATAGGGAAAAAGCTGTACAGGTGCGGCCCCCGGTACACGCCTTTTTCGAGGACTCGCATGGGTACAAGCAGAGATAAGGACGGCACGGCGCGGTCAGAGCCGCTCTCGGGCAGGGTCATGGTCAGGGTTTCCTTTCAGAGTGAGGGCGGAGCAGTGCCAGTCAGACAAGCATCAGGAAGATGCCACCCATTGTAGAGAAATAGATTGGGCCTTTTTACGCCCCAACATGGGCCAAGTCTTAACAACTACACCGAAAGTGTAGGCTTTGTGACGTTGCATGCCACAGGCTCAACCGTTTTTAAAGATTGAACGAAGAGTTATTTAATCAAGAAGAAGATGGAACGTATATCCCGCTTTCTTGAGATTCATGGCACAAAAACTGCTGGAAGCCATGATGGGTCTTCCAGCAGCATAGGAACAGACGAGGTGTTTTTATACCAAAGAGTTGGCCGGATGGACTGGGGCCAAGTGATCCAACTCGGCGTCTTCATACAGGCGCGAGCGAATCAGGAAGCGCACGCCTTCCGGGGCTTCCACGCTGAAGCCGCCGCCTCTGCCGGGCACGATGTCTACGGTCAGTTGGGTGTGCTGCCAGTATTCAAATTGGCTCACCGACATATAAAACGGCGTGTCAGCCACTTCGCCCATATACATGTCCGAGCCGCCAACGCGGAATTCTCCGCGTGGGTAGCACATGGGAGAACTGCCGTCGCAGCAGCCACCCGATTGGTGAAACATCAGCGGGCCGTGCTGGACTTCGAGCCGCCCTAGCAACTCACGGGCAGCGTCGGTGATATTGACGCGGGGGATGGGAATGGACTGGGTCACAGTTTCTCCAGAAAGCGGGAAGAAGCAAATAGAGTTGATGGGCCAGGAGCCACCATCTGCGGCCCCCGCCCATCACTCTTTAGAGGCCAGTCTCAGAAGAAGCCGAGTTTGGACGTGCTGTAGCTCACCAGCATGTTCTTGGTCTGCTGGTAGTGGTCGAGCATCATGCGGTGGTTTTCGCGCCCGATGCCCGACTGCTTGTAGCCGCCGAACGCCGCGTGCGCGGGGTACGCGTGGTAGCAGTTTGTCCAGACGCGGCCAGCCTGAATGCCGCGCCCAAAGCGGTAAGCCTTGTTGATGTCGCGTGTCCAGACGCCGGAGCCGAGGCCGTACAAGCTGTCATTGGCGAGGGCCAAAGCGTCGTCATCGTCCTTAAAGGTGGTCACTGACAGCACGGGGCCGAAGATTTCTTCTTGAAAAATCCGCATCCGGTTGTGGCCTGCGAAGATGGTCGGTTCGACGTAGTAGCCCTCGGCAAAGTCGCCGTCCATCTTGGCCCGCTGGCCGCCCGTCAGCACTTCTGCGCCTTCCTGCCGCCCGATATCGAGGTAAGACAGGATTTTTTCCAGTTGATCGTTGCTGGCCTGAGCACCGAGCATAGTCGTCGGATCAAGCGGATTGCCCTGCTTGATGGCCTGCGTGCGGGCCACAGCGCGTTCCATAAAGCGGTCATAGATGGACTCGTGAATCAGGGCGCGGCTGGGAGAAGTGCAGATTTCCCCCTGATTGAGCGCGAACATCGTGAAGCCTTCCAGCGCCTTGTCGAAGAAATCGTCGTCTTCGTTCATCACGTCGGCAAAGAAGATGTTGGGACTCTTGCCGCCCAGTTCCAGCGTGACCGGAATAATGTTGTCGGAGGCGTACTGCATGATGAGTCGGCCTGTGGTGGTTTCGCCCGTGAAGGCGATTTTGGCAATGCGCGAACTGCTCGCCAGCGGCTTGCCCGCTTCGACGCCGAACCCGTTGACGATGTTGAGGACACCGGGCGGCAGCAAATCCGCGATCAGTTCCATCACCATCAGAATGGTCACGGGGGTCTGCTCGGCAGGCTTGAGAATCACGCAGTTGCCAGCGGCCAGCGCGGGGGCCAGCTTCCATGTCGCCATCAGAATCGGGAAATTCCACGGGATAATCTGTCCCACCACACCCAGCGGCTCGTGGAAGTGGTAGGCCACCGTGTCGGCGTCGATTTGGCTGATGCCGCCTTCTTGGGCACGGATCGCGCCTGCAAAGTAGCGAAAGTGGTCAATCGCCAGCGGCAAATCGGCGGCGATGGTTTCGCGCACTGGCTTGCCGTTTTCCCACGTCTCGGCAATCGCCAGCTTCACCAAGTTTTGCTCGAGGCGGTCGGCAATCTTCAGCAAAATGTTGCTGCGCTCGGTAACGCTGGTGCGGCCCCACGCGGCGCGGGCGGCGTGCGCGGCGTCCAGCGCCAGTTCGATGTCTTCCGCCGTGGAGCGGGCCACCTGCGTAAACACTTTGCCCGTCACCGGGGTAATGTTGCCGAAATACTGCTCCCGCGTGGGCGGAACCCATTGGCCGCCAATAAAATTCTCGTAGCGGGCCTTGAATTCCACTTGGCTTCCGGGCTGGTTGGGCTGCACAAACGCTTGCGGTTTGTCCTGTACCGTCATGCTTCGCCTCCTAAGTTTTTAGTGCTTTTCTATCCTACACCCGCCGCAGTGAGAAGCAACTGCGCTATGGATTACCAAGCTGGAAGGGCGTTGGACTGAGGGGGCGTGGTCTAAAGGTCTAGAGTGTAAGGAAAGGCAACCGCGTTGTTCACTCATCCCCTGCCCCCTCAAGGGAGAGGGAGCTACACAAAGCTTTTCGCCCTCGCCCCTTGCGGGAGAGGGGCGCTGCGTATGCAGCGGGGTGAGGGGAAATGAGCACAGAGGGTTGCCCTTGCCCTTTCTTAGACCCTTAGACCAAGCCCCTCAAACGCCGCTCAAGCCAGCCTCCGCCCGCTCCAGCACTTCTTTAGGATTCAGCACGCCCTTGAACCACACGATCCGGTCTCCAAAATCGCTGATATTCACGCCCGCCTTGTCCAAATTGAGGCGCTCGGACACGCACACGATCACGTCGGTTCGGCCAGACTTCCGCAGCAGCTCAAACTTTTTGCGGAGGTAGTCGGGCCGCCAATACCCCACGATTTCTACCAGAATGCTGCGCCCATCGGGGTGCTTCAGGCGGAAGTCGGGGATGATGACGCCCCCCGGCACCGGAACTAAATCCACTTCACGTTCCAGCGCCCACGGCGTCTCCAGTTTGGCCCAGCGGTCTGCAAATCCGGCTTCTAGGGCGCTGTCGTGGTCTTCGGGCGGCTTGTAGTGGCTCACGTAGCCGTCTTCGCTGGTCAGTTGAAACGACCATTCTTCATCCGTCGCGTCTACCCACGCCAAATCTTTGCGGGGCTTGAGGGTGGCGCTGAGATCCCATTTGGTGACGTGCAGCAGGGCGGGCAGAAACTTTGCCATCGCCAAGCCGTAGCGCGTGGTGCCGCCGAACAAGCTCATCGGGCCGTCTACCGAGAGGGTGAAGCCGTAGTCCGGATCGCCTTCCACCGTCACCATCAGACCAAAAAACTTGGTGTATTTCAGCAGTTGCTTGTAGCGGGCGGGTTCGTTGCGGCGGGCGGTGATGATCAGGCTGGAGGCCCGGTACAGCGTGCCTTGCGCCTGTGCCAAATCGAAGCGTTCCAGCAGTGCGGCGGGTTCGGGAGCCTCGAAGAGCGCCAAGGTTTGCTGATCGGCAAGGTCTGCGTAGAGAGCCGCCGCCACCGCCGCACTTTCGACGCCCAATGCTCCAGCCGCGCTGTCCAGTACCCGCGCCGTCGCCGCTCGGCTGGGGGGTTGGGCCTGCGCCAGCTCGAAGACTTTGGCCCGCACCACGCCGGGTTCCACGTCGCCGCCCGCCTCGAAGGTGCCCGAAGCGGTCAGCAGATGCGCCAGCCCCCGCAACACCCGGAAGTCGGTTCGGCCCGCTTCCAGCACCTTCAGTTCGGCTTCCAGTTCGCCGCGCTGCTTACCGATGTTGGATTGGAACAAGTCGATCAGGGTTTGGGCCAGCGCGAGGTTGCCGGACGTGGCTTTCAGGCGGCGCGGCTCCACGATTCCCGCCTTGACCCGGAACATCAGCAGTTCAGTGGGGAGCATTGATGTTCTCCCAGATGTTGGCTTCGTGGGCAGCTGGCTCTCTGGCCTGCCCGCCCGGTTTCCACTGACCGCGCCGCTGCTGGCTGACGCGCTCCTCGCTGGTGCCCTCGGTAATCACTTCGTACAGCACGGCGTTTTTGCCTTCTGCCCGCCGCAAAATCCGGCCAAGGCGCTGAATATGTTCGCGCTCAGTGGCCGTGCCCGACAGCACGATGGCCACGCTCGCTTCGGGCACGTCTACGCCCTCGTTCAGCACCCGGCTGGTGACCAGCACCCGGTAAGTGCCGTTTCTAAACTTTTCCAGCAAGGCGTGGCGCTCTTTGGTGGGCGTCTGGTGCGTCAGGGCCGGAATCAGGAATTCGCGGCTGACACGGTACACGGTGGCGTTGTCGTCGGTAAAGATCAGGGTGCGGTCGCCCGGATGATTGGCCAGCACTTCTTCCAGCACACGCAATTTGCCTTCTGTGCCGTAGGCAAGGCTGCGGGCCTCGCGGTGGGCCAGCATCGCGCTGCGGCCCTGCGGCGTGCCGCTGCCCATCACAAACTGTTTCCAGCCCTCGATGCTGCCCAGCTGAATACCCGACAGCCGCAAAAAATGGTTGCGGTGGGCGATCAATTCATCGTAACGCCGCTGCTCGGTTTGGCTGAGGCGCACGCGGATAATCACTTCGCGGTAGTCGGCCAACGTGCCGCCCGACAAGTCTTCGGGGCGGCGGTGATAGACCAACGGCCCCACCAGCGTTTCGAGGTCACGCTCGCGCCCATCGCTGCGTTTGGGAGTGGCGGTGAGGCCGAGGCGGTAGGGGGCCAGCCCCATTTCGGCAATGACCCGCGTCCAGTCGGAGGGCAGGTGGTGAACCTCGTCGTACACGTGTAGGGCGTACTTTCCGGCCAGCGTCTCGGCATGGATGGCCGCCGAATCGTAGGTGCTGACCAAGAGCGGGGTTTCGTCGTGACTGCCACCGCCCAGCACGCCTACGTTGGCATCAGGAAAGGCCGCCACGAGGCCCGAATACCACTGCTGCAATAAATCTAGGGTGGGCACGCAAATCAGGGCGCTGCGGGGCGTATCGCGCAGGGCGAGGTGCGCCACCAGCGTTTTGCCCGCGCCCGTCGGCAACACCACCACCCCTTGCCGCCCCGCCCGCTTCCATTCCTGCAAGGCTTCCGTTTGGTGAAGATAAGGCTGAACCTCGCGCCCATACACCAACTCCAGCTTTTCGAAGGCGCTGGCTTCGTCGGTGACCGCGATCTTCTCGCGTTTCAGTGTTTCCATCGCGGCGCGGTAGGCCCGGCCCGGCGCACGCCAAGACTGGCTGCGTTCATCCCACTGAAATAGGGATTTAAGGACAGCCGGGGCATCTTTCATGACCAAGGTACCCCGGTCTAATCGCAGAAGGGGCGGCATCAAGCAAGCCTTTGCGTCGGCGTGCGTTTTGCCCCGATTTCCAATCCAGTATTCTGGCTTTCTTTGCCCAATCTCATGAGAATTAGCCCTCAAGTCAGTTGTCAATACTCCGTTTGAATGACGGCTGACACGCTTCTCTCTGACTTGAATATTTTTTCATACTTGGGTGGTAGGAAATGGGGCAAATTGCTTAAAGAGCCTGAGAATCTCTATGAAGATGACCTTTAGATCAGTAACCAAGTGTGCCCAATAGACACTAAAAAGGCAGGCAACCCATTGTCCGGAGTGCCTGCCTCTTTCCTTACTTTATCGGACGTTGTTTAGCCCTGATGTTGCAACGTGCGTGCCGCCGTGGCCGCAACATGCTCGGCCTTTTTATCGGCGGGCAGGAAGGACAGGTGGCCCTCGTAAGAACCCAAGTTGAATTTCATGGGGCGCTTTTCGACGAGCGTGCCTTGCATCAGGCCGTGCTGCGTCATCACGTACAGGTCACAGCGTCCCGTGTCGGCGCAGGCATTTCGCAGAGCGTCAATGTCGACGGCCAACGGAATGGGCTGATTGGCGGTAGCTTCGGCCAAAATCGTGAGGCGCTTGTTTTGTGCAACGTGGTACTTGCCTTGAAGGGTCAACATGGGAAACTCCAATAGGAAACAGTGTTCAAGAGTGGACAGTGTCCAAGAGCGAACAGGGGGAGTGAGGCAAATGTGGGGAGGACAATGAGGAGCGGAGGCAAGGAATAAAGCCCACGCAGATAAACGGGCTGTTGGAACAGAATCAGCCTGACGAACGCCGCAACTCCTCAAGGTGAACTGGGCGCGAAAAAAGAGGAGCGGATAAACTTCATGCCGCTTCAGACGAACAAAATCAATTCAGAGAAGCAATCTGGAAGAGGCTTCCAAATCCACTGTCAAGTCCTAGTATCGCACGCTCTCATGATATTTAGATGCGGGAGGACTGCGAAGATGCAGCGGCGTTGTTGCTGTGCCGCTGCATCTGGGATTGGATTGGGCGGGTTCGCCGCTGAACTTCCCCCTCACCCCGCTGCGGTGCAGCGCCCCTCTCTGCTGCGCAGCTCTGCGAGTCCCGCAACGGGCAAGGGCAAACGGCACGAGTGAGAAACTTGGTGTTACTCCCTCACCCTTGAGGGGGGAGGACTGGGGAGGGGGTGAGTGAGCAACGCGATTGCACTTCCTTAGACCCTTAGACGCTCTTCACCCTGCCCTTCACGCCCAATACCTCAGTCGATGCCCATACTGATGAACTTGATTTCCAGATATTCTTCGAGGCCCCAGTGTCCACCTTCACGGCCCACACCACTGTTTTTCATGCCGCCAAACGGGACATGCGGCGCGGCGGCGCTGGGAATGCCGTCATTGATGCCCACGATGCCGTATTCCAAGGCTTCGGCCACGCGCCAGGCCCGGCCCAGATCGCTGGTGTAGGCATAAGCGGCGAGGCCATATTCGCTGTCGTTGGCGAGGCGCAGGCCTTCTTCTTCGGTATCGAAAATGACGATGGGGGCCACTGGGCCAAAGGTTTCTTCGCGCAGGATCAGGCTACCTTCGGCCACGTTGGTCAGCACGGTGGGCTGAAAGAACAGGCCGTGATCTACCGCGCCGCCGATGACTGCCGTTGCGCCGCGTTCCAGCGCGTCTTTAACCTGTGCCTGAACTTTATCTAAGCCCGCCTGCTCCACGACGGGGCCGACGCTGGTGCCGTCCAGCAATGGATCGCCCAGCACGAGTTGAGAGGCTTTTTCGGCCAGAATGCGGGTAAATTCCGCGGCCACTTCACGCTGAACGTATACGCGGTTGGTGCTGACGCAGGTTTGGCCCGCGTTTCTAAACTTGCTGCCTACCACTTCCCGCGCCGCTTTTTCTAGGTCGGCGTCGGCAAACACGAGGAAAGGCGCGTGGCCGCCCAGTTCCAGCGACACGCGCTTGATGGTTTTGGCGGCCTGCGTATAGAGCAAGCGGCCTACGGCGGTGCTGCCCGTGAACGTCACTTTCCGCACGCGCTCATCGGCCATAAACGGCGCGGTGAAGGCGGGGGCGTCGTTGGTGGGCAGCACTTGCAGCGTGTTGGCGGGGCCGCCCGCTTCCAGCCACAGTTCGGCCAAATACAGCGCAGTCATGGGGCTTTGTTCGGCAGGCTTGAGAATCATGACGCAGCCCGCAGCCAGCGCCGGAGCCGCTTTGCGCGTAATCATGCCCGCCGGAAAGTTCCACGGAGTCACGGCGTACACGATGCCCACCGGCTCGCTGCTGGTAAAACCGCGCTTGCGGTCAAAGCGCATGCTGATGCGCTCGCCGCTGATGCGCCCGGCTTCTTCGGCGCACCACTCGATAAAACTGGCGGCGTAATGCACTTCGCCCCGCGTTTCGGTGATCGGTTTGCCCATTTCCAGCGTCATCAGGCGGGCCAATTCTTCCTTATGCACGAACATCAGGTCATGCCAGCGCCGCAGCACTTTGCCGCGCTCGTAAGGATTGACCTTGCGCCACGTTTTCAGGGCAATTTCGGCGGCGTCTATGGCGCGGCGGGCGTCGTCGGCGCTGCAATCGGCCACCGCGCCGATGCTTTCCAGCGTGCCGGGATGAATCACGTCAAAGGTTTTGGGGGCGCTGCGCCACTCGCCGTCAAAATAGGCGCGGGTGCGGGTGACGGGATCATTCAGCAGGGTTTGGGTGGTCATGTTGTCTCACTTTGGGCAACAAGTGCGCCGTGAACGGGAAGGTCGGAGAGGAGGTGAAGCTCAGTATGAAACGGATCGCCGCCCATGCGGGTGAGGTCGGCCCGGAAGCCCGGACGCAGGCTGCCGCGCTCGTGTGAGTCGCCGTGCGCCACCGCGCCGCCGTGCGTGTACGCGCCCAAGGCCTGCGCCAGCGTCACGTTCATGCCCGGAACGTAGGCCTCTGACACCGCGGCCTGCACGCCCGCGAGGGGCCGCAATTCGCGCACCACCGGGCCGTCACTGGAAAAAGCCACATCCAGCCCCGCAGCGAACATGGCCCGCAACGGGAAGACTTGCCCGGCCAGTTGGGGGGGAATGTAGCGGTCATAGTTGGCGCGGAGTTCGTGTAGAAAAATCGGCTGCGGCACGGCAATCACGCCGAGCGCGTGGGCCTGCTGCAAGTGCGTGGCAGACGGCAACCCGAAATGCTCGATGCGGTGGCGCGGGCCGCCGGGATGCTCGGCATTCAGGCGGGCATACACCGACAAGAGTTGATCTAAAGCGACATCCCCAATCGCGTGTGCGCCGATGCGGAAGCCGTGTTCACGCGCTTCGCGGGCCAGTTCGTACAACTCGTCAGTCTCAAAACGCAGGACACCAAAATTGGGCGGTGCAAGGTTCAGGTAGGGCACGCTGACCGCCGCCGTCGCCCCGCTGAGACCGCCGTCTAGAAAAAACTTGACGCTGTCGCAGCGCAGCCGATCTGAAAGGCGTTTTTCGGGTAGGGGCAAAGTCTCCGATCCGCCATCGGGCCTGCGGATGTACAGCACATTGACCCGGATGGGTAACTGGCCCGCCGCGTCCAGCGCCTGATAAGCAGCGTACAGGGGCGCGTCTACAGCGGGGTCGGTGACGGCGGTGAGACCAAGCGACTTAAGGTAAGTGAGTCCCGCCAAAATCCACGCTTCAAACTGCGCCTGCGTGGGCGTGGGCATCGCGCCGTACACCAGACCGTAAGCCGTTTCGGTCAAGCGGCCCGACTCGTAATCCAACTCGCCGCCGGGAGGAGCGGGCGTATCAGGGCCGATGCCCGCCGCTTCCAGCGCCCGCGTATTTACGGCGTGAATGTGGGCGCAGGTACGGGTCAGCAACACGGGGCGTCCGGGGGCGAGGGCGTCCAGCAAAGCGCGGTCGGGAATTAGACCTTGCCGCGCCTCGTTCCAGCCGCGTCCCCACAGCCAGTCTCCGGGCGGCAATTCCCGGTGCCGCGCCGACACCAATCCCGCCACTTCCTGAGCAGAGTGGGCTTCGCGCAAATCCAGCAGCGTGGTGCGGAGTTGCCCCACCTTCCACACATGCACGTGCGCGTCAGTGAAGCCGGGGAGCAAGGTATCGCCGCCCAAATCGAGCACGTGGTGATCCGCTCCAGCGGCGGCCCGCACTTCTTCCACCGAACCCACCGCCAGCACCCGGCCACCGCGCACCGCGAGGGCTTTTACAGCGTGCCCGTCGGCCTGCGGGTAAATAGGGCCGCCTGTGTAGAGGGTCGCGGGAGGCTGGCTCATGGGGCGTGATGACCCCGGTTGCGCCACACGATAAACACGCCGTAGCCGCCACACGATTCGTCTTCCAAATAGTCCGGAATGATGCCCCACACGCCGTACCCGCGCTTGAGTTGCACGCTCAGCACCGGGTCGGCCCGCTCATTCCGCACCACCTCCATCACGTACTGCTCTATAGAATGCGTGCTGCACACCGCGCCGTAGCCTTTGGGCATGGCTCCGGCCACATGCCCACGCAGGTTCAGGCGGCGCACGAGGTCGTGACGTGCGCCGTACAGCAGCGTCGCCAACCCTTGCCCGCGCACGTCCGGATGCACGCCGATGTCTGCGCCGTACAACCAATCGCCCTGCGGATCGTGGGTGGTGAACAGGTTGTCGCCCGTTTCCTCGAGGTACGGGTGGGCGTAGTGGGCAAAATCCACCTGCATCCGGAAGTCGCTGCTGGACGCCACCACCTGCCCACTTTGGCTGTCCAACACCGCCAATTGCCCCGCCGGAAACTGTGCCTGATGCGCCAAGAAATGCCGCTCGGTGGCGAGTTCCGATTCGCTGAGGTCGGGAAAACAGGCCCGCTGCACGGCTTCCAACGCGGGAGCGTCGCTGGCCTGCGCCTGCACCACCACGTAACGGCCATCGCTACGGGCGGCCAACACGGAGCGGCCCTGAACTTCAGTGAGGGCAGTGCTGGTCATGCCGGGACGGGCTGTTCTTGGGCGGGAACGGCGGCGTCAAGCGGGGCGGGGCGCACCCCTGCATACGCTTCACGCATGGCGTCCACAACGGCGCTCAGGCCTTCGCGCAGCATATCTTCAGAAATATCCAGCGCAGGCAAAAAGCGCAGGCAGTTGGAGTACAGGCCCGCCCGAATCAGCAGCACGCCGCGCCCCACGGCCAGTGGCACGGCGGCGGCCACGAGATCCATCCACGGCTCTTTAGTGTGCGGGTCTTTGACAAATTCTACAGCCATCATCGCGCCCACGCCACGAATATCGCCGATGGGCAATTCGCCGCGCAGGGGTTCCCACACGTCACGGATGACGCGCTCGATCATTTCGGCCTGCTGCAAAAAGCCGGGTTCGGTCAGAATGTCCAGTACCGCGAGGGCCGCCGCGCAACTGATCGGGCTGCCGCCGTAAGTGCTGCCTACGCCGCCCAAATGCGGGGCATCCATAATTTCGGCGCGGCCCGTGACGGCGCTGATGGGTGTTCCGGCCCCCAAACTCTTGGCGCTGACCAACAAGTCGGGTACGACCCCCGCGTGCTCGATGGCGTAGAGCCGCCCGGTGCGCCCGCTGCCGCTCTGAATTTCGTCGGCGATCATGACAGCCCCAGTGCGGTCACACAGTTCACGGATTTTGTGCAGGAATTTGGCAGGCGTGGGAATAAAACCGCCTTCGCCCATCACGGGTTCGATGACGATGCAGGCCAGCGCCGAGCCGTCGATGTGCGCCACCAACGCGTTCTCGAGGTTCCAGCAACACCAGTCGATCCACTGCTCACTGCTCAGACCTTCGGGGGCGCGGTAAGGGTTGGGGAAGGGGAGGCGGTACACTTCCGGCGCAAACGGCCCGAAGCCTTTTTTGAACAGGCCATATTTGGAGGTCATCGCCATCGTGAGGTTGGTGCGCCCGTGATACGCGCCCTCGAACACGATCACGCCTGCCCGCCCAGTGTACGCCCGCGCAATTTTCACGGCGTTTTCCACGGCTTCCGCGCCGCCGTTGGCGAGCAGAGTTTTCTTGGCAAAGTCGCCGGGAGTGAGGCTGTTCAGGCGTTCGGCCAGTGCCGGATAGCCCTCAAAGTTCGTCACCAGCGCACAGGGATGAATCGCTTCGGCCACCTGCGCCTGCACCGCCGCCACCACTTTGGGATGGTTGTGACCCACCGCCATCATGCCGATGCCGCCTGCCAAATCGATGAAGGTATTGCCGTCGACATCGGTGACGAGTGAGCCACGCGCCGACTGCACGGCGACGGCGTTGGCCTGCCCCAAGCCCTTGCTCACGGCTGCCGCACGCCGCTGCTGGAGCGCCACACTGTTCGGGCCGGGGATTGCGGTTTTCAGGTTGATATAGGTCATGGGGACTCCTTGATATTTGGGTTGGGGTGGAGGGTGAACCCCCCCGTTGCTCTGCAACGCCCCCCTTAGAGGTGGGGACAAAAGCGCTTGTGCTCCCCTCTAAGGGGGGCTGGCTGCGAAGCGGACTGGGGGGGTTACAAGAAATTGTGAATCTAACTAATTACCTGCCCACCGCTTCCAGCACTGCCGCCCGCAAAATAACCAGACCTTCTTCGAGTTCTTCAAAGGTCACGGTCACGGGCACCAGCACCCGAATGACGCTGGCGTACATGCCCGCCTTCAGCAGCAGCAGTCCCCGGCGGCGGGCGGCTTCCACAATTTTGGTGGCAATTTCGGGGGCAGGAGCGCGGGTCTGCGGGTCTTGCACAAATTCCATGGCGATCATCGGGCCGAGGCCGCGCACGTCGCCGATTTGGGGCACTTCGGCTTGCAGGGCGCGGAAGGCGGCAAACAGGCGCTCGCCCACCTGTTCAGCGTGGGCCAACAGTGCCGGGTCATCGAACAAATCCATGACGGCCATGCCTGCCGCGCACGCCAGCGGGTTGCCCGCGTAGGTGCCGCCCAAGCCGCCGGGAGCCGGGGCGTCCATAATTTCGGCCTTGCCCGTCACGCCCGACAGGGGCAGGCCGCCGCCGATACTTTTGGCGAAGGTCAGCAAGTCGGGCTGCACGCCGCTTTGCTCGATGGCCCAAAAACTTCCCGTGCGCCCCACGCCGCTCTGGATTTCATCGGCGATAAACACGATGCCGTACAGGTCACAGATGTCGCGCAGGGCTTGCAAGAACGCGGTGGGCGCGGCCAAAAAGCCGCCTTCGCCCAGCACAGGTTCGAGGATGATGGCCGCCACGCGGGAGGGGTCGACGGTGGTGCGGAACAGTTCCTGCATCCCCTCGATGGCCGCCTCCACGCTGACGCCCCGGTACTCGTAGGGAAACGGCGCGTGGTACACGTCGGGGGCAAAGGGGCCGAAATTCTGCGAGTAGTACGACTTTTTGCCCGTCAGGGTCATGCCCATCAGCGTGCGCCCGTGAAAGGAGTGCGTAAACGAAATCACGGCGGGCCGCCCGGTGAAGGAGCGGGCGATCTTGATGGCGTTTTCGGTGGCCTCGACGCCAGTGGTAAAAAACAAGCTTTTGGTGGGCGTCGGCGTCCCCGTCTCCGCGCCGGGAAAGCGGGCATTCAGGCGCTGGGCCAAGCGCAAATACGGCTCGTACATGGCCACCTGAAAGCAGGTGTGGCTAAAGTGATCGAGTTGGGCACGCACCGCAGCCAACACGTGGGGATGGTTGTGGCCCACGTTCAGCACGCCTATGCCACCAACCCAGTCGTGGTACATCCGGCCTTCTATATCCCACAGTTTTACGCCTTCGGCCCGCGCCGCAACCACCGGGTGCGCGTTGCTCACTCCACGCGGAATTTCTGATGCCCGCAGCGCCAACAGTTCATCCGTTCTGGACGGTGAAATAGTCATATGAAAGCCCTCCCTTTGAAGGGCCAGCGTAAGCTTTGCGGCCCCAGTGATGCATGGGGGCAAGCGTACGAAAATGGACTGTTTTTTTTGTGGACATCCAACAATATTGCTTACAATTGGTTTTCCTCCAGTGCGCCCAGTTGCAGGGCCAACCACCACAGCGACCTCGTGGCCGGGTCTGCCAGTGGGCGGCCTGTCAGCGCCTCTACTCTGTCCATGCGGTAGCGCAGCGTATTGCCGTGAATGCCTAAGCGGGCGGCGGCTTCGGCCTGTGCAAATCCGGTGTCGCACAGTGCCTGCACGGTGGCGATCAGGGCGGCTCCTCCCCGCGCCCCGCGCAAGGGTTCCAGTAGGCCGCGCATCAGGTCGGCCTGTGCGTCGCGGTCACCGCTGAGGGCGCGGGGCACCAACACCTGTGCATAGGAGCGCAGTTGGCCGGGGTGCGCGTAGGCGGCCAGCGCCAGCACTTCGGCCCGGCCCTGCGCCACACCCGCCACGCCCACCCGCGCCCGGCCGTACACCATGCCCGGAATCAAGCCCAGCCCAGAGTTGCCCAGCCCAGTGTTGGCATTCCCCCCATCTTGCCAGCCCAGCCGCGCCCAAACCCGCTCGGCGCTGAGGGTGTGGGGCAGCAAAAACCAGATGTGATTCAGGCTCACGCTGACCAAAGGCGCGGCCCCCAACGACACCAACGCGCCCCGCAACTGGGAGGCGGCCTGTTCGCGCTGGGCAAAGCCTTCGGGGAGCAGAGGCAGTGCGCCGGGCAGCACCAGCAGCGCCACCGTGTAGTGGCCCACCACATCAAAGCCCAGCCGCCGCGCCCGCTCGTGCAGGCTGGAATCGGCGGTAAATCTGCCCTCCAGCAGCGTGTCTACAAAGGCGTAGCCCAGCCGCGCTTCCAACACTTCCATATCCTGCTGGGCCAGCATCAGCAGAGCGGCCACCGTCGCGGCGTGTTCGGCGGCGCGCACCTCCAGATCGTGTCCCGGCCCAGCTTGTTCAGAGGGGGCGGGCCCCGCCACCCACACGCCGCCTTCGCGTTGCCCGCGCAGCACCACCGGAACCAACATGCCGCCTGCCAGCGGGCGCGGAGCCGTGCCGGGACGGGCCAACGCCAGCCGCGCCAACGCTGGATCGGGGGCCGATTGCAGGGCCGGGTGAGGCGTGATCTGGGCCGGCTCTGATTCGCCCGAGTCATCGGAATTGTGTGTCAGAGGGGTGCGTGTCAACAGTGAACTGCGTGTCAGAGGATAGCCGTTGGGGGCCAGCAGCAACGCCGCCCGTCCCAATTGTTCCGACAAGGTTCCGGCCACGTCGCTGAGTTGGCCGCCCAGCGCGGCGCGGGTCAGGGCGCGGTGGATAGATTCGCTGCGGGCCAAGTGATCGGCCTGCGCGTGCAAAATAAATTCGTGGGTTTGCTGCACCACCTCCACGAACGGCACTTCCCACGGCAGTTCTAGGGCCGGAATACCGGATGCGGCCAGCGCCTCTGCTACCTCCGGCGGGAAGGCGGGAAAAAAATGCGGCACGGCCAGCACCACCGCCGCCGGGCCACGCCGCGCCAAATCCTGCCCGAAGAGGGTCAGGGCGGCACGTTCACGCGGCCAAGACAACCCAGTGGTCAGCAGCAGCGTACCGGGACGCACCCAACTGTGGGCGTCGGGCACATCTATGACGTGGGCCAAGCGCACGGTGCGGGTGAGGGCCGTGCGGGTCAGATCTGAGCCAGACCTCCCCACCACCCTCGCCTCGGCACAAGCGGGCAGCGCCAGCACGTCAGCGACTTGCATCGGTTCGCCTCCAACAGTTGCTCCGGCACAGGTGAAGCTTCACACCGCAGAGCATACCGGACGCTAGACATTGTGACCAATCTCCAAGTTGGCCGCCCTAACTTGGTAGGACAGCCACAGGCCACCAGCATGACGACTTGATTAAGCTGAGGCTTCTTCACCACAGTTCAGCCCTCCGGTTTGCACTTCTCCGCCCCATCGTCTTTTTCACTCCTGCCCAAGCGAGGTTTCCATGACGGTCAAGCCCACCTCTTCTGGAAGTTCCCTTGCCGATGTTCCCGGTTTTAGTCCCGGTCAACCCAAATTGGGGCTGTGGGGCGTCATTATGGTCATCTATTTCACGGTGGCTGGCGGCGCGTTCGGGATCGAAGGGCTGGTGGCCGGTTCCGCGCCCGGCATGGCCATCGCCCTGATCCTGATTACGCCGTTTATTTGGAGCATTCCGACCGCCCTGATGGTGACCGAACTCGCCACCGCCATGCCCGTCGAGGGCGGCTATTACGTGTGGGTCAAACGCGCCTTGGGCCGCTTCTGGGGGTTTACGCAGGGCTGGATCAGTTGGCTGTACGGTTTGGTCATCGCGGCCAGTTTCGCGGCCCTGTTTGCCGACTACACCAGCAGCTTTTTGCGCCTCGCCTTCGGCAGCACCATCATTGACGATTCGGCAACGGTGCGCTGGACCGTAGCCGCTGTACTGATTGTCGGCTTTGGCCTGCTCAACATTCGGGGCGCAAAAGCGGTCGGCGACAGCAGCAAGGTCTTCGCCGTCATGGTGTTCGTGCCGTTCATCACGATGTTCGTGCTGGCGGGCATCCGCTGGGCTGCCAACCCAGAACCCTTCTGGTTGCCCGTGACGCCGCCCGATACCGGCATCATCGGGGCGTTCGGGCTGGGCCTGTTCATCGTGATGTACAACTTCCTCGGCTGGGACAGCATCAGCACCATTTTGGGCGAAATCGAGAAGCCCTTGAAAGTGGTGCCTAAAGCCATGCTGATTGCCGTACCACTCATTATTTTCGCTTACCTCTTGCCTGTGCTGGCGGGCCTGACTTCGGGTGTGGACTACACCAAGTGGGGCGACACAGCCTTTTTCCCTGAACTGGCAACGGCCATCGGCGGACGCTGGCTGGGCATCTGGGTAGCCGTAGGCGGCATGTTCTGCGCGGCGGGCCTATTTAATGCGATGGTGCTGTCTAACAGCCGTCTTCCCTTCGTCTTGGCCTCGGACGGTTACTTACCTGCCGCGCTGGTGGCCCGCCATCCCCGCTTCGGCACCCCAGTGACCTCGATTATCGTTTGCTCCCTCATTTACGCATTGCTGGCGTTCGGGCCGTTCCAGACGTTGGCCGTGACCACGGTGCTGCTCTACGGCGTGAGCTTGCTGCTGCAATTTACGTCATTGGTCGTGCTGCGTTTCCGGGTGCCCAACATGGTACGGCCCTTCCGCATTCCGGGCGGGCTGCCGGGCGTCATCGCCATTTCACTGCTGCCCGCGCTGATTATCGTGGTGGCCGTCGTCACCACGGCGCGGGATGAAGGCACGAGTTTTCTGGTGCTGGCCGCTGCATTGCTGGCTTCCGCGCCCATCGCCTTCCTGATCACCAACGCCCTCTTCAAACGCGGCCAACCCGACCGCCTGACCCACGAGATGTCGGCGTCAGACCGGGCCGAATTATAGACCTCTGCCCACACTCCATCTGTACCAGCAGCCCGCCCAGCGCCATTTGGAGCGGGCTGATTGTTGGGAAAATTGGGGGAGGGGGAAGACGTAGACAGCCACGTTCGCTTCTAAGAAACCCGAACCTTCAGGCCATTCTCATTCACTGCGGCACAATCCGGCCCTTCAATCTAAAGACCGACCTTGCGCCCTCACTCTCCTCCGGCCGAGCTGACCAACAGGAGGATTGAATAAAACGATTCAGCGACCCAGACGCGAGATTTCTTAAGGCCAAGCTGAGGAAAAGGTGAAACAATAGACTCAGTGCAGCATTCGGATGTGCGGGATTCGCTGACCGGGTTATGGACTCGGTCAGCCTTCGATGCCGACCTAACGCGGCGCACCCATGAAGGCCGCTGCACCCTGCTGCTGTGTGATCTGGATTATCTGAAACTCATCAACGATTCATTTGGGCATTTGGCAGGGGATCAGGCGCTGCGGGATGTGACGCGGGCGCTGCTGGACGCCAAACCCGAGGGCTGGAACGTGTACCGCTTGGGCGGCGACGAATTTGCAGTGCTGTGCAGCGACCCGGTAGAGCAGGTGGTGGCTTGGGCACAGGCGGTGCAGGCCCGCCTCGACAGCTTGCAGGAGCGCCCGCTGAAGCTGAGCATGGGCGCGGCGGCCCACACGCCGCCTGCGCCGCCGCTGGAGCTGTTTGCACTGGCCGACCGCTACTTGTATTTGGCCAAACGGCAGGGCCGGGGCCGCGTAGTAGCTACCGATGAACCGCAAGGCCACAGCGCGGCGCTGCCCCGACTCCTCGAGCGAGATGAAGCCAGCGCACAGGCCGTTGCCGCGCTGCAACACGCCCTGCACGCGGGGAGCCAAAGCACTCTGACCATTCAGAGTGCGCCGGGGCTGGGACTGAGCGCTTTTTTGGCCCGCGTAACGCTGGTAGCGCAGAGCTTGGGTTACCAAACCCTAGAACTGAGCGGCGATGCTTACCGGGCCTGCCGCCAGTACGGGGCGTGGCAAGGCGCCAAGTTAAACGGTGTTCCTGCGTCGGCCCCGGCCCCTGCCGATCTGGTGGCCTCCCTGAATGCCAGCAGACCGCTTGCCATCATTGCCGACCTGCCGGAGCGCTTTGACCCACACACCGCCGCCGAACTTGGGCCACTGCTGGAGCGGGCCACCATCCTCATTTCCGGGCGCGGAAACAGCGGCCCGGATACTGGCCCGCGCCCCGGCCAAACCGTCATGACGCTGCCGCCGCTGAGTGCCAGGGCCATCCGCCGCCTGATCGACCACCATCCGGACGGGCGGCTGGGCGCACAGGCAAGTGCGTGGTTGGTGCAGCGGGCCGCCGGATCGCCCGCACAGTTGGCCCGCTGGTGGGCGGCCCTGCACCTCGAAGCGTCGCTGCGCCACCAAACGGTGGATGAGATGATAGGCGGCGAGTTGGTGGGCGGGGCACAGGCGCAGCGGGGAGGGGAAGGGCCTGCTGACTTGGGCGCAAGCGCAAGTGATCCGGACACCGCTGGCCCTGCGCCCGCGCCGCACTGGGAAGCCTCCCTTGCTCAGCATCTTCCGGTGTGGCCCAAGCTGCATTTACCGTATCTGCACGCCCGCATGGGCCAAATCCAGCGGGGGTTAGAGCTGTGGCGCACTCACGCCTTGCTGACCGTGACGGGGCCGGAAGGCCGGGGCACCCACCGTTTGGCCCTGCAACTGGCCGCCGAGCAGTTGGCGAGCGGCTGGCCTCACGCGGCGGCGCGGCTGCATCTGGTGTCGTTGGCAGGCATCCGCAGCCCAGAGGCAACTTTGGCTCACATCATGGCAGCGCTGCTGGGGTACCCGGTGGCTTACGCCGATGTGCCGCTGCTGAGCCGCCTGCTGAACCGCCAACCCACTCTGCTGATGCTCGACCGCCCCGAACCCTACGCCCTGCCCGCCCGCCTGCTGAGCGAACTGCGGCAGCACAGCCCAGACACCCGCATGATCGTGACGGCAGACGCGCCGCTGGGAGCCGCCGAGGAAGCGGTGTTGCCCCTGCTGCCTGTGACCGACGCAGAAGTGCAGACCGCGCTGCTGTGGGAATTACGGCGGGACACCAGCCATCGCCAGAGCAATCAGGACGGCCCCAATTCAGGTGGAACCAACTCAAGTGGCACCAATTCAAACAGCACTCCTTCGGATGATTCCGGCCCAAGCCCAGCTGACCTCGCGGCCCTGACCGAGCATGTGAACGGGGAATGCCCCCGGCTTGACGGCCTGCTGACCACCATTCGGAGCTTTGGCCTCCCCGCCGCCTTAGAGCAGATGCAGCGGGCCTCAGGGCGCGGCAAGGCGCAATACGATTTTCCCGAACTGGGGCCGCCAGAACGCCGGGTTATTGCAGCTCTGAGTGTGCTGGACGGTCATTTTGATCTGCCTTGGGCCGGACATGTGGCCGAAGCGTCGCCTTTTTTGCTGAGCGCCATGCTGGATCGCCGGATGGTGCAGCCTGTCTCGGCGGGCCTGATGGCCTTGTCAGACGGGGCGAGGCGCTATGGCCGGGTGGTGGGACTGCGCCGCTGGCCAGCCGTGCGCGTGCGGGCCGAACAGCGTGCCTTGGCCCACGCACACGAGCTGTTGACGCTTCACCCGCCCGAAAGTGGGCCCTGGCTGCGGCAGGTGGGGCAGCATTACCCCATGATCCGCGCCGCCCTGACCGGCCAACTGCACGGCCCCGCACTCCGGCATCCGCAGGCGCTGGAAATCCTGACCCGCCTGACCCCCTCGGCGGTGGCGCAGGGCCGCTTCTACGATGCCCGCGACGACCTGCAAGCAGCGCTCCGACTTCCGCTGGACGGCATTGCCCCGGCGCAGGTGTTGCGGCTCCAGTTGTGGCAGGCGCAAATTTGGCAGCAGTTGGGCGAACACAGCCGGGCGCAGCAGTTGGCCGAGCGCACCCAGCACAACGCCGGAGCCGGCCACCCCAAAGCGGCGGCCTGGGCCAGTCTGATCATGGCCCGCACCTTACACCGCCGCAGCGACTACCGCCGCAGCCGCCGCTTGTACGCGCAGTGCCAGCAAGCCGCACAGACCCTCAGCGACCCCGTGATGCAGGTCACGGCTTCGGGTGGCTGGGCACGGTCAAGCATTTATTTGGGCGATTTGGCGGCCGCGTGGCAGGCTATACAGAGCACGTTGGCGCAGGCCGAAGCCTTAGGCCGTCCGCTGCTGCTGGCCCGTACCCTCAACACGGCGGCCCTCGTTGCCACCGAACAGCGCCGATTGCCTGAAGCCAGCGCCTTTTTTGAGCGGGCACTGGCCTTGCAGCAGCAGTACGGCAGTCCCAGCGAGCAAATTTTGAACCTGACCGGGCTGGGCTGGGTGGCCCTGCTGGGCGGCGACCTCGACCGCAGCGTGAGCCTCAGCCGCCGCGTCTTGAGAAGCGCACAGGACGTGGGTCAGTCTTGGGAAGTGGGCAACGCGCTGGTCAATTTGGGCCACGCCGCCGCACGGCAGGGTCAGTGGGATTCGGCCCTGCATTCCCATATGGAAGCCGCCCGTCTCGCCGCCCACTGCGACGCCCCCTCGGTAGTGGCCGAAGCGTTGGGCGGCCTGGCCGACGTGCTGCACCGCCAAAACAAGTCCGGCGAGGCCCGCACGCTGCTGAACGTCGCCCTGCATCATCCGGGCGCCAATACCGAGATGACCAACTTTTTTGCGCCGCTGCACCACCGACTCGGTCATTACCCACCGACGCCGCTGCCTGACGATTTGGGCAAGCTGCTGGGGGAATTGGGGCTACACTGAGAGGAGAGTGGGTGGTGGAGTGGGACAGTCTAAGGGTCTAAAAGTCGAGGGTCTAAGGTGCGGATGGACGGCGGTGCTGGGGGAGTGAGCGCCAGCGATTGCCTTTTCTTAGACCCTCTACCCTTAGACTGTCCCGTGCCCGCCCACCACATCAGTTGGTGCGAATTGGGCGCACATACGCCCGCCCGCGCACGGCGTCCAGTAAGGCGCGGGCGGCCAAACCTGCCGAGCGACGGTTCAGTTCACGGTGTTGGGCCAGCCGAATAAACGCGCCGCCCGTTTTCACCAACAGGCGCACCAGAAACCACGGCGCAGAGGTTCCGTATTGGCGGTACACCAGCAGCTGATTGCGCGTGTTGTAGTAGTGCTTGAGGGGATTGTAGGCCGTGCGGACAGGCGGATAAGTCAGGCTGCCGTAGTGCCACACGCGGCTGGAGGGAACGAGGCGCGTGGTCACGCCCATGTCACGCAGGCGCAGGGCATATTCGCTGTCGTCGTACATAAAAAAGAAGTTGTTGACGGGCAATCCCGCCCGGCGCACCGCGTCTGTGCTGATCAGCACGCTCACGAAGGTAAACAGGTCGACGGGCGTGCCGGGCTTTGCATACGCCTCTTTGGGCAAGTCGATTTCGCTGAGGCGCACCTCATCGAAGCTGCGGCGTTGATGCAAGTCGTAGCGCCCGTCGCGGGCCAACACCGCGCTGCACAGGGCCTCACTTTCTGCGGTGTGGGTCAGCAGTTCGGCCAAAGCCTCGGCTTCGGGCAGGCAGTCGTCGTCCATCAGCCACAGGTGCTGATAATTGCCCCTCAGCGCCTGCTCTACGCCATAAGAAAAGCCGTATGCGCCGCCCAAATTGCGCTGGAGCCGCACATGGGTAATCCGGGGATCGTTGGGAATGATCTCGGCTGTGCCGTCTGTCGAAGCGTTGTCGATGACGTAGATGTGGTTCACGGCCGCCGTCTGACCCAGCAGTAACGTGAGGCAACGGTTCAGCAGCGCTTTGCGGTTGTAGGTCACGACGATGGCCGCCGTACCGCTGGCGCTGGGAGCCGACTGCGGCGCGGTCTGCACACCGATGTCCGGTAACGGAGTGGGGGGGATCAGATTGGTCATGGCATGAGTCCTTCCTGTCCAAATTGAGGGGGAGAGGGCGTGGGGAAACTAAGGAGGTCGAAGTTCATCTAGAGATGAACAGAGCGAAGCGAGTATCGAAGAAAGTACGTTGCACTGGGAATGCAAGGGTTGCGGTGCTGTTCCGGAAACGCGAAGTGTGAAGGGCAATGGACTTAGGTGCGTTCGGCAGGATGGATCGCCCGCCACCACCGTTCAGTGCGCGACAAGGCCTTTTTAGAGAGGATGCGGGCTTGCCGCTGGAGTTCGTTGGGTGGGCCGATCAGCAGCACCGTGACTACGAGGCTGGCTCCGACCAAACCTTCTAAGCCGAACAGCACGAAGGAAGAGAGGCCGATGTGACGCAGGGGATAGACCAAGGCGGACATGGCGGCGGCCACGGCCAACCCGCACGCCAGTCCTACCGCGTAGGCCCGCACGATTTCTTTGCTGCCCCCGCCGATGATCTGCCGGGCTACGAAGGCGTAAGTGAAACTGCGAAGAGCGCCCGCCACCACCAACACACCCGCGAAGCCGATGATGCCCCAGCCGAGACGGTAGACCGCCGAATACGAGACCAGCAACACCACCAGATACACCGACTGCACCGCGATTTTGGTGTTCAGGCGAGCTGCGGCTTCGGCCAGCACTGCCGACAGATTGCTGAGGACGGGAAACGGAATAAACAGCGCGAGGATCTGCACCAGAGGAACCACGCCGAGAAACGACTCTCCGAGCAGCACCAGCACAAGTTCGCGGGCCGAGACGAAGGCGCAGGCGGCGAGGCTGAACAGCAGCACCGACAACGCCATCAGGCCCGACAAGTAGGCCGAGCGCAACTTGGATTGATCGTGCTGCACCACACTGAACGACGGCGCAAGCACGCGGGTCAGGCTGCGGGCCATGCCCATCAGCGGCGCGTAAATGGTGTTGTAGCCCCGGTTGTACAGGCCGAGGGTGGCCGTGCCGTAAAACCGGCCAATCATCAGGGTATCGAGGTTGGCGCTGAGAAATTCCAGAAAGCTGATGAGCGAGGCGCGGCCCCCGAAGGCGTACAGGGCGCGGTAAGACTCGCGCCGAAACGTGAACCGGAACGGGTGACGACCATAGAAATACGACACCGAAAGTTGAATGACGCCCTGCACAGCGGCGCTGATGATCAGGCTGTACGCTCCGAAACCTAAATACGCGGCCCCCAGACCAAAGACGCCTTGCCCGATGATGTAGGAACCGACTTCGGCCACCATGAGGGGCTTGAACCACAGGGCGCGGCGCAGCAGACTGGTAGAGACCGTTGCCAACGACGCAATGACGTACACGCAGGCATAGGTTCGCATGAACGGCGTGACATCCGGGTTGTTGAAAAAATGACCCGCAACAGGAGCAAGCAGCCAAGCCAGCGCCGTTGCCGAGAGACCCAGCAGGACCGACGACGTAAATCCGGCCCGGATATCTTCTTCGGTCAGGTCTTTCTTTTGCACCAACGCTTGCCCGATGCCGAAATCGGCGATGTACTGGCCCACAGCGTACAAACTCAGGCCGATGGCGAACAGACCGAATTCTTCTTTGGTGAGTAAGCGGGCCAGCACCGCCGCAAACAAGGGCGTCAGCAGGATGGTCGTCAAAAAAGAGAGTGAACTCCATTTGATGGCCCGCATCGTTTTGTCTTTATGACCGCTCATACGGAACCTGCATCGCCCGAAAAGTGGGGTTGCGGCGCGTGGGCTGAACTGGCAGAGACGACCCGCTCGTAGTGACTCTCTAGGCCGCGCACCAGCGCACGCGAATCGAAGCGGCTCCGCACATCGTCTAGCGCGGCGGCCCGGAAGCGTTGACTCAAGTCCGGGTCTTCCAGCAGCGTCAGAATGAAGTGGGCCAGTCCCGCCTCGTCGCGTTCGGGCACCACCCAGCCGGTGGTGCCGTGTCTCACGGCTTCGGGGTTGCCCGCGCTGTCGGTGGTCACAGTGGGCAGCCCCATCGCCATCGCTTCCAAAATTACGGTGGGCAGGCCCTCGGTATCGCCGTTTTGGGCCGTGATGCTCGGAACACACATCACCCGCGCCGCTCGCATCCAGTCGCGCACTTGCTCCGGCGTTTGGCGGCCCGTAAACAGGACACTGAGGCCCAGTTGCGCGGCCTGTTGTTCTAACGGCTCCAGCAGCGGCCCTTCTCCGATCAAGACCAAGCGGGCCGCCGGAAGCCGCTGCTGAACCGCGTGCATGGCCCGCAGCAAAAAGCTGACGCCCTTCTTTTCCACGTAACGGCCTACAAACAGCACCAACGCCTCCTGAGCAGGCTCGGCAGCGGGCACGAACACAGAGGTATCTATGCCGTTGTAATGCGTGATGACCTTGTGCGCCGGAAACCCTTTGGCGAGCAACTGCCTGCGAATATGCTCCGACACGGCAATAAACAGTGCACCCGCTTGGATCAGTTGGGGGCGTTTGGTCACCAGTTGGCGGTCTCGCAGCACCGCAGAAGCCCGCAAATCGGCGTCGTGCATGGTGGCATCAAAACCGTGAAACGTGACCACCAACGGCACGTTCAGGCGGCGGGCCAGTGGTACGGCCTGCGCTCCGTCGGGGCCGAAGTGGGCATGGATCAGCCGGGGCCCAATGGCGCGAAGCTGCTGGTGAAGCTGCGGCGCAAGTCCGGTCGCTTTGTACCAGAGTTCCGAGAGCCGTCCCCGCATGCCGCCGCCGTTCAAAATCAGCGTGCGCTCTGCGGGCGTGGCAATCCCATCGACCCGGCGCGTGCCCACGTAGTACGGACTGAAGCGGGTCAGCGCCTCGGCCTGATTCAGAATAAACGTCTCTGAATAGGCCAACAGATTCTCACGGTAGATGACCACAGAAGGTGTCATGCACCCGGCCTGCCTTGATCGACTCGGAACGCTTGGTGGGTCAGCAGACTACCCGCAGAAGTGGAGAGACAAGCACGCATCAGACCTGTCCGGCATCCGTTTGGCCGATCTCCCGGTGGCCCCTTTCCCGGTGGCTTCCTTCTTGGTGGCGCTGAGGCCGCACCTGCGCCCAGCCGCTTTCGGCCAGCACATGCAGTCGCCGCCGCACCTGTTGAGGAAAGAGCCAAGTGGCTACGTAGCGGGCAACCTCGAAGGGACGGGGCCGCCCGGAAAGGAGGGCTTTGGACGTGGCAAGCAAGGGTTCCCTGCCCCCTTCTTCCGAGGCGAACTGCGAAACGTGCGACACCAAAAAGCCTACAAAAGCACGCTGACTTAGGCGACCCGCGCGGTAATGACCCTGTGCCCAGCGCAGTGATTCACTCCACTTGGCCGAACGACTTAGATGAGGCCGCGCCTCATGAAAATAATAGGTCGCCAGCACTTCTGGCACACACTCGAAGCCGACGTCGGGTTCAGTGAAAGCTCTTAACAACCAGTCCCAATCTTGATGACCGCGCAAAGTTGGATCCAATGGCACCCTCAGAAACAGATCGCGGCGGGCAAATAAGATGGTACTCATCAGGGTGCGGTCTCGCGACAACCAAGCGTCGCGTGCCATCAGATAATCACCGATAGCCTCGCCCACATGGGGAAAACGGGGCGGTTCTTCGTGAACACCGTGCGGCTTGGACATCAGAAACCGGCCTACAACAATCGGTTGGGCATGGGCCGAGGCTTTCGCTGCTGCCAACTGCCGTTCCAACTTTTCAGGTGCCCACTCGTCGTCGTCGTCCAGCAAGGCGATCCATTCAGCGTTTCCCGCCCGAATGCCGATGTTGCGGGCTTCGGCGGCCCCGATGTTTTTCTCTAGGGCCAGCACCCGCAGCCTAGGGTCAGACACTTCCGAGAGGGCCTGCACAGTGGCCGGGTCGGGGCCGTCAATGACCACGATCACTTCTATGTTGCTCAAAGTCTGATTCAGGGCCGTTCTGACCGCCCGCTGAAGCAGCAACTCCGGGCGGTTGCGGGTAGGAATGACCACGCTGACCAGAGGCGCTTCAGACGCTTGGGCCTCTTTGTATTGATCTGCCTCAAACGCCGCAGTCGTCACTTTCAAGCCTTCTGCCAATGGCACCTGCGGTGTCCAGCCGAGCAAGTCTTGAGCGCGGGAGATGTCGGGTTTGCGCTGCTGGGGATCGTCGCTGGGCGCGGCCCCATACACCACCGCCAGCTCCGGATTGATGATCTCCCGCACCACATCGGCCAGGTCCAACATCGTGAATTCAGTGGGATTGCCCAGATTCACCGGCTCGTGATACGTCACGCCCATCAGCCGCACGATGCCTTCCACCAAGTCGTCCACATACTGAAAGCTGCGGGTTTGCAGGCCGTCGCCGTAGATGGTCAAGGCTTCGCCCCGCAAGGCCTGATGCACGAAGTTGGTGATGACCCGGCCATCGTCGGCCCGCATGCGAGGGCCGTAGGTATTGAAGATCCGGATGATCCGGGTGTCCACGCCCTTATCCCGGTGATACGCCATCGTGATGGCTTCGGCGTAGCGTTTGGCTTCGTCGTAACAGCTTCTCAGTCCATTGGGATTGACATGGCCCCAGTAACTTTCAGGTTGGGGATGCACATGGGGATCGCCGTAGACTTCACTGGTACTGGCGAGGAAGAATTTCGCGCCGTGCTGCAAGGCCAAGTCCAAGCCGTGTTGGGTGCCTTGGGCACCCACCATCAGGGTTTCGACAGGGAACTCTTGGTAGTGGGGGGGACTGGCCGGAGACGCAAAGTGCAGCACCCAATCCAGTTTGGCTCCGGTGTAGGGAATGCCCTCGCTGACATCGGCCTGAAGGAACTGGAAACAGGGATGAGAGCGGAACAATTCGGTGTTCTGGCGTTGGCCGCTGATGTAGTTGTCCACGCCGATGACCGTGTGACCTTCAGCCAGAAAACGCTCTACCAAGTGCGAGCCGACAAAGCCCGCACTCCCCGTGATCAGGATGGTCTGCGGCTCAGGGGTCACGCCAAAGCCTCAGACAGCACCTCATTGTCGGGGACGTTGTGCAGGGCGGTGCGGCCAATCTGCTCGACGGTGCTGTGCTGGGGCAACTGTGTCAACACGTTGCGGGTGTCGATGACGAGGCGGCGGCGCATGGCCCGCACCGCCTGATCCCAGTCCAGCGCGCGGTATTCGTCCCATTCGGTCATCAGGATCACGGCGTCGGCCCCGCGCAGGGCAGCTTCGGCGGTGGGGGCCTCATCGTAGGTCAGGTGCGCCCACTCGCGGCGGGCGTGCGGCATCGCCACCGGGTCATGCACGGTCACTTTGGCCCCCAAGTCCATCAGGCGGGCAATGCAGTCGTGGGCCGGGGCGTCGCGCAGGTCGTCGGTATTGGGCTTAAAGGCAAGGCCCAGCACCGCCACGCGCTTGCCCTGAAGGCGGTGCAGGTGGCGCTGCAACTTGCTGATGATCAGGTGCCGCTGGCGCTGGTTGACTTCCACCGCCGCCCGCAGAATAGGCATGGTGTAGCCGTACTCGCTGCCGGTATTGATCAGGGCCGCCGTGTCTTTGCCGAAGCAGCTTCCGCCCCAGCCCGCGCCCGCCGACAGGAAGCGGTGCCCGATGCGCCCGTCGCAACCGATACCGTGCGTCACCTGCTCGATGTCAGCGTCTACGCACTCGCACAAACCCGCGATTTCGTTGGCAAAGCTGATTTTCAGGGCGAGGAACGCATTGGCCGCGTACTTGATCATTTCGGCGCTGCTGAGGCTGGTCGTGACCAGTTCGGGCAGCGTGTAGGTGGAGGGGCGCGGCATGCCGGGGGGCGGCGTAAAGGTCTGCTCCAGCAGGGGCTGATAGAGCTGACGCAGGCGCTCTATGCCTTCCGGCGAGGCGCTGCCCAACACGATCCGGTCGGGGTAGAGGCTGTCGTGGAGCGCCGTGCCTTCGCGCAGGAATTCAGGGTTGCTGACCACCACGTAGCGGCCCGCCGAGTAGTCGAGGGCGTGTTCTTCCAGAATGCGCGACACCCAGTCGCCCGTGCCCACCGGAACCGTACTTTTGTTGACCACCACTTGCAGCTTGCCGTTGAGGTTGCGGGCCACACTTTGGGCGGCTCCTTCCACGTACCGCAAATTGGGCTGACCACTGGGCAGCGGCGGCGTGCCCACGCAAATAAAGATCACGTCGGCGTCGGGAATGGCCGAGGCGTAGTCGTCCGTCCAGCGCAGGCGCTCCTGACTGGCCCGCAACAAGTCTTCGAGGCCGGGTTCGTAGATCGGCAACTCGCCGCGCCGCAGCATTTCGATTTTGTTCTGATCTACGTCGATGCCCACCACCTGATGCCCCAACGAGGCCAGCATGACGGCGGTGCCCATGCCCACGTATCCGGTGCCGACGACGGCGACTTTGAGGGATTCGGTCAATGCTTTTCCGGTCTGCGCTGCGATTGGCTGTTGGGTTGGCTGCATGGTGGGTTCTCCTTGAATGCTCGACTGCGAATGCCCAGCTTTGATTGCACGGCTCTGACTGTCCAACGCTGTGGGTCCGACTCTCACTGCCTGTACTCGGCCAACGCACTGGTTGACTCTTCGGCGAGCGGGGTTGGTTCTGCAGAAGGCCACTGCTCATTCCAAATGGGTCATTCCAAATGGGTGTGATCTCAGACTGGTCTAATGCAGCAAAGTGGCCGTGCCGACAGTGCGGCGAGCAGGCCGGAACCAACGCAGAAAACTTAAACTTCGGGGCGCTAACGAAAAATAAACCCACTGGTGTTATTCATCTCGGCTTTAGAAATGGAGGAAAGATGAAGAAATACGTCGGCTCTAGAAATGGGCTGGATATTGATGCTCGATATGCCAGCGGGCCGTGTTGTACACGCCTTCAAGGAGGCTGACACTGGAGCGCCAACCCAGCCGTTCTAGGGGCAATTCTGGGGGCGTAGGAGCAGAGACAGGCAGGCGCGGGCCAAACTCGAAAGTGCCCCGGTAGCCCGTGACCGAGGCCACCAGATTCACGAGTTCGCTGAGGGTGCAAGACTGCGTGAGGCCCACGCAAATCTGGCCAGGCCGCGCCACTTGATCCATCATGAACAGGGTGGCCGCCGTCAGGTCGTCCAGATGCAGCAGTGAATGACGCTCGTAAGGGTGGCCCAACAACTGAAACACGGGCAGCGCGCTTTCGGTGGCCCGCTGCATTTCTTGAAGCAGGGTGGGCACCAGAGCGCAGCCGGGTTCCGAGCGCACGCCGGGGCCATACACGCTGCTGCTGACGGCACTGATGAAATTGCAGTTGTACTGGCGGCGGTAGCTGTCGCACAGTTCGGTGGTGGCCCGCCGCGTCACGGCGCAGGCGTAGCGGGCTTCTTCCAACCGCGCTGAGGGCCAATGCTGGCGCTGAAGCGGCAACGCGGCGTCTTCCAGCAGCGTCGCGCTGCAATCGAGGCACAGCAGTTTGCCCACGTCGTACAGGTAGGCGGCGTCTACCATATTGGTGACACTCAGCAGGTTGTCGCGCAGCCACTGCGGAGGCTGAAAGCTGTCTGCATCAAGGCTTCTGGCCTGCGCCGCCATAAAAAACACGTAGTCGGGCAGTTCGCGCTCGAAGAATTCCAGCACCGCTTCTTTTTCGCGTAAATCCAGCGCGTCGGCCACCACCAAGTTGTCGTGACCCTGAGACAGCAGGCGGCTCACGAGCGCTTCCCGGAATGCCCCCGACGGATACGCCAGAAAAATCTTGCTGTTGTCGGGAACATTCATGGGTGCGGCTCCAGCACGCTAAACATGAGGACACAGGACTGGGGTTGTCCGCTCTGGGAGTCAGCAGTGAGGTGTGGCGCACAGGTCGGTTGAACCCATCGTTGCTTCATTCTTGGCTCCTGACCGCCACGCTTAGCCGTAACGTTGAGGTTGCTCCTGTCCATCGGGCAACTGGACTGGAAAAGGCCGCACCCGGATGCCCTGCAAGAACAGATTCCACAGGAACAGCGGATTGAGCAGCACGTAGCGTTTCCAGAGGCGGCGCGGTTCCTGAATGAGGCGGAACAGCCATTCCAGCCCCGCGTTTTGCATGCGCTTAGGAGCTTGCGGCAGCGTGCCCGCGTGGAAATCGAAGGCCGCGCCCACCGCCAGAATCGGCAACCCGATCAGCGGCGCGTTCTCGAAGGCCCAGACTTCTTGGCGCGGGCAACCGAGGCCCACGAACACGGCATGTGCGCCCGATTCGCGGATGCGCACGGCGGTGGCCTGCTGCTCTTCGGGACTGGTGCGGCGAAACTTAGAAGCTTCCATGCCCGCCACCCGTAACCCCGGAAACTTGACCTGTAGGTTGCGGGCGAAACGTTCCAGTACAGCGGGCTGACTGCCGTACAGGTACACGCTCAGGTCGTCTTCGGCCAAGGCCTGCGCCACCCGCAACGTCAGCTCTGGGCCGTACACGCGGTCTGGCAAGCTTTTGCCGTGCAAAAGTCCCAGCGCCCAGCGCACCGGTTGGCCGTCCGGCACCACCAGATTCAGCCCGTTCAGGCGGCGGGCCTGCTCCGCGTTGGTCATGCCGGTCATGACGCCGTGAACCGCCAATGCACTGACCGTAAACGCCCGTTTGTCGCGTGCCGCGTCGCGGATGGCCTGCACCGCGTAGTCGTAGTCCACCGCATGAATCTTCACGCCCAGCACCGAATATGCACCCAGATTGATCATGTGAGCGCCCACCGTTCCTGATTGACCGAGTACATTTCCTGCAAAATGCGCGGCACATCGTAGGTGATGCCCCAGCCGGGATAGTGCGCCTTGAACTTGGCGAGGTCGCTGATGTACCAGATGTGGTCGCCGCTGCGGTTGTCCTCGGCGTAGGTGTGATTCAACTTACGGCCCGTAATTTCTTCGCACAGCGCGATGGCTTCCAGCATCGAGCAGTTGCTTTCGCGCCCGCCGCCGATGTTATAGACCTCGCCGGAACGCGGGTTGTGGAAGAATTCGGCAAAGGCGGCAATCAGGTCGGCAGAGTGGATATTGTCGCGCACCTGTTTGCCCTGATAGCCGAAAATGGTGTAGGGCGTGCCGGTCATGGCGCACTTCATCAAGTAGGCCAAAAAGCCGTGGAGCTGCGTGCCGGAGTGGTTTGGCCCGGTCAGGCAGCCGCCCCGGAACGACACCGTTTTCATACCGAAGTAGCGCCCGTATTCCTGCACCAGCACGTCGGCAGCCACTTTGGAGGCCCCAAAGAGCGAGTGCTTGCTCTGGTCGATGCTCATGTCTTCGGCAATGCCGGGCGAGTAGCGGTGCGCCGGGTCGATTTCCCAGCGGGTCGCCAATTCCTGAAGCGGCAAGACGTTGGGCGTGTCGCCGTACACCTTGTTGGTGGAGGTAAAAATAAACGGCGCATCGGGGCAGTGGGCGCGGGCCGCTTCCAACATGTTCAACGTGCCGTTGGCGTTCACCGAGAAATCCACAAACGGATCGCGGGCGGCCCAGTCGTGCGAAGGTTGCGCCGCCGTGTGGATCACGAGTTCTATGGACTTGCCGTACTTGGCGAACACGGCGTCCAGCGCCGAGGCATCCCGAATATCGACGTCTTGGTGGTGGTAGTTGCCCACCTGACGCTCCAAGCGGCTGCGGTTCCAGCGCGTCGAGGCTTCTGCACCAAAAAAATACTGCCGCATATCGTTGTCGATGCCCACAACGTCGAGGCCCAGCGCGGCAAAAAACCGCACCGCTTCGGAACCGATCAGCCCGGCAGACCCTGAGATCAACGCTACACCCATCGTTTTCTTCTCCTTCTTGCACGGCGGGCCATTCGCTGGCCGCCTCCAACCGTTTGGCAGGACGCAGCAAGCATGAGCCGGGGGGCGTTAAGTCAGAGCTAATGCAGAGAATTTGGGGTTTAACGCTGGGTTGTGCGTCATCGCCCGGTAGGAGACGGACGCTGCACTGGTCGCCGGCAACGGGACCTCACCGTCTGGGGCCCTCTGCCTCAGAGTCCAATTTTTATCTGGTCTGCTTTGTTGCGCAGCGTTCCGACGCCACTCGCCAGGAAAGCTGCAACAGTTGAGCTTCTGGAGAAGATTGAATGAGGAAACGACTCTGGTAGTGGTTCAAGGCACCCCCAATGAGGCAGTGAACCGAGTGCAGCCATAAATGAAACAAATAATTTTGAGCGTGTTTTGAGTTCTGCGAGTCAGGCAGCGTCACCGAGGTAGAGCAGTTCAATGGAACCACCCACCTAAGTTGAGCTTCGATTGACAAGTAGTGGGTACCACTTCATAGGTCTATACGGTCAGATGGGTAGGTAATGAACATGCTTTCATCCAAATTGCGGATAAAAGTCATAAACTATTCACTAAGCTTCATGTGGAGTGGGTGAAGTTGATCCTCGCTCGGCTGTACTCTCAGCGGAACCATTGCCCCCGTCGGCGGAAGTGGTCACCTTTTTCTCAACCTCAGCAATCACTCCTGAAGTTTCAATGGCAGACTCTAGGCTTGCTGCTCTGTCTACTACAAGGCCTGTTGCCGTCCCCGTTCACAGCTTGCGCGTGTACCTATTTTGATTGACTGCTGGGTTTTCTGTCTGTCTGATACTTCTCAGTGAGGTTTCACAATCGTCCGCTCGACTGTATTCCTACTTAGAGCTTCACCGGAGCCGCCCCACTGCACCAGCGCACACTTGTTGACCGGCTACTTCTTGGCGTTGTGCAACCCAATTCGTTGTAAGAGCATGCTCCGACAAGTCCTTGTTGCTGGTGCGGGATGTGGGGAGCGGGGAGGAAGATTCTCGTGCTGATCGTTCATCTGTTGGGGCATGCCCACGTGACGCTGGCCCGGCGCACAGTGCCGCTGTCGGCCAAAGCGGTAGCCCTCATTATTTATCTGTACATGGAAAAGCAGCCCCAGCACCGTGAACGGCTGGCGAACCTGCTCTGGAATACCCCGGAAGCCCGGAAGAATTTGCGGGTAGAACTGGCACGGATTCGGTCTGCCGGACTGAACGTGTTTCCTTCCAGCCACCAACTGCTGCACCTCGAAAACGTGACCAGCGACTTTGAGATGTGGTGTGAGGGAGCCAACCGCTCTATGAACCAGAGCCAATTGACCGATTGGCTGGCGATGATCCGGGGGCTGCCTTTTACTGGCCTAGAGGACTTGGGCAGTTCCACCTTTCAGAGTTGGGTGGATCAGCAGCGGTGGCTGATGACGCAGCAGATAGAGCAGCACCTGAGCCGGATGTACTGGCGCTACGCCCGCGAGAACCATACGTGGGCCACCCGCCTGATTGCCGAACGCGCCGAATCGCTGGACTTGGAGCATCCCGGCGAGGTGCAGGAGGTGACCCCGGTGCTGGCGTCGAGTGCCGGGTCATCGCTGGCCCCTGCCCCACACCCGCACGAACGCAGTGTGGCGGTGTTGCCGCCCCCGTCCAGCTTACAGAACACGCCGCTGAATCTGTCTCCCTCACTGCTGCATTCGCCTTTGCCCGAGCCGATTCAGCTTCAGCCCACGCGCTCCAAAATCGGGGCCATTCATTTCGAGCGGCCTCACGAAGAACATGAACTGCGCCAAGCCTTCCGGCGGGCCGAGGGACAGTCTCAGTTTGTGGTGCTGCACGGGCCTCCCGGCAGCGGCAAAAGCCACCTCGCCGAATCGGTGGCCCAGCAACTCGACTGGCAAGAGGTGCGGGTGTCCAGCCTGCGCTCCAGCCGCCTGATGCTGGCCAGCCTCGCACAGGCCCTCCTCAAGGTCTGCGATTCGGAGAGTGCCGAGGCGCTGAACCGCCTGTTGATGCAGCCCGCAACTCTTGAAGAGGACGTGGTAAAGGTGGCCCATGTGCTGTCTAAGGTTCACCGCCCCGTGCTGCTGATTTTTGACCGGCCACAGGACGCGCCGCCCGAACTGCTTCCCCTGTTCGAATTCTTGTTCGGGGCGTCGGGCGACGCGCAACGGGTGTTTTTGCTGCTCAGCCGCGAACCCGCCGATCAGGTGCCGTTGGCGCGGGCCATGCGCCGGGCCACCGACCGCAGCAGCCGCCTAGAACTGGGGATGCCGCCGCTGTCGACGCTGAGTGTGCAGCGCACGCTAGAAGCCCAGTTTCCCTTCGAGCCAGTGGAGCATTTGCAGGCGCTGGCGGCCCGCTTGGTGCAGCGCAGCGAAGGCAACCCGCTGCACCTGCTGAGCCTGATCGACCAGACCGCCGACCTAGAGCAGACGGGCAGTCCGGCCTTTCCGCAGGCGCTCCGCGAAACTTTTAGCCACGAAGTCGACCACTGGCCCGCGCCGGTGCGGGAGGCAGTGGAGCGCCTGAGCGTCATTTACGGCCAGTTCGACGCGGCGCTGGCGCGGGCCGTATTGGGCGAGTCCAGCAGCGGCAACACCGAACTTTTGCTGTACGAGGCGATCAAGCACCATATTTTGGTAGAAGCCGAACCCGAAGTGCCGCTGCATTGGCCGGGCTGCGTGCCTGAACGCGCCCCGATTCCTGCCGAACCGCAGTACGTGTTCCGCAGCGAGGGCCTGCGCGTGACCCTTGCCAGCCAGCTTCCCCAACTGCTGCGCCAAGACATTCGCCGCAGATTGATGAGTGCGCTGGCCGAAGATTCGCCCGGTTTGGCGGCCTATTACGCGGCCCGCGCCAACTTGCCCGAAGACGCGGCCCTGCTGCGCGGCGTGTATGCCCAGCGCCTGCCTACCGATAGCCCGCTGCGGCACATTCCGGGCCAACCGTCTCGCCGCTTGCCCGTGCCGCTGGCCGATGTGCCCGCCGAAGTGGGCCACTCGCTGTCGCCGCTGCCCGATGTTCCGCTGAGCCGTCAGGGCTACCTGCTGTCGGGCAACCGGGGCGGCCTGACCGTGCTGAGTTCCAGCCGCTATGGTCACCCGTCTACCCTCACACTGCGCTTTGATTTGCCTGCGGGCCTAAGCCATGTGCAGAGCAGCGTCCGGTTGCTGTGGCGGCTGGACGTGTACGGCGGCGGCGAAGAACTGGGGCCAGCCCTGACGCCTTTTGCGCTGCGGCTGGGCGTGCAAGGCTCCAAGGTGGCGCAAATCCTGATTCCCTACGAACTGGGCGACTACCGCGAAGAAGGCGTGTCTCACCGGGTGCATTCCAACGTGACCCTCGGCAGTTGGATGGAGCATGAATTGACGCTGGACGAACCTGCCGCACGGACGCTGGAACTGAGCGTGCGGGCCGTGAACGTGTCGCTGACTGTAAAAGCCCTGCGCCTGAACGAGCAAAATCTGCTGAGCTACTGAAGACGGCCAAACCAAACAGAAGCGGCGCGAGGGGAAGGTTCTCCTCAGCGCCGCTTCTCGTTTGTTTGTTTATTCGTTCGTCCGGACTCAGGGGCCAACTTTAACGTTGTTGGCGCTCAGTTTGCCCAGCCAACCCTGATATTCCTGTTTTTCCATATCGAGGGTAATGGTGCCGAGGTTCTGGTTGCCTACGCAACTGGTGGCGTTCAGGCCGCAGTTGGGGAACCACATCGGGTTGTTGCTGGTTTTGCCGTCGGCGGCCACGCGAGTCCAGCCCACCGCGTTGTTGTCCATCCGGTTGCTGGCGAAGGTAGGAGGCGACAATTTTCCTGCGCCGCCCGAGTCCCAGACGTACAAACCGACGTTTGCCGCAGGGAGGCGCTGGCCGGTGGGGGTCAGGCCACTGGAGATCACGCGGTTGTTGTACATCTGATTGTCTACGCCGCCTGCGATGGCGATGCCGTGATTGGTGGTGCCAACGATTTGGTTGTCGTACACGCGTGCATAACCGGAGTCCAGCGGATCAGTCACTTTACCGTCGCCCAAGAGGATGCCGCCGCCTGCATAGCTCGTGTCGGTCAGTGGTGCCAAGCTGTAGGCCCCCTGAATGTAATTGTTGTGGATCAGGAACGGGCTGGTGGGCGTGCCGCTGCTGACATAAAAGTTCATGTTCTCTTCGGTGCGGCTCTTGCCGGGTTCGTTGATGATCTCATTCCACCCGATTTCCACGTTCGGCACCCGTTTCACGTTGTTGAAGAGGATCGCCTGCACCACAGAGGCCTGACCGTTGTAACCCCCCACGCCGTCACTCAGCCGTCCATCGGTATTGCGGAAGCGGTTTTTGAGGATTTTGATGGTGTCGCCTGCGGCGGGATTGCCCATGAAGGCGCGAGCGTAGATGCCGGTGGTGCCTTCAAAGTAGCTGTTCTCGACGCGCAGGCTCATCACTTCTTCGGCGTTCACGGCCCGGCCGGCGGCCCTGCCTGCCACGTTGGGATTCAATGCGTAGCCCCGCGTGTTGCGCACGGTCAAGCGGTTTTTAAACCCACTGATCAGGTTGCCCCGGCTGCGAATGTTGGAGTTTTCGATAATCACAGGTTCGCTGGTTTGAATCAGGACGGCAGACTGGCTGAGGGTGCTTTCCCAGTTGCCCGAATACGTCCCGCCCTTCCTGATCACAATCGGCCCGCTGTACTGAATTTCTCCGGGGGCCAGTGGCGCAACCGTGCAGCTCAGCACTGGGGTAGCCCAGTCGCCGTGATCGAAGCTCAGGCCGTTGCCTGCGTCCGTGACCACCAGTTGAAGCTGCTGCTTGCCCGCCACGCTGACGCTGACGGTTTGGGTGGCGCTCGCCCCCGTCATGGTGCCGCTGTCGAACAGGGTGATTCCATCGGCGATGACCTTAAAGGCCACGCTACCCTTGTCGCCCACTTCGTCGTCTACGCCCACCAGCGCGGTGAAGGTGCTGCACTTGCCGCCCAGCGTAAAGGTCATGCTGGAACCCGCGTGAACGCCGAATCCCCGGGCGTAGGTCTGACCGGCCAGCGTCAGGGCGCGTCCGTCGCCTGCCAGCTTGTCGCCGTTGCTCGCATCTTTTTCAATCGGCCCCCAGCCGTTGCTCGCCGCCGTCCAGTTCTCGCCGCTCAGGGCGTTGTCGCCCGTACTGAGCGCCAAAGGCAAGGGCGCGGTGGTGGCCGCACTTGTCCACGAGTGATCCTGACCGTCGTACACGAAATCTGCGGGAGCGGCGGGCACCTGTGCCACCGGAGTGGGCGCAGGCGCAGTGGCCGTCGTCGTGCCCGAGTTACAGGCCGACAGACCCAGCGTCAGCAGCATCAGGCCAACGGGCAAGGAGGAGCGGAGGACGCGGGGCAGGGTCAGAGCGGCGGGTAGTGACATCGGATCTCCTGAGGGGAATTTCGGGACAAAGAAGGCGGCAACGGTGTGCAGGCAGCACCGCCGATGAAGGGAGGACTTAAAACAATTCCGCAATGCGCGGGGTAAAACTCGTCGGCTTCACTACGCCAAAGAGTGCGGTGAACAGGTGGGTCTTTAGTCGCTCATCCATTCCTGTAAGACCAACTGATCTCAAGGACAGGCTTACGTTAACGGTCATTAATCTATGGACGCTGTTAAAAATGTCTAAACCATTTGGCCGAAATTACGCTTCTCATGAGAAGAGGGCCTGGGTTAATAAGTACTCTTTCGCACTCTTGTCATAATCTGACAAAAATTTTTGATGTCTTTTCGGGCCTTTAGCTACCTAGCACCTTCCGTTTGGGATGGTTGTGACCCGATGTTGTGGATAAATAAACATTCTTCCGGGCTTCATCTTGCCGTGACATTAAGGCGCAGCAATCTCATCTGTAGGGTCACGGGGCCATTGACACGGGAGCGTTGAACAGATGGAGCAGGATTTCTGCGGGTAATGCTCTGTTTGTAGACGTCAGCGAAGAGTCCCAGACGCTTCACGACGACACGTGAAAAGCAGGCCAAAAGAAGCGAGCCGACAACATTAACGCTGTCGGCTCCGGGGGAGGTGATGTGAAGGAGTGATACCCAATCGGGACTTTGCGCTGTCCCGAACGGCTAGAGATCAGCCCAAGTTTACTGCAACTGCTACTCGGCTTTGTCCACCGAAAAAGCGTAACTGGTGCTGGACTGGTACGTTTGCCCCGGCTCTAGGCGTGTAGAGGGAAAGTGCGGTTGGTTGGGACTGTCGGGGAAGTGCTGGGTTTCCAAGCACACCGACCAACGGTGGCCGTACACTTGCCCGCCTTTGCCCCGAATGCTGCCGTCCAGAAAGTTGCCCGAATACACCTGCATGCCGGGTTCGGTGGTGCTGACGCTGAGGCGTCGGCCAGAAGCAGGATGAAACAGCACGGTGACAGGCCCCGAATCACCGCCCGCCGAACGACTCAGCACGAAGTTGTGATCGAAGCCGCCTGCCCGCGCCAGTTGCTCGTTTGGTACGGCCAGTGCGTCCTCAAGCAACGTGGGCTGACGCAGATCGAAGGGCGTGCCTGTTACGTCCGCCAGTTCGCCCGTAGGAATCTGGGTTTCATCAGTCGGCGTATAAGTGTCGGCCTGCACGCTCAGCAGATGATCCAGCACATTGCGGACGCCGCCGCCCAAATTCCAGTACGTGTGGTTGGTCAGGTTGACGATAGTGGGCCGGTCGGTCTGTGCGGTGTAGTCAATTCTGAGCGTGTGGTCGGGCGTGAGCGTGTAAGTCACGGTGACACTCAGGCGGCCCGGATAGCCTTCCTCGCCGTCTTCGCTGACCCGGCTGAGAGTCAGGCTGGCTCCGGCAGAGCTGGTGCTGGGTTGGTCAACACTGGGTTCGGCCTGCCACAGTTGCTGATCGAATCCCCCCGGCCCACCGTGCAAGGCATTCAGGCCGTTATTGCAGGCCAAGGCATAAGCTTTGCCGTCCAGCTCGAACTTCCCGCGTGCGATCCGGTTGCCGTAGCGCCCGATCAAGGCTCCGAAATACGGCGACTGATCACGGCTCAGGTACGGCGTGAGTTCGTCGTGGCCCAGCGTCACATCGGCCAAGGTTCCATCCCGGTCTGGCGCGTCTACGCCCACGATCACGCCGCCGTAATTGATGATCCGCACCCGCATTCCGGCGTTGTGCAGCGTGTACAGGGTCACGGGTTCGCCTGCGAAAGTCTGGCCCCAAGGGGTCTGGGTTACGGTCGGTTCAGGATTCAGGGTCATGGGTTCAGTCCTCGGGAAGTGGGCGCGGTGGGAAGGCAACAACAGGCGAAACGCACCTCGGCACAATCTGAACACGGTGCCGGGTGCGTTCCGCCTGCGCTGTGTTCAGGCTATTACAGCAGTTGCTTGGCCTGCCACTCTAAGCTGTAGCCGAAGGGATCAGGAATTAAGGTTTCATCGATGGTGCGGGCGTCACGGGGGCCGCGAGTCGCCAGCATCAGCCGCGCCGCGTCGCCTTTGGGACGCCGATATTCGTCGAGCAGGCCGTTCTTTTCCTGAAAAGTATCGGTGAGTTGCGTGTAGCAGAAGCCCGCGATGTGGGCGCACTCGTGAACCGCTCCGAGCAGCGCCTCGTAATGGGCGGTAAAAGTTTCGTCGTCGTTGGCGTGGCTGTAGCCCCAGCCCCGTTTGGCGTCGGTGATATAGGCGATGCCGCCAAATTCAGTGATCATCACAGGCAGGTTTTGGTCGGCCAGCGCGGGATCGAGCAGCAGGTTGCGGCCGCCGGGCCGGGCGTGCAGCAGCGTTTCACGGATGCGCTCGCGGGAGCTGTAGCGTTCCAAGATCACGTCCGAATCAGGGGTGTAATCGTGAATGGTCAGGATGTCGGTGGCGTCGTTTTCCCAGCCGTCGTTGCCAATGACCGGGCGGGTGGGGTCCAGGGTGCGCGTCAGGTTGTACAGCGCCCGCACGAAGGTACGCGAGCGGTTGCGGCGCGTCAGATCGGGCACGCCCCACGACTCGTTGAAGGGCACCCACGCCACGATGCAGGGGTGGCCCCGGTCGCGCTGTACGGCTTCCAGCCACTCTTTGGTGATGGCGTGAATGCTGCGGTCACTCAGGCGGTAAGCACTCGGCATCTCGGCCCACACCAAGAGGCCGAGGCGGTCTGCCCAGTACAGGTAGCGCGGGTCTTCCAGCTTCTGGTGCTTACGGACGCCGTTAAAGCCCAGTCGCCGCGTCAGTTCTACGTCGGTGCGGTGTTCCTCGGCGGTGGCGGTCATCAGGGATTCGGGCCAGTAGCCTTGATCCAGCACCATCCGCAGGGGGTACGGCGAACCGTTCAGGAGAAAGCGGCCCTGTTCGATGGTCACGGAGCGCAGGGCGGTATAGCCCGTCACGTGGTCTAACACCTCGCCGCCGTGCAGCAGTTCCACGCTGGCGTCGATCAGTTGGGGATGTTCGGGACTCCACAGCAGCCCGTTGCGGTGACTGTCGATGCCGCCGTCGAGCAAGGGAATGACCCGGTGCAGTTCAGGGCTGGACAGGGTGTAGATGTCGTCGGCCAGCACCTCTTCCAAGCCTGTTCCTTCCAGCACCGTCCCAGCCGCTTTCAGCACCACCCGCGCCTTCATGCCGGGGCGGAATCCGGCCACTTGCAAGCGCACATGCACGCCCCACGTATTCAAGTCGGGTTCGAATTCCAGGCTCTGCACGGCACTGGCGGGCACGCGTTCCAGCCAGACGGTTTGCCAAATGCCGGTGGTGCGCGGATACCAGATGGAGTGCGGCTCGGTCAGCCAATCCTGCTTGCCGCGTGGCTGATCGAGGGCCAGGGGATCGTCTTCGGCCCGCACCGTCAGTTCAAAGGGCGCGGCGGCAAAGGCGCTGATATCCACCGAGAACGACGTGTGGCCGCCGCTGTGCTGCGTGACCTCTTGCCCGTTGATCCAGACAGTGGCGCAGTAATCTACCGCGCCGAAATGCAGTAGGGTGCGCTCCCCCGCTTTCACCGTTCCCCATTGCTCGGCGCAGTCCACCGTGCGCCGGTACCACACCGCCCGCCCGTGCGCCTGCAAATGAATGCCGCTCGCCACGCTTTCGGGTGGGTAAGGCACCGTGATCTGGCGGTCGAAGCCCACCGCGCTGGGGTGGGTATGCACCGCGCTGGAGTCGAGGGCAAAGGCCCAAGCTCCGTCCAGATCGAACCACTGGTCGCGCTGCATGAGGGGACGGGGATGAATTTTTTGCATGCTTCTCCTGATCGGCGCTTGCTCGGTGGTGCAGGCATCCGGCGAATACATCTAAAGTTAGGATTAATGTTAAGAGCGAAGTTGCTAATTGTCAAGATATTTTGATAGTAACGCCAGACACAAAGAGGAGTGCGCCAGCTTGAGCAATTGACCGATCTGGGGAAGGGCCGATGAAGGCTGCAAAACTCAAGCGAGGCTGAGTCTGTTAGGATAGGCGGCGACGCTAAAAAATGCGTGCTACACGGAGGAACTGCATGGATGGTCTGTTCAGGAAGCACAGGGTCGTGGAGGGCGGCGACCTGAAGTTGGTGGCCCATGCGCTGAATTCGGATACGCGGCTGCAAATCTTGAGCCTGCTGTCACACAATGTGCTGAATCTGACCGAACTGACGGCGGCACTGGGCCTCCCCCATTCCACAGTGAGCTTTCACATCAAGCATTTAGAGGCAGCAGGACTGCTGGAAGTGGAATACTTGCCCGGCACACGCGGCTCTCAAAAACTCATCAGCAAGCGGTACGACCAGTTGGAATTCCGGCTGCCCGGCGCAGAGGTGGAGGCGGCGGATGACGTTGTAGAGGTGAGTATGCCCATCGGCAACTACACCCAGATCAGCGTCCAGCCGACCTGTGGCCTGTCGGCAGAACACAAATTGATTGGAATGCTCGACGATCCCCGCGCCTTTTTCGAGCCGGAACATGTGTTTGCACAGGCGCTCTGGTTCGGCAAAGCGGGGCATGTGGAATACACCTTTCCCAACAATCTGCCCCTTGGCGCGGCGGCCACCGAGTTCGAGCTGAGCATGGAAGTCTGCTCGGAAGCGCCCAAATACAACGCCGATTGGCCCTCCGACCTGACGCTGTGGGTGAACGAAACGGAGGTAGGCACCTGGACTTGCCCCGGCGATCTGGGCGGCGTGCGTGCCCACCTGACCCCCGCGTGGTGGGACGCCAATCAGACCACACACGGCTTTCTGAAACGCTGGCGCGTGACGCTGGAGGGCGCTCATATCGACGGCGAAAGGCTGTCGGGCGTAACGCTGGAGCAACTGCGGCTCGATCAGAGCAACCACATCCGTATCCGCCTCGGCGTTAAGCCAGACGCCCGGCATCAAGGCGGTCTGAACCTGTTTGGCCGTCACTTCGGCAATTACCCGCAAGATCTGCTGATGCGCCTGCGCTACGCCTTCGGAGACGCGCAGAAGTCTGGTTGAGGGGCCGTTCCACACGCTTTTGGCGGTTACCCAGGGGGGCAAGATCTTTGAGATTCGGCAAAGCAGTTCCCTCTTGCTAAACACAACGCTCCCGTCAATAGGGTTTGCCCTGACGGCCTGACACAATTTATGAGAGAGATCGAAATCTGAGTACCCAGCCAACCTCAAGGGCGTCCACAGGGCTCGGCTGTGATTTCTTCCGACGTCCGGGAGGCGCCGGATTGGCGCCCCTCTGGAGGGTCAGCTGGCTGAGCACGACCAGACCCCGGCTCAGGGCAAAGTGGATCCCCCGCAATCCGAGCTTCAGATAGCTCAGGGCGCGCTTCCAGTGGGGATCGATCGCTCTACGAACACCTTGCTGCACGATCTGGAGACCTTCGGAGACCAGCAGGAGCGTCGCCACGGAGATGACCAGCACCAAGCGTTCGAGGCTGACGGCATCACGCAACTTGGACGATTCCAGACCGAAGAGGCCGCTTTTGTCATCCAAGAATCCTTCCTCAATTTGGAAGCGCTCGCCGTATTCAGCAAATGTTCCAAGACTGGTCGGTTCATCACTGACGACCTGCCACTGCTCTGGGCCGTCCCACGGACGGCCCAGAGCAACATGCACCGGCCCGAAGTGGTGTCCGGTGATGGTGACGTTGTGGAAGCAGCGCGTTTCGCGCGCTGCGAGCTTGATCTTGCCGATGGTGCAGACCCGTTGACCGTCCGGAGCGGCAAGAATCAGGCTGGATTTGATGCGGATGCGGAAGTGCCAGCCACAGAACCGTAGCCAGCCCATCAGTGCCGTGTCGCAAAAGCCCCGATCCGCCAGGAGCCGAACATCGTGCAGCCCGAGGAAATCCAGCAAGCCTTTGGCTTCAGCGAGGATGGGCAGGAGCTGTTCGGTGCCGACCTGAGCACTGGCATGCTCAAGGACGCGGGAGACGAGCGGTACCGCTCGTCCCCGGTACAGCACAGCGATCCGGATCAGACAGAAGCGGCCGAACAAGACACTGGTGTCCAGCGCCAGCGTCAGGGTGGATGAACCCCACTCCCGAAGCGCACGGGTGATCAGGGGGCCGTACACGCTCCCAGGGTCAATGGCTGGATTCTCCAGCCACCGGCGGCACCGACGTTCAGTGCTCTGGGCGACCGTGGCCTGGGAGTGGATGTGCGGGAGCCAGGAGGGGATGGAAACGCTCTGGGACAGCACGAGGCCGCTGACCATCCACGCCAGAGTACGGGCGTTGCGGACGTCGTTCCAGAGGGCGGAGTGGAGGTGGGGCAAGACGGGGCTTGGTACAGTTGAGGGGCGTCCCCGGTGGCATGTTCGGTCTTCACAAACAGAAAGTGTCCCCTACCGGGGACGCTTTCTCATACTTTGTGTCGGGCCGTCAGAGGGTTTGCCACAAAGCAAATTATGGCTGTTTGGCACACAGCACACGCGGAATGCATTTGTACGGACGGTATCCAGCTTGAATACCTTAAGGAATGACCGCCAAAGCATAGCAACGCCATCGCTGCGTAAGCGAATCTATTTTTCGCAAAATCTGAGCTAATCTTCGCTCGGTGTATCCATTGACCGATGAATTGACTCTTCAAAGGACGGTCAAGCTCAACTTAGTCCTCGCTTTTTGCCACGATTGCTGTTGGGAATTGACTCGAGGTCAGCTTAAAGGTGATGACAAGCGCAACAGTCATCGCGTTGACTTCAACTGGCCTCTACCCCCATTCAGGTGATAGTCAAAAAACATATAGCTCTTCCGTACCTATCGTTGAACGTGCGATGTTAGCATTTGATACGAAATGGATGCCGTATCTCAATTTGTACACCTGATCAGGTGCGCCGAACATTTCACGTATAAGAGGCATGGGGGAGACTTAACATGCCGATATGTTCGAGCGACCGCCGGGTTTCTCCATTTCTGCCACAACCCGCCAATCTGCTGGCTTTACGCTGATTGAACTCTTGGTTGTTATGGCAATTTTGGGCCTTCTCTTGACATTGATCGCGTTGAATGTCAAAGGCCTCAACAATGATGCAGAAGCGTCCAGCAGTATTGTGGCCGGTGCCTTTGTGCAGGCCCGGACTCAGGCGCTGGGGACTACGAGTGCAGTGCGGGCCACCCTGACTGGCCCCCGTGCCCTGACCTTTGAAACCAGCGCCCGTTGCGGCGACACCACAGGCTGGACGACACTGAACAACGTCAATACCACCTTGCCAGACGGCGTGAACATCACTGCGCCGGGTGCAGCCACCCTGCCGTGGCAAGTCTGCTTTACCAGTCGGGGAGAGTTGCCCAACCTGCCGCCTTCCATTCTCAAATTAACCGACGCACGCGCCCGCAGCCGTACCCTCACCTTTTATCTCACCGGGAGCGTAGACACCCAATGAGCGATCTCAAGCGCCTGAAGCTTCAGTCCCACCATCCCAAGCACGCCGAGCAGGGATTTTCGCTGATAGAACTGCTGGCGACGCTGGCCGTGCTGGGCATCATCATCGGGGTCATGCTGACAGCCATTGCCAGCAACACGCAGCTGAATAGCCGGACTGAGCAAAATACACAGGCCACCGTTGCCGCGCAGCAGGTGCTAGACGACACCCGAACCGCTGACCCCAGCACCTTGCCGCTCAGCGGGACAGCCACCCCCAAAACCGTGAACGTGGGCGGACGCGATTACATCGTCACTCTGCGGTACTGCGTCGCCACACCAAATTACTGCTCAGGCAATGCCCGCCAGATTCAGGCGACCGTGCAGTCCGGCGGCAAAACCCTTTTTACTGTCGAAACGGTCTTTACCAGTGTCAACAGCACTGTGGCCAACAACTGAGGACTCGGATGAAGACTGCACACACGCAAGGCCTGACCATTCTCGAACTCCTCGTGGGCATGTTGCTGCTGATGATTATTCTGGGTGTGGTACTGACCACCACCATCAGCACGATGGGCTTGTACCGCAAAGATCAGTCCAGGATCGGGGCCAACCGCAACAGCCGCAGCACGCTAGATATCGTCAACAGCGACATTCGGCAGGCGGGCGAGCGCCTGAACAGCGACTTCCCGGCCATTCAGGTATCGCAGGACGGCAGCGGAAACAGTGTGCTGACCCTCCGGCGCGGCTTGCTGGATTCGCCGCTGCCCGTGTGTGCGCCGCTGCCCAACGTACTGGGCGCTTACGTGAATGCCAACAATCCGGCGGCGGCACTCTTGTCGGGCGGGGTCAGCAACCTTCCGGCGGCCTGCTCTACAGGCACACAAGATTTAAGCGCCTGGATAGCCCAAATTGCGGCGGGCGTGGTCAGTGGCTACGTGTTCGATACCACCGATGGCCGGGGCAGTCACGTGACCCTCACCGGAACTTCAACGTCTGGAGCGCTGCTCAAAACCCAGGTGGTGCAATTTACAGGCACGGTCAGTGCCTTCAATCCAGTGAAACCGACTGCCGCCTCGCCTGAACGTGACATCCGCCTGTACTTGATCGAAGAACGCCAATACTCGGTGGCCGCAGGCAGATTGATGCTGGGCGTCAGTGGGAAAGCGGCGCAGGCTGCCACACCCAGAGTGGTGTCATTTAAAGCCGTGCCGTATTTGAAGGGCACGCCGCCCACCGTCGCTGCACTGCCTTTTCCGGGTGTAGACGGCACTGGAAAACCCAAAAATTGGAAAAACCTCGCCTACCTCGACGTGTCCATGACAGTCACCGAGGGCAGCGGCACCAACACCGTGCAGCGCACCATCAGCCAACGCCTGACGCCCAGAAACACCAGCAGCAGCGAGTAACCCCATGACCTTGCCCAACCGTTCAGCACACGAATTCAACCGAGGAGGCTTGATGAACATCTCCACCCACCCATTCCCCCGACGCCCCCGAACCGAGGGCATAGCGTTGGTGACCGCCCTCATTTTTATGGTCGTGATGTTGGCAGTTCTGACAGCTTACCTGACCATGACCACCACTGAAGTCCGCACCAACAGGGTCAGCCGCAACAGCGTAGAAGGCTTTTACGCCGCAGAAGGTGGCCTGAATATGCGGGCTGAACAGGTGCGGGAAATCTTCAAAGGCTATCTGCGTCCTGTCGGTACCGCGCCCAATACGTCGGGGGGAGCCATTCCCTGTGTCGCTGGCAACATGGGTGACGGCGATATGCGATGCATTGCATACACGCTTAACGGCCGCACCGTGAACACCTATATGGTGGACACCACCAAATACACGTCAGGGAATCCTGAAACTGGCGTCGTCGGCCCCGGTGATACCTACGCGGGCCTGAATTACGCGCAATACGCCTACACCGTTCGCAGTGAAGCCCTCAACAGCATTAGCCAGCGCGAAGCAACCTTAGAAATGAAGTTCCAGTCTAGATTGGTGCCCTTGTTTCAGTTCGCAGCTTTTTACAAAGATGACCTCGAATTCCACCCCGGCCCCGTCATGACCCTCAATGGGCGCGTTCATACCAATGCCAACCTGTATATGAACGCAGGCGCTACGCTGGATATCACCGGCAAAACTAGTGCGGCACAAAAAATCTTTAGAGCAGGCAAAGATGGCCGGGACTGTGCTGGAACGGTCAGATTCAGTGCCATTGCTATGGCTTGCAACGGTTTTACCGCCTTAAATGATGCACAATTGTCTGTCTTCAACAAAAACGTGTTATCTGATCAACAGGTTTTGACCGTCCCACCGATGAGTACCCTTAACCCAGATCCTACAGGCGCAAACAACAGCGAGCTTTGGAGCCGGGCAGATTTGCGGATTGTCGCTAAACGGGTTGGAACTACTAATGTGTTTCTCTTGGAAGTCAGGCAGAAAGACGGCTCAGTCAATGCGGCAGCCACCGCCGCACTTCTCGCCTTCAATGCACTAGACCCTCTCAATCCTGCTGTCAGGGTGGACTTCAACACTTTTTGGGATGGGCGAGAAAGGGTTTCAGCCAGAACCCCGGCGGCGCTCAATACGCCAATGGTCACCTTGCTCAAAGTGAATCAAAAACGCCTCATGGATATGATTCAGGCAACTTCAACATTGCTCGACCCGTCGGGAAACATTCTTCGTGTAGACGACTCTACCGGAGGCGGATTAGCCATACACCTGAGCTTTGAAGACACTGAGCCACTGACGAACACCGACGGCGGCCCGACAAAGAAAGTACCCTATGTAACAAAATATGGTGTTAAGATCAGTAACGCCGATAGACTTGGCACTACGACAGGCACTCCAGCTATAAAAGGCCTGACTGTTATTACCAATCAGTCACTCTATACGCAAGGAGATTATAATTCCATTAATATAAAACCCGCTGCACTTATAGCAGATACTATTAACATTCTTAGTAACGCAGCAGTTCAAGATATAAAGGAAAGCTACCTAAATAGCGGAGGCACCTCTGTCACAGGGGGTTCTGGGCCAATCGCCACACCCACCACTGTCAATGCCGCATTCCTTTCGGGCGTCGATGAAACCAAATCGGGAGCCTATAACGGTGGTCTACAAAATTACCCCCGGTTTCACGAAGATTGGGGCGGAGTGAAATTTACCTATCGCGGCAGCTTCGTCAGTTTGGGCACAAGCCTGCACGCAATCGGCGCTCAAAGCCAGACTCGGTACGCCGCACCAAACCGCGACTGGAATTACGACACCGATTTCAACGACGCCAACAACCTGCCGCCCCTGACACCCCGTTTCGTGTACCTGCGCCAGCTGTTGTTCGCCCGCACTTGGTAAAACTTCCCCTTCTTTGCTCAAACCACACATGCATCAGCAAAACGCGCCAGCCCCTTCCAAGGCTGGCGCGTTTGCTTGCTTCTGCTCTACTACCCTAAAAACCCCTGATACCACTTGGCACTGTCTTTAAGGGTGCGGGCCTGAGTTTGATAATCCACGTACACCAGTCCAAAGCGTTTGCCGTAGCCGTACGCCCATTCAAAGTTGTCCATCAGGCTCCACGCAAAGTAGCCGCGCACGTTGACGCCGGCCTTCATCGCTTCCTGCACGGCGCTGAGGTGTTGCTGCAAATACTGCACGCGGGCCGAGTCATGAATCTGACCATCGGTGCCCAATTCGTCGGGGTAGGCCGCGCCGTTTTCGGTGATCAGGAGAGGCGGCAGGCCAGAATAGCTGTGGTGCAGGCGCAGCAGCAGGTCAGTGAGGCCCTGCGGGTACACTTCCCAGCCCATGTCGGTGTAGGTGGCCCCCTGCGGCTTGCGGCCCGCCGCACTCACAAATGTGCGCGAATAATAGTTGACGCCCAAGAAGTCCAGCGGCGTTTGCATGATCTTGAGATCGCCCGCTTGCACGTCTGGCACGTCGGTTCCGTAGTGGAGCCAGATGTCGTGCGGGTACTGGCCGCGCAGCACCGGGTCTAGGAACCAGCGGTTGAAGGTGCCATCGGCCAATTGCACACCGGGCAAATCGTCGGGAGCGTCGCTGTAGGCCGAATCCAGATTCAGCACCAGCCCCAGCTCAGCCCCCAGATTCAGCGCCCGCATTTCCTGCATGGCAAGGCCGTGTCCCAACAGCAGGTGGTGGGCGGCGGCCAACGCGGCGGGGCGGCTGTTCCAACCGGGCGCATGCTCGCCGATCTGGTAGCTGAGAATGCTGCTGCACCACGGCTCGTTCAGGGTGGCGATGCTCTTGACTTTTGGCCCCAACCGCTCGGCCACGATCCGGGCGTATTCGGCGAAGCGGTAGGCGGTGTCGCGGTGTGTCCAGCCGCCCAAATCCTGCAAGGCTTGCGGCAAATCCCAGTGGTACAGCGTCAAGTGCGGCTCTAGACCACGCTCGATCAGGCCGTCGATCAGGCGCTCGTAGAAGGCCAATCCCTCTTCGTTGGCCGGGCCAGTGCCGGTGGGCTGAATGCGCGGCCACGCCACACTGAAGCGGTAGGCCGACACGTTCAGGCGGGCGATCAGGTCAAGGTCTTCGTCTAAGCGGTGGTAATGGTCGCAGGCCACGTCGCCGTTGCTGCCGTCCCGAATCCGGCCCGGTTCGCGGCAAAACGTGTCCCAGATGCTCGGCCCACGCCCGCCTTCCTGCGTGGCGCCCTCAATTTGAAAAGCAGAGGTGGCCACGCCGAAGGTGAAATTGGCCGGAAAATCGGAACGCAGAAGGTCAGAACTTTTAACTTCAGGGGGAGAGGGAGGAAGGGTAGAAACCGTTTGGGGCAGGGTGGTCATGGGGAACTCCAAAAAGAGGGGAGAGGGTTTGGCACAGAGCGTGTTTGTAGATGTGGAGAGGCAATCGCTGACACTCACTCCCAACCTCCCCATAGAGAGGAGGAGCTAAAAAACAGTGTGTTTGTCGTTTATGTCACCCCTTGATCGCGCCGCTGGTCAGGCCGTCGATCAGGCGGCGGCTGGCAATGGCGAACAAGATCAGCAGCGGCAGTACCGTAAGAGCCACGCCGCACATCAGCGCCCCCCAGTCGGTGTTGGCAATGCCTTGCAAGGTTCGTAGGGCCAGCGGCGCGGTGTAGGTTTCGGCGCTGCGGAAGATGACCAGCGGCCCCAGAAAGCTGTTCCAAGACTGCACGAACGTGACCAAGCCGAGGGTCGCCAGTGCAGGCCCACACAGCGGCACGATGATGCGGCGGAAGATGCCGAATTCGCTGCATCCGTCGATCCGGGCGGCCTCCACCAGTTCAATAGGTATGGCCGTACCGATATACTGGCGCATCAGGAAGATGCCGAAGGCGCTCGCCATGCCGGGAATCCACAGGGCGCGGGGGGTATCGATCCAGCCGAGCGCCTGCATGATCAGCGCAAACGGCACGATATTCAGCGTATTGGGAATCAGCAGGGTGGCGAGCAACAGATTGAACAGCCCCGTTTTGCCCTTGAAGGAGTACATGGCAAACGCATACCCGCCCAGCGTGCAGAAAAACAGCGTGGTGGCGGTGGTCAGGGTGGCTAAATACAGGCTGTTCCAGAGGTTGCGCCAAAACGGGGTGCGCTCCAGCAGACTGGTGTAGTTGGCTTCTAGGTTGCTTCCGAACCAAGTGGGCGGCGGCAACGAAAAGATTTCTTGGCGCGGATGCGTGGCGAACACGAACATGAAATAAAACGGCAGCAAGGTCAGAATGCCGCCCAGCACGAGTAACAGGATGGCAGCGGCGCGGCTGAGGGGCTTGGTATTGCGTGAAGTGCGGCGGGGACGGGCAGCGGGGGCGGCCAGAGGAGTAGAGGTCATCTCAGTCCTTCCCGGCCAGACCGCTGCGGCCAAAGAGGCGTGAATTGATCAGCGAGAGCACACCGATGACGGCGAACAACAGCCACGACATGGCGGCGGCCACGCCAGCATCCGAATAAGAGTTGTAGGTGCGGAACATATACATGATGGTGGTCAGTCCTTGTTGGCCCGTGCCGCCCGAACCGTTGGTGAGCACATACGGTTCCTCGAACAGTTGAAACCCGCCGATCAGGGTCAGTGTGACCGCCAAAAAGATGGTGGGGCGCAGCAGCGGCAGCGTAATAAAGCGGAATTGTTGGGCGCGGGTGGCTCCGTCGATGGAGGCAGCCTCGTAGATGTCGCCCGGAATGGCCTGTAATCCGGCCAAATACAGCAGCACATTCCAGCCCACGTATCGCCACACCACCACGAGGGAAATCGCGGGCTGCACGTACTGCACCTCACCCAACCAATTGATTTTCTCGGCAGGAAACAGGCCGCCGATCAGGGGCAGATTGTGTAGCGCGTTCAGGCCCGCGTTCAGCGCTCCGTATTGCCAAGAAAACAGCGTAAAAAACACCACCGAAATGGCGACCACAGACGTGATGTAGGGCAGGAAGTACACGGCGGTGACCAGCGACTGCACCCGCTTGAGGCCCATGTGAATGGCGAAGGCCAGCGGCAGGGCGATCAGGTGTTGCGGCACGCCACTTTCTAGGGCCAAAATCGCCGTGTTTTGCAGCGACTTCCAGAAGGTCGGGTCGGTCAGATTGTCGGAAAAGTTGCGCCAGCCCACGAATTTCATGTCGCCTAAGCCGCTGCCGGGTTGCCAGCTGTGCACCGACAGGTAAGCGTTAAAAATGATGGGGAACAGACTGAAGGCAAAGAACAGCAGGAAGAAGGGGCTGATGAAGATGTAGGGTGCGTATCGGCGCTGGAACCTGTCCCAGCCAGTATTGGCCCGCTGGGGAATGGATGGGGGAGACGGGGTAGCGGTCATCCGGTGGGCCTCCTGAATCAAGCACTTGGAGAGTAAAAGTCGGAGAAGCGGAGAAAAACAGGGCGTCCGGGGCGGCGGCTTGTGGCCTGTGCCCCAGACGCGGATGGTTTAGACGGTGTTGGGAAGGAGGGGGTCAGTTCCTCAGCGGGCGCGGCGCTCGACGAGTTGCTGGGCCTGTGCCAACGCCGTCGGAATGTCTTTGGTGCCGTTCAGCACTTCGCTCAGCGCGTCGTTCACGATCTGTTCGGCCACCGGGTCGAGGCGGTTCACGTCAATCGGCTGAATTTTGGCGGCGGCGCTGCGCCACAGCAGGCGGGTTTTCTGGTTGGCCAAGTAGGCCACGCCCTCATTGAACATAGAGTCGCTCTGGGCGGCCTTCAACGCGGGGAAGGCTCCAGTGGTTTTGAACGCCAACACCTGCTGGGCCGGGTTGGTGGTCAGGTACTTGATGAAGTTCCACGCGGCGTCCTTGTTTTGGCTCTGGGCCGGGATGCCCCAGAACGAACCACCGTAGCTGGCAAACGTGTTGCCGGGGAGGTTTTGCGCGTTCCACTTGCCCGCGTAGTCTTTGGCGAGCCAATTTTGCATGTGGCCCACCAGCCACGCCCCGCTAAATTCGGTAGCCAAGTTGCCCTTCTGGAAGGCGGTCGTCCATTCGGGAGAGAACGCGGCCCCAGCGCGGGCGTCCAGCTTGGCGTCGCGAATCTGCTTGGCCACCGTAAAGGCGCGCACAAACCGGGCATTGGTGGGGCTGACCAAAACTTTGTTGCTCTTGTCGAAATACATGCCTTCGCCGCTCTTCAGGCCAGTCCGCAAGATAATCTGCGCGGCTTCCGAGGCGTCAGGAATCAGGAACACGCCGGGGTTGGCGGCCACCACTTTTTTACCGTTGGCGATGTAGCTTTCCCAACTGGCGTTGAGCTGCGCGGGCAGCACTTTGGCTTTGGCGAGCAGGTCGGTACGGAAGAACATGGAGCCGGGGCCGACATCGGTGGGCATCCCCACCATGCGCCCGTCTTGGGTAGTGGCCTGCGGGAAGGTGTAGCCCACGAACTTAGACTTGAACTGGCCCGCATTGAAGGGCGCTTTGCTGAGGTCGGTCATGCCGTTGCCTTCTGCAAACTTGGCGACGAACCCGAAATCGATGGCTTCTACGTCGCCCGCACCCTTGCCCGTAGACAGGGCAGTGGTCAGCGCGTTGTGGTGGTCGGCGTAGGCCAAAGAATTGATTTTCACTTCGATGTTGGGGTAAAGCTTGTTGAAGCCCGGAATCGCGGCCTTGATCACGCTGTCGAGATCAGGAAACACGCCCACCGTAATGGTGGTTTTTTGGGCTTGGGCGGAACCTAAAGCAAGGGCGGTGGAGAGGGCCAGAACCAGCGTGCGGGTGTAGGGGTACTTCATGGGAGACCTCCGGGGTCAGGGAAAAGGACGGAGAAGACTGTCGCGGCCATAGAAAACGTTTTCTGGAACAAGTCGGACAACAGAAAGAGGGCCAGAACCGGGCGGCGGTTCGTCAGGACTGTAGGTTATTGATCCCTTTGAGCATACAAACTGAAAACGTTTTTTGCAAGTGGGGCGGTCAACTGCCAAGACGGTACCGCCGCGACTCTAAGCCCGCTCAAAAGGGGGAGGACAAAAGCCGCGTCCCTCAGAGTGTCTACCTACCGAAACACCCCAGCACACGGTTTTTCTGCATTCTGTCACTCTACCTGGCCGACTGACTCCGCCCGCTATGCAGTTGTAACCGGTTGTGATAACGTTTTCAGCAATGACCTCTGTAGGAAGCGAACGCAATCTGACTATCCGTGATGTGGCGCAGCGGGCAGGCGTGTCTATCAGCACGGTGTCGCGGGTCATCAACGGCAAAAAGGTGCGCGACGAGCTTCAGGTGAACGTGCAGCGCGTGCTTGACGAGATGAATTTCAGGCCCAGTGCGGTGGCCCGCAGCATGGTTCGGGGCCGCACCCAGACGGTAGGCGTGCTGGTAGAAGACATCAGCAGCTCCTACTACGCCGAAATGATCAAGGGGATCGAGCGGATTTTGGAGCGCACCGGACACCACCCGCTGTTCAAGAGCAGCCACTGGAATCTGCAACTGGAAGAAGAGGCGCTGCAGGTGTTTTTGGATCACAACGTAGACGCCATCGTGGTGGTCGGCGGCCTGATTTCCGAGTCGCGCCTGCAAGACCTCGCCGCCCGCATGCCTTTGGTGTTGGTGGGGCGGGGGGGCGTCAGCGTGAACGCGCCCACCATCAATCTCGATCAGCGGGGCGGCGCGTATGGGGCCACCCGCCACCTGATCGAACTCGGCCACCGCCAAATCGTGCATATCAGCGGCCCACTGACGCAGGAAGACGCGGTGGCGCGGCGCGTGGGCTATCAGGACGCCATGCACGATCACGGGTTGGAGGTGCGCCCCGATTGGCTGTGCGAGGGCGATTTTTTGGAAACCAGTGCGTTCCGCGCCACCATGCACCTGATCGAAAACGGCACGCCTTTTACGGCCATCTTTGCCGGAAACGACCAGATGGCGCTGGGAGCAAATTTGGCGCTGCACCGCAAAGGGTTGCGCGTGCCCGACGACGTGTCGGTGGTGGGCTTCGACGACCTGCCTGTCAGCGCCTACGTGGTGCCGCCCCTGACCACCATTCGCCAACCTGCGCAGCAAGTGGGAGAACTCGCCGCCCACGCCGCCGTGGCCTTGATGTCGGGCGAGCCTGCACAGTTGGCCCCACTGGAACTGAAACTGATCGTGCGGGAAAGTACGCGGGCGGTGCGGCGCTAAGCGAAACCTTGAATTCGTTGCTGGAGATTGATTTGCCGAATGCACGGCGGGGCCGTTAAAGTGCCCCATGATCGTTCGTGATTTCGGCAGCACCGGCCTCCGCGTCAGCGCCCTGGGTTTCGGAGCGGGCCATATCGGCAGCCCGGAGTTGGGTGAAGAAGAGGCAGGCAAACTGCTGCACCACGCGCTGGATTTGGGGATCACCCTGATCGACACGGCACGCGGCTACGGCCTGTCTGAAGAACGGATCGGGCGGCACCTGAAAGAAAGGCGCGGCGAATTCGTGTTGTCGACCAAAGGCGGCTACGGCATAGACGGCGTGCCCGACTGGACGCCCGAAAATATCCGGCTGGGCATTGAACGCGCCCTGCGAACCTTGCACACCGACGTAATTGACATTTTTCACCTGCATTCCTGCCCGCTGGACACGCTGCGGCAAGACGAGTTGCTGGGCGCTCTGGACGCCGCCCGCGTGCGCGGTGAGATTCGGGTGGCGGCCTACAGCGGCGAGAATGAGGCGCTGGCCTGGGCGGGTCATTCTGGGCACTTCGGGAGCCTACAAACCAGCGTGAATGTGGTCGATCAGTGGAGCCTGCGCCGCGTGCTGCCCGACGCCGCCGCACACGGGCTGGGGGTGATCGCCAAGCGCCCAGTTGCCAACGCCGCGTGGCGCTTTGCCGAGCGCCCCAGCGGGCAATACGAGGAAGCGTACTGGGATCGGCTGCAGGAGGGCGGCCTGACCCCCGGCAACCTTGACTGGGATGAGTTCGCCCTGCGCTTCAGCACCTTTGCCCCCGGCGTCCACAGCGTGATCGTGGGCACAGCCAAGCTGGAACGCCTGACCCATAACGCCGAACTTGTGGCGCGTGGGCCTTTGTCTAGGGGAGAGGTTCAGCGGGTGATGACCGCCTTCGAGCCATATGCGGGCCAGTGGCAGGGCGAGATTTAGCCGGAACTTTCCACCGTCTTCCCCTCAACCGTCCAATGCAGATTTTGGTCACAAAGTCAATATCTTGTATTACTTGACTGTGCTGAGCACCACCTGTAGACTTCGGCGCATGGGCGAAAGCCGATAGTTGCTGTCTGATGGGCTGAAAACCTCCTCTGAAGTGCCAGCATTTTTTTATAGTTCCCCTGCCTGCCTCCACCCAGAGGTAGATCCCGCCCTAGTGTCATCCGGAGAACCCACCCTTGCTCGCCGACTCATCTTTTCTTCTCCCCCCGGCCCCTGTACAGATCGTCTTTGACTCCATGACAGGCAATGTGCGCCGCTTTGCTACGGGTGTGCAGGCGTTGGCAGCGGGCACGGCAGGCAAACATTTTGAGGTGCTGGATTTACGCAAAACCGTTCCCAGCGGCGACTTTTTGCTGATGACCTATACCTTCGGGTCCGGCGGCGTGCCCGACACGACAGCCCGCTTTTTGGCCGATCACGCGGCGGGAATGCGCGGAGTGGTCTCCAGCGGCAGCTTTCATTGGGGCGCGAATTTTGGGCGGGCGGGCGACCACATTTCGGGGCGCTACGGCGTGCCGTTGGTGGCGCGAATCAACAAAGGCGGCACGGCGGCAGACCGCCAAACGGTGGCCGCGTGGCTGGCCGAGTCCTGCCTTCAACACAGCATCAGGTCTGCACAGGCCGAACACCCAAGGAGCGCGTATGGAACGTTGGATTGAACTGAACAACAAGATTTTGGCAGGCACAGTCGTCGACACGCGCTTCGACACCGACGCCCTGCAAGCCTATTTTCAGGAGAAGGTCAACCCCAATACGGTCTTTTTTCATGATCTGGCCGAGAAAATTCGGTACCTGACCGAGCATGGCGTGTGGGACGCCGCCGTGTTTGCCCGCTTCACGCCCGACGAGGTGAAAGCCGTATTCGAGCGGGCGTATGGCTACCGCTTCCGCTTCAAGGCGTTTATGGGCGCGTTCAAGTTTTACTCCGAGTACGCCACCATGACGCCGGACCGCACCCGCTGGCTGGAGCGCTACGAAGACCGCCTGAGCATGACGGCGCTGTCCCGTTCCGACACCGTCGAAGAGGCGCTGGAACTCGTGCACCACCTGATTACCCAGACGTTCACGCCCGCCACGCCCACGTTGATGAACTCCGGCAAGGCCAACACGGGCCGCCTCGTGAGCTGCTTTTTGCTGCAAGACTGCACCGACAACCTCGATTCCATCACCAAAACCCTGAGCTTCGTAGCCGAACTGAGCAAAGGCGGCGGCGGCATCGGCGTAGAAGTGAGCAATTTGCGGGCGCGGGGCGAGTCGCTGCGGGGCATTCAGAACGTGACCAAAGGCGTGATGGGCGTGGCAAAAATGCTGGACAACATGCTGCGCTACGCCGACCAAGCAGGCCAGCGTCCGGGCGCGGGGGCCATCTACCTCAGCGTCATGCACGCCGATTTTCAGGACACCCTGAACGCCAAAAAGATCGCGTCGGATGAGGACGCCCGCCTCAAAACCCTGTCGGTGGGGGCCACCATTCCCGACATCTTTATGGAAAAAGTGCGGGCGGGCGAAGATATCTTTCAGTTCTACCCCCACTCCCTCTATCAGGAAACCGGGCGCGAGTTCACGTCTATCGACTGGAGCCGTGAGTACCAGACGCTTGCCGACAACCCGCGCATTCGCAAAAAGCGCGTGTCGGCGCGGCGCATTCTGGAAGACATCGCCGTGACTCAGGGCGAAAGCGGCTACCCTTACCTGCTGTTCGAGGGCAACGCCAACCGCGCCAACCCGATTCCCAACGTCGGTTCCATCAAAATGAGCAACCTGTGCAGCGAGATTTTGCAGCCCACCTTGCCCAGCTACTTTCACGCGTATGGGCAGGAAAGCAACGACCGCATCGGACTGGACGTGTCGTGCAATCTGGCCTCATTGGTGATCGAGCAGACCATGCAAAGCCGCGATTTAGGCCGCGTGGTGGGCGCAGCCGTGCGGATGCTGGACAACGTGGCCCGCTCCACCGCCATCCACGAAGTGCCTGCCGTGAAGCGGGCCAACGACGAAATGCGCTCGATTGGGCTGGGCGCGATGGGCCTGCATTCCTTCCTCGCCAAGCACGAACTGATCTACGGCTCGCCCGAAGCGTTGGAGTTTGTGGACGTGTTTTTTGCCGCCGTGCATTACCACGCCCGCCGCGCCAGCATGGAACTGGCCCGCGACACAGGGTTCGTCTTCCGGGGATTTGAGGGCAGCCGCTACCAGTCCGGCGAACACTTTGCCCAGTACCTAGAGCGCGATTTCGTGCCGCACACCGCCGATGTCGCCGCCTTGTTCGGGGGCCACGCCCTGCCCACCCGCGCCGATTGGCAGCAGTTGGTGGCCGATATTCAGACGCACGGCCTCGCCCATTCCTTCGTGATGGCGGTGGCCCCCACAGGCAGCATCAGCTACGTGTCGCACGCTTCGGCCTCCATCATGCCGATCACCGAAAAGGTGGAAACGCGCACCAGCAACAAGGCCCGCACCATTTACCCGATGCCGCACCTCAGCGCCGACACCGAATGGTTTTATGAGGAAGCCTACGACATGGATCAGCGCCGCGTGTTGGATACGGTGGCGACGGCCCAGAAGCACGTGGATCAGGGGATTTCCTGCACCCTGTTCGTGCCCAGCAGCGCCAGCACCCGTACCCTGCAGGCCTACTACATCGCGGCCTACCTGCGCGGCGTAAAAACGCTGTACTACACGCGGATGCGCAAGGCCAGTATCGACGAATGCCTGAGTTGCGCGATTTAAGGCCGAGAACTCTATGCCCGGTATCCCACTGAGAAACAAGAAAACGGAGGTCGTCGCTGTTGCTTGGGTAGACAGTGAAGATTTTCAGCGGGTCAGTGAATTTCGTTGGCATAGAGACAGCAAAGGCTATGCGCGGACAAGCTTGGTGGTGGCGGGCAAACGACTTCATCTTTGGATGCACCGAGTGATCTTGGGGGATCAGCCGGGATTGGTGATAGATCACAAGAATCTAAACCGTCTTGACAATCGCCGGGAAAATATACGGCACTCCACGCGCTCGCAAAACGCCGCCAACAAACGTAAGGCTGGAGGAATGGCTTACGAATCGGAGTACAAAGGCGTTGTGGCCGTAGAGCGGGAAGGCGTCATCGTTCGCTACAAAGCTTCGGTGATGAAAGACGGCAAATATGTGTTCAGCAGTCTGTTTCTGACTGAAGAGGAAGCAGCTCTTGCCTACGATCAAGCCGCCCTCAAACATTTTGGCGAATTTGCCAACACCAATTTCCCAGATTCCGCCCAGCAACCCGCTCCGCAAAAAGCACCATCGGGGGGTCAACGCCCTTCGACTTCCAAGCATGGGTATAGAGGCGTATTTGCTCGGACATCTAAATTTGGAGCGCAAGTGTACGATCCAGTCTTGAAAAAAGTCGTACAGCTTGGCACGTTCACGACTCTTGATGAAGCTGCCGCCGCCTACGACTCCGCCGCTCTTGAACGGTACGGGGAACAGTGCATTCTGAATTTTCCTCGTCGCAACAACAATGCACTAGCTCAACAGGAGAACATATGAATTTTGAAGCAGCCAACTGGAGTGAGCCGGAAGACAATTTTTCCACCACCTTCTACGAAAAGTACACGTCTCAGCTGTGGTTCCCCGAAGAAATTCCGCTCAGCAACGACGCGCTGGTGTGGAAGGCTTTGGGCGACGAAGAACGGTGGACGTACATGCACGCTTCGGCAGGCCTGAACGCGCTAGACACCTTGCAGGGCGAAGTCGGGATGCCTATTTTGGCCCAACTGGTCGGCGGCCATATTCGTAAGGCGACGTTGCAATTTCAGGCGACGATGGAAATCATCCACGCCCGCAGCTACTCGCTAATGAACAAGACGTTCCTCACCAGCACTGAGGAGCGCGGCATCTTCGAATGGGTTCGCACCCAGCCGCACCTGCAATTCAAAATTGGCTTCGTGCAAGACGTGTTCAACGATCCCGACGTGTCCAACCTCGGCCTGTGGAAAAAGATGGTCGTGTCGTGCATGTTGGAAACGGCGCTGTTTTATTCCGGGTTTTTCTATCCGCTGTATTTGGCCGGACAGGGCCGCATGGTGGCCGCAGGCGAGATTTTTAACCTGATTATTTTGGATGAAGCGGTGCACGGCGTGTATGTGGCGATGCTGGCGCAGGAGAAATTCGAGGCGATGGACGAGGCCGAGCAAGCCTACGCACGGGCTTGGTACCACCAAACGCTGCACACCCTATACCGCAACGAGGTCGCCTACAGTGAGGTGCTGTATGCAGGCGTGGGGCTCGTGGCCGATGTCAAGCGGTTTATTCGCTTCAATTTCAATGTGCTGGCCGACAACCTGAACCTAGAGCGGGCCTTCGACGACGAAGAAATCAACCCGATTGTTCGCAACGGCATCCGCACCAACGGCACCACGCACGACTTTTTTAGCGCCAAAGGCAACAGTTACAGCAAAATCAGCGTGGAACCCCTGGCCGAAGCCGACGTGGAAGCCCTCTGGTCAGGCGGCTTCCCAGTGATGGCGGGGGCCGCCAATGACTGAACTTGCCCCGGAACACCGCCCCTTCGTGATGCTGACGCAAAACGATTGCCCCCAGTGCGAACGCCTCAAGCTGATGCTGGACAAACCCCTGCGCGGACAATTCGGTCCCCAGATTCGGGCCGTCCACCGTCAGGAGCAGGCCGAGGAATTCAGCGCCCTTGTGAAGCAGCACGGCATCCAGACCACGCCCGCACTGCTGCATGTGCCCAGTGGCCGCGTGCTGCTGAATACAGGCGGGCTAGGAGAAGTGAAGAGCTTTTTGATGGGGAGCTGAGGCAGGGACACCCCAAGAAGGGCGGCCAGAGAATCTGATCTCTGGCCGCGACCCTCTCTGCTCAGGCTCAGCTGACTGCCGACCCCGCCACACCCGCACCCTCACCGCGTTTGGCCTGTCGTTCGCGCTCCTTGAGGGCTTCAGCGGCGTAGAAGCTGCCCACCACCGCCAGCATTGCGGCCACTTGCAGCACCACGCCTTCCCAGGTGGCGTGCAGGCCCAGCCACACACCCGCCCAGCCCGGCAGTTCGAAGGGGAGGGGATGCACGGGCAGCCAGCCCACCAGTTGCAGGGTGTGAACCGTATTGCCCACCATCACGCCCAGCACGGCGCAGATCAGGAGCCCCGTCCAGACCAGCAGTTTTTTCATGGGCAGCTTGGCCTGCAAGCGGAACACCAACACGCCCACGCCAATCACGGCCCCCAAGCCCAGTGCCGTACCGCCCAAGACTGCCCCCGCGCCCGCCTGAAGCACCAGCGACTGCAAAAACAGCACCGTTTCAAAGCCCTCGCGGTAAATGCTGGTAAAGCCCAGCACGGCCAGTCCCCACCACTGCGCCCGCATCGCTCGGCCCGCGCCGTGCGTCAGCTCATGCTTGTGCTTTTGGAAGCCGGCCATGCGGTCTGTCCAGTAGACCTGATGAAAAAACCAGTTCATGATCAGCAGCAGCACGGCAATCGCCACGAGGCTGACCACCGCTTCCAGCTTTTCTCCGTAGCGGCCCAGCAAGCTCAGCGCCCGCTGCATCACGAACCAAGTGACGGCGGTGGCCCCGAACGCGCCCGCCGCACCCACCCACATCGGGCGGCGCAGGTGCACCACTTCGGCGCGGCGCAGCGATCCCATCAGCGCGGCCAAAATCAGCACGGCTTCCAGCCCTTCACGGAACACGATGATTCCGGCGTTGGTGGCGACGGCAGCAGGCGCGACTTCGGTGCCCAGAATACGGGCCACGTCGGCCAGCACGCCCTGCAACTCGGCGCGGGTGGCCCGGAATTCGGCGGCGGGGGCTTGGGCCCGGATCAGGGCGGCCAGTCCGGCAGGCTGGTGGGCATTCCAGATCAACCCTTCCAACTTGGCCTTCAGGTCAGGATTGAACACCGCGATTCGGGCTTCGGTGCCGCTTTCCAGCAGTGCGTAGGCGTCCAGCCGCGCCGTCTCGGCACTGTGCCAGTCTGCGGCAGCGGCGGCGGCCACCACCGCGTCCAGCTGGGTCCGCACCACGTCCAGATCGGCTCCAGCTTCCTGCTTTTGCCAGTCGGCGGGCAAGGCGGCGCGGGTTTGGGTCAGCAGGGCATCGACGCGGCGGCCGACTTCGCTGGGAGGCGAGACGGCGGCCTTCATGGTTTGCGGCGCGAGGGTGGCGGTCAGGGCGGCAAAGCCTGTGCTCAGGCGGCGGGCTTGCGGTTGGTCAGGCAGCAGCGGCGCGATGTCGGCCAGTGCTGCGGTAGCCCCGGCCAAAAAGGTACGGGCCTCGTTGACTTCCACTTCCTGTGCGACTACGGCCTGTCCGCCGTCCAGCTTCACGCCGCGCCCGTATTCCAGAGGCACGAGGGCCAGAAAGCGCGTGACCTGGGCCGCCCGCGCCCGCACTTCCCGGTCACCGAGGGGCGCGGCCCGGAAGCCTTCCAGCGCGGCCTGTACGCGGCCCAGCGAGGCGGGCAGGGCGGCCAGATCAGCCGAGAGCGCCTGAGCCTGTGCCCCCGAACGCTGCGCGGCATACGCAGGCTCCAGCAGCCGGAAATAGCCCTGCGCCAAGGCCCGCTGTTCGGCGGCCAACGTGCGGAATCCCCGGGCCTGAGACGTGCCGAGGTCACGCAGGGCGTCGCCAAAGCGGGCCTGATAACCGTCCAGCACATCGGCCCGCACTGCTTTCAGGGCAACTTCAGGCGTGATCTTTCCTGCCGCCAACGCTTCTACGGCACCCGTCGCGTCGGCATTCAGGCGGGTCAGGGGGCTGACCACCCGGAATTCACGCACGGCCAGCCAGTCGCGGGCGGCGTCGGCATTTCCGGCCTTCACACTCGCTTCCAGCCCGCTGTTGGCCGCCCGCAAGAGGGCCGTCCATGCCCCGGCGCGGGCCTGTGCCAACGCGGGTTCATCTCCGGCAGCGGCGGCCCGTGCAGCGGCTCCCAGCGCGGTTTGTGCCTCTTGGGTAGCGGCAGGGTCGGCTGCTTTCCACTGCGGCACAACGAGGGCGAAGGTGCGCCCCGCTTCCCCCACCAAGCGGGCGGCCTCTGCCCGGTCAAACCCGACTTCCAGCCCTGCATCGGCCAACCGCGCCCGCACCGTTTCGGAGGAGGTGGCAAGGTCGGCAGCGTGCGCGGAACCCAGCAGCGCCAGTCCCACCGGTACACCCATCAGCACGCGCTTCACTGCGTCTTCACGCCCAGCAACGCCGCTGCCTGCGTCATTCGTCCGGTAATCACGGTGGCGCGGTTTTGGGCTTCGCGCTGTAACGCTTCGGCTTGTTCGGGGCTGTAACGGCGCGTCTGCTCACGGCTCACCAGTTTGCCCACAAAGCCCGCCAGTTCATTGAGGCCCGCCGTGATCTGGCTGTCCAGTCCGGCATTCTTGCCCTTTACGTCGGCGCTCAGGCCCGCATACATGGCCTGCCAAGAACTCACGTTGCCCTTCAAATCGGACAGGCGCGAAATCACCACGAAATCTGTGCGGGTGCTGGCCTGCCCCAGCACGAAGGGGCTGGTTTTCCAGTCTTCAAAAAACACCGGGCCAACGGTGGGCACGTTGCCGACAAGTGCCCCGAACACGTCTTCGCGGGTGGGCCGCCACGCCCGCGCCGCCTGTTGTAGCCGCAGCGTTTGCGCGTGCAGTTCTGCCGCTGCCGCCTTCAGCACGTTCGCGTCGGGCAATTGGTCGCCGAATTCCAGCTTGCCGTTGCCGTTCACATCAAAGGACACGCCGCTGCCAAACGCTTTCACCGTGCCCCACAGCGTGCCTTCATTGACGCCGAACAGGTTGCCGGGCTTGGCGAGCGTCTTGCCGTTGGGCAGCTTCAGGTCAAAGGGAACCACGGCCTCTCCGCCTTCCGCGCCGCTGGTGCCCGCATCCAAAATCACATCGAACAAGCTCAGTTGCTCCACGCCCGCCACGATGCCCTCGATGTCCTCGTAAGCGGGGCTGGCGGCGCTCCAGCCTGCACGGGCTTGCCGCACAGCGGCGCGGGTGGCCGGGTTTTTGGCGAGTACAGCGTAGTTAAAATTGGCCCCTTTTGCCAGCGCGTAATAAGCGTCGGCGGCCTTTGTCAGCGCGTGCGTGCCCGCCACTTGCCGCGTCAATTTGCTGCCCAAATACGTCTTGACGCTATCTAGGCTCCCAGCGTGCGCCGAACCCAGCAAAGCGAGAGTGAGGAGACCAACCCTGCGTTTCATGGCCTGATAGTGAACTAATCCGAGTGACTAAGTCAAGTTTAGGAGTACACAAACAGCAGCGCCCACACTTCCCGTGTGAGACACTGCTGCTCTGCGAGGTAAATTTATTGCGGGAACAAATCTACCTCAGAAGAAGAGTTAGCCTTTGAGTGCGGCGGCCAACTGGTGCAAGCCGTCCTGATCGGCGGCGGGGGCGGCAGAGGCCAGCTTTTCGGTTTCGCTGCCGAGTCCGGGGAGCAGGGCGGCTGCGCCGGGCAGGTCGCCGCCTTCGAGGGCTGCTTTCAGCTTGGCGAGGTGGCTGACCAGTGTTTCTGCGCCGGGCACGCCGTCCAGCGTCTTGTGCCATGAGGTGACATTGCTGGCTGCCGTGCCTGCGTCAATGCCCGTGAGTCCGCCCTGAAGTGCCTGAAGAGTCTGCTGAAGTTGCTCGTTCATGTGTGTTCCTCCTATCCAGATCTTTGTGCCCCGTTATCTGACTCTGGAAGTCGACTTGAATATGTAGGGCTTCACGCATAAAAGAAGATGCCTAATGCCAACTAAAGTCACAAATAATACAAACAAGTTCGTACGATTGCCCTTGTGTAAAAGAGTGAGTCCTGACGCTGACCTTCCCTTGACGACAACTGCCACGCAATTAGAACAACGTCTGCTGCACGTCTTCGGTAGGGTTCACAGCGGTACAGAGACGAATGTGTTGTTACAAAAGCGCCTGTCGGTGGCGTTCCTCTTCTTGCCCTTAGATGTGGCAGTGAGAGTGGACGGCAGCAGCGGGCAAGCGGCAGAAATTACGGCGGGCGAGGCGGCCAGAACTGCGCCCAGCGACCTCACTTTCCGGATTTCGAGCGACATTGCCCACGCCTTTTGGCAGGGCGACGTGAATCCGGTACAAGCGATGATGGCGGGCCACCTCAGCATTCAGGGGTCGCTGGTGCAAGCACTCGCGCTTTCGCCCAGCCTCAAGGTGATGCAGCAGGCGTACCGGGAATTGGTGCAACAGGGGGAATAAATTCAGCGCTCCAGCCGCAGATGAACGGCAAACGGGTCAAAAGCTGTGCCCAGCAGTTCTCCGGTGCGGGCGTCGAAGGCGTGCGCCTCACCCTCTACTTCTACCCGCCAAGTGCGCTCGCCGCGCCGCTTGACTTGGCCAGGGCGCAGGCGGGCAAAGTGTTCTTCGAAAACCACCGCGCACAGCTGTTTGGCACCGAGCGGCTGCATCAGTGGAATCGCCAACCGCGCCCGGTTCGCGGCCCGTTCGACTTGGGCCAGCCGCCCCGCGTCCACATGTACGCTGCGGCTCTGCACACCCCGCAACAGCACCAGCGACGCTCCCGCCCATTCCGACAACGCGGGCCGGGCGTCTTGGCACAGCACCTCTAGTCGGGCCGCCAGCACCGACACGGGCAAATCGGCCTGTCCGTTGTACAGCGAACACGGGCGCAGGTCTTCGAGGGTGGCGGGCAAGTGCAGGGCACGCACCCGCAGCGCATGTTCGGTGAGGGCAGCGGGGCTAGGCGGCGCGGTGGTGGGGCGGCGGGGCAGCTTGGGCGGCAGCACCCGCGTGGCAGGCAGACTGGCTGTGGGCAAGCTGGGCACAGGCGATTCGGAGCCGAACGGGGGAGGGGAGAACACACGCGGCGCGGGCTGCGGCTGAGCAGCGGCGAACGGCCCGCCCTCCGGCTCCCAGCCTTCCGGCGGTTCCAGTCTCCAGCCGCTGTGCCACGCCCCCGGCCCATACGCCAGCCGGAGTTCGCGCTTGCTGCGGGTCAGGGCCACGAACAGCACGCAGCGTTCTTCCTCCGGGTCGCCGTAGGGCATGGGCATCTGTTCGGGGTACAGCAGCGTCACTTGCTCCCATTCCAGCCCTTTGGCCCGGTGAACGGTAGACAGCAGCACGTCGGCGTCTTCCCGGTACAGGCCGCGCAGCACGCCCGAAACGCTGCTGAGGGTGGCCTGTCCGCCCGACAACGCTACGGCCCGCAGTGCCAAGAGGCGCAGGCAGGAGCAGAGGTCGTTCAGTTCACCCAGAGCTTTCTTGGCCGCCCGGTCGCCCTCGTCGGCGCGGGACTCCAGCGGCCTCGCACGGCGCTCGTACAAGGCGTCTATGCGCTCTGGCACAGCTTCCTCATCAGCGGGCAGGGCAAAGGCTTCTTGGGCCGCCGTTTCCAAGCGGGTCGCCAAATCCCGGCCCCGAATATTCACGCTGATCTTGCGGGTCATCAGCAGGAGTGCCAGCCGCAGCAGCGGCGCATTCAGGCGGCACAGCACCACGTCGCCGCGCCCGTAGTGGGCCGCCTCTGCCGCCACGTGTTCCACTGTCCCCGCCTGCGCCGCGCCGGAAGCCTCGATAAATTCGCTGGCATTGCGGGCCAGCGCCACATGCGCCTTTGGGCAGCGAAACGACACGCTGAGCGGCAATTCCTGCGCCCCCAACCGCCCCGCCAAGCGCCACAGCCCACGCGGATCGGCCCCGGCGTAGGTATAGATCGCCTGCTCGGGGTCGCCCACCGCGATCAGGCGGCCTGTAGGCGCCGGTGCCTGAGTTGCCCCAGAATCCAGCCCCGGTTCATTCAGTCCCAGCAGATGCGTCACGAAGCGTTGGCGCAGCGGCGTCAAATCCTGCGCTTCGTCTACCAGCGCCGTGCCCAGCGTGGCCTGACCCAAGCCCAATTCCAGCGGCAGCCACAAAAAATCGGTGAAATCGGGCAAGCCGCCCGCGTGCCAGTCTTGAAGGCTGTGAAAACGGAAGGCCCGCAGCACGCGACGCAAGCCCGCAACACCGTCGTTTTCGGGCCACTCTGCGTCGGCCGCCAGCGCCGCGAGGTCGTCATCGTGGGCGTCCTCGTTCAGCACGTACTCGCGGGCCAAATCCCACATGCGGGCCGCCATACGGACTTGCCGCCGCGACACGGGTTCCGCGCCGTACGCCAGTTCTGCGAGGCGCAGGCTTCGGTCATTGTCCAGCGCCATTTGCGGCCCGCGCACGCCGCACAGCACCCGCCGCCCATAAGCGTGCAGCGTACTGGCCCGAATGCCCGCTGGCAGGCGCGGCCCCACGGCCTCGACTGAATGCTTGTTGTAGGCAAAATACACGGCCCGCACGCCTGCCGCCTGACTCCCGGCACCGAGATGCCACGCGGCTTCCGTGAGGGTGGTGGTTTTGCCGCTTCCGGCAGTGGCCCGCAGCACCAGATGCCGCCCACTGGCCCGCACCGCCTCTACAAATTCGCGCTGCTGCGGCGTGAACTGGACCGGAATAGACCGGGGTTTGGCGCTGGTGGTGTGCAGTGTTTCCCCCTGCCGGGTCACGTAGTTCATGGGCGCTCCGGGGGGCAATGGGAAAGGCTCAGGGCGGCGCGGAGGCGGGCGGGCAAGAAGGGAAGCAAGGCGAGCCTACCTTAGAGCATCTGTCAAAGAGATGGCAGCGCTCCGTGAGGATGAGCTTCGGATGGGGCCTGTCTTTAGATGCTTTACGCGCCAGTCTGGGCAGATCATGGCCTAAACTTTGGGCAGGGTAGGCGGCCAGCCGCAGGGTTGGTTCTGTTGTGACCCGGTAGACACTCAAGTCTGCACGTCTGTGTGCACTTTCTCTGATACAAGGAGCGTCATGGGTATTTCACTTCAAAAGGGCGGCAACATTTCGCTGAGCAAAGAAGCTCCTAACCTGCAGCGCATTCACGTCGGGCTGGGCTGGGATCCCCGCTCCACCGACGGCCAGCAGTTCGATCTGGACGCATCGGCCTTCCTGCTGACCGCCGCAGGCCGGGTACGCGGCGACCACGATTTCATCTTTTACAACCAACTGACCAGCATAGACGGCAGCGTGCAGCACGCCGGAGATAACCGCGACGGGCAAGGCGACGGCGACGACGAAAGCGTGAAGATCAATCTGACGCAGGTGCCCGCCGACATCCAAAAGATTGCCATCACCGTAACCATCGATCAGGCCGACGTGCGCCACCAGAGCTTTGGGCAGGTGGGCGGCGCGTTTATCCGGATTGCCAACGAGGAGACCGGGCAAGAACTGACCCGCTTTGACCTCGGAGAAGACTTTTCCACGGAAACCGCCGTCATTTTTGGCGAAATCTACCGCCACAACAACGAATGGAAATTTCGCGCTGTCGGGCAGGGCTACGCGGGCGGGCTGGCTCCAGTGGCCCGCAATTACGGCGTGAATATCTAAATAGGTCGACGTTCATCTCGAGATGAACCGAGCGAAGCGAGTATCGAAGAAGTGCGTTGCACTGGGAATGGAGCGGTTTCGGTGCTGTTCCGGAAACGCGGATTGTTAAGTGCAACGCACTTCGCTGCCCTCGTGTGCACTCCACCCGGTCAATACGCACCGGGTGGGTCTTTTCTGAGTCTTTGCTCTGCCCCAGCGCCTGCAAACGTGCGCCACACGGCCCACGGCGCGGCGATTTAGGGCATAGTTTTCTGGTTGCACCGGGCGCTCTTGGCCCCGCACGGCCGGCGCAGGACTTGAACGGCTTGTCTGGCCGCGCCTGCCCGCCCCGTTGGTCACAAAGATGGGGGCATCTTTGCTGGCACCCTCCCTCCTTTTCGCCCCCCTTCCCCGAGGTAAACAGTGATTCAAAGAGAGTTTGGTTTTGCATTCGGCGTCACAGCCATCGCGCTGATTTTGGCGACATGGTACGGCTTTGCCAACGGCGGTATCGCTGTGGCCCTCAATTTCCTCCTCATCGCCATTGTGCTGGGCGTCATGGAAGTTAGCCTGAGCTTCGATAACGCGGTGGTCAATGCGTCGGTTCTCAAAAACATGTCTGCCAAATGGCAACAGCGTTTTCTGGTCTGGGGCATTCTGATCGCCGTTGTCGGTATGCGGATGGTGTTCCCGATTGCCATCGTCGCCATCACGGCGGGCCTGAGCTTCGGCGAAGTGACCAATTTGGCCTTCAACGATTCGGCCAAGTATGCCGAATACTTAGAGCAGTCCGAAGTGGCGATCAGTGCTTTCGGCGGCACCTTTTTGCTGATGGTAGCCCTGAATTACCTGATGGACGCCGACAAGGATGAACACTGGCTGGCGGGCTTCGAGCGCCGCTTGGCAGGCATCGGCAAGCTGGATACCATTCAGGCCATCATTGCGGGCGTCGCGCTGCTGCTGCTGACCAAATTTGCAGTGGCTCCTGCCGAACAACTGACGGCCCTGACCGCCGGATTCGTGGGCTTGCTGCTGTACTTGGCTATGAACGCGATAGGCAACCTGTTCGACGCCGATAACATGGCGGCCAAAGCGGGCGCGGCGGGCTTTGCGGCCTTCATGTACCTCGAAGTGCTGGACGCCAGCTTCTCGCTCGACGGCGTGATCGGCGCGTTCGCCGTGACCAAAGAAGTGGTCATCATTTCGGCGGGCCTCGCGATCGGCGCAGTGTTCGTGCGTTCGCTGACGCTGTATCTGGTGCATCAAGGTACCTTGACCCAGTACCGCTACCTCGAACACGGCGCACATTACGGCATTTTGGCGCTGGCCATCATCATGCTGCTCAGCATGAACCGCAACGTGCACATTCCCGAACTGCTGACGGGACTGATCGGCGTGGGCTTTATCGTGTTGTCGATCTGGTCGAGTATTCGGGCCAACCGCAAAGATGCTGTGGGCGGCTCCAGCGGGGCGTAAGCGCCGGAGCACAAGCAATGAGAGGAAGGGCCAGAGAGCAACATTCTCTGGCCTTTCTTTGTTGGCGCTCTTTGCGGGCCACCCGCCAGAGCGCCCAACCCGCCAAACCTGTGCTGACCAGAAGAGCTCCTCGCAGCATTCCCTTTTGCGCCGCTCCGGTGTACACGCTGGTTTCCTGCACATGACCGGGATAATCACCGCGTTCGGCCAACCGCTCCGAAGGACGCGCTAAGACGTTGGCAGCGCGGGGCAGTGGGGGTTTTTGGCTTTTGGTGCGCGGAATGACAAACCCACGCATGGCCCGGTCGGTGGCTCCGGGGGCCAGCTGCCCAAAGGCCGCGGTGCCCTTGCCGCCGCCTACAAAAACATCCCGCATAGGCTGCTCTGCGGCGTGTAGGATGGCGCGGGCCACCGTTTCGGGCGCGTACACGGGCGGCACATGTTGCGGTTCGGCATCCAGACAATTGCGGGCATTGAGGGGAAACGGCGTGTCTATGAGGCCGGGTTTGACCAGCGTCACCGAAATAGGCGCGCCGCCGGCTTCCAGTTCCATCCGTAAGGCGTCGGTAAAGCCCTTCAGGGCGTGCTTGCTGGCGCTGTACGTCCCTCGCAGCGGAATGGGGCCCGCTCGGACACGGTGCTGCCCACGTTGATGAGCGCCCCGCCTCTGGCTCTCAGTTCGGCCACTGCGGCCAGTGAACCGTACACTTGCCCCAAAAATTGACCTCAAACAGGCGGCGCATGTCTTCTACCGACACCTCTTCCAACTTGCCGTACATGCCCACGCCTGCGTTGTTGACCCAAGTATCGAAGCCACCGAATGCATGCTGCGCAGCTTCCACGATGCGCTGGATGTCTTCTTCCCGGCTCACGTCGGCGACGACTGGAACAGCTTGCCCTCCTGCCTGCACAATCTCGTCGGCCAGTTGATTCAGCGCACCCTCACTGCGGGCCGCCAGCACCAGCCGCACGCCTTTTTTGGCCGCCATCCGCGCCGTACTGAGGCCAATACCGCTTGACGCCCCCGTAATGACCATCACTTGTTGATTCAATTTTTTCAGTGTTACAGACATAGTTTGCCCTCCCAAACTGGTGTGAATTAGAGGGTGGATCTGCATGGTAAACCGAATGTCGGTTCGTCCTACCTTCTTAAGATTTGACGGGGAAGGAGCCAACTTGTGTTGAACGCAGTTCCCCAAAAAGGCTGAGTTTATACAAGCTCATGTTCATGTTTGAGAACCAAGAAGCGACACACAAGCAGAGAATATTTCTCTGTTTACAATTAACTCTAGGTTAGAACTTTAACTTTCAACAGAACTGCTTTGTCCTCAAATGCCCCAAAACACCCCAAAAATGCTATCGCTACCTTTGAGTCACCCCTATCGCTAACTTTGAGTCAAAAAGCGAAAATCGCTGTGCTGAACGTATTTTCTGAACTATCGCTACCTTTGAGTCAACAGGCCGTTTTTAGGCCAAAACCTATCGCTACCTTTGAGTCAAACCCAGAATAGAACTATCGCTACCTTTGAGTCTTTTGGGCCAAAAAGGCACGCTACCTTTGAGTCACACTACCGCTACCTTTGAGTCAAAGTATCGCTACCTTTGAGTCAAAAAGGGGGGTAAAGCACGCTACCTTTGAGTCAAAAAACTGGAAAATCCTTCACCCACACGCAAAACCGCCCCCTGCTTGATGATGCATTCATATGTTTTAAAAGCTTTTAAAAATACCTATAATCATCAATCATGACGCAGGGCAACGAACACCTCATCAACGAGCTGACCCTCGCCCGCTCCGGCGTCTTCAGCATTCTGAACCGCGATATCGGGGACGATCAAAGCTGGGAAACGACCTTCAACATTGGGGATCGGCATTTTTACGTCGAAGGTATAGCTTCGCGTGGTCGCCCTCATGGAGTCGACCCAGACGTACTTTTGGGGCTCCAGACACTCTTTTTTGAAGCCGGTTGTCCCGAAGACGACACGGTGGTGTGTACGGCCTACCGCTTGCTCCAACTCACCCCGCTGGGCACGCGGGGGAATGCTTATGTGCGTCTCAGAGAGAGTTTGTTGCGCTTGGAGGGCGTGAGTTGGTTGACCCGCGTCTCTCGGCAGCAAGGCGGCAAATTCAGGGGCATGACCGAAACCAACCGCCTGATCGACCGGATTTCGGTTCACGACATCAGCCTGAGTGCCAGCGGTGCAGGCGGCGCAATTGTGGGCAGTGCGCCCCTGCGGGTCACGTTCTCGCGCCATTTCGCCCAATCGATCCGTGAAGGCTTTTACCAAATTCTGGATGCCGAACTGCTCAGTGACCTGAAGCAGCCCACCGCCCGCAGCCTGTACCGCGTGTTGCAGGCGCACCGAGTGGGCGACGACGGCTCTTTGGCACGGGAACTCCCCGTGATCATCGCGGCGTGGCGGGAAGCGACGGGTCTGAGTGGGCAGCGCACCAACAACGTGCGCCGCACGTTGGACGGGGCACACGCCCACCTGATTGCTGCCAAATACCTCCGCAACGTCTCCTATGACGGTTCCGGCGACAGCCAGCGCATCACCTACGCTTTCGAGGGTGAAGTCGATCCTGAACTGGTGGAACTGCTGACCGCGCTCAAAGTGAGCCGTCCGGTGGCCGAGGCCTTGGTAGCCGACCATCCGGAACGCATCCGGACGGCGGTGCAGGCCGTCAAACAGAGGTTGGAGACCGGCTACAAACCCCGGTCTGTGGCGGCCACCTTGGTCGATGCCGTTCGCCATCCCGAAAAATACGAGGTCCCGTCCAAGCAGACTTCAGGAACGTCTGCGAAGGCGGCGACCGCCAAATCCAAACGCGAAGAGCAGCCGGTGTTGCTGCCGCTCAGCCGTGAAGAATCGTTGGGCATGGTGCGTTCGATGTTGCGCGTGAAGCTGGGCCGCACGCCGCACACCGCAACCGTTGCTGCTCTAGAAACTCTCGACTCCAACGCCATAGAGCGCCTCGCTGCTGCAGTGAGGGGCAAAGGTGATTTGGTGGATCTGGTGCAGGCCCTGACCGGCATGTCGGCCTGAACAAAAGTTACCCAAGAAAACTTATTCAGGGACTTTTGCCTCAGAGCGACGAGAAGGCCGCTTCGGGCTACAGACCCAGCCTGGAGTGCAGCTACTGAACTGCTCAGCCTTCTAGAACCCAATGGGTGGCTTGGGGGGCATGTCATGATCTGGTGAGTCGCCCTAAATTGCAGATGCAGTCTCAATTTACCGTTTATCTGTAATCGCGGTCACACGAAATGGGCAAAACCAAGGGCCAGCGCTCACTGGCGCTGGCCACTCGGTCAATCCAAGGAAATCTGAGAGTGTTATGGCCCCACTTTGACGTTCTTGGCGCTCAATTTGTCTTGCCAGCGGGTGTATTCCTGTTGCTCTGCGGCCAGGGTGACGGTGCCGAGGTTCTGGTTGCCCACGCAACTGGTGGCGTTCAGGCCGCAGTTTGGGAACCACGTCGGGTTGTTGCTGGTGTTGCCTGCCGCATCTACCCGCGTCCAGCCCACCACGTTGTTGTCCATCCGGTTGCTGGCGAAGGTAGCGGGCGAAAGCTTGCCTGCCCCAGTGGGATCCCAAACGTACAGGCCGACGTTTGCCGCTGGCAGGCGCTGGCCGTTGGGCATCCGCCCGCTGGAGATCACGCGGTTGTTGTACATTTGGTTGTTCACGCCGCCTGCGATGGCGATGCCGTGATTGGTGGTGCCAACGATTTGGTTGTCGTACACGCGTGCGTACCCCGAATCTAAGGGATTAGATACCTTCCCGTCGCCCAGCAAAATGCCGCCGCCTGCATAGGTGGTTTCTGTGGCCGGAGCCATCCCATATGCCCCCTGAATGTAGTTGTCGTGGATCAGGAACGGGCTGGTGGGCGTGCCGCTGCTGACATAAAAGTTCATGTTCTCTTCGGTGCGGCTCTTGCCGGGTTCGTTGATGATCTCATTCCAGCCGATTTCCACGTTCGGCACCCGTTTCACGTTGTTGAAGAGGATCGCCTGCACGACTGAATAGCTGCCGTTGTAGCCGCCTGCACCGTTGCTCAAGCGTCCATCTGTGTTTTTGAAACGGTTTCGCAAAATTTTGATGGTATCGCCTGCACTGGAATTGCCCATAAAGGCGCGAGCGTAGATGCCGGTGGTGCCTTCAAAGTAGCTGTTCTCGACGCGCAGGCTCATCACTTCTTCGGCGTTCACGGCCCGGCCGGCGGCCCTGCCTGCCACGTTGGGATTCAATGCGTAGCCCCGCGTGTTGCGCACGGTCAAGCGGTTTTTAAACCCACTGATCAGGTTGCCCCGGCTGCGAATATTCGAGTTTTCGATAATCACAGGTTCGCTGGTTTGAATCAGGACAGCAGACTGGCTGAGGGTGTTTTCCCAGTTGCCCGAATACGTCCCACCCTTCCTGATCACAATCGGCCCGCTGTACTTGATGTTGCTGCCTGTGGTGGCCCCCGCAGAGCAGGCCAACATCGGACTAGCCCAATCTGCGTGGTCATAGCTCAGACCGTCGCCTGCATCGGTGACCACAAGGCGCAGGTTTTGTACGCCGCCCACGTTGACGCTGACAGCTTTGGGAACGTCTGAGCCGCGCAGCGTGCCGGAGTCGTAGAGCTTGGTGGCCGTGCCGTCCCAGACCTGAAAGACCACGCTGCCTTGGTTGCCCACTTCGTCGTCTACGCCCACCTGCGCGGTGAAGGTGCTGCATTTGCCGCCCAAGGTAAAGGTCATGCTGGAACCCGCGTGGACGCCAAAGCCACGCGCAAACGCCTGGCCGTTGATGGTCAAGGTAGTGCCGTCACCGGCCACATCGTCACCGTTGCTGCGGTCTTTTTCAATTGGCCCCCAGCCATTGCTTGCCGCCGTCCAAGGCTCGATGGTGAGGTTGTTGTCGCCCGGATCGAGAGACAAGGTCGTGAGGCCACTGGCTGGAGTGGCTGCGCCTGTCCAAGAGTGGTCTTGGCCGTCGTACACGAACGTTTTGGACGAAGCGGTGACCGGGCCGGTGGCCTGAGCAGTCGCTTGAGCGGGGTCGGTGGGCGCGTTGCCCGAATTACAGGCTGAGAGGCCCAGCGTCAGCAGCGTCAAGCCAAGCGGCAGAGGGCGCGAGATGATGCGGGCAAGTAAAGATTCAGTCGGTAACATGGATCTCCTAGGCAAAAGCGAAGTCAACGGTGACATGAGGACACCGCCAATTGGAAGAACGTACTGGTCTAGCTTCTGGCTAAAGACCGCTTGGATCGAAGGGGAGGGCGCAGAGAACGTGAGACGCTTGGTGGCTCATGGCCCCGCCGATGAAGAGGAGGGATGTTCTCTGAGTTCAGAGACCGGCTGATCTCAGAACAAGGTCACCTTAACGGCTGTTAATGAAGGGATTCTGTTAAAGTTTGCTAAACGTAATTTAAGAATCTTCACTTCTCATGTAACTTTTAATCTGACTCATCTTAAATTCATGTCAGCGCTGTTCTTTCCTTCTGTGCCAACCGAAGGCCTGTTCTGAAAGTTTTGCTTTCATTCGGCGGCCCGATCCAAGCAGTGCAGCCAACTTCTTGGGAGATTTTGCCGCGGCTGGAACAAACATTGACTGAGATTGATCATTTTTAGAAAGAAGGATGGATTCTACGTTGCGTGATTTCTCTGGATGAGTTCGCCTCCTCGCGCCGTCAGATCAACGCTTGGTCAGAGCATGCATCATTCCTTCAACATATCTAGACAGGCTACTGGAATGAGAACTCATGAGGGAGGCGATACGGGTTGAGCGACAAGCGCAGCGCCAACTCCACAAGACCGCTACCACTTGACATTCCATTAGATGTAAGTAAAATAGTGACAAGGTAGGTAGGAGGGCCACCCTATGAACAGTCAATACTCCATTGCCGTCCATATTCTGACCCTCTTGGATTCTTCGTCTGGGCCGATGGGTTCAGCCGAGATCGCCGCCAGTGTGGGGGTCAATCCGGTGGTGATCCGTACTGTCACGGGCTTGTTGCGCAAGGCCGGACTGTTGACCACGCAGCGCGGAGTGGCTGGCGCACAGTTGACCCGCCGCGCTGACCAGATCAGCTTGCTGGACGTGTACCGCGCCGCCCAAGCGCCCGACTCGGTGCTGAAGGTGCACCAACATCCCAACTTGGCTTGTCCAGTTGGAGCAGGCATTCAGCGGGCGCTGGATGAGGTGTACGGTCAGGCGCAGGCCGCCCTCGAATCCCGCTTGGCCGAGGTCACACTCTCCGACATCACCCGCGCTGTACACCAGCCAGCCAGTTGATTTTTTTTCGGCCAGATGTAATTAATGTACATACATCTTGCCACCGCCTTCTCGCCGCCCGCTTTGCGTTTGGGCCAACAGGAGTTGTTATGATCGCTATTACTGGAGCCACCGGACACCTCGGCCAATTGACCATTCACGCTCTGCTGGGCCGGGGCACTGTTCCCCAAGACATCGTGGCGTTGGTGCGCGATCCCCAGAAAGCGGCTTCTCTTGAAGCCCTAGGCGTGCAGGTGCGCCGCGCCGACTACACCCAGCCCGAAACGCTAGGCGCGGCTGTACAAGGCGTAGACAAGCTGCTGCTGGTCTCGTCCAGCGACTTTGCCGACCGGGTGGGGCAGCACCGCCGAGTCGTGGAAGCCGCCAAGCAGGCCGGAGTGAAATTGCTCGCCTACACCAGCATTCTGCGGGCCGATACCTCTAGGCTTTCGCTGGCTGCCGACCACAAGGCCACCGAAGAACTGATCCGGGCATCGGGCCTGCCATTCGTGTTTCTGCGGAACAGTTGGTACATGGAAAACTACAATCCAGCGCAGGCGGTGCAGCACGCAGCCGTTGCCGGAAGCGCCGGAGAAGGCCGTGTGAGTGCTGCCGCCCGCGCCGATTACGCCGCCGCTGCTGCCGCCGTGCTGACCCAAACGGGCCACGAGAACGCCGTGTACGAGCTGGGCGGGGATCAGGCTTTTACGCTGACCGAATTGGCCGCCGAAATACAGGCCCAGAGTGGCCGTCCCGTGACCTACCAGAACATGCCGCAGGACGCCTACGCCCAAATGCTGCGCGGCGTAGGGCTGCCCGGTGTGGTGGCCGACATGCTGGCTGACTCCGACGTGCAACTGGAGCAGGGTGACCTGTACACCGAGAGCCGCGATCTGAGCCGCCTGATCGGGCATCCGACGACGACCCTGAAGGAAGCCGTGAAGGCAGCGTTGGCCTAAGCAGAGCAGCATTAAAGACCACTAGAGAAGCCGGAATCTGTGTCACAGATTCCGGCTTCGTTGTATTCGCTGAGTGCCCCTTACCCTTTCAGGCCCGATGCCGACAAGAAGCCTTCGGTCACGCGGCGTTGGAAGGCCAAGTAAGCCAAGATGACGGGCAAGCCGCCTAGAATTGCGACGGCCATCGTCTGGGCGTACTTCAACCCATAAGCACTCTGCACTTGTGTCAGTCCTACGGGCAGGGTCATCTGTTCGGGCGAGTTGGTGACGATAAAGGGCCACAAGAAGTTGTTCCACGCCCCAATAAAGGTCACGATGCCCAGCGCCCAAATGATGTTGGCGCTGAGGGGCACGAAAATACTCCACATGATCCGCAGTTCGGTTGCGCCGTCGACGACAGCAGCTTCCCTAAACTCTTTGGGAATCTGATCAAAGAATTGCCGGAATACGAAGACGGCAATCGGTGAAATCAGTTGCGGCAAAATAATTCCGGCCAGCGTATTGATGGCCCCAAGGTTGTTCATCAGTTTGTAGAGCGGCACCAGTAAAGCCTCGAACGGCAGCATGAACCCGGCCAAAGCGAACCAGAACAGCAGGTTGCGGCCCGGAAAAGTGAGTTGCGAAAAAGCGTAGGCGGCCATTGCCGATAAGATCAGCGTAACCACCGTAATGATGATGGAACTCGTGACGCTGTTGGCGTACCAGCGCGGCAAATTGCCGGTGGTCAGCACCGAAGTGAAGTTGTCGAAGGTGGCGGGACTGGGCAGCCAAACAATCGGCTGGGCCGCCGCCTGAAGCTCCGGCTTAAGCGAGGTAATCAGCGCCCAGAGCAGCGGCGCGGCCCACAACGCCACCAGTAGGCCCAAGGTGATGACGCCCAGCACGACCATCCAGACCGATTGGCGGGCGGCGATCATGAGCGCGTCCGGCTGAGCAAGAAGTTTTGCACCAGCGTCAGCAGCAAGATGGCGATGAAAAAGGCCACCGCGATGGCCGAAGCGTAGCCCGCGTTGGTATCGGTAAACGCCGTGTTGTACATGTATACCAGCACCACCCGCGTAGAATCGAAGGGGCCGCCGCCCGTGAGCAGGTACACCTGAGAAAAGATTTTGAACGACGCCACGAGTTGCAGTGTCAGCACCAGCGTAGTGGTAGGCCACAGCGACGGCCAAGTGATGTAGCGGAACACCTGAAAGCCCTGTGCGCCGTCCAGCGAGGCGGCCTCGTACACGTCCTGCGGGATGTTTTGCAGGCCTGCCAAAAAGAGCAGCATGTTAAAGCCCACCGTCCACCAAATGGTCACGGCGGCCACCGCAGGCATCGCCAACGCAGGATCGGAAAACCAAGCGGTTTCGCTGCCCGTCACGGCATTCACCACACCGAGGCTGGGATTCAGCACCCACTGCCAGATTAGGGTGGCCACGCTGACCGGCAGCACGTAGGGAATAAAAAAGACAGCCTGTGCAAACTGCCGCAGCCGCCCGCCCGCTTTGGTCAGCATCGCCAGCATCATGCCCACGGCGGTCAGCGGAATCACGGTCAGCAGTGAGAAGTAGGCGGTGTGCCGCAGCGAATCCCAAAAGGAAGCGTCGGCCATCAGGGTTTTGAAGTTGGTGAGACCCACGAACGCGCCCGTTTCGGTCAGGCCACTGTTGGTCAAGCTCAGCACGATGGTCTGGATGGCGGGCCAGATGAAGAACGCCACGTACACGGCCAAAAAGGGCAGCAGCAGAAAAATGACCGGCCCCCAAACCGGGGCAGTCGCCTTACGCGGCTTGGGGGTCGCAGAACTTTTGATGGCGGTCATGTTTACCTCTCGCAGCGGGGGTGATCAGGATTCGGTTGGTCAAGAGCAGTCGGGCCAGCATCCGTACATCTGGGATGCTGACCCAGTTCACTCACTCGGTCGGGTGAGGGTTGCCCGCTCAGCCCCAAACACTCAGGCCCAGACCGTCAAGGCTTAGGCGTGGCGGTCAGCAGTTTCTTGGCTTCGGTTTCGAAGAGGCCCATAGCGCGGTCTACAGGCAACTGCCCGTTCATGGCCGCCGGAAAGTACTTGGCCGAAGCGGCTTCCAGTGGGCCTGCCGCGCCGCTGTACCAGCCCAAGGGATCGTAGGTGACGTTTTGGGCCGCCACTGCCGCGTAATCCGAGTTGGGCTTCATGGACTTGTAGGCCGCCGAGTTTGCCACGCTGAGGTTGGCCGGCACGAGGCCGCCGCTGGCCCAGATCATGGCGTTCTTGTTGGCGTAGGCGAGGAACTGCATCGCGCCCTTGAGCTTGTCGCCTGCAATGGGCTTGCCCACGTTGTTGGGAATCACGAAGGCGTGAGAGTCGCCCCACGTGTTCTGGGTGGCGTATAGCTTGGGCAGGGGCATCACGCCGTAGCCGAACTTGATTTTGCCGCTCTTGGCTCCGTCGACCAGCGTGGGCACTTCCCAAGCGCCGTTGAGCATAAAGGCCGCCTTGCCGTTCACGAACTGCGCCACCGAGGTCGGGTAGTCCACGTTTTTGCCCACGTAGCCGTTCTTGCCCCAATTGCTGATGGTGGTCAGCGTGGACGCGCCGAGCTTGCCGTAGGTGAGTTTGTTGTTCTCGATGATGCTGCCGCCCTGCTGCCCGATCAGGGCCAGCCATAAGCGCCAAGGCATGTAGGCGTTGGGGCCAGTTTCAAACGACACCGGCAGTGCGCCTGTCTTTTTCACGGCGGCCATCGCTGCTTCAAAGGAGGCGAGGCTGTTCAGAGATTTGGGCATACCGTTTGCACCCATCAGGCCCGCTTTGGCCAGCACGTCTTTGTTGTAGTACAGCACCATCGGGTGCGTGTCCAGCGGAATCGCGTAGTTCTGGCCCTTGTAGTTGGACGCGCTCCAGAGCTTGGGAAAAAAGCCGCTGGATTTCATGCCCACGCCGCTGAGTTCTGCTGGGGCAATCGGACGCAGGATTTTGGCATCGGCCCACCCGCTCAGGCGCGACAGGTGCAAAATTGCGACGTCTGGGCCTTGCCCCACGGCCGAGGAGGTGCGGACTTTGGTGTAGTACGGCACGCCCCAAGCCAGCGTCGTGCGCTGCACCTTAAAGGCCGTCTGGCTCTTGTTGAAGCCGTCTACGATTTGCTGCATGCGTGCGCCGTCGCCGCCGCCGAGGAGATCCCAGAAGGTGATGGTGGTCTGGGCGCTGGCCGAGGTAGCGAGGGCAGAGGCGGTCAGCAGGGTCAGGCCGATCAGGGTACGTTTCATGGTGCTCCTTAAGACTGGGAAAGAAGGGCGAAGGGCCGCGAGCGAAACGGGTGCAGGTAGGCGAGGAGAAGTCTGTTGAGGGCGGCTAATCTGCTGGGGTGTGGGCGAGCGGGAGCGCCACTTGTTCGGCGTGCTGGCGTTTTTTGCGCCACACCGAGTCGTAGCCCATGTCGTCGAGTTGGCCTTCTTTTTCCAGCTCTAGGGCGCTGCGTTCGCCCCGGTTGGCGGCAGCCAGCGCCCGCATGTCGGCTTTGGGCGTGCGGTCTTCATAGAGCAGGCCGTTTTTTTCCTGAAAAGTGTCGGTCAGTTGGGTGTAACAAAAGCCCACCAAGCCGGTGCAGTCATGGACGGCGGCCAACAGACCCGTGTATTCGTCCAGAAAACTCTGCGGGTCGGTTGTGCGGTTGTAGCCCCAGCCGAGGTCGTCGTCTTCCCGTGTAAACGCGATGCCGCCAAATTCGGTCAGCATGGCCGGAGCCTTGAGGCGGGCGTCGTCCAGCGCGATCAGGCGCTTGTGCGGACGCACGTGGTTCAGGGTGGCCTGCAAAGCTTCGGGCGTGCCGTAGCGGTTCAGCAGCTTTTGGGGCAGGTGGGTGTAGTCATGAATGTTCAAAATGTCGGTGACCACGTACTCCCAGCCGTCGTTGCCGATGACCGGGCGGGTGGGATCGAGCGCTTTGGTCAGGTGATACAGCGCCCGCACGAGGTCGCGCTGGGCGGGCACGAGCGGCAAGTCGGGCACGCCCCACGACTCGTTGAACGGCACCCACGCCACGATGCAGGGGTGAGAGCGGTCGCGCTCGATGGCTTCTCCCCATTCTTGCGTGAGCCTGCGGGCCGATTCGGTGGTGAAAATGTAGGCGCTGGGCAGTTCTTCCCAGACCAGCAGGCCCAACACGTCGCACCAATACAGGTAGCGCGGGTCTTCGATCTTCTGGTGCTTGCGTGCGCCGTTGAACCCCAGCAGGCGCGTGAGTTCCACGTCGCGGCGCAGCTGTTCGTCGGTGGCGCTCATCAGGCCTTCCGGCCAGTAGCCCTGATCCAGCACCATTTTCAGCGGGTAGGGCCGCCCGTTCAGCATGAAGTGTTGGGCGTCCACCGCCACCGAACGCATCGCGGTATAGCTCTGGACGCGGTCTAGGAGTTCGCCGTCTTGCACGACTTCCAGCGTGGCCTCGATCAGTTGCGGGTGCTCCGGCGTCCACAGCAAAAAGCGGCGTGCGGCGTCTATGCCGAAGTCCCGCAGCGAGAGCGTGCGCGACACGTCGGCGTGAACCACGTCGTATTCGTCGTTGGCGAGCAGTTGGCCGTCTACCTCTAGCCGCACGCGCAGCCGCGTCTGTGGCGTTACCGGCCCCTGAATGCGGGCTCGTAAGGCCACTTCCCAGCGTTCCACGTTGCTGGTCCAGACCACCGACGCCACCGACGTTTGGGGCCGAAATTCCAGCCACACGGTCTGCCAGATGCCGCTGGTGCGCGGATACCAGATTTCGTGCGGTTCGGCTTCCCAGTCCTGCTTGCCGCGCGGCTTGGCGAGGTCGTGGGGGTCGTCGATGGCCCGCACCACGATCTCGGCGGCCTCGCCGGGCACCCAGACGCCCGTCAGGTCGGCGCTGAACGGGGTGTGGCCGCCCTCATGCCTGGCCACCAGTTGGCCGTTGACCCATACCGCCGCCTGATAATCCACCGCGCCGAAGTGCAGCCACAGGCGTTGCGTCGCCGCGTCCACACCCGCTGGAAGCTCGGGCGTGACGGTCAGGCGGTACCAGAGCGTGTGATGAAAGCCGGGGGCGTGAATGCCGCTGGCCGGACTTTCGGGCGGAAAGGGCACCTGAATGGTCTGATCGAAAGAGACTTGCTGGGGCGTGTGCCACTGTGCGCCGTCATCGAAGGCAAACTCCCACACTCCGTTGAGGCTGTGCCAGTGGGCGCGTTCGAGCATAGGGCGGGGATGAAACGATGGTTTCATAGACCTCCAACAGGACGGGCAACGTGAAAGGCCGAACCCGCAGAATGACAGCACACTCTGAAAGTCCCGAAATTTGCGAAAGACAATTTGAACTTCTGAAGCGTACAACTCTGGTGGATATAAGTCAATTGGACTGGATGTAAACAGGTAGCACAGTCTAGCTGTGTGACTTTTCGCCCTCTGGCACGTCACATTTTTGGTATGCTGTTTGGGTCAAACGATCCATCAAAATGGATGTAAAGAGGAGAGAAATCTGTGGCGGTCTCTGGAAAACGTGTATTGGAGGTGGATTCCGAATCGGCCACGCGCCTGTTCCGGGTGCTGAGTTCGGAAACGCGGGTGCTGATCCTGAGCCTGCTGTCTCATAACGCGATGAACGTGGCCGAACTGACGGCGGCGCTGGATTTGCCGCATTCCACGGTGAGCCTGAACATCAAGCAGCTTGTAGAGGCGGGGTTGTTGCAGGTGGAATACGTGCCGGGATCGCACGGCACCCAAAAGTTGGTCTCCAAACGCTACGACGAGGTGCTGGTGCGCTTGCCGGGGGTAGCGGTAGAGGCTGCCGCCGCCGAAGACATGGTGGAAATCCGCATGCCCATCGGCAATTACCGCCACCTCGAAGCAGTGGCGACGTGCGGCATCGCCTCCGATCTGCGTTATATCGGCACCATCGACGACCCGCGCAGCTTCTTCGAGCCGGATCATGTGTTTGCCCAAATCCTGTGGTTCAAGAGCGGCTTCGTGGACTATGCCTTTCCCAACAATGTGCCGTTCGGCAGCCACCTGACCCGCGTCGAATTTTCTGCCGAGCTGTGTTCCGAAGCGCCCAACTACGACCTCGATTGGCCGTCCGACATCACGCTCTGGATCAACGACGTCGAGGTGGGCACCTTTACCAGCCCTGCCGATTTTGGCGGTGTGCCCGCCCGCTTGATGCCGAGTTGGTGGGATGTGGATCAAACCACGCACGGGCAACTGAAAACGTGGACGGTAACTTCGGACGGCAGTTTTATAGACGGCCAGCCGCTGTCAAACGTAGTGGTGGGCCAAATCGAGGTACCGGGGCGCACGCACCTGACCGTCCGGCTAGGCGTCAAGCCCGACGCGCAGAACGTGGGCGGCATGAACCTGTTCGGGCGCAAATTCGGCAACCACCCACAAGATTTGCTGATGCGCCTGCACTACACCTTCCCGGATGGAGAGCGGGCGGCGCTGTTGCGGTAATCGTGCGGCCCCTTCCCAACTGAAAACCTCCCCACCTTTCCTGCCCCCACCTAAGCGCCACACTCGCCCCTAGATGACTGCCCCGCCCCGTTTCGATTTCCGCCCACCCCCCGCGCCGCCGTCTGGTGAAGCGGTGGCCCTCAGCAAACGCACCGCCGACCTGTTCCACACTTTGCAGTTGGTGTGGCAGGCCAGCCCGCGTCACAGCGCCATTTTTGCCCTGACGACCCTGCTCAGCAGCGGGCTTCCGGCGGCGAACCTGTATATCGGCAAGCTGCTGCTGGATGAAGTCGCGCAGGCCGCACGCGGCGGCGTGACTTTTGAATCTCTGCTGGCGCTCTTGGGCGTGCAGGTGGGCCTCGTGGTGCTGGGCAGCCTGCTGTCTACGGTGCAAAACGCCTCTCAGCAGTTGTTGGGAGACAGCCTGCAACATGGGGTCAGCCGCCAAATTCTGGACAAGGCAGCGGGCCTGAGCGTGGAGGCCTTTGAGAACGCTGAAACTTACGACAAGTTGCAGCAGGCCTACCGCGAAGTCGGCTCGCGCCCGCTGGGGGTGGCGACGCAGTTGGTGGGCCTCGCGGGGGCCGCCGTCACGTTAGCGTCGGTGGGGGCGCTGCTGGCGAGTTTGGGCCTGTGGGTGCTGCCGCTGGTGCTGCTGGCGAGCCTGCCCGGAGTGATCATCAGCAACCGCTTCGGCGTGGCGGGCTACCAAATGCTGCGCCGCCAAACCCACGACGCCCGCGTGCAAAATTATCTCGGCAGCCTGCTCACTTCCGATACGTTGGTCAAGGAAGTGCGGCTGTTCGGCTTCGAACCGTATCTGCTCAAGCGCTGGCGTGAATACTACTTGGGCTTCCGCGTGCAACTCGAAACCCTCGTGCGCCGCCGCTCGGCGTGGGGCTTTGCAGCCTCATTGGGATCGGCGCTCCTCATCGGTTTGGCGAGTGCGCTGGTGCTGCGCCGCGCCGCCGCCGGACAAATTACGGTGGGCGATTTCAGCATTTTCGTGCTGGGCATCGCGCAGGTGCAGTCCACGGTGGCGGGCCTGCTCAACGGCGTCAGCGGCATCTATCAGAACCTGCTGTATATGCGCAACCTCTTTGATTTTCTGGAACTTCCAGACCGCGACCTCTCGGCGGGCGAGGTCTGGCAGGGCGACATCGACACCATCGAGTTTCAGGAGGTGGGCTTCCGCTACCCGCTCACCGAACGGGACGTGTTGCGCGGCGTGAATTTTACCGTGCGGCGCGGCGAAGCGCTGGCGTTGGTGGGCGAAAACGGGGCAGGGAAGACCACCTTGGTCAAGCTGCTCACGCGGCTGTTCGAGCCGACGGGGGGCCGCATTCTCCTCAACGGTCAGGACGCCGCCCGTTTTTCGCCGCGCAGTGTGCAGCAGCAGATGAGCATCATTTTTCAAGATTTCGGTCAGTACCAGATGAGCGCCCGCGAGAACGTGGCGATTGCCGAAGTGAGCCGTCTCGGAGACGATGCCGGAGTCGAGCGGGCCGTAGAGCAGGCGGGCGCGGCCTACGTCGACGCGCTTCCGCAAGGGCTGGATACGCCGCTGGGACGGCTGTTTCAGGGTGGGCGGCAACTGTCGGGCGGGCAGTGGCAACGGCTGGCGCTGGCGCGGCTGTATTTCCGGGCCGCGTCCGTGCTGGTCTTCGATGAACCCACCGCCGCCCTCGACGCCCGCGCCGAGTTTGAAACCATTGAGGCGCTGCGGGCCGAAGCCGGAGACCGCATCACCCTGCTGATTTCGCACCGCTTTTCCACCGTGCGGCTGGCCGACAAAATCATCGTGCTGGAGGGCGGCGTGATCGTGGAATCGGGCAGCCACGAGGAACTGTTGGCTCTGCGGGGCAAATACGCGGCGCTGTACGACCTTCAGGCGCGGGGGTACGCGGCCAGTGGGCCGGAAGCCGTGCCGAGCGGCTGAGGCTTTAGTTTTCCAAGCTCACCCGCAAGCCGCGAATTTCGTAGCCCTTCACCACTTCGTTGACCGTCACGCTGGGCGGCGAAACGATGCGGAGATCGTTCCAGATCAGCAGGCGGCGCAGGAATACGTCACTTTCCTTGATCGCCAAAAACGCGCCGGGGCAGCGGTGGTGGCCGTCGCCAAAGGCCAAGCCCTGCGCTTGTACGCCGCGCGGCAACCTTCGGCCCGGACACAGGGTTTCCGGCGCGTCTCCGATCACGTCGCCGTCGAGGTTGGCCGCCCCCACGTTCAGGGCCAGCAGGCTGCCCTTGGGCACGGCCTGTTCGCCTACCATCAGGTCGGTTTCGGCGCGGCGGTAGAGGGTACTCACCACCGGTTCCAGCCTCAAAATCTCGTGCAAAATGGCGTGCCGTTCCTTCTCTGTGCCGTGAACGTAGTCGGCCCGCAACGCCTCATCTTGCAGCAGGTGCCACGCCGCCACGCTGATGAATTCGCGGGTGGTGACCATGCCCGCCGTGCCGTAAGTCAGGCACTCGGTCAGAATATCGAGGTCGTTGTAGCCCTTGTCGAGCAGGTGGCTGATCAGGTCGTCGCGTCTCTGTTTGCGGCGGGCCTGAATCGCGGGTTTCACGTCCAGCAAGAAGAAGAGGGACAGATTGGCTTGCTGTTGCAGCCCCCGTATCCGGCCCCGTGCCTGCGCTTTGCCGGGTTCGCTGTCGCCGCCGCCTTCCACAAACGCCATCACGCGGCGCTCTAGGCCGGGGGCGAGGCTGTCTGTTAGGCCCACGACACGGGCGGCCACTTGCACGGCCAGCGTCAGGCTCAGGTCGTCCAGATTCAGTTCGCCTGCACGGGCCAATTTCGTGATCAGGGCGTCCGCGTGGCGGGCAATCATCGGCTGGTAGTCGGCCACCTGCGTGGGCGTAAAGTAGCGGGCCGTGTCGCGGCGCATGGCGTGATGCTCCTCACCCTCGGCAAACAGCACCGGCTGATTCTTAAGAAGCCCCGTATCTCTGACCGTTTCGGCCATAAATCCGGCCTGCCGCACGCCCTCGGCCCGCAACACTTCCCGCGCCGCCGCGAAGCCCTGCACGCGGTACACGCCGCCCTGATCAACTTGGATGTCGGTTGCTGGGGCGCTGTTGTGGTTGGTCAAAGAAGGCGTCGTGGAGTGGTGGAACGGGCAACCGCCGCTCGAGCTGGGGCCGTTGGAATCGGTATGAGTCATGGCGTCTCCTGTGGAACACCGCCTGCTGGAACAGGCAGCGGTCAGTCTTCCAAGGGTAGCGGCGAGATTCGTGCAGCAAATGAAGGCAGGCTCAGACTCCGTAGAGATACAGGCCACACCGGGCGCGGTTCTCTGGGAGAAAACGACGCTGATGTGGCCTGTATAACGGTTGTTGTGAACGGGTTCTGAGTCTGCTTCAGCCTTTGCCCAGCAACTTCATACGGTATTCGGCGCTTTCCGGCAACAATTCAGTTACCACAAAGCGGAAGCGTCCGCCGTCATGCATCTCCAACTCGCATTCGCTGCCGGTGCTGGGCTGCGGGCCGTCTGTTGGCGGCGTCAAGGCCACTCGTAAGACCCCGCCCCGGCCTTCCATTGCCGTGATGCTACCGGGCAGCGACGCGCCGCCGAGGTCTTCGCCAAAATGGGCGGTGACGCGCTGGGGGTCGGTCATTGACTGTTTCCCTTACGCATCGCCCATCATCAACCCTTCAATCGTATGGCCCTGAACAATCGGCTCCAGTTCCTCGACGATTCGGCAGATGAGGTGGTTGCGGACTTCTTCCGGCAGGCTCTCGTAAAACGCCCGCGTGACCTGAAAGTCGTGTTTCTCGTGGTTGCCTGCGCCGGGGGCGTCTACGCCCAGTACCAGTACGGGACGCGATTTTTGAGACTGATTGGCCGTTCCCCGGTGAATCGTGAGCGCCGAACGCACCGAAATGTCGCCCATTGTGGGGAATTTGCGTTGGGCGCGGGCCTGATAGCGCCCGTACAAGGAGGTGGGCGGGAACATGCCGTGGTCGTAGAGGCTGGGGTCGTCCCACTGTGTGCCGGGCGCGATTTCAAACGGCCCCATGTCTTCTTCCACGTCTACGGTGGTGATGTTGAAGGCCAGCGAGTTCAGGCGGCGGCCAATCAAGGTTTCGTCGCCCACCGGGAAATCACGGTGCCAAGGCTGATCTTTTGCGCCGGGGCCGGGCACGTCGAAGCCGATCTCGACAATTTTATATTCCGGCCCAAGCACGCTGGCGCAGACCGTTCGCACCCACGGATGGGTCACGAGTTCGGTAAAGCCGCGCACCGTTTCAGGGTGAATTTCGACGTAATGGCGGTTGGTGCCGCGCCCCACTGCGCCGCCCGGACGCTTGAGGGCCGCCTCGTACAGTACGGCAATGTCTTCTCCAAGCTCCTGCGCCCACTGGCGGGAAAAGGCTCCCTTCAGGCCGAGAATGCCGTCGCCGTAGAGGGCACCCATGATGCTGGCGATGTCGTATTCGCTGGCTGGAGAAGTGGGATGAATGATGCCGGGCTGAGTCATGGTCGTCATGGCGTCTCCTTTGGTCAACCTAAAGTTGTGTTATAACAAAGTTTACTCTAAATCGGTTCAGTAAACGAGTGGGTCAGCAAGTTGGTCTCGGTTCAAGCAGCACGGCGGCCAGCCCTACGGTTCGGCGCGGGCGCGTGTAAGGCGGTTTTGCAAAATGACCACCAGCAGCAGGAACGCGCCCCGAATCACCGATTGCCAGTACACCGTCAGGCTGATGGTGCCGCGTCCGTTTTCAAAATTCAGCACATTGAAAATCACCCCCAGCAGCAGCACGCCCACCAGCGTGGAGCCGATAGATCCCATGCCGCCCGTGAGCAGCGTGCCGCCCACCACCACAGCGGCAATGGCGGTCAGTTCCCAGCCCAGCCCCTCGGTAGGTTGCCCTGCCCCAAATTGAGAGGCCAGAATCACGCCCGCCAGCCCTGCCAGTGCGCCCGACAGCGTGTACACACTGAGCAGGGTACGCTCTACCGGAAGCCCCATCAGGCGCGAGGCTTCTTCGTTGCCGCCGATGGCCAGTACGCGGCGGCCAAAGCGGGTGTAGCGCAATATGACTGCGCCAAGAGCAAAGGCCACAAACAGCAAGATGGCGATGTAAGGCACGCCGAACACGCTGCCTTGCCCCAGCGTGGTAAAGCCGTGATCGTAGTCCGCCGACACCGATTGGTTGCCCGACAGCATCAGCGCGAGTCCCCGTGCGGCCAGCAGCATGGCGAGCGTGGTAATGAACGGCAAAATCTTGAGGTAGGCGATGATGGCCCCGTTGATCAGGCCCAGCACAGCCGCTGCCCCCACTGCGCCGATCAGGGCCACCCACAACCCATGCGGACTGAGCAGCGCCGCGACAACGCTGGCAAAGGCCGCCACACTGCCCACCGACAGGTCTATCCCGCCCGTGATGATCACGAAGGCCATGCCCAGCGCGATCAGGCCGAACATCGAGTTGTAAGACAAGACGGTGGTGATGTTGTAGGGCGACAAGAAGTTTTCGTAGCGCAGGGTGCCGAAGAGGATCAACAGGCTCAGCGCGATCAGCACGCCGTAGCGTTGCAGGGCGCTGACCACGCGGGCGTTGCGGACGCTTGCGCCTTTGGGCGGGGATTGGGCTAAGGACATGGGAAGGCTCCTTGAAGGGTTTTAGAAAAGCTCTGAGCTCTGAACGACAAGCTGCGTGGGTAAGAGACGGAGCGGGGGAAACTTTTGCTTACCGCCGTTGCCGCTGCACATACACGGCCAGCAAAATGATTCCGGCCTTGACCACCAGCGCCGCCGCGTCGGGTACGCCGCGTGCCAACAGGCTGTAGCGGATCAGTTGAATGATCAGTGCGCCCAGCAACGTGCCGACGATGGTGGCGCGGCCCCCAGTGAGTGCCGTGCCGCCCACCGCCACCGCCGCAATCGCGTCCAGCTCCATGTTCAGGCCCACCTGATTGGCATCCGACGAGGAATTGATGGAAATGACGATCAGGCCCGCGATGCCCGACAAGAGGCCGCTGATGCCGTACACCGCCAGCTTGACCCGGTTCACGGGCACGCCCGACAGCCGCGCGGCGCGTTCGTTGCCGCCCACCGCCAGAATCTGCCGCCCGAACACCGTGCGCGCCATGACCCACGCGAAGAGGGCCACCACCACCAGCATCAAGATGACCTGCACCGGAATGCCGAACGGCCGTCCCAGCCCGATGACCTGAAAGGATGTGTTGGAAAAGGTCTGGAGTTGCCCGTTGGTGAGCACCTGTGCAATGCCGCGCCCCGCGATAAACAGCACGAGTGTGGCAATAAACGGCTGAATTTGAAAGCGCGTGACCAACAGGCCGTTGAACATCCCGAAAGCTCCGGCGGCCAGCACCGGCAGCACGAAGGCCAGCGCCACGCCCAGCGCCGGACTGCCCAGCGGCGGATTCAGGAACAGCATCGGGGCCAGTGCCCCAGCAATCGCCATCAGCGCTCCCACCGAGAGATCTATGCCCGCCGTCGCAATAACGAGCGTCATGCCCACACCCACGATCACAATCGTCGCCACTTGGGTCAGGTTCACGTTCAGCGTTTGGGCCGTGAGGAAATTGGGGGTAAAAAAGATATTGAACAGGAGGAGCGCGAGCAAAGCCAGCAAGGGGCCGAGCAGCGGAATGGATCTGCGGTGGGAGCCTTGTTTGGCCGGGGCCGGGGGCCGCAGCGGAGGCGTGGTGGTTCCTTCAGACATGGTTCTGGATTCCCCCTTGCGGCGCTGCTGGCACAGCTTGCGCCGCGCCGTGCGCCATCACGCCCATCAGGTGGTCTTGGGTCAGGCCGTCTCCGGTCAGTTCGGCCACGCTGGAGCCGTCGCGCATCACCACCACGCGGTCACAGCCTTCGGCCAATTCTTCCAGTTCGCTGGAAATCATCAGCACGCCCAGCCCACCTGCGGCCAGTTCGCTCAGCAGCGCCTGAATCTCACCTTTGGCCCCCACATCTATGCCGCGTGTGGGTTCGTCCAGAATCAGGAGCTTGGGATTCATGCACAGCCAGCGGGCCAGCAGCACTTTTTGTTGGTTGCCGCCCGACAGTTCCCTGATTTTTTGATCGGGGCCAGTCGTTTTGATGCCCAGCCGCCGAATAAACCGCTCCACGATCTCATTTTGCTTGGCCGCGTCCACTATCCCGCGCCGCGACAGTTCCGGCAGCAGCGCCAGCGTCAGGTTTTCGCGCACCGATTGATCCGGCACGATGCCTTCAATCTTGCGGTCTTCCGAGCAAAAGCCGAAGCCTGCGCGGATCGCGTCGGCGGGCGAGCGCAAGGTGGCGGGCTGGCCCGCAATCTTGATTTCTCCGCCTGCCAAAGCGTCGGCCCCGAACACCACGCGGGCGGTTTCGGTGCGGCCTGATCCGAGGAGGCCCGCCAGCCCCACAATTTCGCCCTTTCGGACGTCCAGCGAGGCGCTCCTGAGCGCCGGGCCAGAGCGCACACCGCGCACTTCCAGCAACTCTTCGCCCTTTTGGTTGTGGTTCTTCACGAAGGCCGTTTCGCCCTCGCGCCGCAGTTCGCCGGGTTCTTTGCCCAGCATGCTCGCCACCAGTTCCAGCTTGCTGATGTCGGTCATGGCGCGGCGTTCCACGGTGCGGCCATCGCGCATGATGGTCACGCCGCTGCACACGGCATACAGTTCGTCTAGGCGGTGAGACACGAACACCACGGCCACGCCACTGGCCCCCAGTTGCCGAATCACGCCGAACAGGGTTTCCACTTCGCGGTCATCCAGCGAGGACGTGGGCTCATCCATGATGACGAGGCGGCTGTCGATGGACACGGCGCGGGCGATGGCCACCATTTGCTGTACCGCCACGCTCAAGCCCATCAGCGGGCGGGTCACGTCGGCCTGCACGTCGAAGCGTTCCAGCAGTGTCCGGGCTTCGCGGTTCATGCGGCCCCAGTCCAGAAACGGTCCGCGCCGCCGCTCGCGTCCCAAAAAGATGTTTTCGCTCAGGGACAGGTACGGAATCAGGTTCACTTCCTGATAAATGGTGGAAATGCCGCCGAGTTGCGCGGCCTGCGGCGAGGCAAAGTCCACCTCCGCGCCGCCAAAGCGGATCACGCCGCTGTCCCGGCGGTAAGCTCCGGTCAGCACCTTGATCAGCGTCGATTTGCCCGCCCCGTTCTGGCCGATCAGGGCGTGAATTTCTCCGGCACTGACCGTCAGGGAGGCGTCTGTGAGGGCAGGCACGCCCGAAAACGCTTTGTTGATGCCCTCCAACTGGAGCAGCGGTTCACTGTGGGTCACGGGGCACCGATCCTTGTGCGGATGTTCAAAAGTGCTGACCTGCCGGGGTCTGAGGTCTCGGCAGGTCAGCAGGGTGGTTCAGGCTGTAGTTGGGCCTAGATTAGTAGGCGCTGGCGAGCAGTGATTTGGCGTTCTGAGCCGTAAATTCGCGGTCAGGGTTGATGATTTTGGCGGCGATGGCCTTGCCGGCCGCGTAGTTCTTCATGGTTTCAAAGGCTTTGGGGCCGAATTTAGGGTTGCACTCCACCACGTAGTTGACCTTGCCGTCGATCACAAGCTGCACAATTTCGCGGCCTCCGTCGATGGACAGCACCAGGACGTCTTTGCCGGGTTTGCGGCCCGCAGCTTCGAGGGCGGCAATCGCGCCGATTGCCATTTCGTCGTTGTGGGCGTACACCACGTTCACTTCGGGGTGGGCTTGCAGCAGGGTTTCCATGACCTGACGGCCTTTGTCGCGGGCAAAGTCTCCGGTCTGAGACGCGACGATCTTCATGCCGGGCTGCCCCTTGATGGCGCTTTCGAATCCCGTGCGGCGGTCATTGGCCGGAGAAGACCCGGTGGTGCCTTCAAGTTGAATGATATTGGCCTTGCCTTTGCTGGCTTTGATGAGCCATTGGCCTACGCGCTGGCCTTCTTTCACAAAGTCCGAGCCGATGAAAGTGACGTAGTCGGTGCCTGCCTTGGCGAGTTTTTGGTCTACGTTGCGGTCCAGCAAAATCACGGGGATTCCGGCGGCCCGCGCTTTCTTCACGGCGGCGGCCAATGGTTTTTCTTCGCGTGGGGCAAGGAAAATCATATCTACACGCTGGGCGATCATGCTGTCTACGTCGCTGACTTGCTTGGCGGCCGAGCCTGCCGCGTCGGTGTACACCAACTGGTAGCCCAGGCGCTTGGCTTCGTCCTGCATGCTCTTGGTCTGGGCCAGTCTCCACGGGTTGTTGCTCTCGGTTTGGGCAAACCCCACCTTATAGGTGGCTTTCTGGGCCAACTTGGGCAGCCCCTGAGCGACGGCAAACACAGTCAGTCCGGCGGCGGCGGTGGCAAGGGCAATGGTCAAGGCGCGTTTTTGTTTCATGGGTTCCATCCTTATCGTCCCAGCGGGGACTGGTGAGGGCGTTCCCAGACCCCGCCAATTGGCGCTGAGGGCTGGCAAAGAAGACGGAAATCAGGACAGCTTGTTGCCCGTTCGGAGCAACACCTGACGGCACCTGTGAACACGTGAATGTAGCTTTATTTACGCCCAAACCAAGTGGTTTGTCAAGCCTCAAGCTGACCCCACGCCTAGCGGTACTTTCGATAGTTTCGCCCCGAAAGCTCCCGGTGTTGATGTGTGGAAGCGTCTCCATGTGCTGTCTGCTCCCGGGTGGGGCGCCGCAACTTTCATTCTTTTCGGTAGATGTTTGTCGTTCAGCTTGCACGGCAGAGGTGTTGAGAAATCCGGCCAACGAGCGCTCAGGCGTCAGCGGGCCGTGAGATTGGAAAACCCCAGTGCGTAGTGCCGCCCGACGCGGACTTGTTGGCTGGCCCCCGGACTGGGCAGAATTTCCAACTGTGCCAACACCAGATCGGCCCGGTAGACCTTGCCCAGCCCGCCTTCCATACCGCGCCGGATCACCTGAAACACCACCGTTCGCGCCTCGCCGGGTTGCAGGTGCAGGTCGGTGGCGGCGGTGCGGCCCTGCACGATGCCAATCCCAGACGCGCTGGTGTCGTAGGTGCCTGCCGTGCCCCAAAAATAGCGGTGGCCCAACTCGTCGGTCACCGTGCCAGTGGTGCCCACATAGGCCAGAATCAGTGGCTGTGTGGTGGTATTGGTCAGCTGGACACTGATGCGGAGTAGATGGTCACGGCGGTTGGCCGATACGCTGGCACTGAGGTCGGTGACTATGGCGGTAAACGGCCCTAGATCTTGCGCGGCGGCGGGTTCAGTTGCGGCAGGAGTGACCCGCAAACTGCGGAATTGAAGCGTGTACGGCGTGCCCAGCGTGACTTGTCCGGCGGCGGTGGGCTGAAGCTCCCGCAGCACCAGATCGAGACCGAAGACCGTGCCGATCTGGTCGCCGGATGCAGGCCGCCAGAGCAGTTCTAGGCGCAGGTCGCTGCTGGTGGCCGGAGCCAACACAAAAGAGGCGTCCACGCTGCGGTCAGTGACGATCCCGATACCGCGCACACCCGCGTCAGAGGCGACGACGTAGCGGTGGCCCTGATCGTCGGTGGCAAGGGCCGAACCGCGTAACAGGCCCAAGATCAGCGGGCGCGGCGTCTTGTTTTCTATTCGCAAACTGACGGCCAAAAAGCGGTTTGCGCCGACTGTACTGGCCCGCACGTCGGTCACTTTGGCCCGGAACGCGCCTACTTCGGCACTTGGCGTTCCCTGCGCCGCTGCCCCCGCTCCCCACAGACCCAAGAGGCCCAGCAGCGCCAGCAGCCACACCAACCCACCCTTGCACTTGCCCATAGTGTCCTCCAGCAGTGTGCCGCGCCGAATCAGTTCGGCTGGACTGTGGGGCGCGGCGGCTGGACTGCGGCGATATGGTGCACAAGAAAACGCACAGGAACACGCGGGAAGAGGGCCGCAGGCTGCCTGAGCCTCACAGCCAAAGTATACGGGGCGGCTGTCTCCATGGGGTGGCTGGATACCGTGTGGCTAGAAGGCCAAGGGCATTGTTCAGAGCGCCGCGCAAGCTGCACAATGCAGCATGATTCCTGCGGTGAATGCGACTGCGCTGTCCGGTTCCCCTGCCCGCCGCCCACAGGCCCGAACACTGCTCTTGACGGCGGTGCTGGCGCTGTTGCCCGCAGCAGCAGCAGCAGCGGCCCTTCAGTCTGATGTCCTGGCCTTCCCCCTCACCGCGCCCACCGGGGACAATCTGCGCGGCCCGGTGCGAGAATTGGCGCTGGCTGCCGCTCCAGACGGCTCGTTGGTGCTGGCGGTCATGGCCGATTCGGGCACCTTCAACAGCGGGCGCGGTGTGTTTACCGCCCGTCGCCTGACGGCGTGGCGGGCGGAGAGCAGCGGTGCGGCCCTCTCGTGGCAACCCCTCGGCGGATCGCTGAATTACGACGATCCGCGCCCGGTGTCGAGCCTGAATTTGGCCCTCGACGAGCGAGGCGCACCTGTGCTGGTCTGGAATGAAAACTACGGCGACAACGACATCGTGGTCTTCCGGGCCTTCCAAAACGGGGCGTGGACACAGTGGCAACCACGCTACCTGGGCGACGACTTGCCTTACGCAGCCCGCACCCGCGCTGTGGCCGCCCGGAACGGTGAGCCGGTGCTGGCGTGGGGCGAGTGGCTCCGCAACCCGTATGGCAGCCGCCTGACGGTGCGGGTGTGGGAGGAAAGCGCCAAAACGTGGCGGCGTGGCCCCGCCTTCAACGACATCAGCGCCTTTTCCAGAACCCCTGCGCTGGCCCTGAACGCTGCCGGGCTGCCCACAGTGGCGTGGTTGCAGGGCGAAGTGCTGGACAGCAACGTGTTCGTGAAACGCTGGACGGGCACGGCGTGGGAAGCCTTGGGCAGCTCGCTCAACCGCCGTCCCAATACGTATCTCGCCTCTACCCGCATGGTGTTGAATCCGCAAGAACAGCCTGTGGTGGCGTGGTTGGAAGACCTAGACGGCGAGGACGCGCTGTATGTGTCGGCGTGGAGCGGCAGTGCGTGGACGGCGCTGGGCGGGCGCTTGGACACGGCTTCGGCCTCTGCGCCGTCGCTGGCGGTAAACCGGGCGGGGCAGCCGGTGGCCGCATGGGTAGAAGAACGTGGGGGTGTGGGCCGGGTGCGCGTGGCCCGCTGGCAAGGCGGCGCGTGGCAAGACCTCGGCGGACGCGGCGGCGCGGTGAATCTGGACATCAAGCGCGATGCCCGCTCGCCATCGGTAGCGGTAGACGCAGCGGGCGCGGTCGTGCTGGCATGGCGCGAGGATGTGGGCGGCGTGTACCGGGTGCAGTTGCGGCGATTTGGGCCTTAACTGCTGTCAGTAGTGAGTGGGAAAGACGTGCTGGCCGCTCAATCTACGTTTTCGTCAAGTGAGGCGGCGAGGAACATGCTGTCACGCCTGATGATGAAGGGTGTACGGGCGGGCAGAGCGGTAAGGTGGACGGGTCATTTCCTGACGGAACCCTCAGCGTGCCGCCCCCGCCCACCTGCCCAAAGGAGAACCGCCATGAAACGCCCCGTGCTTGCCTTGGCCCTGCTTGCTGGAGTCGCGCTGGCGGCCACCACCAACCTCAGCGTAATCGTAAACGGGCAGGTGGCCCCCGACGCCGCCATCGTGGTGAACGGCAAAACCTATGTGCCGCTGTCGGCGCTGAATTTGCTGGGCGTCAAAACGAATGTGAAGGGCAGCACGCTGACGCTGGGGAGTACGCCTGCGGCTCCAGGTGCCCCTGCCCCGGGCGGCGCAAACCAGAAAGTCGCGGTGGAAGGCTGCATTGGCGACACCCTCTTCAACGGGATTTGGCGCATGACCGTGAAGAAGGTAGAACCGATTGGGCCAGATGTGGGCTTGGGGCCGGGCTGGGGCGTGTCGGTGGAACTCCGCAACGGCACGCAAACCCCCACCAACTTGCAAGACACCGGATTAATTTCTACCGATCTGGTGATGCCTGACGGGAATACCTTCGTGTTCGAGGAACGCACCGCCGAAGAACCCTACGTGTACAAAAAGGTGGGGCAAGCAGGCGGGATCATCTACACGCTGCGGTTCCATGTGCAGGACTCGCGGGCGTTGGCAGCGAGCGTGCCCCGGCCCACCAAACTGGTCATTCAACTTGATCCCAAACGCCTCACGGCGGGTTATCTAAAAACGGGCACAGTGGCCTACACCACGCCCAATCCCAGCTTCCGTGTGCGGCTGGACTGCACCCGCTAAGAGGCTGGGAAAGCAGAGGGCTGAGGGAGCAGAGCGACTGCCCTTGATCTTCCTTAAAAGCTGTTTATAAAGTTCCGTTGCGTTTTCTCAGCATTCCAAAAACGCCGTATCCATGGGTGTGTTGCTCCCTCTCCCCTTGGGGGGGAGGGCTGGGGAGGGGGAAGTGAGCGCAGCGAATGCTGTTCTACACGCGATTTGCCGAAACTGGTGACCCTGTATAAACACGCTCTTAGACCGTTCGGCCCTAGACCCTGAGACGGCTCCTCCCATCCCGCCCCGCGCCTCAATCCCCGGCCCCCACATCTGCCACAGTAGAGCCGTGAGCATCCTGGTGATCGTGGAAAGCCCCGCCAAGGCCAAAAAGATCGCCAGCTTTTTGGGGGCCGGATACGTGGTGAAGGCCAGCCTCGGGCATGTGCGCGACCTGCCTGCCAGCAAAGCCGAGCTTCCAGCCAAATACCAGAACGAGCCTTGGGCCAACTTGGGCGTGAATCCTGAAACTTTTGCGCCAATCTACGTCGTGCCTGCTAAAAAGGCAGCCACGGTGCGCGACCTGAAGGCGGCGGCGGCGAGGGCAGAGCGCGTGCTGTTCGCCTCCGATGCCGACCGGGAAGGCGAGGCGATCAGTTGGCATTTGTCGCGCCTGCTGGGAGTCAAAGACCCGCAGCGCATGACTTTTACCGAGATTACCAAGGCGGCGTTGCAACGGGCGGTGGCCCAGCCCAGACCGCTGGATTTGCAGTTGGTGGCGGCCCAGGAAGCGAGGCGGGTGATCGACCGTCTGGTGGGCTGGGAAGTGTCACCGCTGCTCTGGAACAGTGTGGGGCGCGGCCTCAGCGCGGGCCGGGTGCAAAGTGCGGCCCTGATGTTGCTGGCCGCCCGCGAACTGGCCCGCATGCGCTTTGTCCCCGCCGCCTACTGGCTGATTCGCGCCGACGCCCAGACTTCTCCGCCGTTTGTCGCTACCGTGACTGCTGTCAAAAGCCGCGAGTTTCCAGACGGAAAACAGGTGGCCAAAGCCAGCGACTTTACACCGGACGGGGCCTTGAAACCGGGCGCAGACGTGCTGCAACTGAACGCGGAGCAGGCGGGGGCGTTGGCGGCCCACTTGGATGGCCGGACGGCCAGCGTGACCGATGTGGAACCCAGTGAAGTGCGGGTGCGGCCTGCCCCGCCGTTTACGACCAGCACCTTGCAGCAGGCGGCGGGCCGGGTGGGACTGGGCGCCAAAGCCGCGATGGACACGGCCCAGCGGCTCTATGAGGGCGGCCACATCACCTACCACCGCACCGACAGTCCGGCCCTGAGCAATGAGGCATTGGACGCCGCCAGAGCCGAAGCCGTGCGCATGTTCGGACAGGACGCCGTGCCCGACCGCCCGCGCCAGTACGCCACCCGCAGCGCCAACGCGCAGGAGGCCCACGAAGCCATTCGCCCCGCTGGGCACGGCCCTTGGCGCACGCCCGACAGCTCAGGTTTGAGTGGGCAAGACGCGGCCCTCTACCGCCTGATCTACCAGCGCACGGTGGCCTCCCAAATGCACGACGCGCTGTACGACAAAACCACGGTGACCCTGCACTGCGGCGCGGCCACCCTGATGGCCTCGGGGCGCGTGCTGACGCAGGCTGGATTCACGGCGCTCACGGGGGCAGATGACGACGCTGCTGATCCCGCCTTGCCCGCGCTGACGGTGGGCCAAACCTTTCCGCTCAAAGCCCGCAAACCCGAAGAAAAGAAGACCAGTGCCCCCACCCGTTACTCGGAGGCGACGCTAGTCAAGGCGATGGAACAGGCCGGAATCGGGCGCCCGAGCACCTACGCCCAAACCGTGAATACGCTGCACCTGCGCGGCTACGCGGTGGCGGTGGGCAAACATCTGGCAGTCACGGCGACGGGTCTGCTGGTGGTGGCCTACCTCTCGCGCCACTTGCCCGACGTGCTGGAGCGCACCTTTACCGCCACGATGGAAGCGGGCCTTGATGAAATCGCAGGCGGCCAGATCACACGGGTAGCGTACCTGACGCGCTTTTGGACGAACGGGCTGGCTCCAGCGGTGCAGGGAGCGCGGCGAGAAGCGCCTGTGTTGGCCCTACCGCACCTGCCCGGAGCCAGCCTGATCGCGGGGTTGCAAGGGCCGCGCCTGCGCCTCCTGTTGCCCGATTCGGCCCCCAAAGAAGTGCTGTGGCCGCCCCACGCCCTCCCCGGCGAGGTGACCCTGGACGACTTGCCCGCGCTGCTGGCGGGAACATTCCGGTCAAGCAGTGGGGCGAGTCAGGTCAGGCCGGCCGGAGCAGACGCCACCGTTGTTCCTCAGAAACGGGCGCGGCGGGCCAGTACAGCCAAGGCTTCTGCCAAGCCCAGCGCTGCCAGCAAGGGGAAGGCGAAAACGGCCAAAGCGGGCGTGGCGGGCGCTGGGGCCAGTGCCGCCACCAAACCGAGCACAGCAAAGAACAGCAACCCTAAGACGGGTACGGCGAAAACGCGGTCTACTGGTGCACAAGCAGGAGCAGCAACAGTCAAACGGCGCACCAAATAGGGCGGGACGGGCGAGCGCCTGCCGGCCTCCCCAGAAGTGACGCAGAACGCCGCTCCGTTGCCGATGCCCGTATTACAGCGTGGCTATAAAGCAGTGTTTAGATGTCTCAGAATCTCAAGAACACCGTATTTGCCGGTCTGTTGATCCCTCTCCCCCTGTGGGGGAGAGCCGGGGAGGGGAAAGTGAGCGTAGCGATTCCTGTTCTACGCGCAACTTGCCGAAACCGGCAACCGGTTATGACCACGCTCTTAGGCTGGCGCCGCCTTCAGGGTGAAGTGAACCGTCGTTCCCCCTGTTCCGGCAGATTCCAGCCAGATTCGCCCGCCGTGACGCTCTACGATTTTCCGGCACACTGCCAGCCCGATGCCGTTGCCGCCCGTTTCGACGCGGCTGTGCAGGCGCTGGAACATCACGAAAACCTGCTCGGTATGTTCGGGAGCCAGCCCGATGCCGTTGTCCTGCAGCGAAAACTGGACGTCTGGCCCCGTCACCTGTGCCCGCAAGCTCACCACCAACGGAGCCGGAGAACGGAAGCGGATAGCGTTGCTGAGCAAATTGGTCAGCAGTTGCCGCACTTGGCTTTCCTCGGCCAAGACGGGCGGCAGCGGCCCAGCTTGCCAGTGGGCGTCGGCGGGCCAAGGCAAGCTCGCCGTCAATTCTTCCCACAGGGGTTCCAGTGCCAGCGGTTGCAACTCGGGCTGCACACTGACCCGTGCCAGGGCCAGCACATCGCGCACCAGGTGGCGTGCCCGCTTCACTTGCTCGCCGATGTGTCCCAAGTAGCCTTCGGCCCGTGCATCGAGGGTGCCCTGATAACGGTGGCGCAGCACATCGGCATAGACCCCGATGGTTCGCAGCGGCTCTTGCAGGTCGTGCGAGGCGACAAAGGCGAACTGGGCCAAATCGCGGTTGCTGGCTTCCAGTGCCTGATTTTTTTCTTCCAGGGCCTGCTGACTGGCTTCCAACTGCACGTTCAGCCGGGTCAGGGCTTCTTCGCTGGCTTGCAACTCCGCCGTGCGCTGGGCCACCCGCTGTTCTAGGGAATGATTGAGGGCGAGCACTTCCAATTCCGCCAGTTTGCGGCGGGTGATGTCTTCATGGGCCACCATCGCCAGCCGTTGATGGCCGGACTGGAAACTGGTCACGCGCACCAAAAAGAATCGGCGCTGAAGCGGGGTATCGCAGGGATACTCCAGTTCGAACGCGGCTTGTCGGTCTGCCAAAACTGCCCGGATGCCCGCTGCGGTGGCGTGCGCATCGGCTTCGTCCGGCCCCCGCGACGCGTCGCAGACCTGTAAGTAATTGCTGCCTACCGAGTCGCGCCCGCCCGATTCCTCGGCAAAAACACTCCACGCCCGGTTCACTTCCAAAATCTCGCCGTCCGGGGCCAGTACAGCCACTTGGGTCAGCAGCGCGTCGAAGGCTTCCAGCAGATAGCGGCGGGGCGGTAAAGGTAAAGGCGACATTACCGTCCGCAGATAAGGTGAGAACGAAGGCACATATACAGTACAGTATGCCCAGTTCGCGTCCTTCTTTCACGGTCTTGCTCGTTGAGGATGAGTTGGCCGACGCATTAATGTTTCAGGAAATGCTCGAAGAAGTCTCGCCGGACATTTCGTTTCATCATGTCGTCAATGGGCAAGACGCCCTGCGCTTTTTAGAACGGGCCGACGGGTACGCTGCGGTTCCTGTGCCGCACCTGATCGTGCTTGACCTGAATATGCCGGTCATGAACGGGCACGATTTTTTGCAGCGGGCCAAAAGCATCGACGGTCTGCGCCGTATTCCGGTGCTGGTTCTCTCGACGTCCAACGATCCCGACGATATTCACCGCTCCTATGACGGGCAGGCCAGTGGCTACGTGGTCAAACCCAGCACCTACGCGGAATACGCGCGGATCATGAGCACGATTGAGGCGTACTGGCGCGGCGTGGTGCGCCTGCCCACCGTGGCCGACTTGAGCGTTCGAAGCTGAGGCTAGGGCGGCCCGCCCGAACCCCCAAGCCTCTTTACCTTGTCCTCAACCGCGTTCCGGTGCGGCCAAGTTAGGCTCCGGCATGACCCAGCTTCCCATGAATACGGTCACTGCTTCGGCGCTGTCGACTTCGGCATTGGCGGCCATCGGTTTTTATCAACGCTGGCTCTCGCCGCTCAAGGGCTTTCGCTGCGCCCACGCGGCCTTGTACGGGGGCGAGTCTTGCTCTGCGGCCATCGCCCGCGTAATTGCCGAACAGGGATTGATAGGCAGCGGGGCGGCTATTGGTGCCCGCTTCCAAGCTTGCCGCGTGGCCTTCGGTCAACTCTCGCTCGGCCAGCCTCTCTTACACAGCCAACACGTTACGGGCGGAACACGGGTACGCGGCGTGTGCTGCTGCGGGCCGCTCCCCATTCCCTTTCGCTGCGGCTGATGCTGCGTTCATTCCTGACCCCGGAGATTGCCCATGACTACGCCTGACCTGACCGCGCTGCCTCGTCCCGCCGATCTTCCTGCCCCGGCCACCGCAGCGCAGTCCCGCCGCACACGCTGGGTGCGGATTGGCCTCAGTGGACTGGCCGGAGCCGTGACCGTCACCCTACTGAATGAAACTGTGCGGCGGCTGGTGCCCCACGCCCCGCGCATCGAAATTATTGGCGAGCGTGCCCTCAGTCAGTCGCTGAAGACGCTGGACGTGACCCCCCCACGCGGCGCGGCCCTCTACCGCTGGACACTGCTGGGCGACCTGCTCTCCAACTCCATTTATTTTGGGTTGGTGGCGGTGGGCAAGTCGGAGGGGGCGCTTAAGCGCGGCGGGGCGCTGGGCCTCGCTGCCGGGGTAGGCGCGGTGGTGCTGCCGGAACCGCTGCTGGGGCTGGGCAAACAACCCGGCGCACGCACGCCTTTCACGCCGTTACTGACGGCGGCTTGGTATGTGGCCGGAGGCTTGGCAGCAGCGGCAGTGGCCCGCAAGTTTGATTCAGACAGTCAGCATTAGCGCCCGCGCACCCGCTGTTCCTGCTGGCGCATAGGCATGGTGTCAATCAGGGCGTTGACGGTTTGTAGCGTCGGAAGCACCCCATATTTGGCCTTCACGCCGCCGTCTTTGCCGATCAGGGTGGCGGGGCCGTACTGCTTGCCCACCTTGCCACCCTCATCCACGAGCAGCGTCAGCATCAGCGTATGCGGGCCAGTCAGTCGGGGGTCTCCGGGGGGCAGCAAGGCCACGATTCGTAGATCTCGCACCTGCAACTCGGCGTCTTGGCGGCGCATGGCCTGCAGGTAGGCGGCGGGCGGGTTGCGAACGATCAGCACGCGCTCCCGCCACAAGGCTTGACCCAGTGACCACACCTGACGCTGTGCCGTAGGCAAGGTGAAAGAAGCGGCCTCAGCCATGCCTACACCCACCATAAGCAGGGCCGCCGTCAACAGCTTGGCTCTCCATCTAATCTGAAACTTGGGCATGGGACGCCCTCCCCGAACCGCTCCATCTCTGCATGGTCACAGCTTAAAGCCCTGAGTGCTGTGGTTTGTGGCCCCCACGTTGAGCCCCAACTCATGCACGCTCTGGCCGCGCCGACTCCCTCGAAGCGCTCGCCCTGAAGGCCCGCCAGCTTCCGAGTCTGTTTCCAGTTCAATCGGCAGGCACGCGCTTTTCGGGTTCCTGATCGGCAACAGTTTCAGGGCTGTCAAGGTGAAGGGTTCGCAGCTTGGGCACACGCAGGGCCACTAGCCCCACCACCGCCAACGTCACCAGTCCGCCCAGCCAGACCGAGCGCACCGTGCCGAAGGCGCTGGCGGTCACGCCACTTTCCAGCGCGCCCAGTTCGTTGCTGGACCCGATAAACAACAGGCTGACGGCGGCGACCCGTCCGCGCATGTGGTCAGGCGTTCGCAGGCGCAAAATGGCCTTGCGGATCACCATATTCACCCCATCGAAGACTCCGGTAAAAAATAGCGCCACCAACGACAACCAGAACGTCTGCGAGAGGGCGAACACGATGATGCTGACACCGAAGCCCGCTACGCCCAGCAGCAGCGTCCGGCCACTGTTGTGTACCGGCGGAAACCGGGTGGCCCACAGCATCACCAAGAGCGCTCCGGCAGCGGGGGCGGCCAGCATCAAGCCCAAGCCACGCGGCCCCACCTTCAACATATCGCTGGCAAAAATAGGCAACAACGCCATCACGCCCCCGAACAGCACGGCAAACAGGTCAAGCGCCATCGACCCCAAAATGACCGGGTCACGCCGCACGAAAGTCAGGCCGCTCAGAATGCTTTGGCGCATGCTTTCGTGCTTGGGCGGCGCGGGCTGCGGCTTGGGACTGATACGCCACAGGCCCACCCAAGACACCAGTGCCAACACTGCCACCAGCGTGTAGGTTCCAGTCGCACTCCACGAGGCCAGCAGCAATCCGCCCAACGTCGGCCCGATGATGGAACTGGCCTGCCCCACGCTGCCCAGCCAAGACGACGCATTCAGGAAGGCGGCGGCAGGCACAATTCTGGTCTCGAACGCGGAGGCCGCCGGGTCGCCAAAGCCTCTGGCAATTCCGGCCACAAACACTAGGGCGTAGAGCAAAACCAAAGTTTGCGGCCCGGCCTTGTAGGACACCACCGCCAGCAGCGCGGCGCACAGCGTAAACACGGCCCGCGTGATCAGCAAAATGCTGCGGCGATCCAATCGGTCGGCGTAATGGCCGCCCAGCAGGGCCAATCCGAGGGCCGGTACCGCTTCGACCAACCCCAGCCACCCCAGCGCCAGCGGGCTGCGCGTCAATGCGTACACCTGATAGCCGATGGCGACCGCCAGCATCCGGCTCGCCAACGATGACCCGACACCCGCCACCAGCAGGGCGCGGAACTCAGCGAACCGCAGGGCGGCATAAGGATCGGGGCGGGCAGATGAGGACTGAACAGGCAAGGGCGGGGTCTCCGGATGCCCACCCTATTCCCTTCGGCACAGCAGCGGGGCAGAGGAAAGGCCTTCATTTTTGTTTCTGGCGGGGTGACGGCGGCCCAGAAGGTGAGGTGAATTAGGAGCCGGGGGCCGCGCCGGGACGCCCAACCGTTTATTCACCGTTTGATGTCAGCCGTAGAGCCGCACGAACAGCGTCTGCCACCGCTGCTGGGTCTCCGCCAACGCCTCCACCTCGGCGGCGATGGGCTGGAGGATAGGGTCGGCTGTTCCTCTGGCCGCGAGGGCCTGCGCCGTGTGGGCGGTGTGTCCCAGCAGGGCCGCGCCCACAGCCGAAGCGTCGGCCACATTCGGCACCTGCACGGGCACGTTTAGCGTGCTGGCGAGCAGGCTGTTCCAGCCGGGTTCGGCGGCCAGCCCACCTGTGGAATACACGCTGGGCAAGGCAGAGTTCCGCTCCTGCTGTCCCACGCTCCAGACTGCCTTCAGGCTAAAGGCCACCGCTTCTAGGGCGGCGCGGGCGATGTGGGCGCGGTCATGATGCAGGCGCAGGCCATGCAATGTGGCGCTCAGGTCGCTGCGCCAGTGCGGGCTTCGTTCGCCGGTCAGGTAGGGCAGCAGGGTCAGGCCGTCTGCCCCGGCGGGGACGCGGGCGGCGTCGCTCCAGAGCTGGCGGAACCCAGCGGACGCTTCCACTTCTGAGTACCACTGCCGCCGCACCCAGTCCAGCAACAAGCCGCCGTTGTTGATGGCCCCGCCGCTGACGTGGGTGGCGCGGTCGAGCCGGTAACTCCACGTGCGGGCCTGTGCGTCAAGGGACGGCTCCGCTGCGAGCCGCCGCACCGCGCCGCTGGTGCCAACCGTAAAGACACTCTGGCCCTGCCGCAACGGATCGACACCCACATTAGCCAACGCCCCGTCGCTGCTGCCTGCCAGCACCCGCACGCCTTTCAAACGCCCGGTTTGTACGCGGCCAACCTCGTGTCCTGCGTCGTACACGGCAGGAAGCTGCGCAGCGTCTGTGCCCAGCGCCGCCAAGATGTCCGTGTCCCAGTCGCCGGTGTGCAGGTTCCACAGCCCCGTCGTAGAAGCCAAGCCGACGCTGGTGGCCCAGTTTCCACCCAAGCCGTGTCCGGTCAGGCGGTGCAGCAGCAGATCGGTCAGCGAGACGAAGCGGGCGGTGCGGTTCCACAGTTCCGGTTGGGTGCGCCGCACCCACCACAGCCGCGCCGGATGGTAGGGCGCTTGCAGCGGGCAGCCGGTGCGGGCGTAGCTTCCGGGTGGGTCAAGCCGCGCCCGCACGTCCGGCAGGGTGGCGGCGGCGCGGCTATCGGCCCACGTCAATGCGGGGGCCAGCACCGTGCCCGCCGCGTCCAGCAGCACCAAACTGTGCATGGCGGCACTGGGCACGAGGGCCAACACGGGCAGGCCCGGTACTGCCGCCGCCAGAGCGTCCAGCGCGTCTAAGGCGGCGCCGATCACTTCCCCGGCGTCCTGCACCGCCGATCCATCCGGGCCGCTGGACAGCGCGTAGCTGCGGCCTACGCGGGTCAGCACCTTGCCGCGCTCATTCAGGGCGAGTGCTTTCACCGCCGAAGTTCCTACGTCCAGCCCGATCACCACGCCGTCGCCCGTCATCTCTGGCCTTCCCGCCGTTCAGCGCACCCGGCCCACCGCTCCAGTTCTTTCATTTACAGCAGCTTATACGGAATGAAAAAGAAGCCCGAACATTTTGGTGTTGCCGTCTGGCCTGTGGCCCAACTGTGGCCGGAAGGTCAACCTTACGTTGAGTCGGCGTTCACCCCCGGACGGCGTGCAGGGCCAAGAATGAGGCCCAGTTGATTCGGACTGGCTTAGTCGCCTGCCGTCCCACACTTCACTTTCTGTTCCCAGTCTGGCCCGCTCCTCACGCTCCCACCCCTTCCCCGCATTCCCTCTGGAGAATTGAATATGACCCGACTCAAAGGTACTGGCACTGGTGCGCCTTGGCTCCGTTGGCTTCTGATCGTGTTGGCCCTCGTGGCCCTCGTTTTGGGACTCGATTATATCGACGTTTTGCCCATCCACTTCTGGTAAGAAAAGGCCTGAGTAAGACGGATTCCGGCCATTCCGTTGGCTTTCGGGACAACGCCGAACGCTAACTCCATTCTGGAACCCGTACTTTTCCTTCTCCCTCCGGTCGGATTTCGCAGTTATTTCATACCTGTTCAATCGGAATCCGCACAAGCCGCTGGCCGGGAGGCGAAGTCATTAGACTCCGTCTCATCCGGCCCCGCTTGAATTTCTGAACATCCAATCTGACAAACCTTCACCGACGACTTGGATTACCCCGCTGTCACCAGTGCTGCCCGTTCCAGTTCGGCGTAGCGGCCCTGTTGCCGCCGCAGTACGTCGGGCGCACCTTCTTCTACAATTTGGCCGCTCTCCAGGACGATCACGCGGTCTACACTGCGGGCCAGCGACAGACGGTGCGTCACGATCAGAGCCGTGCGCCCGCGCATCAGGCGTTCTAGAGCGTCCACGATGACGGCTTCGGAGGCCGTGTCTACGGCGCTGGTGGGTTCGTCCAGCAGCAGCACGGCGGGTTGGGCCAGCAGCACCCGCGCAATGGCAAGGCGTTGGCGCTGCCCGCCCGACAACTTCACGCCGCGTTCGCCCACCACCGTGTTGAGGCCTTGAGGCAAAGCAGCCACAAATTCGCCGGCTCCGGCCACCGCCAGCGCGTCCTGCACCTCCTGCAGCGTGGCGTCGGGGCGGGCGTAGCGCACATTTTCCAGCACCGAATCATGAAACAGGAACGTGTCCTGCTGCATGGTGCTGGCGGCCCGGCGCAGGGAAGGCAAAGTCAACTCGCGCACATCGTGACCGTCCAGCGTCACGCGGCCTGCATTGGGGTCGTAGGTGCGGGTCAGCAGGCCCAGCAGCGTGCTTTTGCCCGCGCCCGACGTGCCCAGCAGCGCCACCCGTTCGCCCGCCCGGATGTGCAGATTCAGCCCGCGCAGCACCGGTTTGAGGGGATCGTAGCCGAAGGTCACGTTCTCGAAAACCACCTCGCCACGCGCGGGCAGCGGCAAGGGCTGTGCGCCCGGACGTTCACTCACACTGGCGGGCGCGTCCAGTACCTCAAAAATGCGCCGCCCGCTGGCCTCGGCCCGCTGCAAGAGGTCGTTGATATTGACCAGATCGTCGATGGGGCCGTAAAAATAGCGCCCGTAGCCCCGGTAAGCCAGCAGCCCGCCCAGCGTGAATTGGCCCGCCATGATCAGCCACACGCCGCCGCCCAGCATGATCACGTTGCCGAAATTGGACACGAAGCGCACCACCGGAAAAGTGCGGTTGCGAATCTTGATGGCCTTCACGCCCTCGTCGTACAGCGCTTGCCCAATCGAGGCCACTTTCCGCGCTTCCGCCTCTTCCCGCGCAAAGCCCTGCACCACGCGGATGCCGGCCAACCGGTCGGCCACCAGCGCCGAGAGGTCGCCCAGCCGGGTGCGGGCCGCCCGGTACGCGGGGCGCACGCTGGCGTTGTAGCGCGTGAGCATCAGCGCCACCGCCAGCATCGGCAGCGTGACCATGATGCCCAGCAGCGGTTGCAGCGCAATAAAAATGCCGATCACGCCGATCAGCCTCAGCGCGTTGCCCAGCACGGCGTCGGTGCCGCGCAGCAACACATCCTGAATGCCGTCCACGTCTGCCGTGACCCGCGACAGCAGGTCGCCCGTGCGCTGGGATTCGAAGTAGGCCGCCGACTGCCCCGCGAGCTTGGAATACAGCCGCATGCGCAGGTCAAGCGTGAGCTGCTGCCCCGCCCGCTCCAGCAGCAGGCCGCGCCACGCCGAGAGGACTTGCTGCACGGCAAAGACCGCCACCAGCAGCGCCAATTGCCACCCGATGTACGTCCAGTCGCGTTCCATCAGCCCCCGGTCTACCACCCGGCCCCACACCAGCGGCGGATACAGTTCGGCGGCCACGCTGGCGGTCAGGCAAATCATGCCCAGCAACACGGTACGGCGGTAGGGAGTCAGCAGCCCGTACAGGCGGCGCACCACCGAGCGGTCAGGGGCCGGAGCTTTGGGGCCAGAAGGAGCGGAAGACTTGGACAAAGACACCATCTGCGGGCGAGCGTAGCGCAGGGCGGCGGGCGCTCACAGCAGGGTTATTGACAGTCGTGTATCTTTGTTACAAAATGTCATACATGGCTCCAATAGACTCTCCAGACCTGATGCGCATCGGTGATGCGGCGCGGTATCTGAAGATGTCGGTGGTGGGCGTCCGGGCGGCCGCGGCTCAAGGGCGGATTCCTTCGGTGATTACGGCGGGAAACCAGCGCCGCTTCCGGCGTGAAGACCTTGACAGCTACCTCGGACTTCCGGTGGCAGAAGCGGTCTCGGAAGTCCGGGAACGCACCGAAGCCCTGTACTGCCGCATGTCGGGCAGTGGAGACCAGGCCAGTTCTCTGGTGAACCAGGAAGCGGCGCTGCGCGAGTCGGCCACGGGGCCGGTCTTCCGGGTCTATAAGGATCAGGCGTCGGGACTCAGTGAACGGCGCACAGGACTCGATCAACTGCTCGATGATGCGGCACGCCGCAAATTCACGGTGGTGCGGGTCACGCATCAAGATCGGCTCGCCCGGTTTGGTGTCCGGTATCTGGAACGCTACTTGACTCAATGCGGCGTCACAGTGGAAGTGCTGCACCAGCGTGCGGACGCTTCGCTGCATCAGGAACTGATGCAGGACTTCATGTCGCTCCTGGCCTCCTGTGCAGGGCGGTTGTACCGCTTGCGTTCCCATGAGAATCAACTCCGGGTCTTAAGTGAGGCGCACAAGGAACTCCAGGGCAAGCAGGAGAAGGGCTCTTGAGCAAGGCCAAGGTGGTGAAACCCGCCAAGGTGGTGCGCTCGACTCCCCTACGGGTGAATCAAGCCTGGACTGCCGATGGACTGCCGCTTGACCGGGTGCTGGTGGAGCAGCGCTGCCACTGGCTGCTCGATCTCACAGCGGAAGTCGGCACGCTGACCGCTGCGTCGTGGTGGACTCCCGGGCACTTCGATCAACTGGCGACGGGAGAAAGTCCGGATGGCCGCCCCCTCCCTAAGTGCGGCCACGCCGCTGCACGCCGGATGGGGTGGCACACCGTGGTTCCTGATGAGGTGTACCTCCCTGACCGCTTCAAGCGCGGCGTCCGGGTGCGCTTGATGGCCCTCTGGCAAGCGCGTCTTGGCGACGTGGACTTGTTCCCAGTGATGCGGGAAGAAGTTGACCTTGCGGGTGAGTTTGATGCGGGACAGGTGCGGGCCACATCTGCGGGGCAGTGGGCCACGAATCAGCAGCTTGACCGCTTGGCCCAGTCGTTGACGCGGTTTCGTAAGACTGCGGAGCATGATCCGCAGCACCTCACCGAAGTGTTTTTGCCTCCGGTGATTCGCCGCCCCGTCTTGCCCCTGTCCTGTATGGACGATCAGTTCGTGGAGATGACGGTGGATGAAGACCGTCTGGAATTGAAGTTGAAACTCCCGGTGGTCGCGCGTCCGGTTCGCCGTGAAGACTGGGTCTGGCACCGGATATGTTTGTCGGTTCCGGCGAGCCGCCGGAACCTTGGGGAGTGGTCTCTGCCCGATCTGCGGCGGGACGAAGAAAAGATCCTGTTCAGCGCTGTCCAGACCAGCCAAGGGGCCATGTGGAAGCAGCCCACCGCCGCGTTGGGGGTCGACTGGAGTCCTTCGGCCCTGGTGGTGGCGGCTGTGGTCAAGACCCACGCCGGGCGGCTGCTGACCACGGGTGAGGCGACGGGGTTTGATGAAGCTGGACGCATTTCCAAGTTGCTCCGCCTGCAACGCGAGGAAGAATTCACCCGGAGAAAGGCGAGAAGAATTGGAGCCTTGCTGGCGGGGCAGGCCTGTGAAGTGTTGAGCGACAAGCACCAGACCTTGTCGGCCCATCAGGACGCCTTGTCCCGCAAGCGGATGTACTTGGGCCGGGATTTGGCGTGGCACGCGGCGAATCACTTGGTCACGTTGGCGGGACAGTGTGGGGCGGGTTTGATCGCTTTTGAAGACTTGCGCGACTTTGATCCTTCGGGACGGGGGGCGTTTCAGAACAACCGCTCGTCCCAGTCCGTGCGGGGTCAGGTCTACGCGGCCACCGAGCAACTGGCGGCGCGTCAAGGCATCGAAGTGGTGAGCGTTCCCCCCAGAGGTACGTCGGCGCAGTGTGCGGGCTGTGACGCTCCGTTGGAGCGTCCGGAGGGCTACCACTCGGCCCACTGCCCGGCGTGTGGGCTCTCGGGCGGGCGGGACGTGATGGCGGCGGTAAACATTGCCAAACGGGCCGTGCTGGGCAGCGCGGAGATCAAGCGCCCGAAGGGACGCGCCAAACGAATTCGCTCCGCGCTGCATGACCGGGTCAATGTGCTGAACACGAAACCGGTCACCCCTCAACTCACCGCTCCCCTGCCCCCGACTCGCAGTGCTGAATTGCCGCCCCGCACACAGCGGATTCCGAAAGGCGGGCTGAGCCGGGAGATGCGTCTGGCGTGGCGCAAAGTCGAACAAGAACGGCGAGAAAAGAAGATCTTCCCTGCGCGACTGTCGTCGTGGGGCATGGTGGAGCGGACTCGCCTGCGGGTCGTCAGCAGCCATGTGAACCCGGTGCTTCCTCTTATGGTCGTCCTTCCAGACGGTTGAAAGAAGGAAGTATCAGGTTTTTTTCGACGGTGGATTGCGGTTGACCGGGATTGGTTGCGCGAATCTCACACCGAGCCGAATTGTAATCATTGTCAGGTTGTGTAGCCAAACGCCCACTGGGAGCGGGGGCAACAGCTTTTCTCATGTATAGTTCACCCAACGTTATGGCTGCTGGCCTGCTTTAACGGGAGACTGCGCCGCGTTCATAAAGAAGTTTCCCTCTCCAGTTTAGGAGGTCGATGACTTGAGCCGCCCCGCCAACCAGACTGCCCAGAGCAAGGCAACCCCCGCCAGCGCCGGAACCGATCAGGACGAGAAGCTCTTGGCCTCGATGGGCTACAAGCAGGAGCTTTCGCGCCGCATGAGCGGGTTTTCCAATTTCTCCATTTCGTTTTCCATCATCTGTATTTTGGCGGGCGGTATTACGGCTTTTCCCAACGGTTTTACGGCGGCGGGTGGGGCCAGCATCGGCATCGGCTGGCCGCTGGGCGTGATTTTTGCGGTGGTGGTGGCGCTGGGCATGGGCCAAATCGCCAGCGCCTTTCCGACGGCGGGCGGCCTGTACCACTGGAGCAGCATTCTGGGTGGGCGCGGCTGGGGCTGGGCGACCGCGTGGTTTAACCTGCTGGGCCTCGTGTTCGTCACCGCCAGCGTCAATGTGGGCGTGTACATCCTGTTCCGTGACCTCGTGCTGGTCAATATTTTTAAAGTCGATGTGGCTGGATTCGGCCTAGCGCAACAACTCTTGGCCGTCGTGTTGATTACGGCCACGCAGGCGCTGTGCAATTACCGGGGCATCCGCCTGACCACGCAGCTCACCAACTTTTCGGGATCGCTGATTTTTGTGGTTGCTCTCGTTCTCACGGTGGCCTTGCTGGTCTACGCGCCCAGCTTCGATCTGTCGCGCCTGTTCACCTTCCGCAACTACACCGGAGACGCGGGCGGCGGCGTGTGGCCTGCCAATGCCAGCTTGCCCTCCGCCTTTTTGGGCAGCCTGATTCTGGTCTGCTACACCATCACGGGCTTCGACGCTTCGGCGCATACCTCCGAAGAAACGCAGGACGCCGCCCGCAACGTGCCGCGCGGCATGATTCAGGCCGTTCTGTATTCCAGCGTGTTCGGCTTCTTGATGATCGCCGCCTTCGTGCTGGCCATGCCCAGTCTGGACGAAGGGGCCAAGCAGGGCTACGGCATTTTCGCGTGGCTGATGAACGGCTCAGGCATGCCCACGCTGCTCAAAGACCTGCTGTACATCGGCATCGTCATTGCCAATTACATCTGCGGTCTGGCCGCCATGACCAGCACGTCGCGCATGATCTACGCCTTTTCCCGCGACGGCGGCTTGCCCTACAGCGGCCTGCTGAAAACCGTTCATCCGGTGTACCGCACCCCCGGCCCCGCCATCCTGATTTCGGCCGTCCTGATCGTGGTGGCCACCCTCTATGCCCCGGCCTTCGCGGTGTTGGCACTGGGCAGCGCGGTCTTGCTCTACATTTCCTACGTCATGCCCATCGCGGCGGGCCTGCTGGCGGAAGGCAAAACGTGGACACATCACGGACCGTTCCGGCTGGGGGCGGCCAGCAAGCCTGTGGCTGTACTGGGCATTCTGGGCGGGCTGGCGCTGGTGTATGTGGGCATGCGGCCCCCGTTTCAGCAGGTGGCGTACCTCGTTATCGGCCTCATTGTGGCGCTGGGCGTGGTGTGGCTGGCGCTGGAATCCCGCCGTTTTCAGGGGCCGCCCGCCACCCACTTCGGAGACTGAGCAGGAGAGGTTGAGGTTCCGGGCAACCCCCCAGTCTGCGTTGCAGCCAGCCCCCCTTAAAGGGGAGCGCAACAGCTGTTGTCCTCCCCTCTAAGGGGGGGCGTTGCACAGCAACGGGGGGGTTCGCATTCCAACGCCCTCACCTATTGCCCAATTCGGCCAGAATCAATCTCTCCCACTTCTAGAAAAGACCACCCCAGCAGCGAAACCTAGACCGGATGCGCCATTGCTGCGCCCATCCTTTAGACTGCCTGTCAGTTGCCCGCCCGCCGTTTCCCACTTGCCCGCAGGAGGCGACTCTATGTCTAACGCCACCCTCTACAGCGCCACTCTGGGCCGCACGCACCACCGCTTTGCCGACCTGAAAGACGTGCTGGCCAAAGCCTCGCCCCGCAAGGCCGGAGACGAACTGGCGGGACTGGCTGCCCGCAGCGCCGAGGAACGGGAAGCGGCGCGGCTGTGCCTGTCCGAATTGCCGCTGACGCTGTTTCTAGAGGATTTGCTGATTCCCTACGAAGACGATGAGGTCACGCGCCTGATCGTGGACAGCCACGACGCCGCCGCGTTTGCGCCTGTAGCGGGCCTGAATGTGGGCCAATTCCGCGACTGGCTGCTGTCGGAGGCGGCCACGACACAGACCTTGCGGGCGCTGGCCCCCGGCCTGACCCCCGAAATGGTGGCGGCGGTGTGCAAGCTGATGCGCAACCAAGACCTCGTGCTGGTGGCCCGCAAATGCGAGGTCATCACGCGCTTTCGCAATACGCTGGGGCGGCGCGGGCACTTTTCGACCCGCCTGCAACCCAACCACCCCACCGACGATTTGCGCGGCATTCTGGCCAGTACGCTGGACGGCCTGATGTTCGGCGCGGGCGACGCGGTGATCGGCGTGAATCCCGCGCTGGACAACGTAGACGCCTGCGTGCGCCTGCTGACCCTGCTGGATGACCTGCGGCAAGGGTTGGGTGCGCCCGTTCAGAGTTGCGTGCTGACCCATGTCACCAACACCGTACAGGCCATCGAGCGCGGCGCCCCCGTGGATTTGGTGTTTCAGTCGGTGGCGGGCACACAGGGAGCCAACGCAGGATTTGGCATCAATTTGGCCTTACTGACCGAGGCGCACGCGGCGGCGCAGTCGCTCGGGCGCGGGAGCCTCTTTGCCGATGGTCAAGGGGGAATGCAGCGCGGCCAGAACGTCATGTATTTCGAAACCGGGCAGGGGAGTGCTTTGTCGTCAGGTACGCACGCGGGCCTAGACCAGCAAACCGCCGAGGCGCGGGCCTACGCGGTGGCGCGGGCGTACTCGCCGCTCTTGGTCAATACGGTGGTGGGCTTCATCGGCCCCGAATACCTCTACGACGGCAAACAAATTGTGCGGGCGGGCCTCGAAGACCATTGTTGCGGCAAGCTGCTGGGCTTGCCGATGGGCTGCGACATCTGCTATACCAACCACGCCGAGGCCGATTCCGACGATATGGACACGCTGCTGACCCTGCTGGCAGCGGCGGGCGTGACCTTCATCATGGGCGTACCGGGGGCCGACGACATCATGCTGGGCTACCAGTCCACCAGTTTTCACGACGCTTGGTATGTGCGCTCGGTGTTCGGGTATCCGCCCGCGCCCGAATTTGCCGCGTGGCTGGACAGCGCCGGAATTACGCGGGCAGGGCAGTTGCAGTTGCCGCCCATCGGCTCGCCTCTGCGCGAACAGGTGCGGCAATTGGGGGCCGGATGAGCGAGTCGCCTAAAGTGCCCGACCTGTTCCGCCCCGAAGACCTCACCCCTTGGGAACGCCTGCGCCAGTACACCGACGCCCGGATTGCGCTGGGCCGGGTGGGAACCTCGCTGCCCACCGCCGAAGTCCTGAAGTTTGGGCAGGCCCATGCCCTTGCCCGTGACGCGGTACACACCGAGTTGGAGGTGGGGGCGCTGGCCGAGGCTTTGGCCGTCGACACTGTCGTGGTTCGCAGCCAGGCCGCCCACCGCTCCGACTACCTGCGTCGCCCGGATTTGGGCCGCACGCTGCACCCCGAATCGGCCCACCTCTTGCGCGTGCAGCGCAGCCAGCCTCCTCCCGACATTCTGATCATGGTGTCGGACGGCCTCTCGGCGTTGTCGGCCCAGCGGCAGGCGGCAGCGGTGCTGCACACACTATTGCCGGGGTTACACGCCGCTGGATTGCGGGTCGCCCCGGTGCTGATTGCCACCCAAGCCCGCGTCGCGCTGGCCGATGAAGCCGCCGCCCTATTGGGCGCTCGGCTGGCCCTGCACCTGATCGGAGAGCGCCCCGGCCTCAGCAGCCCCGACAGTTTAGGCGCGTACCTGACCTTTGATCCGCGCCCCGGCACGCTGGATTCGGCGCGCAACTGTGTGTCCAATATCCGCCCCGCCGGACTGAATGCGGGCGCGGCGGCGCGGCGGCTGCTGGGCCTGACCGTAGAGGCCCTGCGGCGCGGCCTCAGCGGAGTGGAACTCAAAGATTCGGATGGGGGGCTGGGCGGGGGAGAGCCGGACGCTGTTCGTGAACCCCAGAGGCCTCGTCCAGCGTCCGATTAATTTTTGTCCCCTCGCCCCTTGTAAAACCCGCAGCGCTGCACAGGGGGCGTCGCGGCCGCCACGGGTGAGGGGACCACCGAGCAAGCTCAACCTTCAAGACTTTTGAACCGCTGTACTTGGATCACTTCTGGCCTTGGGCCAGCCTCGAGGCACAACCCGTGTGCCACACGCACAACACTGCGCCTCATCCATGCGGCATCGTCACTGCTCTTTGCACCCTCAAATTTCCTCTCACCGTGTGGTCAACAACAAACACCACAGTTGACCACTCTGCCGTTCGGGATTCATATGCTGCGGCCTGGCCCTCTCCGGCTGAGCGGACTGCCGCGCGATGCATCCAAGCAGGCCGCCCGTGCGTATCTCGGGAAGGCAGGTGTCTATGGATGAAGAAGCCTTTGCCCTGCTGCGCTTACAGCACGGGGATCTCGATGCACTCACCGAACTTCACCGCCAGCTGGGGCGGCAGGTGTACGCGGTGGCCTTCCATCTGCTGCAGAGCCCGCAGGAAGCTGAGGAAGTCGTGCAGGACACCTTCCTGCGTCTGTCCGAGCGGGCCGGTTCCTACCGGCCCGAACTCGGATCGCCCAGAGCTTTTATTTATACCGTGGCCCGCAATGCCGCCTTGTCGCGCCTGCGGGCACGCAGCAGCCGTCCCGTGAGCCAAGAACCTGAGGTAGGCACGGAGCCGCAGCATCACGCTTGGGATGGATTAGAGGCCACGAATGTGGGGAGGGCCGATCTAGACACGCAATTGGTGGTTCAGGCGGCCATGCAGCGTCTTCCAAACCGGGATCAGACCTTGATTCTGGACGCCTTTTTTGGTGGCCTGAGTCATCCCGAGATCGCCGTCAAGCGGGCGTTGCCGCTGGGCACGGTGAAATCGCGCTTGCGGCGGGCCTTGCGGGCCATGCGCCACCAGTTGGAGGACACATGACCAACGTTACCCCGCCTGTCCACATTCCGCCTCTTCATCCCCAGCTCAGCTTGCTGCGGGCCTATGCGCTGGGCCAACTGGTGGGGCCGCCGCACACGCAAGTCGAAACCCATGCGCTGGCCTGCGCCGAGTGCAGCGCCCAAATCCGGCAGTGGCGGGCCGAGTTGGTGGCGGCCTTAGAAACCCTGCCCCAGCCTGAACACTTGCCCCCGCTCCGTTTGCCCGCGGGTGTGCCGGCTCGCCCGCCCCGCCCATTGGTGTCTTACTGGGCGTGGGCGGCGGCAGTGGCCGGAGTATTGGCAGTGGGCAGCGTGGGCCGAGATACCCTTCAGATCCGCCAGACACAGGCCCAAGCACAGGCGGAACAGACCCAGATCACGCGCTGGCTGGCCCAGCCTGACGTGCAAGTCGTGGTGTTGCGGGGCGCCGGGCGCCGCCTCTATAGCCGCGCCCTCACCTTGCCTGACCGCCGCGTGCTGTTCGTCTTGCCGCAGGCTCCCGCTGGGCAGGAATACCACGCGTGGGTGGCACACCACTGGCAACGTGGCGACCTCATGCAGCGCGCGCTTGTCAGCCAGTCCGGGGTATTCGAGATCGGGCTAGGGGCCAACGATTACCTGTGCGTCAGTCTGGAAGCGCGGGACAGCCGTCCGAAGGGGCCGACCAAGGTCATGGGCTGGGCCTTGTTGTAGCGCCTGTGCTGTGTAGGGGGCGCGGCGGGGTCTTCAGCGGTATGGTCTTCATCTAGAGGGTCTGAAGAGTGGGGAGGCATCCGAATGGCGGCGCGGCGCGTTCCTTGGAGTGGAGGTTTCTATGTTGTCTATCCACCGTCTGACCGCCTTTGCTTCTCTCGCCGCCTTCACCTGTTTTGCTACTCCTGCTGGTGCCGCCACGCTCACGGCGCGGCAAGACCCCAAGCTGGGCACCATCTTGCAAAGCAGCGCGGGCATGACACTGTACCTCTACACCAAAGACGAGCCGGGAATCTCGAAGTGCTACGACCAGTGTGCAACCGCTTGGCCGCCTGTGCTGGCCTCCGCTGTGCCCGATTTGCCCGCCAACTTTCCGGGCAAACTGAGCTTGGTGGCCCGCAAAGACGGCGCCCGTCAGGTCGCTTACAACGGCCGGCCCCTGTACGGCTGGGTGGGCGACACCACCCCCGGCGACACCACTGGGCAAGGCGTCGGTAAAGTCTGGTACGCCCTGAATCCCGGCCCCACCCTCCAAACGGCTGCACTGGCCAAGTTGGGCAACAATCTCGTGGCGGCCAACGGCATGACGCTGTACCTGTTTACCAAAGACACCAAAGACGTGAGCAACTGCTATGACCAGTGTGCAGTGGCGTGGCCTCCGCTGCTGACGGCCTATACGCCTACCGCTGCCGCCCCTATGCAAGCACATCTGGGCACCACCACCCGCAAAGACGGGGCGCTGCAAGTCACCTACGGCGGCAAGCCGCTGTACTTCTGGGTCAACGACAAAAAGCCTGGTGACGCCACAGGCCAGAACGTCGGCAAAGTCTGGTTTGTCGTCAAGCCCTGAACACGTGGGTGAGGCAGTGGCTTCCAAAAAGCTCAGTCAGCGAGTTCGGAGAGACGCTTTGCTTGGTGGGGCAGCCGACATGACCCCTGTGCCGTGCGGGAGAACGGGCCCCACTCGCCAAGACCGAATCAAAGGCGGCCACGCTTCCCGTAGGGTCGGCCTCCTGGCACGTTGGCCTCAGCTTGAGCCGTTCAGGGCCGATTCTTTGACCAGTGCCCCAAAGCTCTCGGCAGGTTGGGGGCGGCCTGTCCAGTAGCCCCGCACTCGCCCCCGCACCGACGTACAAATTCCACCTGTTCCTGCGTCTCCACACCTTCTACAGTCACTTCCAGTTCCAGCGCGTGCGCCAACTGAATCACGGCTTCCACCAGCGCCTCATCCCGCTGGGTGGTCGGATGCGAACCTGCCACGCCCGCCGTAAAAGAACGGTCAATTTTGAGCACGTCTACCGGGTACTGTTTGAGGTAGGCCAGATTGGCGTAACCGGTGCCAAAGTCGTCCACAGCTACCCGCACCCCCAACGCCTTCAGACGCGGCAAGGTGCCCTGAACTTCTACCACCTGCATCAGCCAATGGTTCGGACAGTTTTAGGCAGCTTTAAGGCCGAAATCCAGCGGTCTGGAGGGAAGCGAACCTGATTCCTCAAAGCGAGCTTCGAGACCCAGAGTGGACAAAATGACTTGGGCCAGCAGGGCGTTATACGCTCTGCGCTTCAGGTCCTCCAGACTGAAACTGAACACCAGGCCCTGTCCCCCTCCAGCAGCCTGCAGAGCTTCCAGGCGCGCCAAGTTCAAAGCCAGAAGGAACTGCTTCTCGTCCCGAAAGACCAGTTCGATCTCAAAACGGCTCTGGGACAGGGCCACGACGTCATGGGCTGGCAGGGTCACGGCGGTGCTGAACAGCACCGCATACCCAGTCCCTGTCCCCGTGGAATCCAACTGCTGAATGACGACCGCACGCAGTGCCCGTCTCCAATGGCATCCCCAGACGACCTGGCTCAGGAGACGTTGGGTGGGCGTCTCACAGACCAGCTCAAATCGCCTCAGATCGTGGAAGTTGACCTTCCCGTCCAACGTTTTCTTTTGTCTTCGGCGCTTGACGTGTTCACCGGCGTACAGGGACTTGAGATTGGCATTCCGTGGGCGTTTCGAGACCAACGGGAAACCGTGACCCGTCACGGTTTCCACAACGGAGATGTTGGCATCGTCCCCATCGGCCACGATAGCCGCGAGCTCGATCTGAGGAGGGGCTCGGAGGTCCAGCAGAACCTCCTCCAATTGATCGGTGATCTGTTCCATCCGTCCAGGTGCTTCAGAATCCGTGCGGGTTTGACGGGCATGAAGGGGAAAGATGTGCCGGTGTTGGACTTTGATCAGTGCACAACAGGCGTGCTCAATGCCTCGTTCTACGCGTGTTGCACACCCATTCCAGAACGGGCCGAGGTGGGCGGTCTTCGTCCCAGACTGTTGGTGGAAGGAAGCATCAATGGCCAGGATGCAGAGCGGACTGATCAGTCCGCTCTGCATCGCGGTGGTCACCGCGGCCGTCTGGAGCGACCACCAGGGCACAGCGCCCTCATCGCCCCGGTGCAACCAGCGCCGAATGGTGCGGTCCGAGCAGGACGCGTCGTGGGAAAGATCCAAAGCATTCAGCCGCCCCGGAAGCGCCAGGAAAACGCTCAGGACGACGGCGAAAAATTTCCGCTGCGTCTTGCGCAGCTTAACTGCCTGCACGACGTGCTGTAAGACGCCGCCCAAACCCACTGGACATTGCGTCTTCACGGACCCATTTTCGGTGGGTCGTCCCCATGCACCCCAAAACTGTCCGAACCATTGCAGCTATTGAGATTTAAACAAAATTTGGGGGATGCTGGAGAGCTACCTATCATTAGTCAGCTACGGATTTAGCCCCGCTCGGACTCATGTTTCACATGACGTTCAATTCACTTGACACAACTCAAGAGAAAGATAGAAACTCGCGTTTCAGGCGTAGTCAACGATTGTGTTAGGGGTGGCGTGAACCTCACGCCACCCCTGCAATTAGTCTCCTGTGGGCCAACTCAAGGCAGCACAGCGGCTCGGGCAAGCGAGCTTTGAGCCGCCAAGACAAATTCTCCAAAGAGGCTGTTGGCCCACGCAAACCAAGGCCGGGTGAAGTGGGACGGGTCGTCTGGATGAAAGCTTTCATGCATGTAGTACGTTCCTGCTGTGGTGGCGGTGAGGGTGTTCAGCAACTGCTGCCGCTCGGCAGGGTCTGTGGAGGTGAGGCCCTGCATCGCCAGCGCAATCGGCCAGATCAGGCCGCCGGGGGTGTGCGGGCTGCCCACGCCCGCCGCGTGGTCGCCCGAAAAATAATAGGGATTGTCGGGACTCAGGATAAAGCGCCGGGTGCGGAGATACAGCGGATCATCGGCCGGGCGGTAGCCTAGATAGGGAATGGACAGCAAACTCGGCACGTTGGCGTCGTCCATGAGCAGGTGGTGGCCGAGGCCATCGGTTTCGTAGGCGTAGATTTGGCCGTGCGTGGGATGCTGAACGACGCCGTGGGTTTGGATGCCCTGTTCGATTTCATCTCGGAGCGACAGGGCAGAACCGGCCAACTCCGGGTCTCCCAGCGCCTCCCGTGCCATCTGGGCCAGCTGCCCCAGCACCACCACCGCGAACATGTTGGCCGGAATCAGGTAGCCGTAAGTGCAGGCGTCGTCACTGGGGCGAAACCCTGACCACACCATCCCGGTGTAGGCCACGGGTGAGCCATGTCCGCCGTGTGGGAGGGTGTCGCTGGGCAGCAGCGGATCGGGGCGCTGGAAGGTGTAGGGAGACTGTTCGGCGTGGCGCTGCTCCGTCCGCATCACACGCAGCACGGTGTTCAGCATGGCCCGCACGGCCTCACTGAACACCGCCTCATCTTGGGTGGCCTGCCAGTAGCGGTACAGCAGCGACACTGGATAACACAGCGAATCCAGCTCGAATTTGCGCTCCCAGACCCATGCGCCTTTGGACGGAAGGTCAGCCGCGTGGCCGCTGCCGTCCGGCTCGGCATTGAACGCATTGGCATAGGGGTCGATCAGCAAGTAGTTCGCTTGGCGCTCAATCAAGCCTGAAATGAGGCGGCGGATACCGGCGTCCTGAGTAGCTAGGGGCAGATAGGGGCTGACCTGGGCCGACGAATCGCGCAGCCACATGGCCGGAATGTCGCCGGTAAACACAAAGCTGGTGCCGTCGTCGAGCAGCCGGACAGTGGTTTCGAGGGTATTGGGAAAGCAGCGGGCAAAGGCCTGAGCAAGGTGCGGTGTGTCCTGCAGCTGGGACTGCATCTCGGTCTTCAGGTGCTCGATAGACGAATAGTTCACGAATAGACTCCTTGGCGAGTTGGAAAGATTGGTCAACGCCGCAACTGTTCTCCCCGCAGGTGCTCATCGGCCTCAAGACAACAGGCCCTGACGCTCGAGGGTAGCCACGGCTTCAAGCAGCATGACCCCGCTCTGCTGTCCGCTGAGCGACACACGCCCCCGGGGTTGTTCGTTCCAAGACAGGCCCATCAAGCCGCTGTCTGGATCTCGCCCCGCCTGCCAGAGCGCTTCTGCATTGTGCCGGAGCACCCTCACGAGCGCCGGACGATTCACTGCCTGTGCCAACAGGGCGAGATACCGCACCAGGATGCCTTTGAACAGGCCCCCATCGCCGTCGCCCTCGTGGGGGAAGAGGCCGCTGGACGCGTCAAGCAAGCGCGTCTGGGCCGCCTCCGCCGTCCGGAGCGCATCTTGAAGATACGTCTCCTCACCCGTCACCTCAAACAGGGCCAATCCTGCGCCCAGATACGCGCCTTGGTTGTAGGTGAAGTGCCAGCCGTCTTCGAGTTGGCCGTCGCCCAAGCGGTTCATTCCGTCCCAGACAAAGCCGGTCTCAGGATCCACCAGATGAGCTTTGTTCCAAGCGTAGATGCGTCTGGCCCAGTCCAGGTCTGCGCCGTCCCCGAGGAGCCCGTACAACCGGGCGGCCAGGATCGCTGCAGGCGCGTTGGCCGGCGTATTCTTGTAGTCTAACTGGTCTTTTTTCCAAGCGATGCCGCCGCCGCAGTGCTCGTTCCACCCCCCCTGAATGTCGGCCCAGAGCTCTTGTACCCCATTCAAATAGCGCTCCTCACCCGTAGCCTCATGCGCCCGCAGCAAGGCCAGCGCCATCCACTGCATATCGTCGTACCAGTTGTGCAGCAAGGTGCCACCGTTCAGGGCACGCGCCCCTTCAAATGCCTCTCCGATCAGTTGCGTATACCGTGCGTCACCGGTGCGCAGCAGGCCATCGATCAACACATCGAGGGTGTGCGCGTGCCACCAATACACGTATGGATCGTTGCAGGGAGCGCCGCAAGGCGAAGCCTGATTCATGATCTGCTGACTGGGATTCCAGAACTGCGTGTAGAGCGTCCTCTGGGCCGCCTCCGCATGGTCAGCCCAGGGCAGCAGGCCAAGCGTATCCGCCACGGGTTGCCTCATCGGCTGACCACGACATGGTCGAGGTTAAGGTAGTTGCTGCTCCCTTTTGCCCCGTCGAAAATCACGGAAATGGTGTTGCTGCCGCTGTTCAGGTTGACTCCAGACACCGTGACGGTCTGGTAGCTGCCCCAGCTGCTGGTGGCCGGGAAGCTTTGATTGTTGACCACGCCCGCGCCGTTGATATACAGATACCGGCTGGCGTTGCCTGCCGCTGCCGCGTAGCGCAGCGTGAGCGTGTAGGCCCCTGCCGCCGGGACAGTCACCGGTAGATCGACCCACTGGCCGCCCGTATTCCAGCCGGCCACATAGCCAGTCCCGGTGTACCCCGCATGGACGCTTTCAGAGCTGAGACTATGGAGTGTGCCGTTTTCGGCTTCTAGAGTGGCCGAAAAGCTGGAGGTGGAAGCCACATTCAGCCGGTCCAGATTGAGATAGTTGCTGCTGCCTGCACCAGCCGTATAGGCCAGCGTCACCACATTGGTGCCCGCCGTGAGATTGACGTTCGTCGTAGCCGTGCTCCAGCTTCCCCAGCTTCCTGTGCCAGAGAAGCTCACAGTGTTCCCCGATCCACCGTTCACCTTCAGCTGACGGGCCGCGTTGCCTGCCCCGGCGGCGTAGCGGAAGTCAAGACGGTACGTCCCCGCACTCGCGACATTGACCGGAATATCGACGGACGTGCCGTCGTTGTTCCAGCCTGCCAAGTAGCCGCGTCCGCTGTACCCCACTTGGGTATTTTCATTGTTGATGCCGTTGCGACGGGCATTTTCAACCTCGTAGGCCCCAGCACCGAGCACCACACCCGTCAACCCATCTGGAGGCGTGAGTTGCAAGATGGACGCTCCAGCCGCTGCGGCAACGCTCTGGACGTAACCGCTCCCCGGTGTCTGCGTCCAGTCCGGGCCAATCACGCCGTCAGACGTGCGCCGATGGTTCCACGCCTGGGTGGCATTCTTCTGTAAAAAGCTGAGGTACTGCGGCTGATTGCCCACCACCCGCAGCGTATTGAGGTTGCGGGCGAAAATCATTTTGAAGGCGGGCGTATCGTCCTCTCCTTCATATAGGAGGGTGCCGTCCAGCGTCATGCGGCTCACTGCCCAGTCGGCTGCCGCCTTGGCGTCATTGAGGTAGCTCACCTGATTGGTCTCCCGGTACATCTCCAGGGCTGCCCCCAGAAATGTCCCAAAGTTGTAGGTGTACTCCCAGGTGGCGACTGTACCGTTTCCGCTGCCGCTGACGTTGTCGTACACCAGGCCGCCGCCCGCGTACAAGCGGCTCCGTACCCAAGCGAAGAGGTTTTGTGCTTTGGTTGCATACGAGGGGTCATTGAGCGCCCGTTTGAGCCGCATGGCAATGATCGCGGCGGTGGCGTTGGTGGCCACATTTTTCTGCGTCAAGAAATTGATGCGGTTCCACCAGATGCCGCCGCCGTACTCACTGGTGTAGGCTCCGGAGGTGTAGATGAAATCGAACATCTCTTTGGCCCGTGTCCGGTAGCGCACGTCCCCTGTCAGTTCGTAAGCCCGGATGCTGCCCAGCGCCCACCACCCGATGTCATCGTTGAACGCGTTGTCCGACCAGTTGGGATAGGTGGCAAAAAACCCGTCGTACACGTCGGCAATCATCTGCCGGTAAGTGGTGGAGCCCGTGCGCTCGTAAGCATCCATCACCGTTTCCCACAGCTGCGCTTCCCACCAGTAGTCGGTGTAGAGGCCCCCGTCGGGCCCTGGATTGTGGGTGTGAATCTGGCGATCCGAGTTGGTGTAAAAGTATTTCTTGGTCGGATTCCAAAAGACATTCACAAAGGCGCTCATGGCCGCGTCCGCATTGGCGGTGGTGGCCTGAGCCTCCAGGCGTGTTGTCGAGGCCGGAACGATCGAGGCGGTATTACAGGAGACGAGCGTAGCGGGAATCAGCAGCAAGGTCAGGCAGAAGGTGGTTCGCATCATGGCAACTCCTTGTGGGGTAAAGGCGAAAGCTCAGACGATACAGAGACCTGTTGAGATGACGTCTCCTTTGTGGGCCTAAAACCCTACAGCCGCGTGATAGCGGTGAATCAACAGAGGCCAGGGCCGAACATTCAGATCATTTCCTTGCTCATCTGTGCACTGGTGCCGAGCAGAACGTGACCCACTTCAGCCTTTGGCCCCAGTAAAGGAGATGGACTGGGTGAAGTAGCGCTGGGCGAACAGGAACACGATCAGCACGGGCAGCGACACCACCACGCTGGCGGCCATCAGCGGGCCGTAATCGGTCTGGTGGTTAAAGCTGAAGGACTGCAGGCCCATTTGAACGGTGGACATCTTGGGATCGTTGAACACGATCAAGGCCCACAGGAACACGTTCCAGCCTGCCTGAAAGGTGAAGATGCCCAGCGTTGCCAGTGCAGGGCCGCACAGCGGCAGGTAGATGCTCCAAAAGATGCGGAACTCACTGGCCCCGTCCACACGGGCAGCGTCCATCAGGTCGTCGGGCAAGGTGCGGAAGAATTGGCGCATAAAAAACACGGCGAAGGCTCCCGCCGCTCCCGGCAAGACAATGGCCCAGTAGGAATTGAGCAGGCCCTGTCCACCCTGTCCCAGCAGATTGTTGCCGCCCGCCAGCGGGAACGATTTGAGGATGATGAAACTGGGAATCAGCGTGACGACGCCGGGAATCAGGAGAGAGGCCAGTTTCATCTTGAACAGTCCCTCGCGGCCGGGAAAGCGCATGCGCGCGAAGGCATATCCGGCGAGGCTGCCCAAGATCAGGTTCGCCAGCACGCCGAGGAGGGCCATCACCGTAGAGTTCCAGAAGTAGCGGCTGAACGGGACCAACGTAAAGGCCTTGACGTAGTGTTCGAAGGTCACGCGCTGGGGAATCCAGCGAATCGGGTCGCTGAAGATATCGGCATCAGGCTTGAGTGAGGTGACCACCATCCAGTAAAACGGCAGGGCCATGATGATCGCCACGCCCACCAACAACGCGTAAAACAGGCTTTCTCGCAGTACCACCCAGGGCGTCCAGCGGAGTTTCTGATTCATCATCTGCTCCCTAACCCAGCCCGGAATCGCGGTTCAGCCGCATGCTGATCAGCGAGACGCACAAGATGGCGATGGCCAGCACAAAGGCCTGCGCGCTGGCGTAGCCCATTCGCAGCTGTGTAAAGCCGTTGCTGTAAATCTGGTACACGGCGGTGGTGGTGGCGTACCCAGGGCCGCCCTGCGTCATCACGTAGGCCTGATCGAACAGTTGAAAGGCCCCGATCAGCGACATGAACACCACGAAAAAAGTGGTGGTACGCAGCGCGGGCACGGTGATATAGCGGAACTGCTGCCATGGACTGGCTCCGTCGAGGGCCGCCGCCTCGTAGAGGTAGGTGGGCACACCGCTGAGGCCCGCCAGATAGATGATGATGTTGCTGCCGAGGCCTTGCCACAGGGTCACGATGACGATGGCGTACATGGCGCTGTCGCTGCTGGCCAGCCAGTTGGGGCCGGTGATCCCAAATACGTCCAACGTTTGATTCACGACGCCGTAGTTTTTCTGAAACATCCACGTCCAGACGGTGGCCGCCGCGATGCTGGAGGTCACGGCGGGCAGATAAAAGAGGGTGCGGAACAGGGCCATGCCGGGCCGCTTGCGGTTGAGTGCGAGGCCCAACGAGAGTGAAAGCGCGATCATCAGCGGGACGTACAGCAGCGCGTAATACGCCACGTTCAGCACGCCGCGCCGGAACAGGTCGTCGGTCATCAGGCGCTGATAGTTGGCGAGGCCCACCCATTTGATCGGGCTGAGAATGTCGTAATTGGTGAAGCTCAGGAAGAAGGCGAACACGGCGGGCAGCAGCGTGAAGATCAGGAACAGGATCATCGCCGGACTGATGAAGGCGTAGGCCATCCGCGATTCGTGGCGCAGCAGCCGGGAACGATAAGGGGGGGCCGGGGCCACACGGGCCGGCGTGGCCGGAGGGTTGTGCAGCATAAAAGTACCTCGGAACAGGAGAGGAGAAAACCTGCAGGGATCACCACTTGACCAGCGACACTACCGGTGGGGAACGGTCTTGGCTCGAGTCAGATGGGCGCAGAACTGGTTGAGCGGCCCTGCACCAATTCAAACGGTACATGCGTGCGCGTGGGGGCCGTTTCGCCGCGCAGGCGGGCCAAAATCCGTTCGACTGCCGTCCGGCCCATGTCCAGCTCGTTCTGATGAATGTGCGTGAGGTCGGGCAACCCGTGTGGCGAGGTCAGGGGAACGTGAGGAACGTCAAAGCAGGCCACCGACACGTCTTCTGGGATCCTTCTGCCCAACCCTTGTAAGGTGGCCACGAGTTCGAGCGCGAGGTTGTACTCGACGCACACGAAAGCCGTGACCTCTACACTCCGCACAAACGCTTCGAGCAGGGTTTGGTCGGCGGCAATGTTGTCGGGCTGAAACTGCGTGGGCAAGGTAGACAACAGGTTGCTGAGGATCAGTTCGGGGCGGGGCAGCAACCCGTGCCTGGAGAGCGCCGAACTCCAGCCTGAAAAGCGTTCTTCGAGGGTGCTGGTGTTTTCGACGGGCGGCGAAACAAACGCAATTTCGCGGTGGCCCAGTTCAATCAGGTGTTCGGTGAGGGCCGCCGCCGCCGCGTGGTTGTCGGTGACCACGGCCTGGGCCGGAATGCCCTTCAGATACCGGTCTACCAGCACCAGCGGAAAATCGTTCAGTACGGTCTTGAGCAGTACCGGGTTGTAGTGCTCGCCGTGCACCGGAAACACGATCAACCCGTCCACGCCCCGCGCCACCAGCCCCGCGATCGCCCGTTCTTCGTTGCCCCGCAATCCGTAGGTGCGCTTGAGGATCAGGTCTAAGCCTGCCTGGGTGCAGCTTTCCTCAATGGCATACACCAGTTGCAGGCCGTAACTGTCGTTGAAATCCGGCAAGACCAGCCCGATCAGTCCGGAACGCACGCCTGGCGCGGCCTGTACGGCCCCGGCCGGTTCTGGATTGATGCCAAGCCCCGCGCCTACCCGCTCCAGATCCGGTAAATCGTGCACCACAAAGGTGCCCCGCCCCTGAGACCGCTCGACGACGCTGGCCTGGGCCAAGACTTCCAAGGCCCGCCGCGACGTGATGCGGCTGACCTCAAAACTCTGGGCCAGCGCGTGTTCGGACGGCACACGGTCACCGGGCCGCAGCCGACCCGCTTTCAGATCATCCAGCATGCTGGCCACAATGCGCTCGTAAAGGTGGTGGGGGGTCACGCTCAGCACAGCCTATCCCGTTCCTCGGCCCAGCCGTTCATGCGCGGCGTCCCGTTCACTCCGGCTCCCGCTCCAACGCCGCCATCTGTTCAAACAGCGTCACGCCCGACAGTGCGGCGGTCAGATCTAGGGGAAAGTGCGGGGCCGCTGCCCAAGACGTTCCAGACAGCCCCGACGCCGGGTCACGGCACAGCCAAGCGGCGTCTGCGTTGGTGTCCAGCCAGCGCCGGGTGGCTTCGTCTCCGGTGTGCTGCACGAAGTCGGCCAGATGCCGCACCAGAATGCCTTTGAAGAGACCCGCGTCGCCCCGGCCCTCATCGGGCATCACCCCGGTCAGTGGGTCAGCCAAGGCTCTGCGGGCCGCCCCCGCCGTCCGCTGCGCGGCGACCAAATACTGCGGCTCTCCCGTGATGCCGTGCAGTTCCAGCGCCGCGCCCACCGTCACGCCCTGACAGTAGGTGAAGGTCCAGTCCCGGTCGATGGCCCCGTCGCCCATTCGGTTCAGGCCGTCCCACACGAAGCCGGACGCTGGGTCAATCAGGTGTACTTCCAGCCAACCAAAAATACGCCGTGCCCACGCCAGGTCGGCGGGGTCTCCAAAGCGGGTATAAAGGCGGGCAGCCAAGATCACTGCAGGCGCGTTGGCGGGCGTGTTCTTGTAATCCAACTGCGGCTTGCGCCACGCGATCCCACCGCCGCAGTGATCGTTCCAGCCGCCCTGAATATCGGCCCAGAGGGTCAGCGCCGCGTCCCTGAACACCGGATTCTGGCTGGCATCCCAGGCCCGCAGCGCCGCCAACGCCAGCCACTCCATATCGTCGTAGTAGTCGTTGGTCAGCCCCAGGTTCTTCTGCACGATGCTGCCCAACAGCCGCGCCGCCCGCTCCAAGTGCAGCGGATTGCCGTCGCGCAAGGAGGCGTCCACCAAGCTGTCGAGCGCGTGGGCCTGCCACCAGTAATGAAACGGGTCGCTCGGCAGGTCATTGTCGGCGGGAACGAACGGCACGCGGATGTCGAACAGGCCCTCCGCCTCGTTCCAGTAGTGGGCCATCAAGGCGTCAAAGGCGTGCTGGGCACGGTCAGAAGCGATCATTGCTGTCATGGGTTGGGTCGGGGCATTCATTTCAAGTCTCCAAGAGTCAGGCGGTCGAGGTTCAGCCAACCCCGGCTGCCTCCGGCCCGGTCAAACGCGATTCGGATTCGGCTGGAACCCGCAGGCAGCCCCACCTGCATCTCTTGTTCGGCCCACGTCGTCCAGTTGGAGGTCGGGGCCAACGTCAGGGCCTGGGCCGCGCCGTTGATGGTCAAGATGCGCTGCACCGCGCCGCCGCCCGCGCTGTAACGCAGCTTCAGGGGATAGCTGCGGGCCTCCGGCGCGTTCACCCGAAATTCCACGAACTGCCCACTTTGAGAAAAATTGTTGACGTAGCCGCGTCCCGAAAACCCGGCAGCCACTGTGCTGGAACTAACGCCTTCGCGCGCGCTGTTCTCGGCCTCGTAGCGCCCGTCGCCCACCACGATTTGGGCGGACAGGGGAGAGGGGGCGAGTTGCAGGGCCGCCACCGCTGCCCCGGCGGCCAAACTTTCGATCACGCCCCCTTCGTGCGGGGCCGACCAATCGGGGCCGACCAAGCCGTCCGTGACCCGGCGCTGGTTCCAGACTTGGGTGGCCTGATCCCGCAAACTTTGGAGGTAACGTTCGCGGCTTCCAGAGTCTAGCTCTGGCGTCTCAGAAAGGGTCCGCAGCGCCCGCAGAAACACGCCCTTGAAGCCGCCGCCGTCACCGGCACCTTCATCCAGCAAAATGCCTGCGTTGGTCAAGTGAGCAAGCGCCCAGTCGGTAGACCGGGTGGCCCGCGTCAGCAGCGCGGCTTGCTGGGCAGGGTCGTCGGTGACTTCGCGCAGGGCCAAGGCGGCCAGCACAAAGTTCCCCACGTTGTAGGTAAAGTCCCAGCGCCGCAGTTCGCCGTTTTCTATGTTGTCGTACACGCGGGCGTCACCGTCAGTAAGGCGGGTATCCACGAAAGCATAGAGTTGCTGCGCTCGCAGGCGGTACTTGGGGTCACGGGTGGCCTGATACAGCCGCACGGCCGTCACCGTCAGCGGCCCATTGGTCGCCACATTCTTCTGGGAGCTGCCGCTGCGCCGCCACAGCACGCCGCCGCCTACAGTGTCTGTCCAGTACGGCCAAATCGAATCGAAGAGGGTGGCGGCCCGCTGGAGGTAGCGTGCGTTGCCAGTGAACTTGTAGGCCCGCATGGACGCCTGCGCCCACCAGCCCAGATCATCGTTGAAGTCGTTTTGCCAGTCGGGGTAGGCCCGGACAAAGCCGTCATACACGTCACCGATCAGTTGGCGAGTCTCCGTATTTTTTGGCGCCCGCTCGGCGGCGTCCAGCACCAAGTCCCAGAGCTGGGCCTCCCACCAGAAATCAGTGTATTTGCCGCCTGATGGTCCGCTGCCGCTGGGTCTGGAAAATGGGGCGCTGCGGTTCCACGCCAGAAAATAGCCCTGGTCTGCGTCCCAGTAGGCATTCAGGAAGTCTGTTAAGGCACGGGATGGATCAGGGGCAGACAAGCCGGGTCCGGCCGCCGTGCCGAGCTGCCCGGTGTTGATAGGTACGGCGCTGCTCTGACCCACCGAAGTGAGGAGTGGCCAGAGGAACAGTAGAATGGTGCGTCGCATGATCCCCCAGGGTTCACAACGCGCCCGGCAGATGTGGGAAGGAGCCACATCGACCGGGCGAATCAAGAGCGCTTTACTTGCTGGCGTTGTCGGCCAGAATGCGGTCTCCGGCAATCTGGGCCTTTTGTAGGGCCGTCTTGGCGTCTTGCTTGCCTTCCAAAAACAGCTGGATGTTGGGAATCAAGGCCTGCCCTTCCATGGGTGGGTAGCCCGCGACAGCGGGACGAATGGTGGCAAATTTCAGCGTATCGGTGATCGGCTTCCAAAAGGCGTCTTTTTGAAAGTAGGCGTTGTTGACGGCGGCGAGGTTGCCCGGAATGTTGTTGCTGGTTTTGCCCCACGTCAGCGCGTTCGTGGAATTGTTCAGCCACCATTTGATGAAGGTCCAGCCTGCTTCCTTATTTTTGGAGGCCTGCGTTAGGGCTAACCCGAAGCCCCCCATGACTGCGCCGCGCGCGCCCGTTGGCCCAGCAGGCGGGGGGATAATGCCGAAATCCAGCTCTTTGCCGTACTTTTTATAGGCATTGACGTTCCAAGGGCCGTTGTAGCCCATCGCGATTTTGCCGGTGACGAAGGGGTCTTGGGCGTTGCCTTCTCCGCGCCCGAAGCCCGTTTCATACACCTTGTCCTTGTTCAGCAGCGTGTCCCAGAATTCCAGCACCCGCAGGCCGGCGGGACTGTTGAAGGCCGTCTTCTTGCCGTCTGGGGTCAGCATGCTGCCGCCCGCCTGCTTGAGCCACATGCTAAACAGGCCGACATCATCAAGTGCAAAGCCGGAGACCAGCAGTTTGCCGCCCGCATCTCGCTTGGTGAGTTTGATGGCGGCGGCCCGCAGTTCGGCCCAGGTTTTGGGCGGCTGCACGCCTGCGGCTTGCAGGAGTTTTCTGTTGTAAAACACGGCGCGGGCATCTACGGTCAGCGGCAGGCCGTAAATATTGTCGCCTACGCTCAGTTCCCGTAGCGCCTCGCCGTAAAAGCCTTTGGTATTGATCTTGTCGCGGGTGAGGTAGCTGTTGATAGGTGCCAACACATTCTTGGGCGCGTACAACGCCGTCTCGAAGCGGTCCCAGATCATGACGTCCGGTGCATTTCCGGCAGCCGAGGCAGTGAGGAACTTGGTCACGGCGTCTTGCTGCACCACGTATTTGACTTTGATGTTGCGTTGCGAGGCGTTGAACGCATTGACCATCGTCAAGATTTGCTGCTCGCCCTCGCCTGACCAGGCGCCCCAAAACACCACTTCTGTCGGGGTGGAGGCCTGTGCGCTGACCAGACGGGTGGCACCGGTCACGAGGAGCAGGGCTGCGGTCAACGAAACAAGGGTCTTTGTGCGGTGAATCTTCATGGGTGCCTCCAAGAGAGTGCGGTGGGCCGGAACACGCGGTACCCAGTTCAGCGGCGCGGCGTTCACCTTGTTTTGGGTGTCGCCTTAGCCGGGTGCGCTCGACAGCGACGCACCGAGGAAAGAGTTTTGGGTCTCTTTGAGTGTAAGAGGGCAAGTTGCCCTAAGTCAATATGACAAGTTGAGACATAAGTAAGACAAGTCAGCGCTTCATGCTGCACACAAGAGATGGGCTGCTTGGTGAATCATACGGACCCCGATGAGTTGGTTGAGAGAGGCCACCAGTGGAAGAGGGTGTGCTGGGTGAGGAGATCGGGCTGTGTTTCGA
>NZ_SSNW01000040.1 GCF_004801315.1 Deinococcus sp. Arct2-2
TGCCGCCCTCGACACCACCTATCTCATGAGCCTCCTGACTTTGCGGTAGCCCTGATCAGATGTGCCAAATCGGAATGCGGTCTTCACCCATTTGGTGTAAGATGCTTCTCATGCCCTTTCAGGAGTCCAACCTTGGTGCAGCTTGATTCTGGCGCGGTCGCAGAAGGCCGCGTCACACGCGTCACCGATTTCGGTGCGTTTATCCAGTTCGAGAACGGTGAAACTGGCCTTGTGCACATCTCGCAGATCGCCCACTCATTTGTCCGGAACATCCACGATCACGTCCGCGAGGGCGAAAACGTAGAAGTTAAAGTTCTGGGCCGCGATGATCGGGGCCGCCTCGATTTGTCTATCAAAGAACTGCTGGAAGAACCTGAAGAAGTGCCTCGGCCCCGCGCCATTGGCCGTCAGAGTCCTCAGTTCGAAGCCAAGCTGCGTTCCTTTATGCGAGATGCAAAAGAACGCACAACCGCTGGCGGCGGTAAAAAGCCGTCCTCGACGTCCACCAAGCGCAAGAAGTAAGCCCGTAGCGCAACACATTCTCAGATCAGTCAGGAGGGCGGCCTAGTGCTGCTCTTCTTTCTTTTTGTTGGTGTGAAGGCGGCAGCGGGTGCGTTGTCTAAGGGTAGAGGGTCTAGAGTGCTGGGGCGGTTTAGCTCACCGGTGGCCCCCTCACCCCGCTGCTTTGGCAGCGCCCCTCTCCCACAAGGGGCGAGGGCTAAAAGAAAGAGCTGGAAGCATGGGGTTTAGCTCCTCACCCTTGAGGGTGGAGGTTGGGACTCGCAGAGCTGCGCCAGCAGAGGGGGTGAATGAGCAACGCGATTGCCCTTGACCTCTGTTAGACCCTTAGACCCTAGACCCTTAGACGCCCTCCCCACCGCCAACACCCCCACCTGCTCATTACGCTGTAGGCAGAACGCGCTATGCTAGTCCCGATGATCGCCGCTCCTGCTCACCCCGATGCCCTCAAAGTCCTGAAATCCGTCTGGGGCTACGACGCCTTTCGGGGCGTGCAGGGCGGCATCGTGCAGACTGTGCTGGACGGCGGCAATGCGCTGGTACTGATGCCCACCGGCGGCGGCAAAAGCCTGTGCTATCAGTTGCCTGCGCTGCTGCGGCCCGGTGTGGGCATCATCGTGTCGCCCCTCATCGCGCTGATGAAAGATCAGGTGGATACGCTGCGGCAATTGGGCGTGCGGGCCGCGTTCCTAAACTCTAGCCTAGGCCTCAGCGAAGTGCGGGATGTGGAATCGGCGCTGATGGCAGGCGAACTCGATCTGCTGTACGCCGCGCCGGAACGGTTGCTTCTCCCGCGTACCCTTGAACTGCTGGAGCGCGTGCAGATCGCCCTATTCGCGGTAGATGAAGCGCACTGTGTTTCTCAATGGGGGCACGATTTCCGGCCCGAATATCAGCAGTTGTCGGTGCTGCCGGGGCGTTTTCCCACCATTCCGCGCCTCGCGTTGACTGCCACCGCCGATGACCGCACCCGTGCCGACATCGTGCAGGTGTTGGGCCTGACCGGTGCGCCTGCTTTCGTCAGTTCCTTTGATCGGCCCAATATTCAGTACCGGGTGGCAGGCAAGGAAAGCCCCAAGTCGCAACTGCTGGATTTTATTCGCGCCGAACACGCTGGAGACGCGGGCATCGTGTACTGCCTGAGCCGCAAATCCGTCGAAGAAACGGCCAAATGGTTGGTGGCGCAGGGCATCGACGCCGTGCCGTACCACGCGGGTCTTTCTCCCCGCGAGCGCGATCACGCCCAAAACCGCTTTCTGAATGAAGAGGGCTTGATCGTGGTGGCGACGGTGGCGTTTGGCATGGGCATAGACAAGCCCAACGTGCGTTTTGTAGCCCACCTTGACCTGCCTAAAAGCATGGAAAGCTACTACCAAGAAACCGGGCGGGCGGGCCGCGACAGCTTGCCGAGTACGGCGTGGATGGTGTACGGCCTCGCCGATGTGGTCAATATGCGCCGGATGCTGGCCCAGAGTGCCGCGCCTGACGAAGTGCGCCGCGTGGAAGCCGCCAAGTTGGACGCCCTGCTGACCTACTGCGAAACCGCCACTTGCCGCCGCCAAATGCTGCTGGAATACTTTGGCGAAAGTATGGCCGAAGCGTGCGGCAACTGCGACACCTGTCTCACGCCGCCGCGTACCCGTGACGCCACTCGCGAGGCGCAAATGGCCCTGTCTGCCGCGATTCGTACCGGCAACCGCTTCGGCGCGGCGCACCTGACCGACGTGCTGCTAGGCCGCGACACCGAAAAAGTGCGCGGCATGGGTCACAATCTCTTGCCGACCTTCGGCGTGGGTGCCGATCACAGCGAAAAAACGTGGCGCAATGTGCTGCGGCAGTTGGTCAGTCTCGGCTACCTGAACACCGACGCCAATGGACACGGCAGCCTGATCGCGACGGCCAAAGCTCGCCCACTGTTGAAGGGTGAAACTACCCTGAGCCTGCGCGAAGACGTGTTGCTGCCGCGCACTGCCAGCCGTGCCGAACGCCGCCCCAACAACCGCTCGGCCACCCTGAGCGCCGCCGATCAGCCCGTGTTCGACGCACTCCGGGCATGGCGACTGACCAAAGCGCGTGAGCAGAGCGTGCCGCCGTATGTCATCTTCCACGACGCCACCCTGACCGCTATTGCCCAAATGCGCCCCAGCAGTTTGGCCGCGCTGGGCAGCGTGACGGGTGTGGGTGGCCGCAAATTGGATGCTTACGGAGCCGATGTGCTAACCGTGATTCGCGAACTAGGCAGCCCTTCAGCCCCTACCCTCACCCGCCAGCAAGCCGAAGCGGTGCGCGGCGTGTCGTCCAATCTGGCGGTGTTGAGTGTATTGAACGCCGCTTCAAAGACCGCCCCCGCGCCCGGTAGCCTGACTGACGCCCTACGCGATCTCCGTACCACCCTCAGCCAAGAGTCGGAAGTCAGCGCCTTCCTGATTTTTCCGAATGCCACCCTTGAGGCTTTGGCCCTCCGCCAACCACGCCGCGTGGCCGACCTACACGGCATCGCTGGAATGGGGGAGAAGCGCATTCAGGCGTATGGAGAACGAATTGTGGGCGTGGTTCGGAGCATGACCGCCGATTAATTCTCGGTTCTAGGATTCGATTGGGCATGGGGAGAGTCCAGTTCAGAAATTTTATATAGGAATAACTCGGACTGCTTATCGGTAATCCAAACTGGTTTTCAAGATTCAGATTCGACGCCTTGACTCGGCGTTCCCCGTTGCCGCGCCGTATGGCCGTCTATTTCGCGCTGCAAAAAGTAGTTCAGCAACGTGCGAAGGGTGGCGATGGCAGCCAGCTTGCCAATCTCATCCCAAGAGGGCGTAATCGCCGTCCGAAGAATATCGGCGGCCAACGCGAATTCTAGGGCCACGGCCAGCCAGCGGGCCAAATCGAGGCGGATTCTTTCCTTGGCAATATCGGGCGCGGCGGGGCGGGCAAAGAAGGCTCCGGTGGCACGCCAAGTGGCGATCAGTGCGGCCAGCGTAATAATCAAGGCGGCGGCGGCTTCCACTCCCGTCGCCACCAGTCCCGTCCAAGCCTTCACCGTGTCTTCCATGCCCCACAGTTATAGCGATAAGAAAGAGCGCAGCGTGCTTATTCAGTGTGAAGTGTTGCTAAGAGGGCTAAATCTGAGAGGTGGCTACAGCGTCAGCGCCAGCCGCACGGCTTCGGCCAAACCGCCGTCATCTACATGGCCTACGTGGTAGCGGGCCGCTGCTTTTGCTGGAGGATCGGCGTTGCCCATCGCCACCGGATGCCCCACCACACGCAGGGCCGACACGTCGTTTTCTCCGTCGCCCACCATCATCACGCGGTCAAGGGTCAGGCCGTAGCCCGCTGCGATTCGGCGAATAGCGCTGCCTTTGCTGACGCCTGCGCGGGTGGCCGAAATAAACATTACGTCGGGCATCACCGGGCTGCCCGATGGGTGCAGGTCTAACCCCTCGTGAGGTTCGCTCACCACTTCTATCTCCTGCGCTTTGGGCACCACCCACTGCGCCCGAACCCGCGTGCCCACCAAGGTTTCAGGTTCACGCGGGGCATATGGCACACCCAACAAGGTGGCGTGGCGTTCGGCGTAGTCGCCGGGCTTCGTCACCGCCCATTCGGTGTCGGTGTACACCTCCAGCAGCCGCCCCGTGTGGCGGGCATGGGCAATCAGGTCATCTAGAGGCTTGTCGGGCATGGGTTCGCTCATGCTCTCGCCGTCTGCGGCATTCACGATGCTGGCCCCGTTCTGAAAGATGTGCCAGCCATCGGCGTCCATGCGCTGGGCATAAACCAGAGCATTACCCACAGCAGGCCGCCCGCTACACAGCGCAATCCGGACACCCTGCGCCCGCGCTCCGGCCAGCGCCGCCCACACGTCATCCCGAATCAGGTTGCCGGTTCCCACCAGCGTTCCGTCTACGTCCACACAGATCAAACCGAGCATATGGGGTGCAGTTTAGGGCGTTTTGAGACAGAGCCGAATCGGAAATCTAGCAGGGTAGCTGAGGTTGCAGCGAAGGCCCAGTCAAGCATCCCTGTTCTCCGGGTTGCCCGACGAGCAAAGTTAAAAGGGAATAACTAAGAAGGGAGAACGAACGATAGACAGTGAATAGGATCAGCCAGAGCCAGCATTTCCCCCCTGCTGCCGCTTCCAAATCCCCTCTCTGTCTAGCACTGCGCACCCGCCCACATGCACGGCTATCACCGTCTGTCCGCGCACTTCCACCTCCACCTCTACCTCTCCGGGCGTGCCCAGCGCGTGTCCCTGAAACACCACACCGCAGGCCCGGTCATGGCGCACCGGCAATTTGCCCTCTGCCGCCAACAGCGCCATGAGCGCCCCCGCCGCGCTGCCCGTCACCGGGTCTTCGGGAATGCCGACTGCTGGGGCAAAATCCCGCGCTGCAAAACGGTTCACGCCCATCGGGGTGTAAGCGTACACGCTCACCACATCCAGCGCCTTCGACAGCATCCGGACTTGGGCTAAATCTGGCTCTAGGCCGTCCAAAATGACGCTGTCCAGTAGAGGAACGAACACACTCCAGAGGCCCGTACTGCTAGCAGCCATCGGCAAACCCCGGTGAATCATTCGAACGTCAATGCCCAATGCCTCGGCCAAATCCGCGTGCAGACTACGCGGCACGGCCCGCACTTCTGGGAGTCGCTGCTTCATCCACACCCGCGACGGCACGCCTGCTTCGCACACCAATTGCAGCGGAATCCGGCCCACCAAAGTTTCCAGCACCAAGTCTTGTCCGGCCCAGTGCCCGTGCTGTGCCAGCATCAGCCCCAGCGCCACAGTCGCGTGCCCGCAAAAATCCACTTCCTGCGTGGGCGTAAAGTACCGAACCCGCACCGCGCCGCTGCTCAGGCGTGTCACGAATACTGTTTCGGGCGCATCCAAAAAGGCGGCCAACGCCTGCATTTCCCGTTCCGACAACCCGGATGCGTCCAGCACCACGCCCGCCCGGTTGCCGAATCCCGGCGTATCCGTGAATGCACTGACTTCGCTGTACGCGATCATGCCCGGAATCTAGCGTATTGGTGGACTAAAACGAAATCGTTCCGACGCTCAGCCTTTCCACGCCTGACTGATGTTCGGTGTGGCGAAGCGGGGAACGTTGAATTATTTTGGAATAACACGGAAGTGTAATGAAGCGAAAATTCAGTGGCCCCTCACATTGAGGGCCACTGGCTTCGCGTTATGCCCTCAGGGCCGCATTCGCGTCAGCATCCGGGGAAACGGAATTGCCTCACGAATATGGTCAATCCCTGTAATCCATGCGATCACGCGCTCTAGGCCCATGCCGTAGCCCGCGTGTGGCACGCTGCCCACCCGCCGCAAATCCAAATACCACTCGAACGCTTCCAGCGGCAAGCCCTGCGCCTCAATCCGGCTTTTCAGCAACTCGTAATCGTGAATGCGCTCGCTGCCGCCAATAATTTCGCCGTAGCCATCGGGCGCAATCATGTCGTCGCAGAGGGCCAGCCGGGGGTCTTCGGGGTCAGGCTGCATATAAAAAGCCTTGATCGCTGCCGGGTACTTCTCGATCATCACGGGGCGGTCAAAGGAACTGCCCACAATCGTTTCATGCGGCGCACCCAAATCGTCGCCCCACTCCACAGGTTGCACATCGGCCTGCACGTTGTCGGGCAAGTTGCCCGCCTCGATGCGGGTACGAATGATCTCCAGCGCCTCGGTGTAGGTCACGCGGGGATAGTTGCCCTCTGCTGCGCCCTGCAACCGGCTCACATCGCGGCCCAGCAACTCCAGTTCCGTGGCACATTCCGCCAACACTTGCCGCACAATGAAGCTGATCATGCGTTCTTGCAAGGCCATATTCTGCACGTGATTGCTGGGGGCCACTTCCGGCTCGATCATCCAAAATTCCAGCAAGTGCCGTCGCGTTTTGCTTTTTTCGGCGCGGAAGGTGGGGCCAAAGGTGTAGACCTTGCCAAACGCCATTGCTCCGGCTTCGGCGTGCAGTTGGCCAGTCTGACTCAAGTACGCTTTGTCTTCACCAAACAAGTCGATCTCAAACAGTTCGGTGGTGTCTTCAGCAGCATTGGGCGTAAAGAACGGCGCGTCAAAGCGCACAAAGCCTTCGCCATGAAAAAACGTGGTAATGGCCCGCTGCACGCAGTCACGCACCCGCAGCACGGCCCACGGGCGACGGTGCCGCAGCCACAAATGACGGTTGTCCATCAAAAACTCGATGCCGTGTTCTTTGGGCGTAATCGGGTATTCACCGTGGTTCTCGCCAATCGGCATCACCTCGCGCACGCTGAGTTCTACGCCGCCCGGAGCGCGTTCGTCGGCCCGCACCTCGCCCGTAATCCATGCGGCCTGCTCCTGCGTCAGCCGCTTGGCAGCCTCGAAGACTTCTTCGGTCACGTCACCCTTGAAGACTGTGCCCTGCACAAAGCCCGTCCCGTCGCGCAGTTTGAGGAACTGAATCTTGCCTTTGCCGCTTTTATCGGTCAGCCATGCGCCCAGCGTCACGGTTTCGCCGATATGTTGTTTCAGGTCACGAATAGTGGTGGTTGCAGAAAACTCTGATGCCATGAGCGAAAGTATAGGCGGGCGGGCTAGACTTCATCTATGGCTGTGGCTGGCGTTGACCGGTTTGTGTTGCTCCTGCGCGGTATCAACGTAAGCGGTCACCGCCATGTACCGATGGCCGATCTACGCCGCGTTCTCACCTATCTGGGCCTGAGCGACGTGCAAACCTATATCCAAAGTGGCAACGCCGTCTTCAGCAGCGACAGGGGAGAGACAGAATTGTTGCCCCTGATATTCACTGCTCTGGACGCTGAATTTGGCTTTCCCATCGCACTGACTCTCCGCACTGCCGCCGAATGGCAAGCCATTTCAAGCCCCTACCCGGCAGGCAAGCATACCCATGTCGCCTTCCTCTCGCACACACTAGAACCAGAGCGCGTGGCGGCTCTCCAAGCCCAAGACTTCGCGCCCGATCTCTGGACACTCATCGGGCGTGACCTGCATCTGCATTATCCCAACGGAACCCAAGCGGCGCGGCTGACCCATGCCCTGATAGAACGGCGGCTCAATGCCTCTGCAACGGTGCGGAACTGGCAAACAGTAAACGCATTAACGGCTCTGATCGAATAAAGAAATAGAATATTCACGCATCTGATCTATCGTGAATGATTTCACTTAGAGTCTTTTTACAAGCCCCGCCAACTCACAGCGGGGCAGAGGTTCCAGCATAGTCTCAGTTCAACACTCTTACTTCAGAGCGTCATTCATCCCCACGACATCGGCTACTTTCAAGCTCGCGCCGCCTACCAATGCGCCGTTCACGTTCGGCTTGGCGCAAATGGAAGCGATATTGTCAGGCTTCACGCTGCCGCCGTACAAAATCTGGATGCTGTCAGCAGACTCACCATAAAGAGTACGCAACTCAGCACGAATCGCCGCCGCCAATTCCTCAGCGTCCTCAGCGGTGGCGGTTTTGCCCGTGCCAATCGCCCAAACAGGTTCGTAAGCGATCACAACGTCCGCGCCTACGCCCGCCAAACTGCCGCGCAACTGGGCCAGCGTGTATGGCACCTGCTCGCCGCGTTCGCGCACGTCTAGCCCTTCACCCACGCAGACAATCGGCACCAAGCCGCCCGCCTGAGCCTGCGCTGCTTTGGCCGCCACCCCTGCGTCGTCCTCATTGTGATACTCGCGCCGCTCGCTGTGGCCGACTACGGCGTATTTTGCGCCTACATCCTTCAGCATCGCCGCGCTGATCTCGCCCGTATACGCGCCTGATTCGTGGGCCGAGACATCCTGACCGCCGATGGCGACGCCGGAATCTTTCAAGAACCACGACAGGGCTTGCAGGTCGATGGCCGGGGCCATGATCGCCAATTCAGCGTCCCCCAGTTTGGACTCACTCAGGGCGAGTTTAGATTGCAGTTCCTCGGCCCAAGCTTGGGCTTCCGAGGGCGTTTTGTTCATCTTCCAGTTCAATGCGAGTAGGTTCTTCACTGTGGCTCCATTCCGTCTAGGACGGGTCTTAAAAAGGTGCGGTCATAGCGGTGCATCAGCGCAGGTAATTCTTTGAAGAGGGCCTGACAGACCGGATCGGCAGCCGACGCTTCCCGGTACGTTTCATACGCCGCAAGACTGGGAAAGGTGAACAGAGCGTAGGCCATGTCGTTCGCGCCCTCCGACGGCATGAAATACCCGTGATGCTGCCCGCCGAACCGGTTTACAAGACTGATCCATTTGCGCCCGTAAGTTTCAAAGTCTGCCTCGCGTCCGGCCTTCAGTTCATAGCGCAACAAGCAAGTAACAGGAGCTATTTCATCGCCTCCACGCCCGGCAGCGCCTTGCCTTCCAGCAGTTCCAAGCTCGCACCGCCACCCGTGCTGATGTGGCTCACGCGGTCTGCCTGCCCACTCTTGTTGATGGCGCTCACGCTGTCGCCGCCGCCGATGACGCTGTAGGTGTCTGGCCCCAAGTCGGCTACGGCTTTGGCAATGGCATTGGTGCCGCTGGCAAAGGCCGCGAACTCGAACACGCCCATCGGGCCGTTCCAGAACACAGTTTTGGCTCCCTGAAGCGCCGCCGTAAACGCCTTCTGGCTGTCTGGGCCGATGTCCATGCCTTCCCAGTCGTCGGGAATGGCGTTGGTGGGCACGACGCGGGTGTTGGCCTCGGCGCTGAAGCTGTCGCCCGCCAGCGTATCGGTGGGCAGCACGATTTTGTCGCCGTATTTGCCCAGCAACTCACGCGCTTTCTCCAAAAAGTCGTCTTCGTGAATGCTCTTGCCGATCTTGCCGCCCTGCGCTTTCACAAATGTATAGGCCATGCCGCCGCCGATCAGCATGCGGTCTACCACTGGCAACAGGTTTTCGATGACCAAGAGTTTATCGGACACTTTCGCGCCGCCGATGATGACCACATACGGGCGCTCCGGCTCGTGCAGCAGCTTGCTGAGCGCCACCACTTCGGCGGCCAACAAGGTTCCGCCCGCGTGGGGTAAGTGCGCGGCCACACCGCTGACTGACGAATGGGCGCGGTGTGCGCTTCCAAAGGCGTCCAGCACGAAAGCGTCGCCCAAGCGGGCCAACTTCTCAGACAGGGCCGCGTCGTTCTTTTCCTCGCCTGCCTCAAAGCGCACGTTTTCTAGCAGGGCCACTTCGCCTGGCTGCATGGCCTGTACGTCTTTCAAGGTTTCGTCACTACTGGGCAAGCTGCCAATAAATTTCACGTCGCGCTTCAGCACCTTTTCCAACGCCTCGGCCACTCCGCTCAGGCTGTATTTGGCTTCCGGGCCACCTTTGGGCCGCCCCAAATGGCTCATCAGCACCACGCTTGCGCCGCCGTCCAGCAAGGCCTGAATAGTGGGCAAGCTGGAGGTAATCCGTGTATCGTCTTGCACCACGCCGTCTTTGAGGGGCACGTTGTAATCGACGCGCACCAGCACGCGCTTGCCTGAAACGTTCAGTGAATCCAGTGTTTGCATGGTTGCTCCTTTTCTTCGGGTTGAGTCATCTTGCGTCACTTGCAGAACGCAACCGAACGTCAGCACATCAACCCCATCTCTATTTTCTACAGCCGAACCACACTTCAATGCATCCGGCGTTCAATCTGTCTGGCCTGCTTCACGACATACAAAATGGGCTACGGGCGAGAGCGTTGCTGCTCCAGACCCATAGCCCATCACTCAAAGCTTGTTTAGCCTTTTTCCTGAACGAGTTGCACCAAATCCGCGATACGGTTGGAGTAACCCCATTCGTTGTCGTACCACGAGAAGAACTTGATGAGGTTGCCCATCGTCATGGTCAGGCCGCCGTCGATGATGGCGCTGTGGGGGTCGCCCACGATGTCCTGAAGCACGATAGGGTCTTCGGTGTACGAGATGATGCCCTTGTGGCTGCCTTCTGCGGCCTTGCGGAACACGTCGTTCACTTCGGCTACGGTCACTTCACGGCCCACGATAACCACCACGTCGCTGATGGAGCCGACGGGCGTAGGCACGCGCAACGAGGTTCCGTCGAACTTGCCCTTCAGGGCGGGGTAGACCTGAGACACGGCCTTGGCGGCCCCGGTGCTAGTGGGAATGATGTTCACAGCGGCAGCACGGGCGCGGCGCAGATCGCTGTGGGGCAAATCCAAGATGCGCTGATCGTTGGTGTAGCTGTGAACGGTGGTCATGATGGCTTTCTCGATGCCGAACGCTTCATCAAGGAGCTTCATGGGAGCGCCCAAGGAGTTGGTGGTGCAGCTAGCGTTAGAGATGATGTGGTGGTTGGTGGGATCGTAGTCCTGCTCGTTCACGCCCAACACGATAGAAATGTCTTCGTTCTTGGCAGGTGCGGTAATGATGACTTTCTTTGCGCCGCCTTGAATGTGCTTGCTGGCTCCGGCCCGGTCTGTAAAGATGCCCGTAGACTCGATCACGATGTCTGCGCCCAGTTCGCCCCAAGGAATCGCGGCGGGGTCACGCTCGGCCAGTCCTTGAATTTTCTTGCCGTTCACAGTGAGGCTGGTGTCGTCATACTCCACCGTGCCGTTGAAGCGTCCGGCGGTGGAGTCGTACTTCAGGAGGGTCGCCAGCGTTTTGTTGTCGGTGAGGTCGTTGATGGCGACGACTTCTACGCCGCGCTCTACCAGATTGCGGAAGACCAGACGGCCAATGCGGCCAAACCCGTTGATACCTACCTTCATACTGCCTCCTTGAAGTGTTACTGAAATTGGGGGTCGGGGGAGTCTAGAGTTCGGGTCAGAAGTCCATCATGCTGACCACGCGTGAGCGAGTCTACTCTACCCGGTCAAGCCCCTCTTCGTGTCTTCTGGACACCAACCGATCTTTAGACCAAGTTCACTGCCAGCTGTCTAGAAGTTGGCCCTCAATGACGGCTGCGGCTGTACGTCCGCGCCGGATCAGCGCCCACCATGCCGCCTGCCACCGTGCGTGCGTAGGCCTCCAAATAACGCGGCACGATCTGGTCGGGGTGAAAGCGCGTGGTGGCCGCCTGCCGCGCCGCCGCGCCCATGCGCCGGTACAGTTCGCGGTCACGCAGCACCCTCAGCGCGGCGTCGGCCATCGCGTCCACATCGCCCACTTCGGCCAGAAAGCCCGTCACGCCTTCCTCCACCACTTCGGGAATGCCCCCAGCGCGGGTCGCCACCACCGGAACCTCACAGCTCATGGCTTCCAGCGCGGCCAACCCAAAGCTTTCATTGCTGCTAGGAAGCAAAAACAGGTCACTGATGCCCAAGACCGTCTGCACATCCGGGAACGATCCCAAGAAATGTGTGCGCCCGATGACCCCCAACGTCTTGGCCAACTCGAAGGCTCTGGGCCGCTCCGGGCCGTCTCCGATCATCAGTAGGCGGGCCGGAATCTCGGAGGCCACCCGTGCAAAAATCTCGATCACGTCTTCTGCACGTTTCACGGGCCGGAAGTTGCTGACATGCACCAGCAGCGCTTCGTCGGGGTGGGCAAAGCGGGCACGCACGGTGGGATCGGTAATTCGCACGAACCGTCCGGCGTCCACAAAGTTATGAATCACCTCTATTTCGCGGTCTATACCAAACAGTTCCCGCGTCTGGTCGGCCAAAAACTGAGATACCGCCGTCACATGGTCACTGCGTTCTATGGCGTGCCGCGTGGTGTGCCGGAAGGCTGGTTCCGCGCCTACCAGCGTCACGTCGGTGCCGTGCAGCGTGGTCATCACCCGCGTTTTGCCCGTAATGCCGCGTGCATGAATAGCCGCCGTCGCGTGAGGAATAGCGTAGTGCGCGTGCGTCAGCTCCACACCTTTTTCCAAAATCACTTCGGTGAGGGTGTTGGCGGCGGCCAGTTCCGGGTACGGTTGATCGAACAGGGCGTAAGCAAAGCCGCTGACCTGATGAAAAAACGGCCCCTGCACGCCGCCGTGCCCCGACAGCCGGAACGGTTGCGCCGACCCCACGAAATGCACCTCATGGCCTGCCTGCGCCACCATCAGCCCCAGTTCGGTGGCTACCACGCCCGATCCGCCCGCGCTGGCATGACACAACACGGCCACCTTCAACGGCGGCTCCCGAACAGGTCAACATCAGAACAAAGTAAGAAAAAGTTGGTCATGGCTGCGGAGTATAGGACTCCCCCCGCGTCACAAGCGTGTCAAGCACAGCCGATTCGGGCTTTCGACTTCCTGAAGGAATGAAGTGGGGATTATGGAGGAGGAACTTGGGGGGCCGGGTCTAAGTAAGGCGTTCGATTTACTTGCTGCCCCCACCCCTCCCACCCCCACTCCATAAGCGCCAAAAGTCTTGCCACTTACCCCGTGCGGCGAGAATCGCACGGACAGACGCGCAGGCCTTGTCTACCTTCATCTGGATATGCTTGCCGTGCTCACCGATTCCACATGTGATCTTCATCCAGACACTGCCCGTCAATTGGGTATCCGAATCGTTCCGCTGAGTGTGCAGCTCGGCACGCGCACGCTGCTGGACTGGCAAGAAATAGACCCGGACGCCGTATACGACCACCTCAAGGCAGGCGGCACAGTCAGTACCCAGCCCGTGACCACCGACGCCTTCGAAGCGGCTTACCGTGATCTGTTGGGCAGCCACCAACAAATCATCTCCATTCATATTTCGGGTCAACTGTCGGAAACGGTGCAGCACGCCCGCGAAGCCGCCGAACGCTTGGGGGCCACGCGCCGCATTCATATCGTAGATTCTGGGCTGGCCTCGTCGCCGCTGGCCGAAGCCGTCATTGCTGCCCGTGACGCCATCTGGGCTGGAGCGACTGCCGAAACCGCCCGCCAAGCCGTGGAACTCGTGCGCCGCGACCTGCACGCCGAATTTACTGTTCCCAGCCTCGAATACCTGCGCCGGGGCGGACGCATTGGCCGCGCCCAAGAGTTCTTCGGCAACATGCTGGGCATGCGCCCCGTGCTGGCCTTTACCAACGGCCAACTGAAAGCGGTGCGCCGGGTGCGGGCGGCGACGGCCACACAAGATCTGCTCAGTACCCTCAAAGAACGCTACGGCGATACGCCCCTGAGCGTCACAATTTCCCATGCTGGACGCGATCCCGCCCGCATTGCCGAACTCCGCGCCGCCATGATCGCCAGCGGCCTGAACGTAGCAAAAGGCCGCGTGCAACTGATGGGGCCAGTGGTGGGAGCGCACGTGGGGCCGGGAACGTATGGGTATATGGCGCGGCCAGTGGAGGCGTGAGGAACGTGGAGTGTGGATCGTAGAGCGTGGGAACGGATGAAGGGGGCCAGAGCAGTTACGCTCTGGCCCCCTTTTTGCCAGCTTTAGCCTTGCTTGGTCAGGTACGCTTTCCCGCCTTCCACTTCCGCCTCGAAGCCCTCAGCCACGCCGTAGCTCAGGCTCGTCGCCAGCGTTTCCCCGGCGATGAAGTCCTGCCACGCCTCCGCTGCGTCCCTCGCGTCGCCGTCCAGCGCCAGCGCCAGCGCAATCCGGTCTTGCACCTGAAAGCCCGCCGCCTTCCGCGCTTCCTGCACGCCGCGCACCAGATTTCGGGCCAAGCCTTCCAGCACCAGTTCCCGCGTGAGGGCCGTATCGAAGGCCACCAGATAGCCGTCACTCTCGGCAGCGGCCACCCCTTCCGGCGAGCGGGCATCCACCAGCACGCTGTCGGGCGTCAAGTCAAACTCTCCTACCGTAAAGTTCTGGCCCGCCTGCACAGCAGCAGCCACCGCCGCCGCATCTGCCGCAGCCAACGCCGCCTTCAGCGCAGGCAACTGCTTGCCGTACACTTTGCCGATCACGGGCAAATTGGGGCGCAGGCTGTACTGCACCAAATCGGTCACGGCCTCCAAAAAGGTCACGCCCTTCACGTTCAATTCTTCAGCGATCTGGCCCTCGAAGCGGCGCAGGGACTCCGTGCGCTCCGGCGTTCCTGCCCGCACCGTTACGCCTGCCAGCGGTTGCCGCGTTTTGAGGTTATGCGCCCCACGCACCGCACGGCCCAAGTCCACGACTTTCATCACGCCGTCCATTTCTGCCGTCAGCACCGAATCCAACCGCTCCGGGCGTACCTGCGGCCACTGGGTCAGATGCACGCTGTCTTGTCCCTGCCCACCCGTCAGGTTGCGGTACAAAGCGTCAGCCAAGAATGGCGTAAACGGCGCGGTGAGCTGAGACACCACCAACAGCGATTCGTGCAGCGTGGCATACGCGGCAGTGTCCACCTGCCCCCCCTCGCCCCAGAACCGTGAACGGTTGCGGCGCACGTACCAGTTGCTCAGGTCGCCCACGAAGCGCTCCAGCGCCCGCCCGCCGCCGCGTGCATCGTAGGTCTCCAGCGCATTGGTTACGTCCTGCACGGTTTCCTCCAGCCTCGCCAGCAGCCAACGGTCAATTTCCGGGCGCTCAGCCACAGCGGGCGCACCTTGCAAGTCAGGTTGATCCAAATTCGCGTACAGCACAAAGAAGGAATACACGTTCCAGAGCGTGTTCACGTAACTGCGCTGCGCCTCGCCCACCAAACGCTCGGAAAACCTCTTCTGGTCGCCGGGATCGGACGCCATGAACATGTACCAGCGCACGCTGTCGGCTCCGTACTGGTCAAACACAGGCAGCGGCTCGATCACGTTGCCCTTGCTCTTCGACATCTTCGCGCCCTTTTCGTCCACGATATGCCCGAGGCAGATCACGTTCTTATACGCGGGCTGGCCGTATAGCATCGTCGAGATGGCGTGCAGGCTGTAAAACCACCCGCGAGTCTGGTCGATGGCTTCACTGATGAAATCGGCGGGATAGTGCCGCTCGAAGACGTTCTTCTGCTCTTCCGTCCCCGGCAAAGCTGCCTCGCCCGCTTTGTCCAACAGCAGATGCCACTGTGCATACGGCACCGATCCCGAATCGAACCACACGTCCAGCACTTCCGGCACGCGGCGGTAGCTCCTGCCGTTCTTCTCAAAGGTGATGTCGTCGATGTACGGGCGGTGCAGATCCAACTCCGACAGGTCACGGCCCGCCAGTTCACTCAGCTCACGCACGCTGCCCACCACGATCAGGTCACCGTCGTCGGCCACCCAGAACGGCAGCGGCGTGCCCCAGTACCGTTCCCGGCTGATGGCCCAGTCCACGTTGCCCTCCAGCCAGTTCCCAAAGCGCCCGTTTTTGATGTGCGCCGGAACCCAGTTGATCTTCTGATTCTCTTCTTGCATCCGCTCCGACACCGTGCTGGTGCGGATATACCAACCCTTCTTGGCAAAATACAGGATCGGGTCGCCCGTGCGGTCATGAAACGGGTATCTGTGCCGCAGCGTGCCTGACCAGAACATCAAGCCGCGTGTCTTCAGGTCAGCGATCAAACCCTTGTCGGCGTCCTTGAAGAACTTGCCGCGCTCTGCCGTGACTTGCAAGATGCCGTGATCGTCTACGCCGAACATAGGCGGCACACCGTATTTGCGGGCCAGTTCCAAGTCTTCCGCGCCGTAAGCCGGGGCCTCGTGCGCCACACCCGAACCGTCAGCGGCATTCACGAAGTCGGCCAGCGTCACAAAATGCATGACCGGGCGGCCTTCCGGTGTGCGCTCGTGTAGTTCCTTCACGGCCCCCAATTCCACCGCCACTTCCGGAAACGGCGGCTCGTACTCCATGCCTTCCAACTCCTGCCCGCTAAACCGCGCCAAGACTTCCAGCGCCGGGGAATCCTTGTGCAGCCCGTTCAAGCGCTCTAGGGCGTCCTCGGCCACCACGACGACACTACCCTGACCTTTGGCCGCCACATACGTCAGGCCCGCGTTCACCGCCGCCAGCGTGTTGCTCGGCAATGTCCACGGCGTCGTCGTCCAGACCAGCAGGCTCAGGCCCACGCGCTCGGCTTCCGGCACCCCTGCCAACGCCGCCCTCGCCGCATCCGGCAACGTGTCCCAGATCACCGGAAAGCGCACGTACACGCTGGGATCGTCCACGATCCGGTAAGAATCCACTTCGCCCAATTCGGCCTTAGACAGCGTGGTGCTGATGCGCGGAGAGAGCGGCACCACCTTGTAATCCTGCTGCACCAAGCCTTTGGCGTGCAGGCGGGCCAACAGGTTCCACACCGACTCGATGTAGTCGTTTTTGTACGTCACATACGCATCGTCCAAGTCCACCGAATAACCGAGGCGCTGCGTAAACGTATTCCACTCCTGAATGGTTTCCCACACGCTGGTGCGGCACAGTCGGTTAAATTCCTCCAGTTCGGCGCGGCTGGCCCCGTGATTGCGGCCCGTGAGGCCCAGTTTCTTTTCCACGCTGATCTCTACGGGCAGGCCGTGCGTATCCCAGCCGCCCTTGCGCGTCACGTGGTAGCCCTGCATCACCTTGTAACGCGGAAACAAATCCTTAAAAGATCGCGCCAGTACGTGATGCAGCGCGGGTCTACCGTTGGCGGTGGGCGGCCCTTCGTAAAATACGAATTCCGGCTGCCCCGGCTGACGCTCCTGCGTGCGGGCAAAGACAGTGGTGGCCTGCCAGTGCGCCAAGACCTCGGCTTCCATGTCCTTAAAACTAGGCTGAGACGGCACGGGCGAGAAGGTGAGCGTAGGGTGATCGGTTGGGGGCTTTGTCATGGGATGTCCTTTTGGGTGGGAGAGTTGGTGGGGCGGTAAGTTTCTGGGGGCTTGGTCTAAGGGTCTAGGGTCTAAGGTGCAGAGAATTGAGGTTTTGGGTGAACCCCCCGTTGCTTCGCAACGCCCCCCCTTAGAGGGGAGAAAAAGTGCGTTGTCGTTTGGGTTGCTTAGACCCTTAGACCGCCTTCAAGTCAATCCACGATAAACAACCTCGCGCCCGCTTCCCCCGTGCTGGACCGGTGGGCCTCTGCGCCGTCGGCCACCTGATAGCTCATGCCTGCGCGGAGGGTAAAGGTGCGGCCATCTTCCAGCTCGGTCAGCAACTCGCCTTCCAGCACAAGCAGCACATGGCCTTTGCTGCACCAATGATCGGCCAGATAACCGGGGCTGTACTCCACGCAGCGCACCCGCGTCTTGTTCTCGGCTGGGCCAAAATACTGCGTGCGCCACGTCGCCGCCCCCCGTTTGCCGGGGTGGTGCGTGGGGGCAACGGTAGCCCAGTCGGTCACGCCAAACGGAATATCGGTGAGTTGCATACGGAAACCTCGCAGAGATGAGGGGAAGGCGGGCACAAAAAAGACGGCACGCCACAGCGGAAAATGCTGGGACGCGCCGCCTGTACAGTCTGCTGCGGTTGTGCGTGGTACCACCCAACTTCACTCCAACCCTCTTTAGAAAAAAGCATGGGAGTCTCGTTGCGGCCCTCTGTCGGGGGGGTGTCCGGGGCGGTCTAGTCGGCCTTTATGGGCCTTTCTTCGCCCAGCGCGGCGGGAGATCTTCGGTGGGTGCGGCTGGCATCAGGCTTTCACCGTCCCTGATTCGCTGTGGCTGCCCTGCACTCCCTACTGGCCCGACGTTCGCTGTGTGTTGTGGCCTCAACTCACGCGGGAGCCGGGGCAATGCTCATGGTAGGGCGGCATGATGGCAGCGGTCAATGCGTCATATGACAGAGTACCGTCTATACAGCCCATTACCAGACATTTACAGACCCCCCGTCCCACTTGTGGGTATGCTAGGGCTTACGGAAGAACAAGCAGTGGTGTGCCGTCCCAAAAGCGTTGGCCTCCCGCCTTGTTTTGTCTTCCGCTTGCCGCACCGTCCCTTGCCGCCTTCCGCTACTGACGACTTGGTCATGGATTCCTGAACAAGTTGCGTTTACAATTCCCTATAGGGAGTGAGAACATGAAATTTTTTACAGACACGGCGGTGTTTTCGGAGAGGAAGACCGCTTATTTTACCGAGGATGGTCAGAGTGAGCGGTTAGGACAGGAGCGGCGACCATGACCGACGTTCAGTCTCAGCCCGCCCTGCCGTTTCACGAGCTTCAGCAAAAAATATTGCCCGAACTGCACCTGATTGCCGCTGAATACGGCATAGAAAATTACCGCAAGCTGAAAAAAGATGCCTTGTCGCTGGCTATCATGGAGCGACAAGCCGAACGAGACGGGCAAGTGTTGGCACGCGGAATTCTGGAAATCAGCGCCGATGGGTACGGCTTCTTGCAGTCCGATCTGCTCGACCCGGCCTCGCGTTCCGTGCTGGTCACGGCGGGCGTCATCAAGCAGTTTCATTTGCGAACCGGCGACGAGGTCATAGGCCGCGCCCGCAAGCCGCGTGAAAACGAACGCTACGGCTCGCTGATTCAGGTAGAAGCCGTCAACGGCCTCGACCCGGAAGCCGCCCGCCGCCGTCCGCGCTTCGACGATCTCACGCCTACCTTCCCCGACATTCAGCTGGTCTTGGAAGAACCCGGCACCGACGACGGCCTCAGCCTGCGCGTCGTGGATCTGCTCGTTCCAATTGGCCGGGGCCAGCGTGCATTGATCGTCGCGCCGCCCAAAGCAGGCAAGACCACGCTGCTGAAAAAGATCGCCAATTCCATCGTCCGCAACTACCCCGACGTGACCGTAATGGTGCTCCTCGTAGATGAGCGCCCCGAAGAAGTGACCGATTTCCGCGAAAGCGTGCAGGGCGCACAGGTGATCGCCTCTACCTTCGACGAGCCGCCGCAGCACCATGTGCGCGTGGCCGAATTCGTGCACGAACGCGCCCGCCGCATCGTCGAGGAAGGCGGCCACGTCGTCATTCTGCTCGATTCCATCACGCGCCTTGCCCGCGCCAACAACCTCGTCACGCCTCCCACCGGGCGCACCCTCTCGGGCGGCTTAGATTCCAACGCCCTTCACTGGCCCAAACGCTTTTTGGGCGCGGCCCGCAACATCCGCGAGGGCGGCAGCCTAACGATCTTGGCGACAGCACTCGTCGAAACTGGATCGCGCATGGACGACGTGATCTTCGAGGAATTCAAGGGCACCGGCAATGCCGAACTCGTGTTGTCTCGCCGCCTCGAAGAACGCCGCATCTTTCCGGCTATGGACATCCTGAAGTCGGGCACGCGCCGCGAAGAACTGCTGCTTCAGCCTGAAGTCTTGAAAAAGATGTGGCTGATGCGGAAAGTCATCAGCGATATGGATCCTGCCGACGCCATGGAAATGCTGCTGGGGCGCATGGGCAAAACGCGCAACAACGTCGAATTCTTGCAAGCTTTGGCAGGCGGCTAATTCCCTGCCTGTGCCGACCTTGCCTGTGCCCAGCTTGCTTGTGCTGACCCTGCCTTCTTTCCCGCCGCCTGCGTCCCGTGTGGTCAGGCGGCCACCCATGACCGGAGTTTGTTAGTGCCTGACTGTTTCCGCCCCTTCCCGGCCTCTCGCGCCCGCCTCCTGAACGCCCTGAGCTTGACCCTCCTTGCCGCAACGTGGTCTAGCCCTGCCCACGCCGCGCCGCTCCTGCCTGATCCCGCCGCACTGCTTCAACCCGCCCCTGCCGTGCGCCTAGAACGTGTTTCCGCAGCTCCCACCGTGCTGATCGTGACCGACACCCGCCAAACCTCGGCGGCAGTGGCCCGGCGCTACGGTGTGCCCGCAGACGCCGTCGATCTGTTGCCCACCAAAGAACCGGGCGTGCGAGTGCGCCGCGTCAAATTGCCCGCCGAAGATTCCGCCGCCGTGCCCGTGCGCCCCGCATCGGTGATCGACTACACGGTGCGGCCCGGCGAAACCCTTGATTCGGTGGCCCGCCGCCACCGCCTGAGTCTCGTCGAACTGCTGGGCGCAAACTTAGAGCGCGAAAGCTTGGATGACCTGAAAGTGGGCGAAACCGTGCGGATTCCCACCGCCCAAACAGGCGTCCTCGTTCGCATCAAGCCCGGTCAGACGGCCCTGTCTCTGATCGCAGGCTACGGCGCAGACCTTCAGGCCACCGCGCAGGCCAACGGCGTGCTGCCCACCGAACTCGGCGTGGAAGACGAACTGCTGTTGCCCGGCATCTTGGCCGAAAGCTTTCACGAGCAACTCGTAGAGCGCCGTGAGAACGAGGAAAAGGCCGAAGCCGACGCCCGCATCTTGGCCCAGTACACCCGCTTTACCCAGTGGAAAAAAGACCGCGAACGCGCCAGCCTAGAAGCAAAATACGCCCAGCAAGCCAAATACGAAGCTTTCCTTGCTTGGAAGACCAGCCCGGAGCGTCAGCGCACCATCGCGGCCTACCAGCGTCAAGTGCAATATGAAGCCGCCGAAGCCGCCCGCCGCACCCGTGAACGGGAAGCCCAGCGCGAGGCCGCTGCCAACCGCGCCGCCGCAACCACGGCTGTCTCAAGTTCCAACATAGGCCGCGACGTGCCCGGCACGCGGGTCACGGCGGGCGGCGGCCTCGCGTGGCCCATGCGCTCCTACCGCATCACCAGCCGTTACGGAGAGCGCGATATCGCCTTCCACCGGCAAGTCTTCCACGGCGGTGTGGACTTGGCGGCCCCGGCAGGCACGCCCATTTACGCGGCGTCTAGTGGCACGGTCACCCAAAGCGGCTACGGCGATTACGGCCTGAATGTGTTCACCAACAGCGGCAATTCCACGCTGGTCTACGGCCACATGAGCCGCACCGCCGTCTCTGCGGGACAACCGGTTTCACGCGGCCAACTGATCGGCTACGTGGGCTGCTCGGGCATCTGCACCGGGCCACACCTGCACTTTGAAATCCGGCTGGGCGGGCAAACTGTCGATCCGTTGGCGCTCCTGCCATGACCCAGCCCGGCGAGGAAAGCGCACCCCTGCACCTGCTCGTGGTGGACGACGAGGCCCAGATTCTGGAGCTGCTCGACCTAACCCTTACCATGAGCGGTTTCCTCGTGACCACCGCCCGCAGCGGCCCAGACGCGCTGGCGTTGGCCCAAGCTCGGTTGGTACAATCTCAATCGTTGCAGTCGCAGATGTTCGACGTGGTAGTGCTCGACATCCTGATGACCCCTTGGGACGGCTTCGAAACAGTGCGCCAGTTGCACGCCGCGCTCGGTGCCGCCTTGCCGCCCGTCGTGTTCTTGTCCGGCCTCAACCGCGCCGCACAGGTGCCTGATCTCGCCGGAGCCTTGATCGCCGCTTACCTCATCAAACCTTTCCGGCCCTCGCAACTCGTGGAAGTCATCGGTCAGGTGGCCCGCGCTGCCCGAGATCGTCATCTAGATTGACAGCGCAGCCCAACTGGTCAGACTGACCCCATTTTCTTCCCTCATCTGGCCCTATCATTGGGGTCAGATTTTCTTTACGCTCTGTTCATGACCGATTCTCAAACCGGAACCCCCCAGATCAAGCAGGGCTTTGCCCAGATGTTCAAGGGCGGCGTCATCATGGATGTGGTGACCGCCGATCAGGCCCGCATTGCCGAAGCCGCTGGAGCGACTGCCGTGATGGCGCTGGAGCGCGTGCCCGCCGACATCCGCAAAGACGGCGGCGTGGCCCGCATGAGCGACCCCTCCATGATCAAGGAAATCATCGGCGCGGTCACGATTCCCGTGATGGCCAAAGCCCGCATCGGCCACATCGTGGAAGCCCAGATTTTGCAGGCGCTCGGCGTCGATTTTATCGATGAATCCGAGGTGCTGACCCCCGCCGACGACCAGTTCCATATTCTCAAGCACGGCTTTAAAGTGCCGTTCGTGTGCGGAGCAAAGAACCTCGGAGAAGCCCTGCGCCGCATCGGGGAAGGGGCCAGCATGATCCGCACCAAGGGCGAGGCCGGAACCGGCAACGTCATTGAGGCCGTGCGCCACGCCCGCACCATTCTGGGCGAAATCCGCGCCATCCAGACACGCCCGCCCGAAGAACTGATGACGGTGGCCCGTGACCTTCAGGCTCCCTACGACCTGATTCAGTACGTCCATGCGCACGGCAAACTGCCTGTCGTCAACTTCGCTGCGGGCGGCATCGCCACTCCCGCCGACGCCGCCCTGATGATGCACCTCGGCCTAGACGGCGTGTTCGTGGGCAGCGGCATCTTCAAGAGCGACAACCCCGAGCGCCGCGCCCACGCCATCGTGAAGGCCGTGACCCACTTCGACAACCCCGACATGCTGGCCGAAATCAGCGAAAACCTCGGCGCACCCATGACGGGCATCAACATCGACGACCTGATCCCCGCCGAGCGTCTGGCTTCTCGCGGCTGGTAAGTAAGGGTGCCGTTCAGCTCCGGCTGAACCCGGAAGGTCATCTGAATCACCCCACCATTCACCACCCGAACAGGGGAGACGGCCACCACCGTTCTCCCCCTTCCCATGAGGTGTTTTTATGACTCAACCCCAACTCGGCGTCCTCGCCCTGCAAGGCGCATTCCGCGAACACCGCCAACGCCTTGAAACTTTGGGCGCAAGCGTCAAAGAAGTCCGCTTGCCCGCCGACTTGCACGGCCTTTCCGGTCTGATCATTCCCGGCGGCGAAAGCACCACGATGGCCCGCCTGATGACCGACTACGCCCTCTGGCAGCCCGTCCGGGACTTCTATGCACGCGGCGGCGCAATTTGGGGCACCTGTGCCGGAGCCATTTTGCTGGCCCGAGAAATCAACGGCGCACCACCTCAATTCGGCGCACAGGACAGCCTTAGCCTGATGGACATTCGCGTTCGCCGCAATGCCTTCGGGCGGCAGGTGGATTCCTTCACGACGCCGCTAACCGTGACCGGATTAGAGCAGCCCTTCCCCGCCGTGTTCATTCGCGCCCCAGTTATCGAAAGTGTGGGAGAAGACGTAGACGTGCTGGCCCAGCATGACGGCCAAGTCGTTGTGGCCCGCCAAGGCCGCTTATTGGCGAGTTCATTTCACCCTGAACTCACGCCTGACCCGCGCTTACACGATCTTTTCTTAGGATTGGTGCAGTCGGCCATTCCCGCAGGCGCATGAAATTTGACTGAAAATCAAACAAATCATTCACGACCTAGATTTATCGTGAATGATTTCACTTATTCCCATTCAACCCAACCGCTCAATTGTTGCGCTCAACCGCGCCCGCTCTGCCGCAAACGCCATCCGGTGGGAATCCAGCGACTCGGCCAATGGGGTAGGCGGCGCAGCCTCACGCCGCAAGTACGCCAGCCACCCGGCCACCAAGCCCACGTCACCGCCACCGTGAGTGCCCGCCGCGTCTACCACCCAGCGATCCACTTCACCCGTGCGGAAGTCGTGGAGTTCCAGTTCGCCCCGTTCCATCTGCCCGCGCAGTTCGCCGTGCGTGCCCAGCAGTTTCAGCGTGCGCCTATTGTTGTGCGTAAATGCGCTGACGGTGAGTTGGGCGATCACGCCGTTGGCAAACGTTACGGTCACGGCCTGATGGTCTGCGACGTTGTTGCCGCCGCCGTACACGCAGCGGCCATACGGCCCGTATGTCAAAGCGTCGGCCAACGAGACGCCGCCCGCCGTGAGGACGGTCACGGGCCACGCTGCCGGATCGCGCCCGCCGTAAATGGTACAGGCATCATACGGACACGCCAGCACCGCACACGTCACGCAGCGGGCTGAGGCTTCCGCCGGAGCATCCTCGGGCCGGAAATGATGAAGCCCGCCTTCACTGGACACCCGCACTGGCGGCGCACCCGCGAACCAGCGCAGCAAGTCCAGATCATGCCCACTTTTAGCCAGTACAAACGGCGCGGCGGACGGACTACAGCGCCAGTTGCCCCGCACATACGAATGCGCGTAGTGCCAGTAAGCGACATTCTCCGCGTGTACGATGCCCACCAGTCGCCCCAGTCGCCCCGAATCCAGCACGGCCCGCACCGCACCAAAAAATGCGGTGGCCCGCAAGACATGACAGACCGTGACCCGCCCCGCAGACGCCGCTTCTGCCGCCAGCAACTGCTCTAAATCGGATTCCTGCAAGCAGATCGGCTTTTCCAGCAGCACGTCGTAGCCCAGTGCCAGAGCTTGCAGGCATGGCCCCATATGTGCATCGTCGGGTGTGGCGATCACCAGTGCATCGACCACTCGGCCCAGTGCAAAAAAAGCGTCGGCATCGGCAAAACAGGCATCCGCATTCAGCCCATGCCTTGCCGCGACTTCGGCCAAGCGTGCAGGCCGCATGTCAACCAAATGCGTGATCCGTGCGCCCTGCGCCGCCAGATGCCGAGCGTACACATCCGCGCCCCGGTTGCCGCAGCCGAGGACGGCGATGGTTGGACTCACGCCCGCGTCACGCCCCAGCCCACGCCAGTCGGCCTCCCCACTGTTCCGGCTTGCCAGTCCAGCCCCGTATAAGGGTCATCGGCTAATAATAACGCCCCGTCCAAGTCGGCCCAGTCACACGCGCCCGCCAAATGTGCCGCCGCCGCAATCCCCAGCGAGCTTTCGATCATGCAGCCCATCATGACCTGTAGGCCGTGCGTGCGGGCCAGCCTCAGCGCACGCAACGCTTGCAATGGCCCCCCCAGTTTCGCCAATTTCAGGTTCACACCGTCAAAGGCCGCCGCCAACGCGGGCACGTCCGACACATGGTGCAAGCTCTCGTCGGCCACGATAGGCACGCGGGACACCGCACGCAGCGCGGCGTGACCCTCCAAATCGCCCGCCGCGAGGGGTTGCTCCAGCAGTTCTACGCGGGCCGCGTCCAACACGCCCAGCACCCGCTTCGCCTGCGGGCGCGTCCACACGGCGTTGGCGTCTACCCGCAGGGCCACATCAGGCGCTTCTTCGCGGAGGGCTTCCACGATTTTTTGATCTCGGTCCGTTCCCAGCTTCACCTTCAAAATGCCGTGCCCGCGCCCTACGGCTTCCCGTGCCTGCCGCCGCATCTCGGGCAACTCGGCCAGACTGACCGTATAACTGCTTTCGGGAATCGGCGCAGGGGAGAGGCCCAGCAGCCGCCACACCGGAAGCCCCGCACGGCGGGCGCACCACTCCAGCGCGGCCATTTCCAACGCACATTTGGCACTCGGATGATGAAACGGCATGAGGGCCGTGAGGCGGGAATGCAACCCGTCCCAGTCCCAAGGATCATCAGAAACAGCCCCCGCCAGCAGCGGCAATACCGCTTCCACCGTCCCCCGCGTTTCGCCGTAAAAAGCGTTGGGCGCGGCCTCGCCCTGCCCGGTCACGCCCTCAGAGGAGAGGCTGACGAAGGTACGCGGATAGACCGAATGCGTCCAGCGGGCAATCCCGAACGGCTGCGCGGTCTGAAGTTCCAGCGTTTCCCACGTGACCTGAATCAACCGTTCCACCGCCCGAAGCCCGTGCAACTCGCTGCCAACCTCGCGCCGTACTCACCCTCCCCAAACGTTTCTACCGTGACCCGCATATGCGTCGCGTTGGCGTGTACCATGCGCCGCTCGTCCAGCATGAGGCCCACATGTCCGGGGAAAAAAGCCAAATCCCCCCGCATCGGCTCGTTCACTCCCGTCAGTTCCTCTTGCTGCAAGTCGGCGTCACGCGGAATGGCCCGCCCGAAGGCTGCATAAGCCAACTGCGACAGCCCGGAACAATCCAGCCCCCAAGCCGAACGCCCGCCCCAGATATACGGCGTGTCCAGAAAACGCAGGGCAAAGTCAGCCACATCACCCTCTGACACAGCCAAAAAGCAGACCGCCTGCACCCACGCCGCCGCACCGTCCGGCAGCAGCACGGGCCGCCACACCCGCCCGCCTTCGGTCACGTTCTCACCACTCCCCAGCACCACTGCCGCCCCGAAACACAGCTCGGCCACTACAGGCGCACTGACCTTTGGCCGGGCATACGCATGAGCGCGTAAAGCCGTGACCGTCAGTGTTTCCCCGGCGGATAAGCTGTCCAGCACACCGTTCGACTGCACCCAGCCCGGATAGCCGTCATGCCCGGTCTTGACCCATGCCCAGTCTTCACCCTTCAGCAGTACCGACACCGCTTCACCCGGCAAAACCTCACTGACCTGCTCGGCCCCCTTATCTGGCGCGGCCCGCAAGCTCAGCCGTGCATTCGCCCAACCCGCTTGAGGCGTCAGCCAGCGCCAATCCGCACCTTCCAACTGGCCTTGCAAGCTTGTTTCAGCCAATCGGCGTTCGGGATCGTAGGCGTGTAGGCGCGGGTCTATGGTGGGAAGAGCAGTCATAGCCTCAGCCTAAAGCATAGAGGCTGTGGGTGATGGGCAAACCATGTTTCACGGTGTTACAAATACTGCGTCATCCACCGCGCCCAATTGCCCCCCAGCACCCCGGCCCGTACCTCCGCTGGCAACACGTCCACACTGCCCGGAATATCCCGGTAGGCATCCACTCCCCCCGGACACTTCTCCTGCCCAAATCCACCGTCTAAGTCGGTGCCAAGTGCCACCCGATCCCATCCGATTAGGCCAGCGTAGTGCTGAGCGTGATCGGCCAAGCGGCTCAGGGGAGGACGCGGATCGCCGTCCTGCCAGCCGTCCTGCAAGAACTTGGACGGGTAGACCAGCCCGATCACGCCGTCTTTGTCGGCAATGGCGCGGGCCATGTCGTCGGTCAGGTGCCTGTTTCCGGCCACAACATGTCGGCTGTTGGCGTGCGTGGCGATCATGCGTGGGTGCAACTCTGCCGCGTCCCAAAAGCTGGCGTCGTCCAGATGCGAGGCGTCCAACGCAAGATCCATCGACGCCATTGCCGAAACCAATTCCCGTCCGGCATCGGTCAGAGGGCCGGGCGCTTCCGTGCCGCCCGCGTACCGGGTGCGGCCCCATGCCGGGCCAATCACCCGCACGCCCGCCGCCGCCCAGAACGCCAGATCATCCACATCCCGCACCGGGTCAGCGCCTTCCATCAGCAGCACGACTCCCACAGGTGCGTCAGCAGAGGCCAAATGTGCGGCCACCTCCGCGCCCGTCCGCAATAACCGCAAGTATCCGCCGTCTTCCCAGCGCCGGTACTGCTCCAGTTGCCCCAGCGCCTGCCGCCGCGCCCCCACGTGATCCTCGTAACCATCCGGACTCTCCACCGTTTTGGGCAAGGCAAACAGCGTGCCGAAGCACACGCGCAGGCCCGCCGCCCCCATCTCCGAAAAGGTCACGGTGGCCGTTTCACCCGCCACCGGATCGCTGCGCCGCAAGTCCTCCAGCGGCAAGGTCAAGTCCCGCCCCAGCGCGGCGTTGAAGGCCAAGTCCAGATGTCCGTCGATCAGCATAGGCGACATTGTAGGCCGCTCACCCGGCCCGAACTTCCGCGAATCTTGACCCTCCACCCCGGCCCACCGTCCATCACGCTATGCTGCCCCGCGTGCGCTCCCTCCAGTTCCGACATGGTTTAGCCACGCTGCGCTACGACGCGGCAGGCAATGGTGAGCCGGTGGTGCTGATTCACGGCCTCAGCGGTTCGGGCCGTTGGTGGCGGCACAATGTCCCCGTGTTCTCTCAGTCTCACCGCGTCTTTGTCCTTGACCTCGCCGGATACGGCGGCGCACGGCGGCAGCGTTCCCTCGGCGTGCGTGAAGACGCGGCCCTGATCGCCGCGTGGCTGGACAACCAAAACCTACATGACGTGACCCTGATCGGCCACAGCATGGGCGGCCATATCGCCCTGCATGTGGCGGCCCTGCGTCCCGTGCGGGTCAAGAATCTGGTCTTGGCCTGTGCCAGCGGCCTCTTGGACGGTCATCCGGTGCGGGTGGCCCTCAAGTTGCCGCGTGCGGTGGTCACGGGCCGCAAATCGTTCGTGCCGCGCATTCTGCTGGACGCCGCCCGCGCGGGCCTGCCAAACATGTGGCGCAGCACCGTTCATCTACTGGGAGACAATATTTTAGATGTGCTGCCCGGCCTGAATGTCCGGACACTGGTCATCTGGGGCGCACGCGACGCCCTTGTTCCTGTCCGGCTGGGCCGTGCGCTGGCCGCCGCCATTCCCGGCGCACGCTACGAAGAAATCGCGGGGGCAGGCCACGTAGTCATGGTAGACGCCCCCGAGTGGTTCAACTCGCTGGTACTGGACTTTTTGCGCGAAGGCACGGCTCAGTGACACTTGAAGCCTCACACCCCGGCCAATCACACTTCACCCGCGTGAACGGCCTGCATACTCACGCTTGGGTACGGGGCAGCGGCCCCCCGCTGGTGCTGGTGCCGGGACTGGGCTGCGCGTCATGGATGTATGTGCGCGTGTCCCGCGAACTGGCCCGCGAGCGCACCGTGTACGTGTACGACCCGCCCGGTCACGGCTTCAGCGAGGGCCGCCGCGATTATCCGCGCAACATCGAAGACCTGACCGATCATTTGGCGAAGTGGCTCGTGGAATGCGGCCTGAACTGTGCGCCGCTGTTCGGGCATTCGCTGGGCGGCGAAGTCATTTTTGATCTGGCGGCCCGCTATCCCACCTGCACGTCGGCGCTGATCGCCTGCGCCCCCACCGGCATTCCCGAAAACCCCAGTGTGACCATGCAGTTCCTGCGCCTGCTGCGTGACCTGCCGCACGAGCGCTTGCCCCTGCTGTTGCCCGCCCTGAGCGCCTATTCCACCAGCGGCCCCGCGCTGATGCTGAGGCTGGCTACCGACCAGAGCCAGCACGACACCGGCCCGATCTTGAAGAAGGTGCGCGTGCCCACGCTGCTGCTGGACGGCGATCTGGACTACGTGATCCGCTCTTGGACAGTACGCGACCTGCGCCGCGCCATTCCCGACGCCCTCGTGAAAACCGTGCCCGGCGGAACCCACGCCCTCACCGATTCGCACCCCAAAACGGTGGCCCGCTACACGCTAGATTTCCTGAAGCTCGTGGAAGCCCACGCCCAGCGCGGAGAACCCGGAGCGGTCTTTCCGGCATAGGATCAAGGGTGAAAGGGGCGATTGGCAGTGCGTTTGGATCGCCGTCGACACTTTAACGCAATTAAATTGCTCTACCCTACCCGCCTAGCCAACCCCACGCAACAGCGTTGCTCAAGTGTCCCGCTCAAATGCTACACTCGGTCAAATGTTCGAGGACACCCACGACAACCACGTACTCCTAACGCCCGGCCCCACCCCGATTCATCCCCGCGCCCAAAAAGCCATGATGCGCGGGATGCTTGGGCACATGGATCCCGAAGTCTTCGCCCTGAACCGCGAAATTCAGGCCGACCTGCGCGTGATGTACGGCACCGAACCCGAAGCCTTCACGGCACTCTTGGCGGGCACGGGCAGCCTCGGCATGGAGGCGGGCTTTGCGAATCTGGTGGAAAAGGGCGACGAAATTCTGGTCTGCGCCAACGGCAGCTTCGGGCGGCGCATGGCTGAAATGGCCGCCCGCTACGGCGCTCACGTGCGGCTGGTGACGGCACCGCTGGGTGAAGCCATCAAGCCCGAAGACGTGGCCGCACACTTGGACGGCGTAGCGATGGTAGCCGTCGTTCACGGCGAAACGAGTACCGGTGTGCTGAATCCTGTGCCCGAAATTGCCAAGCTGGTACGCGGCAGCGGCGTGCTGCTCACCGTAGACGCCGTAACGACGGCTGGAATGGAACCCTTCCATATGCAGGACTGGGGCGTAGACTACGCCTACACAGGCGCACAAAAATGCCTGTCGGCCCCGCCCGGACTCGCGCCCATTGCCATCAGCGAACGCGCCTTTGCCCGCTACGCCGCACGCCGCACGCCTACGCCGCTGTGGTACTGCGACTTCGAGGGCCTGCGCGACTACTGGGTGGAGCATACCTACCACCACACCATTCCCGTGAACTTGCACTACGCTTTTCACGCCGCCCTGCAAGCCGCGCTGGAAGAAGGTCTAGACGCCCGAAAACTGCGGGTGCAGCAGCTTGGGCAGGTCATCACGCGCACCCTCGCGCCGCTGGGGTTCTCACACTATGTTCGCCGCCCCGAAGACCGCTTGCCCACCGTGCTGGCCCTGCGCCTGCCCGCTGGCATGGACGACAGCGCCGTGCGCTTGGCCCTCCGCGCCCGCGAAATCAGCGTGACAGGCGGCCTCGGCCCCACCGCTGGCGTGATCTGGCGACTGGGCCTGATGGGAGAAGCGGCCCGCCCCGCGCCGTACCGCGCCTTGATGGTGGCCCTGCAAGACCTGTTGGGCGCACCCGGTTTGGTGGCCCGCTACGAAGAGGAACTGGAAGTGGCGGGCTTGGTGGGGGAGAAGCAAAGCGTGCTGGTCTAGATTTCAAACCACAAGAAAGAGGCATCTGCACACGCGGACGCCTCTTTCTTCTTCTCCCACTGCCTACATTTTCCCCGTGCGAATCACATCCGCGATCACAGGCGGCAGGTTCCACGCCATGATGTCGAACGCGCTTGACGCAAAATCATACGTGACCTTGTGCAGCGACACTTTCGGTCTGCGGCCCACACAGTCCACAATCGCCACATCTGCCCCCGGCTCGTGGTTCAGGCTGAGGCCCACGCTGCCCGGATCGAGAAAAGTGGTGTCTCCAATCACGCGCACAAACGGTACATGCGAGCCGCCCACCACGACCACGCGTGAGCTGAGACTGTCGGCCAACGCTTCCAGCTCCCGCTCCTGCGCCATCAGGTCTATGCGGTCTTCGGGATTGTGCGGCGAGCCGTGAAAGAAGCGCACCCGGCCCACCGGGGTCATAATTCGGCCACCGGGCGGCAAACGGCGCAGGTAGTCGTTTTGCTCCGGCGTCAACATTTTGCGCGTCCAGACTAACACCTGATCGGCCACGCCTTTTCGCTCGGCACGTTCTCCAAGCTCCATCGACACGCGCATGTCGCTGCTGCCGAGGCCCGTGGCCCAGCCCTCGCGGCGCACAAAGTCGATGACCGGGCCGGGGCTTGCGCCGTAGCCCACCAGATCACCCACCACGATCACCTGATTGACAATATTTTCCGATAAAAACCGTTTCACGGATGTCAGCGCGTGAATGTTGGCATGCAGGTCACTGATAAACGCGATTCTCAAGGTCTGTTTATCCTAGCAGCCCAGCAGCGCGGCGCGGCAGCAAACCCCCCAAAGGGGGCGAGGTGGGGTGTGGGCAGGAGCAACTGTTAATCAGAAGTCTCCAGCAATGCCCCCGCATACCGCGCCGCCGAGCGGTTGTAGCGCGGCAACGTCTGAGCCAACGCTGTGAGCGCAACCGCCAAGGCCTCCCGTTCACGGCCCAAGTCGGCCAGCGTCAGGGCCAGAAAAATTGCTACCGCCCCATCCAAGGCATCCGACGGCTGCCCCGCTTCGGTAGAGAGCAACACCAACGCTTCCTCGGTTTGCCCCGCCTGCCGAAGCGAACTCGCCCGCTGAATCACGGCCCTCCGGCGGCGTTCATGTGGCAATCCAGCGGCCAGAGCTTCCCGGTAGCGGTTATAGGGCGAGAGTGTCTGAACTAAGGCCGTTTGCGCCACGGCCAAGCCTTCCCGTTCACGCCCCAAGTCAGCCAGCGTGAGGGCTGTAAAAAGTGCAACTGCTCCGTCCAAAGCGTCGGATGGCTGGCCCGCTTCAGCCGTCAACAACGTCAACGCTTCCTCGGCCTGCCCCAAATTCCGGAGCGAACTGGCGAGCTGAATGACGGCGCGGCGTCGGCGCTCGCCCACGAGTCCAGCGGCCAAGGCTTCCCGGTACAGCGAGGCGGCCTGCTGCGGATGTCCGGTGGAATCGAAGGCCGCACCGCGTTCGAACAGTCTGTCAGCGGGGGGAAGTCCTTCGGTTAGGGTCTGCATCTGAGCCAAAAAATCCGTGTCACTGACCTTCTCCAACTTCTCCCACAGTTCGGCCAAACTCGCTTCCAGAGCTCCAGTCATGCCCCAGTGTGCCGCATGCCTCCCTCCATGCTCACCCGCGCCCGCTTTACAATGCGCCCGATGCGTGTCTCGCCGTCCCTGCCTTCCATGTTGCTCGCCGCCCTGCTCGGAATGTTGCTGGCCCTCTGCGGCCTCCCGCTGGGCTGGAGTTTCCTCAGCTTCTTGCCGCTGGCCGCGCTGCTGGCGTTTGCCGCTCAGGGCCAAAGCGCCCGCAACGTGGCGGGCCGCGCCTTCTGGGCTGGCACCGCTTACAGCGCCGTGCATCTGGGGTGGCTCACCGCCTTTTTGGGCAAACTGTTCGGTTTTCCGCCCGCTGGTGTGCTGGCCTTCGCGCTGTTTGCCCTAGAAGGCGCATTTTTGGCGGGCATGGCGTGGCTGGTGGGCCGCCTGTTCCGGTCAAAGGGAGCGCGAGTCTGGGGGCTGGCGAGCGGCTGGGTGGTGCTGGAATGGCTGCGCTTCCTCGGGCCGCCCGCCTTTCCGTGGCCCACGCTGGGCTATACGCTGTTGCCCACGCCCGCTATTCAAATTGCCGATTTGGGCGGCGTGCTGCTGGGCAGTGTGCTGGTAGCGGCGACGGCGGCGGCGCTGGCCTGCTTCGTGGGAACCGTGCAGCAGCGGGAGGGAGGATGGGGGAGACGCCGCCCACTCCTGCTGATGGCGGCAGCGTGGGCCTTGTCGTTTGGGTATGGCCTCACGCGCACAGCGGGCAGCGGGCCAGAAACGCCGATGCTGCTACTCAGAACCACTATCGATTCCTTTGGCCGCGCCTCCCGCCGCCTGACCCCGCAAGATCAGTTCGACTTACAGGCCAACCTGACCCGCACCAACCGCCGCCCAAATGAAGTGGTGGTCTGGAGCGAGAGCAGCGTTCTAGACCCGGCCTTGCTGCCCGCCGTTCCCGCTGCTGGCATCTACGGCGTGAGCCAGATGCAACCCCGCCGCAACTCCGTTCGCGTTTGGGACGGGGGCAGCGTCACCTCCGAAACCGACAAGGCCCGCCCCGTTCCGTTCGGTGAATACTTTCCGTTCCGCCAACCCCTCGCCCCCGCATGGAGCCTGATCGAGCGCACGATCAACGTCTCGCTGGAAAGTGTGCCGCCCGCCAAAGTCGTGAATACACTCCAACTGAACGGCGTTCAGTACGGAGCATACGTTTGTTACGACAGTGTGTTTCCGTGGGTGGCCCGCGTCTTGGTCAGCAAAGGCGCACAAATTTTGGTGAACGTGTCAAATGACGGCTGGTACGACGGCTGGGGCGTGCAGCAGCACTTCATGATGGGACGTGTGCGGGCCATCGAAACGCGGCGCTACATCGTCCGGAGCGTGAACTACGGCATCGCCGCCGAAATTGATGACTTGGGGCGGCCCCTACAAACGCTGGGTTCAGGTCAAGGCGTCCTACACGCCCGCCCACTGCGTCTGACCGGGCAAACCTTATTTGTTCGCTTGGGCGACTGGCCCGCGCTGGGGTTGGCGGCGTTGATGTTAGTGTTCGCGGGGCTGATTGACCGGCGGTATCAGCGTAGGCTCTAGCAGAAGCGACGCTGAAAGCTGTAATACCGTGCTAGACGACTAAAAACACCCAAGCTCACAGGAAGGCTGTGAAGGGCCGCCGACGCAGGCTTGAGGGGGAATTGACCTGAGCATGAGGGCTGAGGCTATGACCCGCACCGCTTGAGCGGATACTCTTCGGGAATATAGTGACTCTGGCTCGGCATTCATCTCCGCTTCGCTGGGTGGTCTGTGCAGGCCTGACTCTGATCGTGGCACTGATCGTTTTTGGCCCATCGGTTGCGGCAAGTCAGATGCCCCGGCTCTGTCTGCAACAGGCCCAAAGGCAGTGGCTTGGAGTGGAATTGGTGTCTGGGACATATCGCCAGCAAGGTGACACGGCAAGCTTCGTCGTGCGCTCGCCTGAACCTTCTCACTTGCTTCGCCTGACCTGCACAATTGTTGCTCCGCAGTCTCCCGGAATCGGTAGATATCCCAGAGTGAACGTTGTGCAGAAATAATTCCTAGAGTCTCATCTCACCTCGCCGTTGATAAGGCTTGTTATCATCGGGTGGTATGTCCGACACTCCGACATCTGCCCCCGTCCTGTATTCCGGTGATCGCCTAACCCAAGCCCGCGCTTTTGCAGGACTCACCGACGAAGCCTTGCGCGTGCGGGCCATTCGCGCGGCCCGTGACAAAGACGCCGAAGACTTGTGGGCGCTGACCCTCGCCTGCCTGAGCAGCGATACCAGCGCGGGCGTGCGCGTCAGCCCCCATACGTTGCGGGCCTACAAAACGGGCGTGAAGGTGCTGCTGGAGCATGCCAGCGCCCATGCTTGGAACCTCACGCATCCGGGCCGCCGCGAACCTGCGTTGTATGTGGCGAGCCTCAGCGCGTCGGGTCTGAAGCCTGCCACCGTACAGGCCCGCGTTGCTGCGGCCTGCGCCCTGTACCGCGCCCTACGCTGGGCCGGGGCCACCGACGCCGATCCGTTTGGCGACGTGAAGCGCCCCAAAGACCGCACTAAAGGCATCGTGAAAAATCCCCCGTACCGCGCCGATTTTGTGCAGGCGATGCTGTCGGAGGCCGACGCACAGGAAGCAGTCTTGGTGCTCCTACTCACGCACGCGGGGCTGCGAATTGCCGAAGCACTAGCTGTGGAATGGGGCAACATCGACTTGCGGCGCAGGCGGCTACTGGTGGCGCACGGCAAGGGCGACAAGGCCCGGATCGTGCCGCTGAGTGCCAAGTTACGGGAAGCCTTGGAGGCTCTGAAGGCCGGAACGGTGTCTACGCCCACCAGTCGCCTGTTCACCTTTTCGGCGTATTCCAGCGCCTACGAGCGGCTGCAAAAGCTGGCGCTGAAATGCGGGCGCGAGCATGAGTTCCGGGGCTTCCACGCGGGGCGCAAGTACGCGGGCACGCAACTGTACGCCGCCGTCAAGGACTTTACGCGGGTGGCCGGATTCTTGGGCCATGAGCAGGTGGATACCACGCGGCGCTACGTGGAATTGCCCGAAGACGATCTGGATGAGGTGATGGAGGGCTTCGTCTGATCGGGGTCTTCCCCATCGGTGCTAGACACTTCACCGCGCCGCCGTTTGGCTGTGGCCTTACACTGACCCCAGAAACCGACAACGCCGTCTCATTTATTCTGGAGGAGTTATGACCGCCCAACCCAATCTGAACCAGCCCAACCTCAACAAGCAGGCAATCCCCCCCAAATCCGGCGATCCGATCATCAAGGCCGTCGATGTCCACAAGCATTTCGGCAGCTTTCATGCCCTGCGCGGGGTGAATATGTCGGTGCAGTCCGGGGAAGTGGTGGTCATTATCGGGCCGTCGGGCAGCGGCAAATCCACCTTTATTCGCACCATCAACCGTCTGGAGGCGCACGATCAGGGAACTATTGTCGTCGACGGGATGGAACTTAAAGACGGCCAGAACTTGGATGCGATTCGCCGGGAAGTCGGGATGGTATTTCAGAGCTTCAACCTCTTTCCCCATTTGACGGTGCTGCAAAACGTGTCGCTCGCGCCGATTCGGGTACGCAAGCAGCCCAAAGCGCAGGCCGAAGCACGGGCGATGGAGTTGCTGACGCGGGTGGGCATTGAGGAGCAGGCCTACAAATATCCGGCGCAGTTGTCGGGCGGGCAGCAACAACGAGTCGCCATTGCCCGCGCTTTGGCGATGGATCCCAAAGTCATGCTGTTCGACGAACCGACTTCAGCTCTTGATCCCGAAATGATCAAGGAAGTGCTGGACGTGATGAAGGGGCTGGCGGGCAGCGGCATGACCATGTTGTGTGTGACGCACGAAATGGGTTTTGCGCGGGAAGTCGCAGACCGGTTGGTGTTCTTCGATCAGGGCAACATTGTGGAAGACACCACGCCGGAGCAGTTTTATAACAACCCGCAGCACGAACGGGCCAAGGCGTTTTTGAGCAAGGTACTGGGCCACTAAAAGCGGCTTTGGGCTACGAAATAACAAAATAACAGCCGGGGCATAAAGCTTCCGGCTGTTCATCTTTTCCCACCTACCGCTCTTAAGTGTCCAAATCGCCTTTCTTGGCCCCTGTCAGGAACCGAATCGCTCCCGGTAGGATTTTGGCTGTAAAAGGCGTCGTTTCTTCATGCAGCTCGCCGTCGTATTGCAGCGGAAACGGTTCGTCCGATACCACGCTGACTGCCTTGGCTTCTACCGTCTCCAAATTGCCACTGAACAGGGGATCGCCCAGATTCAGCTTGGCCCGCACCGAGTCGATCAGGTTGGGCACGAGGCGCATGATGTTGCCCGCTTTCAGCAAAACCACCGTAAAGCGGCCATCGCTGGGGCTGATGTCGGTGGTGATCGGGAGGCGGTAGTTTGCCATACCAAAGTTCGCCACCATCACGCCGATGCCTTCAAACTCGCGCTTCTCGCCGTCCAGTACGAGGTGAAAGGTGGTCTTCTTGGGATTAAGCTGCTTCATGGCGCTCATCACGTAGGCCATCGCGCCAAATTTTTCTTTGAGTTCCTCGGAGTCGCGGATCATGGCGGCGTCGGCTCCGGCCCCGGCCAACATGGCAAAGCCGTGGGTCTCGCCGCGCACTTCCAGCTCTCCCAGATCCACCCGCACCGCATGTGCGCCCGCCACCACTTGCGCGAGGGCCAGCGGCGTGCGCGGCAAGTCCAGATTTTGGGCGATCAGGTTGGCCGTGCCTGCCGGGTACGCCAGCAGCGGCACATTCTTGTAGCGGCTGGCATAGGCGAGGCTGCTCACGGTGCCGTCACCTCCCGCGCCCACTACCACATCAAAATTGGCGATGTCTTCCACATAGCTGCTCATGGGCTTTTCGGGCACGAGTTCGCGCTCGGTCACGACTGCCCCCGCTGCCGTCAAAAGGGCGATAAAGGCGGGCAAATCGCTGTCGCCTTGGCCGCTTTTGGGGTTGAAGACCACCATCACCCGCTTACCGGCAAGGGGGGCGAGGGTGGCCTGATCTGCGTCAGAAAGTGCAGCAAACGTTGCCGCAGTGGGGGGGGTGATTTGACCGGTCATACAAGGCTCATTAGACTGCCCGCACGGAGGCTCTTTATGGCGCGTTTCTTGGTGGGTTCTTTACTGATGACTGGCCTGTTTCTTGGTTCGCTTTCTTCCTGTGCGCCGCGTCAACAAGCTGGCACGGAGCGGTTTGTTACGGTTGCGCCCGTGCTCTACAAAGTTTCCGCCCCCGTCGTTCGCGGCGGCACACTCACCGTTCAGGGACGTTCCTTAGGCGGCCCAGCCAGCGCCAAAATTCGGATGGGCGTGGCGTTCGATGGAAGCGGCGGTTTTGACTTGCCAGCCGCCGCTATTCAGACGTGGACGGCAGACGAAATCACCTTCACCGTGCCGTCTGATCTGCCTGCGGGCGGCGGCTACATCTTTATTCTGGTTGGAAACTCGAAGTCTAACGGCCTGCCTTACAGCATCGCCCAGTAAACTGAGAGCGTTGGGGGCGGCCTGCTGGTGCGGGGCCGCCCTCTCCCCTGCCCATTTTGCTGCTCTGCCATCACGCGGATTCATTCCCTGCCCGCCGCCCTGTAGACTCCGGGGCGTTATGGCGATTAACCGTCCGAAAGGTACCAATGACCTCTTACCGGAAGGCACTCCGGCCCTCAAAAGTTTTGCAAGCGCCTCGGCCCACGCTCATGTCACCACCATTGCCCGGAGTGTATTGGAGCGGGCTGGAGCGCAGTTTATAGCCACGCCCATTTTTGAAGATGCTGAACTGGTCAAGCGCGGCGTGGGCGGCAGCACCGATATTGTTCGCAAAGAGATGTTTACCGTGACCTACTTTGGCGATCATGGCGGATTTATTCTGCGGCCAGAAGGCACGGCGGGCATTGTTCGGGCTTATCTGCAAAATGGGCTGAAGCAGTTGCCCGCGCCGCTGAAGCTGTGGACACATGGCCCGATGTTCCGCGCTGAAAATGTGCAGGCTGGCCGTTATCGTCAGTTTCATCAGGTGGATTACGAGGTGCTGGGCAGTGCGGACGCGCTGGTAGATGCCGAAGCGATTGCCCTGATGGTGGACGTGGTGCGGGCGTTGGGGCTGACGGGTGTGCGCGTGAAGCTGGGGAGCATTGGCGATCCGGCAGACCGCGACAGCTACAACGACTACTTGCGCGGGCTGTTTACGCCGCAGCTAGAGCGCCTCTCGGACGACTCCAAAGACCGCCTGACCCGCAACCCGATGCGGATTCTGGACAGCAAGAGCGCGGAGGATCAGGCGCTTCTGCGGGAGCTGAATGTGCGGCCTATGCTTGACTTTTTAGGTGCTGAGGCGGCGGCGCACTTTGCAGAAGTGCAGGCTTATTTAGGTGCATGGGGCGTGGACTATGACCTTGACCCCAGCATCGTGCGCGGGCTGGATTACTACCGCCGCACGGCTTGGGAGCTGCACCACGAGGGCGTCGGCGCGAAGTCGGCCCTAGGCGGAGGGGGGCGCTATGACGGCCTCAGCGCACAGTTGGGTGGGCCGGAAGTGCCGGGCATCGGCTGGGCCTTTGGCATAGAACGGCTGCTGCTGGCGCTGGAAGCCGAGGGTGTGAGCCTGCCGGGAACGCCGGGGCCGCTGCTGTATTTGGCGGCGATGGATGCGGAGAATGTGGGCCTCGCCGCTCAAACCGCGCTGAGAGCGCGTGCGGTGGCGCGTGTGGAATTCGCTTACAAGGCCCAAAAACCCGGTAATGCCTTTAAGGATGCCGAGCGCCGCCGTGCCCGCTATGCTGCCGTCATCGGCACGGATGAAGCAGAGCGCCGCGTCCTGAACCTGAAGAATCTGGCGTCGGGCCAGCAGCGGGAAGTGTCGCTGGATGACTTGAACGCCGTACTGACCGAATTGGAGAACAACTGATGAAACGCACGGCAATGATTGGACAACTGAACGAAAAGCACGCTGAACAAACCGTCACGCTGCAAGGTTGGGTCAACCGCCGCCGCGATTTGGGCGGGCTGATTTTCATCGAATTGCGGGATCGCAGCGGCGTGGTGCAGGTACAAGTCGAACCCGATTCGGCGGCGTTTGCGGAGGCCGATAAGCTGCGGGGCGAGTACGTGGCCGAAATCGAGGGCGTATATCAGATGCGCCCCGAGAGCCAGCGCAAAGGCGGCATGGCTGATTTTGAAGTCATCGCTTCCCGTGTGAAGGTGCTGAACGCCGCCAAAACGCCCGCGTTCGAGCTGGACAAGGGCGACAGCGTTTCCGAGGATATCCGTCTGAAGTTCCGTTATCTGGATTTGCGGCGTCCTGAGATGCAGCGCAATCTGATGCTGAGAAGCAAGGCGGTGGCGTCGGTCACGCGCTTTTTGGACGCCGAGGGGTTTATTGCGGTAGAAACGCCGATGCTCACCAAGTCTACGCCGGAAGGGGCGCGTGACTTCTTGGTGCCCAGCCGCCTGAATCCGGGCGAATTTTACGCGCTGCCGCAGTCGCCTCAGCTGTTCAAGCAACTCTTGATGATCGCTGGATTTGACCGCTATTACCAGTTGGCCCGCTGTTTCCGTGACGAGGATTTGCGCGCAGACCGCCAGCCCGACTTCACGCAGCTCGATATGGAACTGAGCTTCGTGGAGCAGGAAGACGTGCTGGAGCTTCAGGAGCGTTTGTTGGCGTCGGTATTCCGCGACGTGTTGGACGTGGAATTGCCGCTGCCGTTTCCGCGTCTGTCGTATTTCGAGGCGATGGACAAATACGGCTCCGACAAGCCCGACTTGCGCTTCAATTCGGCGTTTGTAGACGTGACCGACCTGTTCGCAGGCGCCGCGTTTCAGGCGTTTGCCAGTGCGGGCAGCGTGAAAGTCATGGCCGCGCCGGAGCTGACGCGCAAGCAGATTGACGAGCTGGAGCGGGTAGCCAAACAACATGGAGCCAAAGGTTTGGCATGGCTCAAACGTGATGGTGACGGTTTTACAGGTGGGATTAGCAAGTTTGTGGGCGATCAAGCCGCCGAGCTGCTCTCACGCACGGGCGTCGCGGCGGGCGGCACTTTGCTGTTTGCGGCGGGCGACTGGCAGAAGGCAGTGACGGCGTTGGGTGCGGTGCGCTTGGCCTTGCGTGACCTGTTTGGGCTGGCGGCGGGTGGGCAATTCCACGTGTCTTGGGTCACCGAGTTTCCACAACTCGAGTACGACGAAGACAACGCCCGCTGGACGTACATGCATCACCCGTTCACCGCTCCGCATCCCGACGACATTCACCTGTTCGGCACCGAGCGGCAAGGCGAGATTCGCGCTCAGGCCTACGACTTGGTACTGAACGGGTTCGAGATCGGCGGCGGTAGCATCCGGATTCATGACCCTGCCGTGCAGGAAAAGATGTTCGCAGCGATTGGGTTCACGCCCGAGGAAGCCCACGCCCAGTTCGGCTTTTTTCTGGATGCGCTGGCGGCGGGCACCCCCCCGCACGGCGGCATCGCGTGGGGCTTTGACCGCCTGCTGATGGTGATGGCCGGAGCGCAAAGTATCCGTGAAGTCATCGCGTTTCCGAAGAATAACCGGGGCGCGGATTTGATGGCATTGGCTCCGGCAGCGGTGGACGCGGCGCAACTGGCGGAAGTAGGCGTTCAGGTGGCGGCGCGAGTTGAATCTGGATCGTGAAATTGTTGTTCGCTATTGCTTATTTGTATTTTCAAGGTTTTCAAGATGGCCTGTGGCAGCGATACTCACGGCGTGCCAGCCCTGATTTAGCTTCCGCAGCTCCGTTACTGCTGTATTGGCGTGGGCGTAGCGGCCATCCAGCCACGCTTCCCGTACGTCTGCGCCCATTAAGTCAGTCAAGTAAGCGATCAAGGAACCACCGTGAGCAACGATGATGGGCGTGCCGGATTGCGCCAGCACAGGTTGAAGCGCCGTTCGGAACCGGATAGCCACTTCCTCCAGACTCTCGCCGCCGGGAAAGCCGAAACTGCCGTCAGAGCGCACCAGTTCATGGGCGTGGGTATGCATGTCACTGTAGGCTCTCCCCTGCCAGTCTCCGGGGGCGATTTCTTGCAGGCCGTCTATCACGGTGATTTGGCCGCGCAAGGCTTGCGCAAGAGCGGTTCCAGTTTGGCGGGCGCGGAGGTACGAACTGGTATAGATTCGCGGTGATTCTAAGTCCTGCGCGGCGAACCAGCGGGCGACGGCCTCGACCTGCGCTTGCCCGACCTCATCTAAAGGGTCATCTGCGCCGCCTGTCAACACCTGCGAAACATTACCAGCGGTGCGGCCATGCCGAACCAGAAAAAGTCGGTCTGGAGAGGAATCCTGAGCAGGCATGAAGTACAGATTAGCGCCTCGCGGTGGCCGTCGTAAGCAGACATCCGGTTGACCATCCCATTACGCTCTATGCTAAAGCGTGCATTTTGACGATCTGCCCGTGCTGCCCATCACGCCCGGCGTGTACATTTTTCGCCGCACCGGAACACCTATTTACATCGGCAAGGCCAACAACCTACGCTCGCGGGTGGGCCAACATTTCAAGGTGGGCGGCAAAAGCGGCAAGTTCACGTCGCTGGCCGATACGCTGGAATTTATTACCGCCCGCAACGAAGTCGAGGCGTTGGTGCTGGAAGCCAACCTGATCAAGCAGCACCGCCCGCATTACAACGTGATGCTCAAGGATGACAAGCATTACCCATTCCTCAAGCTGACCAATGAGAAGTTTCCGATGCTGCTGGTCACGCGGCGGGTGATCAAGGACGGGGCCAATTATTACGGGCCGTATCCAGACGCTTCGGCGGTGCGGCGAGTGAAACACCTGATCGACACGATGTTTCCGCTGAGGAAGAACAGTGGGTTGCCGCTGCAAAAAAAGCCGCGCCCGTGCCTGAATTTTCATATGGGGCGCTGCTTGGGGCCGTGCGTAGACAAGGCTGATCCTGACGAATACACCCGGATCGTGGAAGACGTGAAAGGGTTGTTAGAAGGCCGCGCCGCGCCTGTGATCGCCCGCTTGCGTGACGATATGGCCGTTGCTGCAAAAGGCCGAGACTTCGAACAGGCCGCCCGCGTGCGTGACCGGGTACAGGCCGTGGAAAAGCTGTTCGGCACTGAGCAGCACGCCTTCGTGAGCGATGAGACCGATTTGGATTTCTTGGGCGTGGCGCGGGCGGGCGAATACGCGATGGTGCAGTTGTTCCGCATGCGGGCAGGGCGGGTGGTAGGCCGCGACAAGCGCTTTCTGACCGATGCAGAGGGCGACGGCAGCGGCGGCGAGGGCGAAATCGTGGAAGCCTTCGTGCAGGATTACTACACGCAGGCCACGCATGTGCCGGGGCTGATCCTGCTTCCGGCAGACTTTGAGGCCGCGCCTGTGTGGAGCGAATTTTTGACGGAAAAAGCGGGGCGCAGGATTGAGATGAGGACGCCCAAGCGCGGCGATAAAGTGGACTTGATCGAGATGGCGCAGCGCAACGCCGTGAACGGGCTGGAATCTGAAATGGCCCTGCTGGAGCGGCGCGGCGATCATCCGGGGCTGGACGCCCTGCGCGAAGTCTTGGCCTTGCCGGAGCGTCCGTGGCGCATCGAGGGCTACGACAACTCCAACCTGTTCGGCAGCAACATCGTGTCGGGCATGGTGGTGTTCGAGGGCGGGCGCAGTCGCCGGGGCGAACACCGCCGCTTTAAGGTAAAAGGGCTGGATCATCCGGACGATTACACGTCGATGAAGCAGACGATTGTGCGGCGTTTTACCGGAAGCTTGGCCGACAAGTTGCCGTTGCCCGATCTGATGCTGATCGACGGGGGGCGCGGGCAGGTGAACGCTGCGCTGGATGCCCTCAAGGAGGCTGATATTCGTGTGGCTGTGGTGGGCCTCGCCAAGCGCGAAGAACGCCTGATTTTGCCCGGACGGTTCGGGGCGCAGTGGTGGCTGACGGAAGGGACGGAGGTAGGTGTAGAGCGGGAATTGTTGCTGCCGCAGACCCACCCGGCCCTGCGGATGATGATCGGCGTGCGCGACGAGGTGCATAACTACGCCGTGTCCTATCACCGCAAACTGCGGGGGCAAGATATGCTCCGTAGTGTCTTCGACGACTTGCCGGGCATTGGGCAAAAGCGCCGGGACGCCCTGCTAGAACACTTTACGAGCTTGGAGGATTTGGCGAGTGCGCCCGTGGAACACATTGCCCGCGTGCCGGGAATGAACGCGCGGGCGGCCCAGAGCGTCAAGGACTTCTTGGCACAGCGGGAAGTGAACGCGGCTCCGTTGTAGGGAGAGCTGTTGGTTGTCCGTTTACACTGGCCCATGCCCGAATTCCTGATTTGCCCTGCGCGGTACGACGATTTGGCTGAGGTGCAAACGCTGTATAAACACCTCAGCCCCTCGTCGCCGGAGCTGAGTACAGAGGCCGCCAATCACGTTTGGTGGGAGTTGCTGGCCGATCCTAAAATGCATGTGCTGGTGGCCGAGCAAGACGGCGTGTGGGGCACGGTGACGCTGGTGGTCATGCCCAATTTGACGCAGGGCGGGCGGCCCCATGCGCTGAGCGAGAATGTGGTGACTCATTCGGAGAAACGCGGAGAAGGCATAGGCAGGTAGCTTTGGCACGGGCACGGGGATCCTATAAGGTCATGCTGGTCACGGGCCGCCGCGCACCGGTTGTACGCAGGCAGTGGCCTTCGGTCTGACGCGGTGGCCTATTTCGCACGCTTGGAAGTGGAGCACGTTACCGAAGTGTGAGGCGTGCAAGACACCAAGAAAATTTCCCCCTCAACTTGCGAGGGGGTTTATTTCAACTGCGGTGACTGGCCTCACGCGGGGCGGACTGGCGCGGCAAAGAGGCGGTGCAGGACGGCGCGGAGGCTAAAGCTGGGGCGGGTGGGTTGGCCTTGGCGGGCACTGCGGGCCTGAGCTTCACGGGTGGCTTCGGCGCGGAGGGCTTCGGCGTGCAGGACATTGATTTCGGCGTTCAGGAAATGCATGGGGTTCCTTGGGGCGCGGCCTGTGGGTGGCCCGGTGGTGCGCCTTTGTTGTGGCTTTATGGTGCGCTTGTGTGCCCGTGCTGCACATGCGGCGAGTGGCGCATAGGTGAGTGAGCCGAGTGGCTTAGGCAACGCTGGAACGCTAGCTGACGGTGATGAAGATTTCCTTTAGTTATTCCAATGTAACGTGTCGCAGCTTGTACACACCTCCGCCTTTTGAGCAGCCGACGCTTAAGCCGAAGCTCTCTCGCCTCATCCCACTTCACGTGGCAGCGGATATCTATAGAGGATGGAAAAGTGCTGGAGCAGGCTGGTGGTGACGGGCGTACTGGGCGGCATGCTGGTGGGGAGCGCCTACGCCGCTACGTTCGGCAACTACGTCTTCGAGCTTCCGGCAGGGTGGACGCAGGCCAAACAGGGCGGCGGACTGGTGCTGACGCTGCCACCCAAGACGGCGGGAGACCGGGCCACCATTCGGCTCACGGCGGGCGCGGTGCTGTCGGGGGAGTTGAGAACGTGGTTTGCAGCGCAGGTGGCAGCGTTCAACAAGGGTGCGGCGGTGCTGAGCCAATCGGAAACGCAGGCCGACACCGACGAAAATGGCCTGCCCGTGCTGGCTACCGTTGTGGTGGTCGAGGTGGGTACGGGCAGCGAATGGCGACTGTTTGCGGCTACCAAAGCGGGCAACCGGGCCGAGATGCTGGTGTTCAGTGCGTCTAGTTTAGAGAGCTTTACGGCACATCAGGCGGAACTTACGGCCTTTACGGATCGGCTTAACTTTGCCAATGTGAAGGCTCCGGCGACGGCAGGTACGACGAAAACAGCCACTCCAACGGTCAAGGCTTCCGGCAGCCTGCCTACTGTGCCCGCGCCGAATGTGGCCCAACTGGTACGGGCGGGCCTGAATCCGCGCAAGCAACCGTTTCCCGACGAATTCCGTTGCTACTTGTCTGTTCAGAGCAGCGACTATTCCAAGCCTGCCTTCGCGCTCCAGATTTTGCCGGGGGGCCGCTACCGCGCTCCCGGTGGCGAAGGCACGTACAAAATGGTGCAGTCCAGCAGCAGCAGCTCATTGAATTACTTGCGCTGGCAGGGCGGGCCGCTGGCAGGCACCGACGACGCCTACTTGCTGTTCGACAGCACCTACGGCCAGACGATTCAACTGGACGGCGTGACCGATCAGGATCGGCGGCTGTATTGCCACCAACGGGGCAGCGCCGAGAGTCATGCGCTGGTGGAATTTCGGCGCAAAGACCCGCAGGTGGGCAAGTACCCCTGCCGCTCGCTGGACGGCAAAAACACCGATCTAGGCACGCTGGAACTGCTGGCGGGCCGCGTTTACCGCTATAAGGGCAGCAGCGGCAAATACGCCGTCAATATCATGGGGAAACAGAGGGACTCGTTTAGTGGCGTGGACTTTGTGGGCGGGCCGTTGGACGAAGAATATTCCACCTACTCCGAAGATGAACTGGGCGAGCGTGAATTTGGACGAATTCTGCGAAATATGCGCTGTAGCCAGATTGCCAAGCCAATTGTGGAGCCGACATTTGGCACGGCCAAAGCTCCAGCCCCGCCTGCCGGTTCGGGCGGCATCGAGGGTGCATACTCTCAAACCATCCAGAATTTCTACCCGAACGCCAGCCTAGAACATTACTTCTATATTTTTAATAAGAACGGCTATGTGTTTACAGGTGATCCGGAAACATCTTTGGCCGATGCCGACTGCACCAAGACCCGGCCCAATGGCCTCCCACTGTGCGAGGTCTATTCCATCAAAAACGGTCTGCTGACTATAGGCACCGATAAGCCGGAGAAGTGGGAACGCACCGCCAGTGGCTACAAACTGGACGGCGAAAACTTGAAAGCCGTCAAGCCGCTGGGGAACCTGAAATTGGCGGGAGACTACCAAGCCATCAGTACGTTTACAGCCGTAATGGGATCAGGCGGCGGTGTCTTCTATAACAACCTGACTTTTCGCAAAGACGGCACCTTTACCAGAGTAGCTACCGGAGGGGTGTCTATAACCACCACCACCGATGGCACGGCTTTTGGCGAGACCACAGGCGGCGTTTCCAGCAGCAGCGAGCGCAAAAACAGCGGCACGTACACCCTGTCGGGCAACACGCTGACGCTGACTTACGGCGATGGGCGGGTGGAAAAACAGTTTGCTTATCTGCCCAGCACCGAAAATGGAAAGCCGGATTTGGAGTGGCTGTATGTCGGTGGCCGCAACTACTTTTTGGATGATGGAAAATAAACCTTGCTGTTGCTTTAGGCTCCGGCTGACCCACAGATGACAATGCTCTAATGCCCGGTATGTCTGGGCTGCATTTGAGATGGCACTTCACACGCCGGGAATTGTGGGCGTTTTTAAAGGTCAATTGGCGGGGGCTGTTGCTCCTCCTGATCGGCGTCTTGGCTCCGCTCCTGCTCTTTTTTGAGCTGACCGAGGACGTGTTTCAGGAGGGCGGCTTTGCGTGGGACGCCTCGGTTTTGGCGTGGTACCGCGCCCACCGCACACCAGAGCTGACCGCTGTGGCTAACGCGTTGGCGGTGCTGGGCGGCTTTGCCGTACTGCCATTGGTCACGGGCCTGATTGCCTATTTGCTGGCGCGGGCCGGAGCCAAAGCACACGGCTGGTTTTTGATATTGGCGTTGGCCGGGGCCGCGTTACTCAATACCATTGCCAAGCTGATCTTTCACCGCGCTCGCCCGGATATTTTGGAGGCACTCGTGCGCGAGCCGGGCTTCAGCTTTCCCAGCGGGCACGCCATGAGCAACGCGGCCTTCGGATTTGCGTTGATCGTGGTGTTTTGGCGTTCACGGGCGGGCTGGCCGGTGGCGGTGGTGGCCGGACTGTGGGCCATAACAGTGGGGGCCAGCCGCAATTATTTGGGCGTCCATTACCCATCGGATGTGTTGGCGGGCTTTTTGGCATCGGCAGCGTGGGTGGCCGGACTGTACTTGCTGATGAGCCGTAGATGGCCGGGACTGAGGAAATCTCCGAAGGGCGAGCGGGATACACGGTGATGAATGCGGGCGAACTGGATCGATTCCAAGTTCGCCCGCTTTGTTTGGGGAGTTGCTTCAGTGCTGTAAAACCTACTTTGCTCAGTGCAGAGCCAGTGCAGCCACCGCGCCCGTATAAGAGACTGTCTGGAAAGCGTGGTTGCAGGGGGTTTTGAGAGATTATA
>NZ_SSNW01000041.1 GCF_004801315.1 Deinococcus sp. Arct2-2
CGCTGATCCCGCAAGCAGGCCCCTTGAAGCTCGTGGCTTAACCCGAACTCACGTTACATGGAGTCTTCTTTGGCCGTCTTGCCCGGTTCCGCTGGAACCGGGGTGATCACGTCCCCGATCAAGAAACAGGGGCGTTCATCGAAACACAGCACCGGGCGGTTGGGATCGTAGGGACGAGCGTAGACCTCCAGCACGCGTTCCATCTCACACAAGAAATGGGCCGTCAGTTTGGCAAGACGCCAGTGCCGCTTTCGGTGCGGCTGGAGTTCGTTTTGTTCAGGATGTAGAACACCGTGGACGGCGCAATGCCGTCCACCAGCTGCAATTCCACAGCTGTGTCCGCGATCAGCCGAACGCTCCACTGGGTATGGCCCTCTGGAGCCTCCGTGCAAGCCAAGCTCGTGATCGCCGCCCGATCTTTCCCATCGAATTTTTGTGGCCGTCCAGATCGAGAGGCATCAGACAAGGCCGCCTTGAGGCCGTGTTGAGCACAGCGTTTTCGAGTGGGTTTCACCGTGCACAGGCTGATGTTCAACGCCCGCTCAATCTCCTGATCCTCCATGCCGCGATGCGCCATCAATAACGTCTGTGCCCGTCGAATCATCCGGGCACTGCTCTTCCCCACCGTCGAGAGTTGGGTGAGAGCGGTCTCGTGCTCTTCGGTCAACTGCACGCGGTACTGAATTGGCCGTCCCATCCCCTAAGTGTATAAACATTTAGAACGCTGTATTAAACACGCAGGAAACCAAAAAACCGCCGCGCCTCCACAGTGGGAGAACGCGGCGATGGGCGAACTTGATTTACGCGACTTGCTTTTTCTTGGTAGTCGGTGCGGGGACGGCCTGCTCCTGTCCCAGTGCCTGCGTTTCCTTGAGGCGGAAGATGACCAAGCTACCCACGAAGGTGCAGGTGATCATGCCGTGCGCGTTGAGCAGGCTCAGGGCCGTCATCACGTCTTCACGGGTCATGCGGAGCTGATCGCTCATGTACAGGGCGCTGTCGGCACGGCCTTCAAGGTAGTCGCGCACCTTTTTGGCGTCGCCCGTGAGGGGCGTGGCGGGCACATCGGCCAGACCGGGATCGGCCAGACCGTAGACGGCGCGGGTTCCGGTTCCGGGCAAGCGGCGCACACGGCCCTGATCGAGCAGGCTCGCCAGCGCGGCGCGGAGGTGAGACAGGGCCAAGCTGGTGGTCTTCGCCAGTTCGGTTTCCACCCATTCGGGCTTGCTCTCAAGGGCTTTCAGCACCAGCTTTTCGTTGGCGCGGCGGGTTTCTTGCAGGTCTTCGAGGGTAGGGGGGTTAAACATGCACTCTCCTCCAGAGATACTGCGGAAATCGCCGCAGCAGGGAAACAATTGTTGATAACGGCTCGTCAACGGGAAATGGCGCTAGAATAAAAACTGCGTGATTGGATTGATTAAGCTGCGCTTGTTGATCTGCACTTACGGCTCAGCAGTAAAAAAACCTTACAGATGATGAGCTAGAGCGGATAAAAGCTTCGCGGCGTTCTTGAACTGGGTACAAAGACGCCACCAAGCTCAACTTTCCTATTGTAACAGATTTGCTCTCATCTTGGATGAGCGAACGACAAGTTGGCCTTCAGCATCGGCACCCAGCGGCCACGGCACGCACAAAAGGTGGCGCATCTTAAACGGTTTACGGTGGCCCCAAACGTAGGGCATCTTCCCTTTAAAGGTCAGCTGACCCAACGCTTAACAAACGCCCAAATCTGCTCTTAGGAACGAATATGTAAAAGAAACTTGACATCAAGTCAAGCTCACTTTACTCTTGGTGTCAAGGAGGCTTGACATGAATGCGAGCGAATCTCGAACCCGCCCTGTGCCGACAGCCCGTGAACGCCGAGTCAACAGAATGAGCCTGTGGATGGGACTGGGCGGAGGGAGCGTGGCCGTGCTGGGCGCGGTGGCTGTCGCCGTTGGGCGGACGCAGAACATACCTGCGTTCAACACCTTGGGCGCGGGCATTCTTGCTGCGTTGCCGCTGTTTTTTGCCATCATGACCGTGCTTGGCATTCGCCAAATGGATGAGTATGGGCGGCAACTGCACGCCCGCGCCGCCAGTGTCGCCTTTTTGGTGGTCATGCTGCTGGCAGGAACGTTGATTTCATTGGAGGCAGTGCTGAATTTTCATACACCGCCTTGGGCGTTGTACGTGGCGGGAATGGGAGTGTGGGGAATCGTCGGGTGTGTGTTGGCTGCCCGTGACGGGCGGATGAAATGAATCCAGCCTCGCCCCCGACTCCACGCCCTGTATCACCCCGCCGTGTGCCGCGTGAACGGCAGATGCGCCGCACGCAATGGGTAGAAATTGCACTGACACTGCTGGTTTTGGTGGGCATGGCGGTGCTGTTTCGGCGGCCCGCATGGATTCCTCTGTTTGTGGCCCTAATTATGCCACTGGCCCTCGGCCTGATGCTGTGGCAATACCGCACCATGGACGAATTTCGCCGCGCCCGCTACCTGAAGGCGTGGGCCGCGTCGGGCATCGTGGGCACGTTCGCCCTGACTGGCCTGCTGACATGGGGCGTATTTTCCGATTTCGGAGCCGTTCTGAACAGCGGTTCTGCGCCTGACCTGAAGCTTTCCGTGTGGCTGCTGTACATCCCTTGGGGCCTCAGTCTCCTCACGTTTTACGCCGTGACCGCCTTCTTGTACCGCCGCGATACAGGCGGGTAGGCATGGACAACCGGATTCGGGTGCTGCGGGCCGAGCGCCAGTGGACTCAGGCCGACCTTGCCGCCGCGCTAGACGTGAGCCGCCAAACCGTGAACGCGCTGGAAACAGGCCGATATGACCCCAGTTTGCCGCTGGCTTTCCGCTTGGCACGGGTATTCGGGCGAAGTATTGAAGAGATTTTCAGCGATCCAGAGGGAGTACAGCAACATGCTTGATATTCAGAATCTCACCAAAACATATGGGAAACACACGGCCCTGTCAGACGTAACTCTCTCTGCCCACGACGGCGAAGTCTTTGGGCTGCTGGGGCCGAACGGCGCGGGCAAAACGACGCTTCTGCGGTTGCTGGCAACGTTACTGACACCCACTTCCGGCACGGCGACTGTGGCAGGTCACGACGTACAGCGCGACCCCGAAGCGGTGCGGCGCGTGGTGGGCGTGGTCAACGGCGGCATGGGCCTGCCCGCCCGCCTGACCGGGCGCGAGGTACTTCGGTCTTTTGCCGGGTTTTACGGCATGAGCCGCAGCCAAACCGACACGCGCATTGCCGAACTGGACGCAAGGCTGGAACTGGGCCGCACGTTGGATGTCCGGGCAGGCGAATACAGTACCGGAATGCGCCAAAAAGTGGTGATTGCCCGCGCTGTCATTCATGATCCCGCCGTGCTGATCCTCGATGAAGCCTCCAGCGGCCTCGATATTTTTGCGCGGCGCACGCTGCTAGATTTTGTGGCCGCCACCCGCGCTCCGGGCCGCCTGACGGTGTATTCCACCCACGTCATGAGCGAGGCCGAAGAAGTCTGTGACCGCATGGCAATTTTGCACGAAGGCAAACTGGTGACGGTAGACACGCTGGGGGGCATCTTGAGCCGCACCGGAGAACGCAATCTGGAACGGGCTTTTTTTGCCCTGCTGCGCGGTACGCCCAAAGGAGAAGAAACATATGCCGTCTAAACGTAACTCGGAAGCCCTGCGCCCCGACATAGTGTGGCGCGTGGCCGTGCGCGACTTGCTGGCCACCCTGCGAGACCGCCGCACGTTGTTGGGAACAGTTCTGATTCCGCTGCTGCTGATTCCCGTGTTTACGCTGGGGCTGCCGCAACTGCTGGGCAAATTTGTGGGTGGGCAGCAGCAGGAACGCCAAAAGGTGGGCGTCGTCGGAACATTACCCGCAACGCTGCGGGCAGCCCTTCAGCGCGACGAAAAAGCGCCAGACGGCAGCGTGACCCGTGCGGGCGTGACCCTCGTGGCCGTCACCGATCCCCGCGCCGCCGTTGCAGATGGAAACGTGGAAGCCGCGCTGCGTGCCCCCGCCGCCCTGCCTACCCGTGCGGGCAACGGCACCGGCACGCTGGAGGTCTACGCCAAACTGACCAGCTTGCGTGCCCAAACCGGGGCATACGGCAAAGTGAAAGACACCGTAGACGCCTACAACCGCACCCTGACGCTGGAGCGCCTGACCGCGCTGGGCCTCAATGCCGATACCCTCACGCCTATTCAAATCAAACCTGTGGATGCCAGCCCGCCCCAGCAACAGCGCAGCGGCCAATTAGCATTCCTGATTCCGCTCCTGATGCTGAACTTTATTCTGACGGGCGCAATGGCAACGGCGCTGGACGCCACCGCAGGCGAAAAAGAGCGCGGCACGCTGGAAAGCCTGCTGGTCTCCCCTGTTCGGCGCGGCGAAGTGGTGGCCGGGAAACTACTGGCGACCACCCTGACCGCCCTGACCAGCGCGTGCTTCAGCATCATCGGCTTCCTTGCCAGCGGGTTCGTCGGGGGCCTGCTTCAACGCGGGCAGTCGGCCAGCAGCGCAGAACTCTCGCAGGCGTTCGGGGGCCAACTCAGCCTCGGCTTTGGCGCGGCGGTGGCCCTGATCGGGGCGGCCATCAGCGCGGCCCTGCTCATCAGCGCCATCCTGATCGCCCTCAGCATCTACGCCCGTTCTTACAAGGAAGCGCAGACCTACGTCACGCCACTCAGCCTCGCCATCGTGATTCCCGCCGTGCTGCTGCAGTTCAGCGACTTCCTCAGCACCGGGCCAGCCCTCTACGCCATTCCGCTGTTCGGCTCCATGCTCGCCATTCTGGACACGGTACGCGGCACGGTCACGGCTCCAAACGTACTGATCGCCATCGCCGCAAATTTGCTGGGCGCATTCGTGCTGGCACTGGTGGCGCGGCGTTCGTTTGGGCGGGAAGAGGTGATTTTCAGGAATTGATTGGCAACCATCGAACATAAAAATAGAGTGGGGCAGCCTAAGTAAAAGCCGCCCCACTCTATTTATTTTTGCCTTGAAACCCTGTTTACATAGGGCGCTGAGGATCGTTCGCGTTGGCAGGCGCGTTAGGTGCGTCTCCCAAATCGGCTTGCCCTTCCAGCGCCGCCGTACCCGTTTCGTGCGGGCGGACGCTGAGGGGGTCGATGGTCACAGTTTCCTTGCTGATGCTGTCCAGCAAGATGTCGAGTACGTCGCCGCTGCGGGCCGATTCGACGGCCTTGTGCGTCACGATTTCGCCGATATTCAGGATGATGGAATCGTCGGGGGCCAAGATCACGCGGTTCACGGGACGGCCCAGTGCATCCCGGATTTTTTGCTCCTGCGCCTCATGCTGACGGTTTTCCAGCGCTTCTTCGGTCTGCTCGCGCTTTTCGCCAAACCAGCTCTTGGCCTTGTCGATCAGGTTGCTTGCGCCCTCGCTGACACTGGCGACGCCGCCTGCCAGCGCTGCGCCCGCGCCTGCTCCCGTGCTGGCCTCGCCGGAAGTGGCTTTGGCTCCGGTGGTGGCGGCAATAAGAGCAGCTTCAGCGTTCAGATGACGGGCACGGTCTGCCAAAGCGGGCGTCACGATCTGGCCTTGCGCGGCCACGAGGCTTCCGCTGGGGGCACGCACATCGGTCTTCACGCGGCGGCCAACAGTGGCTTCCAGCGAGTTAGGATCCATCTCGCGGCGTTCGCGGATGTCCTGCACACTGTCGGAAATAGAGCCGCCGGTGGCTGCTGCCGTCAACGCCCCAAGTTTGCCCGTCTGTTGGGCGCGTTCGGCCTGAAACGGAGTGATAGTTACGCCTTTATGCACGATCACTTCGCCTGTGTCGGTGGTCACGTCACTGCCTGCGGTCTTGCCCACCACGTAGGTCAACTGGCGTTCGGCAGTGGCGGTTTTCATGTCTTCCATGCCGCCCTGCACGCGCTCTTTGGCCGAGTCGTAAGCTCCGGCCAGCACGCCGCCAGTCGCGGCGGTCGCCAATGCGCCCAACTTGCCCGCGCTTTCGGCTGCCGTGACCTGCTCTTCGGTGATGGTGTCGCCCTTATGCACGATCACGGTGCCGTCTTCCAGCGTAATATCGCCGCCCGCCGTCTTGCCCACCGAGTACTCTTTTTGGCGCTCTTTGGTGGCTTCGGCCATGTTCTCGTATGCGCCCTTCACACCTTCAGCAGCGTTTTGATACGCGCCGCTGATGCTCTGGCCTGCCGAGTGCAAGGCTCCCTGAAGCCCGCCCGCTTCGCTTTCCTGCATGGCGGCGGCCACACTGACGGGCACGATGGCCGCGTCGGTGCCGATCTGCACGCTTTCGGGCGTCGGAATAAACGTGCGCCCGCTGCTGAGGTCGGAAAACAGGCCGCCTGTGGCTTCGTAGCCTTCCACGTAGCCGGTGCTTTCATCAAAATACACGTCGGCAATCTTGCCGAGGTTCTGGCCGTCGGTGGTCAGCAGGGTCATGCCGATCAGGCTCACGTCGCTGCTCATGGCTTCCGACAGGCGGCCATCTTCGCGGGTGCCCGTAATGTCGTCGACACTGCCGATCATGATGGCGTCTTCGCCAAACGAACGGATTTTCTCGAAGGGTACGACTTTGGCGGCGTGGAACCAGCCGCCTTCATCGACGAGCAGGCCCAAGACCTGATTGCCCTGATGATCGAAAACCACGTCGCGCACACTTTCTACGCGCTCGCCTGTGCTGATGGCAACAATATTGCGGCCTAAAATTTCTTTGCCTTTAATCATGGTGGACTCCCGATATGGTGCAGCTGAACTGGTGTGGTTGAGGGGTGGGCGAGCAGGCCCGAAACGGCGGGAGGGCCAACCTGAACTTGTCAGGCCAACCCTAGGTAGATGCCCTAGAAGCCGAGATCTAAGATGCCCTGAGGTTTCAGATACAGGAAATAAGCCAATAAGAACAGTGCTACCAAAATCAAGATGATGAGCAGAAGAGTACCGCCGCCCCCACCTTTTTCGCCTTGTAATCGCGCCATAGTCGCCTCCGATTAAGAGTCTAAGAAGGAAAAACCGCAACTGTGCATGGCGAGCACTTACAGCCACTTGACCCAATCTTGTGCCAGTCTTTACATCGGCGGGGGCCGGGACACACAGAAACGCTAGCCTGACCCGGTGAATGTGCCTGTGAACAGAGCTGTCGCCTTGCCTTTTTTGCGTGCCGCCGCCGATGCTGGCCCCCATGAATCCCCCCTGTCTGGCCTGCCGTTGACCGTGCTGGTGGGCGTGACGGGCGTAGGTAAAAGTACGGCGCTGGCCGCCCTGCAAGCGGTGACTCCGGCCATGAAAGTGTTGCCAGATCGCCGCGAAATCACCGACGCTGTGATGATTTGGCCCCGCGCAGGTGGCCCCGTGACCGACCGCGAAGAACGCTTTCGCCTGACCGCCGAGTACCGCGCCGAGCATCCGGGCGGCATGGCTTACGCGCTGGGCACGCTGCTGGCCGACACCCAGCACTGGGGCCATCAACCTGTTTTCGACGGGCTGCGCGGGTTGGAAGAAGTGCAGTACGCGGCAACCCACTTTCCGACATGGCGATTTGTGGTGTTGGGTGCGCCCGATGCAGTGCGCGTGCGCCGACTCTTGGGCCGCGCCGATACCTTCGATCAGGTGGCGGGCGGGACGGGACAGGAGTTGCAGAAAGCTTTGGCGGAATTGAAAGGCGTACAGGACGTGTTTGCACCTTCTGAATTGGACGACTTAAATGCACTGACCGATCAAGGCTTCGCCGCCGCCGATATTCTGGCTAAAGTAAAGATTGTGGTGTCCGAGCGGCGCAACTATGACCCACACGCTGCCGAATTGTTTTTACGAATGCTACCACCTGAGCGTGCGCTGGTGCTGGATACGGTGGCATTAGACCCGGCGGGTGTGGCGGCCAACGTTGCGGCTTGGGCGGGCGAGCAGGCATGAGCAGCACAGCAAAGATTGCCCGAATTGAAGGCATTCCTTACCGCTTGCCCCTCACGTCGGCACTGGCGTGGGGCACACATTCGGCCCTCAGTGCCGCCGAGCATGTTCTGGTGCGCGTGACGCTAGACGACGGCACGGTGGGCTTGGCCGAAGCGCCGCCCCGCCCGACGATCTACGGCGAAACGCCCGGCAGTGTGGTAGCGATCTTGGCCCACCTCTCGCCCGCGCTGGTGGGCCTGCCCATTGCCGACACCGACGCCCTGAACCGGGTCAGAAACAGTGTCGCCAACAACAACACGGCACGCGGCGCACTGGATATGGCGCTGTGGGATGCGCGGGCCAAAGCGGGCGGCCAAACGCTGTTCGAGACGCTGTTGGGGCCGAAGACCCGCGTGCGCGTCAGCTTTATTCTGGGCATAGACACGCCTGCCGGAATGCTGGCCGAAGCGGGGCGCGTGGTGGCGGCAGGCGTGCGCTGCCTGAAGGTGAAGGTGGGCCGGAATCATGCCCGCGATCTGGCCGTGATTCGGGAGTTGCGGGCCACTTACGGGGAAGCGGTGCAGTTGTACGCCGACAGCAATGAAACGCTGACACCCGCCGAGGCCCCTGCCGCGCTGGACGCGATGCGCGAGGCGGGCCTGATGTATGTGGAAGAGCCTTTGCCCGTGCGTGACCTGCGGGCGCGGGTAGAGTTGTACGCCCGCCATTTGCTGCCCATCGTGGCCGACGATTCCTGCTTTTTGCCCGCAGATTTGACACGCGAACTGGACTTCGACACCTTCGACATTTTGAATGCGAAGACGGCCCGCAACGGCTTTACCGATGGCCTAGCGATGTTGCAGGCGGCGGCGGCGGCAGGCAAACGCGGCATGGTGGGTTCACAGGCCAGCACAGGCTTAGGCACTATTCACGCCGCGCTGTTGTCTACACAGGCCGAAGTGACCGAACCCTGCGAACTGAGCTTTGTGCTGAAGCTGAGGGACGACTTGATAGATCAGCCGATTAGGTTTGAAGACGGCTGGCTGGATGTGGCCTCTCTCCGGCACCACGCTTTAGACGCCGACAAGCTCCGGCACTATCAATTGACGTGATCTACTTAACACCGTTCCGCACACATTAAGAGCTTGTCTAAAGAACCTGATTCTTTGTGACGTTCGTGGAACAAAGAACGGAGCAAAATGAGGTATGGATCAAGAGATGCTTAACGCCCTCGCGTTGCCCTTGTTGTTTAGCGTTATTGCAGGCGTCTACGCCTATACCCGTTTTCCCGAGCGCCGCCCCCGAGTATTGCTGGTGCTGATCCTGATGCAACTGGTGGGCGCTTATGCCCACGCCACCCAGCCCGGAATGCCGCTGTTCGTGCTGCTGAGTCTGTATAGCCTCGTGGTGCTGGGGCTGATGCTGCACTGGTTCCAGCATCCTCAGCCGGAACACGCCACAGAGCGCGTGCGAAAGGGCTGACTACAGGAATTAAGCGCCGCTTCCTGTAGCTGGAGGCGGCGTTTTTTGCTGTGTTGCGCGGCTGGGGTGGGCGTACCATAGGCGCATGAGCGATCCGGCCCTCAGAACACTAACCGAAGAGGAATACCTGCGGACTGAGGAAGACAGCCCGGTACGCCGGGAATATGTGGATGGATTTGTGTATGCACAGGCGGGGGCCACCAATGCCCACAACCTGATTACTAGCAATATTCACGTCGCCCTCTACCGTCCTGCACGCAACGCTGGTTGCCACGTCTACCAAAGCGATATGAAGGTTCATGTGCAGCGCATAGACAGCAAACGTTTCTACTACCCGGATTTGGTCATCAGTTGCGAGAAGCTCAGCAATAAGGCCACTGCCTTAGAAGAACCGTGCCTGATTGTAGAAATCTTGAGTGCTGGAACGCGCCAGGTGGATATGACCTACAAAGTCAAAGATCACTTGAGTCTACCTAGCTTGTAAGGATATCTCTTGGTGGACAGCGAGAACCGGGCTGCCGAACTGTACAGACGGCTACCCAATGGATGGACGCAGGAAACGGTGCAAAACAAAGTCAAGCTGCCCTGTGTAAACGTAGAACTGGGCCTAGACGAAATCTACGATGGCGTGACTCTGTAATTTCACCAAAACAAGGGGGCCGATCCATTTACCGGATCGGCCCCCTTCTCAACAAAGTCAGTAATCTTAAAGCTTACGCCTTGGCGACTTCACCCTTAGCCAAAATGCTGCGGAGAACGGTTTGCAAGATGCCGCCGTTCTTGTAGTAGTCGATCTCTACAGGCGTATCGATGCGGCACTGCACGGTCACGATGCGGCTCTGGCCGTCTTTGGTCACGCGCAGGCTCACGTCTTGGCGGGGCTTCAGATCGCCGGGCAGCAGCACATCGAAGGTTTCGTCGCCCGTGATGCCTAGGCTCTCGGCAGATTCGCCATTCTTGTATTGCAACGGCAGCACGCCCATGCCCACGAGGTTGGAGCGGTGAATACGCTCGAAGCTCTCGGCCAGCACGGCCTTCACTCCCAAGAGGAAGGTACCTTTGGCGGCCCAGTCCCGGCTGGAACCCATGCCGTAGTCCTTGCCCGCCAGCACCACCAGCGGGATATTGCTGGCCTTGTAGTTCTGGGCCGCGTCGTAGATAAAGCTGACTTCTCCGGTGGTGTAGTCGGTGGTATAGCCGCCTTCCGTGCCGGGGGCCAACTGGTTCTTCAGGCGGATGTTGGCAAAAGTGCCACGGGTCATCACGCGGTCATTGCCCCGGCGCGAACCGTAGGAGTTGAAATCCTTGGGCGCGATGCCGTTGTCCATCAGGAACTTGCCAGCGGGCGTATCAGCCTTGAAGCTTCCGGCGGGGCTGATGTGGTCGGTAGTTACAGAGTCGCCCACTTTCACCAGCGCACGCGCACCTTCAATGCTCACGACTTCGCTGGGGCCGCCCGCCAGATTCTCGAAGAAAGGCGGATTCTGGATGTAGGTAGAATCGGCGTTCCAGTCGTACAAGGCACCCTCGCTAACCGGAATGGCGTTCCAGTCGGCGTTGCTCTTCTCGATGCCGTCATAGACCTTCTTGAACATTTCGGCGTTGATGGCCCTGTCCATGATGGCCTGAATTTCGGCGTTGGAGGGCCAGATGTCGCGCAGATACACCGGCTGACCCTGTTGGTCGGTGCCGATAGCGTCGTTGACGATGTCGTTGACCACCGTTCCAGCCAGCGCATAGGCCACCACCAACGGGGGCGAGGCGAGGTAATTGGCGCGAATATGCGGGTTCACGCGGCCCTCGAAGTTGCGGTTGCCCGACAGCACCGACGCGACCACCAGATCGCCCTCGGTAATGGCCTGCACCACAGGTTCGGGCAGCGGCCCAGAGTTGCCGATGCAGGTCATGCAGCCGTAGCCCACCGTGTTGAAGCCGATCTGGTCAAGGTAGGTTTGCAGGCCCGCCATTTCCAGATATTCGGTGACCACGCGGCTGCCGGGGGCCAGAGAAGTTTTGACCCAAGGCTTGGACTTCAGGCCCTTCTCCACGGCTTTTTTGGCGACCAGTCCGGCGGCGATGAGCACGCTGGGGTTGCTGGTATTCGTGCAGGACGTGATGGACGCCAGTGTGACCGCGCCGTGACCGATCTTGATGTCGGTGCCGCCGATGGTGCCCTGTGCGTGCAGTTGGGTTTCGGTGAGTTCGAAGCCGCGTGACTTGACGGGCGCGGTCAGGGCTTCGGCAAACACCGTGTGCATGCCGTCCAAATTCACGCGGTCTTGCGGGCGCTTGGGGCCTGCCAAGCTGGGAACGATGGTGCCCAGATCGAGTTCGATGTTGCTGGTAAACGTTGGATCAGGCGTTTCATCGGTGCGGAACATGCCCTGAGCCTTGTAGTACAGCTCCACCAATTCAATTTCGTCTTCCAAGCGTCCGGTGCGGCGCAGGTAGCGCAGCGCTTCGTCGTCTACGGGGAAAAAACCCATCGTCGCGCCGTATTCGGGGGCCATGTTGGCAATCGTGGCGCGGTCAGGCAGGGTCATGTTGCTCAGGCCGGGGCCGAAGAACTCCACGAATTTGCCCACCACGCCCGCTGCACGCAGCATCTCGGTGACGCGCAGGGCGAGGTCGGTGGCGGTTGCGCCTTCGGGCATTGCCCCCGTGACCTTGAAGCCCACGACTTCGGGCATCAGCATGTAGATCGGCTGGCCCAACATCACGGCTTCGGCCTCGATCCCGCCCACGCCCCAGCCCACGATGCCGAGGCCGTTGATCATGGTGGTGTGTGAATCGGTACCCACGAGGGAATCGGGATAAACCACGATGCCGTCGTCTTCGGGGCGGCTCTGCACGCCTTTGGCGAGGTATTCGAGGTTGACTTGGTGAACGATGCCGGATGCGGGCGGCACAACGCCGAAGTTGTCGAAGGCTTGCTGGCCCCAGCGCAGGAACTCGTAGCGTTCGCGGTTGCGCTCAAATTCCAGCGCCATGTTGTTCGCCAGCGCAAAATCGGTGCCGAATTCATCGACTTGCACCGAGTGATCAATGACCAGATCGACAGGAATCAGCGGGTTGATCTTATTGGGATCGCCGCCGAGCGCCACCATCGCGCTCCGCATGGCGGCCAAATCGACAACGGCAGGCACGCCCGTGAAGTCCTGCAAAATCACGCGAGCAGGCTTGAACGGAATTTCCACTTCTTCGTTGACGGCCTTCCAGCCTGCCACGGTCCGCACGTCTTCACTCCGCACATCGTAGTCGTTGGCCTCGCGCAGCACGCTTTCCAGCAGCACTTTCACGCTCACCGGAAGCTTGCTGATATCAAAGCCCTGATCTTGAAGTTTATTCAGGTTGTAAAAGTAGAGTTTTTGCCCGGCCCGTGTAGCCAGCGTGTCCCGCGCACCGAAAAGATTCATCGCCATGCTCGCATCTCCTCCTAAGAACCCTGTCCAACGTTGTGTTTAAGCACTGTGTTGAGGGCCTAGTCTATCTTGCACACCCAGCGTTACGCCCGGCAGGTCATCTCGACGCCCACTATCATAGTCTTCCCCGCGCAGCACGGCACCCGTTCCCCACACAGAGACGGCGTTACCTCTATAGAGACAACAACTTTGGGGCAGAAACGGGAACTTGAGCAGACCTTAAGCAAGCAGGGGCGGGCGGCAAAAGGCGCGTAAGCTGAACAGACAGCCATCTATATCTTTTCCCCGGAGGTTTGCCTATGAGCGACGATCACACGAAGCCCGCCCCACCTGCCCGCCACCCAGAAGGCGGCAGCAAAGACACCTCTGACCTGCACGACATTAAGCAGATTCAGGATAAGGGAATGGCCGAAAAAGCCAAGCAGGTAGACCACTTGCCTGACGAAGTGACCAACCCGAATATTAATTTGCCGCAGCAGAATCGGTAAGAGTTAGGCGGGGCTGGATTCAGAAGGCCAGCAAGACATGTTCGGCGCTGAATCCCGGCCCCATCGCGCTGAGAAGACCGCGCCCACTGGGACTGCCTTTCAACACTTCTTCCAGTACAAACAGCACGGTGACGCTGCTCATGTTGCCGTGCGCGGCTAATACGCGGCGGCTAGCATCCAACGTGCCTGCGCCGAGGCTTAGGGCTTCTTCGTAGGCGGCGACTACCTTAACTCCGCCGGGATGAACGACATAGGTCAAGTTGTCAGCAGTCCAGCCCTGAGTCGCCAAAGCATCGGCCACGTTCTGGCGCATCATAGAACGCACGAGTGCCGGAATATCGCGGCTGAAGCGTACTTTTAGGCCTTCATCCACCACGTCCCAGCCCATGATGTCGGCGGAATCTTCGATCAGGGTGGAGTACGCGCCGTGAAGCGTGACCAGTGGCGCGGGGCCGGGCACATCGGCTGCCGTGACCACCAACGCCGCCCCGCCATCGGCAAACAGGGCCGTGCCTACAAAGTTGCTTTGGGATTCATCGCCTTTCACAAGCGTCAGACTGCATAGTTCCACAGCCACTAGCAGCACGCGCCGGAAGCCTGCCCGCACCAAGTCGGCGGCCCGCGCTAAGCCTGCCGCGCCGCCCGCGCACCCCAGCCCCCAAATCGGCAGGCGCACGGCGTGGCGGTTCAAGCCCAATGTATCTATCAGGTGGGCATCCAGACTGGGCGTACTCAGGCCACTGGTATTGACCACCAGCACGGCATCTACCTCGGATGGAGCAACTTCGGCACGCGCCAAGGCTTCCCGCGCCAGCCGAACAATCAGGGCGCGGGCTTCCTCGATAAACACGGCGTTTTTCTCGCCTAAGCCGCGTGGCTGCAAGTACCACTCCAGCGGGCGGGCCAGCGCACGGGAATCGATTTGAGCGTTGGCAAACACGTCCAGCATGCCCCGGCGGGCCGCCATGCGCGGAAAGAGTGTGCGGGCAGCGTCACGAATCTCGGATTGGGCGGCGCGGTAGGGCGGATGCCCCGTGACCAGAGAACGGAGAACAGGAGCAGGGGCGGCTTGCATTGGCTGCATTCTGCCCCCTGCGTAGGTGGGTTGTCGTGCCGGGAGTGACGGTTAGGCAGAGGGATAGTCAGGAGGCTGTGACCGCCACTGCCACTTGCCCCAACACCTCACGCCCGCCCAGATACGGACGCAATGCCACTGGCACGCGAATGGTTCCATCGGCCTGCTGATGGTTTTCGAGTAGGGGAACCAGAATGCGCGGCGAGGCGATACCGGTGTTGTTGAGCGTATGGGCGAACACCAATTTGCCGTGTTCGTCGCGGTAACGCAGCCCAGTTCGGCGGGCCTGCCAGTCGCCCAAGTACGAGCAGGAGTGCGTTTCGCGGTAAATCTGCTCGCTGGGCACCCACGTTTCTATGTCGTACATCAGCACTTTGCCCGCGCCCATGTCGCCCGTGCAGTTTTGCACCACACGGTACGGCAGTTCCAGCGCTTGCAGCAGGGCTTCGGCGTTCGCCAAAATCGCTTCAAACCAGCGCATCGCCTCGGCTTCATCGGCCCGGCACAGCACATATTGTTCAACTTTGCGGAACTCGTGAACCCGAATCAGCCCGCGCACATCGCGCCCTGCGCTTCCTGCCTCACTGCGAAAAGCGGCGCTGAGGGCGGCGAACGCCATCGGCAGGGCTTCCAGTGGCAACTGCTCGCCCGCGTACAGGCTGTTCACGGGCACTTCGGCGGTTCCGGCCAGCATGAAGTCGCTGCCGTCTATTTTGTAGACCTGATCCTCTCCGCCCGGAAAATGCCCGCTGGCTACGAAGGTTTCGGGCCGCACGAGGGCGCTGGTGGTCAGGGGTGTGAACCCTCTGGCGGCCAGAAAATTCATGGTGAAGGTCAGCACCGCCATTTCCAGCATCGCCGCGTCACCCTTCAGCAGGTAGCTGCGGCTCCCGCTCACACGGGCGACACGTTCCGGATCGGCCCAGCCGTGCTTTTCCAGCAACTCCACATGATCTAAGGGCGTGAAGTCAAAGTGCGGGAGCGTTCCTTCGCGGCGCAGTTCCACGTTCTCGGAATCGTCGCGCCCCACCGGCACCGATTCGTGCGGAATGTTGGGTACTCGCAACAACAGTTGCCGCAGCATGTCCTCGTGGGCGCGGAGTTGCGGCTCTAGCGCCTTGAGTTCCTCAGCCAAATCCTTACCCTTTTGAATCAGGGCGGGGCGCTCGTCGGACGTGGCTTTCGGCACGAGCTTGGCGTTGGCGTTACGCTCGGCCTGCATCGCTTCTACCCGCTGCTTCAGTTCCAGCAGTTCGCGGTCAACTTGCAACAAGTCGTCCAAATCCAGCGTCACGCCTTTCACGGCAATGGCGTGCTTCACGGCTCCGGCGTTCTCGCGGATAAATTTCAGGTCAAGCATCAGTCGGCCTCTACGGTGCGCGGCACACGAATAAAGTTGTCCTGCATTTCGGGTGCGAGGGCCGCCACCACGGACACGTCGAAGGCTTCTGCGGGCACGTCGTCGCGCAGCACGTTCACCAGATTCACGGGGCGCTGCATTTCGGCCACGCCTTCCGTGTCTACGGCGCTCAGTTGCTCGAAATAACCCAGAATGGAATTCAGGTCGTCCTGCATGGTCTGGCGTTCTTCGGGGGTCAGTTGCAAGCGGGCAAGCTGCGCGAGGTGGTCTATTTGGGCCGCGTCAATCATGCCCCGGAGTATACGGGGGGAGAGGATTGGGGCGGCATCGGCAGGGTGGCGTAAGCTTCCGGGCCGCAGGTCTCCAATCTGACCGCCACGTTTACCCGGCCTCACCCACAGTCAGGCGGCAGGGTGCAAGGTAAGACTATGTCTAAGAGAACACCCGTGAAGTTGCTGACCATGCTGGCCCTCTCGTGCGCCGTGTTGAGTGCCGGAATGGGACAGGCCATCGATATTAAAGACATTCCGGCCCTGCCGCCTACCCGCACCGCGCCGCCTGCGCCCACCACCCCGGTCACTCCCGAGCCAACCGCACCCACAACGCCCGCCGTTAGCGCACCTACCACGCTGCCCACGACAGGCAATCCACTCACTCAGCCCTACCGCGCCGCCTTGGTTGGCCCCAGCACCCTGACCCCCGGCGGCGAACCCGGTGTGTGGACGCTGCAACTGACCAACACGGGCACAACGGAAATCAGCATCGATCACGGCGCGTGTGACTTGCGCTTTGAAGTGCTGAACGCAGCGGGCGAGATTGTGCGCCCTGACCCCAAGAACGGCATCTGCACCCTGCAACTGATCTTGACCCGCGCCGCAGCGGGAGAAACGGCCAATGTTCTAAAGATCAATTGGGACGGCAAAAACAGCGCTGGGCAGGCACTCCCCGCAGGCCAGTACACCATTCGTTCGGCCTTCAAGGGTCAGGGCTATCTGATTCGTCCTGCCGATGTGCAGGTGACACTGAGGTAAGTCAAGCTGGAAGGTGAACCCCCCCGTTGCTGGCGCAACGCCCCCCCTTAGAGGGGAGGACTAAAAGCTGTTGCGCTCCCCTTTGAGGGGGGCTGGCTGCGCAGCAGACTGGGGGGTTCACCCAGAAACGTGACCTGAAGGGCGGGTGTGAGACGGTGTTTCCTCTCCCCCGCCCTCTGCTTTGCTAGAGCGAAAGCTGGGGCACAAGCTCTCTCCATCTTTTGCCCGATGCAACCCACACCCGTTTGGGTGCGTACTGGGTGGCATGAGCGATAAATCCGGCCCTCTCTCGCCGCTGACCCCACCCGAAGGCCTGAATGTGCCCGCTTCCGTGCCCCAAGTCGGCGCGGGCGACGCTTCCAACATGGTGCCGCTTTCTGCCGAAGACCGCGCCCGGCTGGACACGCTGGCCCGCGCTTTTGTAGAGGATGTACTGTCGGCGGGCACTCACAGCGACACCTTCAAGCGCAAGCTGGACGCCGTGCACGAGTTGGGCGCACAGGAGCAGCGGGCGGCGGCACAGGTATCGAGCCGCATGATGGAACGCCCATTGCGGGCCTCTAAAGCTGGGGCGTTGGCCGAGGGCAGCGACATTTTGCGTGGCCTGACCGACTTGCGCCGCACGGTAGAAGAGCTAGATCCTTCCCGCACGCCCACCGTGCGCGGGTTTTTGGGCAAGTTGCCGGGGGGCCGCAAAGCCCAAAACGCGATGGACAGGTATCAGAGCGCCCAGTCACACCTGAACGCGATTTTGGAGGCGCTGTACCGCTCTCAGGATGAACTGCGGCGCGACAACGCCAGCATTGAAACCGAGAAGGTTCACCTCTGGGAAACGATGCAAAAGCTGCGGCAATACGCGCATGTGGGCAAATCGGTGGACGACGCCCTGAGCGCCCGCCTGACCACGCTGCAAGCCACCGACCCCGACAAGGCCCGCATTGTGCGCGAAGAATTGTTGTTTGCCGTGCGCCAACGCGTCACCGACCTCCTCACGCAATTGGCGGTGGGTATTCAGGGTTACCTCGCGCTGGATTTGGTGCGCCGCAACAACATGGAACTGATTAAGGGCGTAGACCGCGCCAGCACCACCACCGTCAGCGCACTGCGAACCGCAATTATGGTGGCGCAGGCGTTGGGCACGCAGCAGGCCGTACTGGGTCAGGTCACGGCGCTCAACGACACCACCGGGCGCATGATCGGCAGCACCGCTTCCTTGCTTAAGCAGCAATCCACCGAGATTCAGAAACAGGCGGGCAGCGCCACCGTAGACCCGCAGATTATTCAGGCCGCCTTCCGCGACGTGTACGGCGCACTGGACGCCATCAGCACTTACCGCACGCAGGCGCTGGAGCGGTTTAAGGACACCATCTCGGTGCTAGACCAAGAAGTGAGCCACGCCCAGACGTATCTGGACAGGGAACGCCAGCAGGCGTCTAGGGACGTAGCTCTTGGGCTGAACGTGACGGAGAAGGGGGATTTGAAGCTATAGGTTAGCGGCGTTCCTGCCCATTCCAGTTGGTCTTAAGTTTGCCCGTCACAAGGTTGATTGTTGGCCCTTTGCCGTTTTCATCGCGCAGAGCCAGATGGGGCACGTCGTAGTAAACCCATTTGGCCTTAAATCCACCAATCAGGAACGGCGTGTCTAGAAGGTAGCAAGCACGACAATCTTCCGGCTTAAGCCCAAGCTGATTAAAACTGTAGTTGGCAAGTATTTGACCCTTCAGTCCATAAACCACAAGGGCATTTTTGGGCTGTCCGTAGCCCGCGTGATTGTCTATCGTCACCACATGCCCATCTGAACTGAGCAACACTTTTAAAGGGATGTTGGGTAGCTCCCGTTTCCAAACTGTTTTAAGGGTGCCATCGGGTAACATTTTCACTAGCTCGCCATATGCAGCACGCGCAAATGCTGTGGATTGATCTACGTTCTGTGACAAAAACTTAAAACCATAAGAACCGTACTCTGAGCCAATGAGCATGGGTTGTGGTGGCCCCACGAGGTTGCAGAGGCAGTCAAACTCAGGCCCAACACAAGCGGAATTAGGCGGCGCATACCATAGCTTAACAGTCGGTCACTGACGCCCCGCTGATGCTTCCGGCCCATTTCAAGACTCCCTAAAGGCCGCCAAGCCCGCCCCTGCGCCAGACTGCGCCCATGAATCTCCACGACGTTGTGAGCGCATTTGAAACTGCCTACACTCCCGACCCCCGCGAAGGCCTGAGCGTGACGCATGAAGTCATGGAGGGCAAATTGCAAATAGAGGTACGGCATCAAGATCAAGACGCCCTGCGCGGGTTTGACGTGGTGGCCGAACCGCTAGAAACCGAGCAACGCAACGCCGCAGACTTGGGCCACGACATGGCCGAAGTGGTGGCGCGCGAGTTGGCGTATGGGCAACTGTCAGCGGTGGACGAAGAGGGGAAATTTAAGCGGATCGTGGTGTAATTAGAGCTTACCCGCCCTTCGCTTCCACTTCTGCTTGCTTGTCGCTCCATTCCGCCACTTTCGCTTCCAACTCGGCCTCTAGGTCATGGGCGGCCTGCCCCAGTGCGGCGTAGTCGGCCCCTGCGCCCGCTGCATGCAGAGCGTTCTGGGCGTCCATCAAGTGCGCTTCCAAGCGGGCAATCTCGGCTTCCAGCACTTCTACTTGGCGCTTGAGGTGCCATAGGCCTTTGCCTTTAGCGGGTGCGGGCTTGGGGGCCACTGCAACCGGAGCTTCGGCCACCAAAGACTTGTGCTTGGCTTTGTAGTCGGCCCAGCCGGGATATTCATAAAACAAACCGTCTTCGATCAGCCAGATTCGGTCAGCCAGTCCCTCGATGAAGGCGCGGTCATGGCTGACCATGATCAGGGTGCCCGTAAACGCGGTCAGCGCCTCTTCCAGCGATTCCACCATTTCCATATCAAGGTGGTTGGTCGGCTCGTCCATCACCAACAGGTTGTGGTCTTCCTGCGCCAGCTTCAGCATCGCCAGCCGCGCCCGCTCGCCGCCCGATAAAATCTTGGCCTGCTTGTCGTGCTGATCGTAAGGAAACATGAAGGTGCCCAGCAGATCGTGGGCTTCCGGGTCTTTGGACACGTATTCGCGGGCCACGTCGTAGAGCGTCTGAGTAGGGTCTACGCCGCGCAAAGCCTGATCGTAGTAACCCACCGTGACCCGCGCTCCGGTCAGCACGCGGGCGCGGGGGTCGTTGCTGGCCTCCAAGCCCAACAAGGCCTTCAGCAGCGTGGTTTTGCCTGCCCCGTTGCGGCCAATAATTGCCACTCGCTCGCCCCGGCGCAGTTGCACGTTCACGTCTTCAAAGAGGGTGCGCGGGCCGTGCCTGCCGTCTATGCGGCGCGTCACATGGCGGGCGTCCAGCACCACGTCTCCGCTTTCCGGCGCGTGAAACACGATGCGGGTGGTGCGCTCGGCGGCGGGTGGGGCAGCGGTGGCGCGGGCCTGCATCCGGTCTACGCGGGCCTGCATCGCTTTGGCGCGGCGGGCCAGCTTGCTCATGCCCAGCCCCCAAATCTTCATGCGGTCGGCGCTGGATTGCAGGGCGGCCACCTGTTTGGCATCCTGCGCGGCGGCGGCGGCTTGGCGTTCCAGTTCGGCGTCCAGATTCTCGCGGAACACGGTATAACCGCCCGCGTACACTTTCAGGCCGCCGCCACGTAAATAGGCGGTTTCGCGGGTCACGGTGTCCAAAAAAGTCCGGTCATGGCTGATGACCAATACCGCGCCCGGATAGCGCGAGAGGAAATTTTCCAGCCATTCCACCATCACGATGTCGAGGTGGTTGGTCGGCTCGTCCAGCAGCAATACATCCGGGTTTTCTACGAGCAGGGCCGCCAGCCCCAGCCGGGTGCGCTCGCCGCCGCTGAGGGCCGACACCAGATCGGTTTCGCGGCCCCGGAAGCCGAACGCCAGCGTCACCGCGTCTTTGCGGCTGCGGCGCTCGTAGCCCCCACGCCGCACGTAATGTTCCAGAACCTCTTCATGATGCATCACGCTTTCGGGTGTGCCACTGCTCATGGCGGCGGCGGCGGCTTCCAGTTCGGCTTCCAGTGCATCAAGGTCATGAAAGGCCGCGTCCAGAATGCTGTCTACCGTAGAGCCGTCTGCAAACACTGGGTCTTGGCGCAGCGCCCGCACCCGCACCCCCGGCGCACGGCGCACCGTACCCCCATCCGGGGCTATTTCTCCGGTCAGCAGACGCAGCAGCGTGCTTTTGCCCGCGCCGTTGCGTCCCACCAAGCCCACGCGGTCTCCGGGTTGAACGGCGAAGGTGACCTCTGAAAGCACGGTCAGCGGCCCATATTCTTTGATGGCATCCTGCACAGCAACAAGCACGCCCTGTACTATACCGCCCCGGCCAAGAATCGCCCTGTGCCCCTACACTCCTCTCTTGATGTCGCATTTCTGGCAGTCAGATGGTGAATTGTCAGATTCTTCGCTTAGACTAGAAGTGTGAAGTTGTCTGCCTCTGTTTCCGGTGCCCCAAGTCTTCAAATCTGCGTTCCCTTGCGGGGCGGTCTGTCGGCTGGCATGTTGGGCATCGGGCTGTGGGTGGGCGCTTTGGGCCTTGGGCAAGCCAGCGCACAGGCCGCCTTCCTGACGGTGCGCGACGCAGCGGGCCGGGTAGAGATTCAGGAAACGGGCAACGTCTGGCGCACGCAAGCCGGAGTCTCTGCCGTTGCGCTGGGCCTGAGAACCGGAACGGGCCGCGCCGTCTTGCAAAGCGGGACAGGACAAGTTGTGGTGGGCAGTGCATCCAAACTCCGAACCTACCTGAACGAAGCCGACTTGCTGGAAGGCCAATTCCTGTTGCGCGGCCCAGTGGCGGTGCACGTGCAGGGCAACCATCTGTTTGTAGACGGCACGGGGCAAGTGCGCGTAGACCTCGCTCCCGGCGGCTCTACACTGCGGGTAGCAGTCATCAGCGGTTCAAGCCGCTTGGCTATAGGCACGCGGGTTACCAGCGTACAGGCAGGCCAACAAATTGCGCTGAAAACCGGGCAGATCAGTGAGTTCCGCGAAACCGATCCTTGGTACGCGGCGCAGTTTAAGGGAGCCGGAACCGCCACCATAGAAGCCACACGCGGCGCAGTAAAACTGTTCCGGGGCGGGGCCACGCCCATCAACGCCGCTGTGGGCGACGATTTGGCCGCAGGCGAGCGCCTGACCACCGACACGGGCGCGTGGGCCGAGGTGGGCTTTACGGGCGGCGGCTACCTGCGACTCACCGAGCAAAGCGAACTGAGCGTCATTGCCATAGACAAAACCTCGCAGGGCCGCGAAGTGACGTTGCAACTGCTGCGCGGCAGTGCGTGGAACGTGGTGGAAAAGGGACAGGGCGGCTACAAGATCACCACGCCAGTGGTCAGTACGGCAGTTCGCGGAACTGTCTTCCGGGTAGATGCCAACGGCCTCGTGAAAGTCTTTGAAGGCCAAGTGGCCCTGCCCAGCGATGAAGACGCCACCGTATCGCAAGGCGAGCAGCGGCAGCAAGGCGGGGAAGCTCAGCCGCTCACGCCCGACGCCCTCGACGCCTTTAATTTGGCGCGGGACGCAGAACGGGCGCGGCCCCTCGTCTTCAAACTCGATCCCACGCCTGCCAGCCTGAAAGACCTCGCCCTGTCTGCCCGCAGTCTGCCCGACGCCACCGTGACCGCCACCATCGCTGGGCGCACCGTAAACCTGAGCGCCTCAGAGGGAACGGAAGGCCTGTTCCGGTTGGAACGCCTGCAAGACACCCTTCCAGAAGGAGACTATGCCGTGCAGGTGAAAGCCACCCGATTTGGGCAGACGGTCACGCAAACGCGCCAGATTCGCCTTGACCGCACCGCGCCCGTTCTGAGCAACCTGCGGGCCAGTGTCAAGGGCCGCATTCTGACCCTCACCGGACAGGTGGCAGACGCAGGCACAGCCCAGCCGCTTCTGACCGTCACAGTAGGCAGCCTCAGCTATAGCTGGCGCGTGCAGGGCAAGTTCAGTGTGCTGCTGCCTGCGTCTGCTGTGCCTGTCCGGGTCGGCGTGCAGGATGGAGCCGGAAATGAGAGTTATGCTGTCCTCCCCTGAACGCTCGCTGGCCCGTTACACCGTTCCGGCGGCGGCAGCGTTGGCGGTAGCCCTGGCCCTGTTGGTGCCCGACAATGTGCGCCTGCAGGACGCCCTGAACCGCGCCCTGCCCAGTCCCGCCGATAGCCGGGTGGTAGTGGTGGGCATCGACGACGCCAGCCTGCGCGATTACGGACGGCTCGACAGTTGGCCGCGTGAACTGTACGGCCAAGCCCTGAATACGCTGGATGAGGCCGGGGCGCGGGCCATCGGCATAGACGTGATTCTCAGTGATCCCAGCAACAACGACCAACGCTTGGCCGACGCCTTCAGTCGCCCCAACGTAGTGCTTGCCACCGCCCCCGGCGAAGACAGTGCCGCCGCCCACCCCGATTGGCGCTCCCCCACAGGCGTCAGCGCCCTGAACATTGCCCGCGACGGCGTCGTGCGCTCCTTTCAGGCGGCGTACCAAGAAAGCGACTCGGCTTCGGCCCAAAGCAAACTCGTGCCCAGTTTGGCGCGGCAGGTGGCGGTCATTGCAGGCCGCACCCTGCCGCTCGACACGGCTCCGCGTGTACTGCGCTACAGCCGCCCCGATCTGGAGCGCTTGCCTGTGCTGTCTTTCCGTGATGTGGTCAACGGCAATGTGCGCTACAGCGATCTTCAGGGCCGAATCGTACTGATCGGTCTGACGGCTACCGGGCTGGGCAACGGCGGGCTGGGCGGCCAAACCCTGCGCGACGTCACGGGCGAAGTGGTCTCCGGCGCAGTGCTTCAGGCGCGGGCCGTATCCAGCCTGCTCAGCCCGCCGTTTCAGCAGATTCCGCTGTGGATAACGGCGCTGCTGTGTGTGCTGGCCGCCAGTGCTGCGGTGCTGGCGCGGGGGCTGTGGGGCTTTGGCATCGCGCTCCTGGCGCTGTCGCTGGCTTTACCGCTGTGGCTTGCCAATATCGTGCTGCCGGGCGTCACGATTTCGCTGGCGGCCATTGTGGGTACGGCGCTGGTGGCGCTGGAACGCTGGTGGAATCTACGGAACATCGGCACCCTTGATCCGCTGACTGGGTTCGGCAACCGCCTCGCCTTTACCCGCGCCGTAGAGCACCGCTGGGGCGCACGCGCCGAACGCCCGCTGGGACTGCTGCTGGTAGACCTGAGCGGCTTCCGCAAAGTCAACGATACCTACGGACGCACCGCCGGAGACGAACTGCTGCGCGACCTCGCCGCCCGTATTCAGACCCACAAGCGCCGGGGCGACGTGATTTTCAGGTGGGGAGCCGACGAATTTGCCGTGCTGCTCGACAATACAGACGACCTCGATTTGGCCGTCATTACCGAACGCGTGCAGCGCACCCTCGATACCATCGCTTACCGCGATATTCCGCTGCGGGCCAGCGTGGGCGCAGCCACCACCACACCCGATATCCGCACGCCCGTAGAACTGATCGAGGCCGCCAGCCGCAGCCGCTACCGCATGAAGTACCAGCGGGAGCAGAGGGAGTGAAGGAACGTGGATTGTGGAGGGCAGAACGTGGTGAACAGAGGTAAAAAGATAAAGAGAGGTAATGAAGGAAGGCCGCCCAAGTTGGACGGCCTTTTTTGGTGCGCTCAGAACTGAATGGGTTGTGGATAGAGTCGGTGTGGGTGGGGGTTGACCACAATCCACGATCTACCCCCCAGCCTCCCTCCCTACCTTCCCGCCAAGAACTGCCAGATCGCCGGGTTCTGCACCCAGCCATACCAGATATTGGGCAAAATCCCCAGCACCGTCACGCCCAACACGCCCAGCACAACGGCAAAGTTGGTGGGGGTACGTTGACCATTGGGGTATTCGCGGGCAGGCGTGCGGTCTGGCATAAACATCAGCATGCCGGGGCGCAGGTAGTAGATGAGTGCAGCCACGCTGGTGAGGGCTGCCAACACACTGATCCAGACGTAGCCATTTTGGAAGGCCGCCTGAAACGCCAAGTATTTGCCGAAAAATCCGGCGAAGGGGGGCAGACCTGCCAGCGACGCGAGGCACACGGCGAGGGCCACCGCGTAGGCGGGATGGCGGTAGTACAGGCCGCGCAAGTCGTCGATTTCCATGCCCAGTTCGTCACGCTGTAACGCCGCCACCACAGCCAAAGCCGCCGCCGTCATGAGGGTGTACACCAGCAGGTAATAGCCCAGCGCCGCGCCGCCCGCTTGGGGGGTTCCCAGCAGGCACATCGCCAGAAAGCCCGTGTGGGCCACCGCCGAATACGCCAGCATCCGCTTGAAGTTGCGCTGCAACAGGGCCGCCGTATTACCGATGATCAGGGTGGCCGCTGTCAGAATTTGCAGTACCGAGGCCCAACCGGGCGCGTCGGCCAGTGCGCCGCCAAACACGCGCAGCATTCCGGCAAAGGCCGCCACCTTGACCACCGTACTCAGGAACAAACTGACACTGGTAGGAGCGCCGCTGTATACGTCCGGCGTCCATTGGTGAAAGGGAGCCAGCGCGACCTTGAAGGCAAAGCCCGCCAGCAGCAGGAGTGCCCCGCCCACCAGAATGCCCACGTTGGCAGGTGTGAGGCCGCTGGCTTTGGCGGCAATTCCGGCGTAACTCAGGCTGCCCGTTGCGCCGTACACGAAGGCGATGCCGTAAATGAGGATGGCGCTCCCGACTGCGCCCAGCAGGAAATACTTCAGGCCCGATTCTTCGGCGCGGCGCGAGGCTTGCAGGGTAGCCAGCACGTACCCGCTGAGGCTCATGATTTCCAGTCCGATCAGCATCACGATCAGGTCGCCGGAAAAGGCAATGAGCAACGTCCCCGTGATGGCGTACATCAGCATGGCGTCGAATTCTGGGAAAGAGACGCGGGCGCGGTAGGCCGTGTCTAGGCTGACCAAGAGAGTCATGATGCTGCCCACCAAGATGGTGAGGCCCAGCAAAATAGCAGCGTTATCGGCTTGCAGGCCGCCGCCGAACGCCGTAGCGCCGCTGTTCCAGAGGGTCATCATGCTGACGCCCGACAGGACCAGCATGACCAGATTGATGATGGTGAGGGCGCGGCGCGGCAAGTTGAACCCCAGCACCGTACTGGCAATGGCTCCCGCCAGCACGATCAGGATGGGGAGCATGGGCGCGAGGGCCACATCAGGAATTTGCAGCATTCAGTTGCCTCCCAGCGCGGCAAGAACAGTTCTGACTGCCGGTTGAATCAGGTTGAGGGCCGGAGCCGAATACACGCCAAACAACAGGGCCACAGCCAGCGGCAGTCCCAGCACCAGCCATTCGGTGCTGTGCAAATCGGGTACGCGCACCCCACCCAGCGGGCGACCTTGCCAAAAGGTGGTTTGGAAGGCGCTGAGGGCGTACACGGCGGCGGCAATAGTGGTCAGGCCCGCCACGAACGCGATCCACGGCTGCACCTGATACGCGCCCAACAGGATGCTGAATTCCCCGACGAATCCGGCAAAACCGGGCACGGCGATAGAGGCGAACCACAGCGCCATCGTGAGGCCGCCCAGTGCGCCCGCCTGATTCATGACGCCGCCCACGCGGGTATCGAGGCTGCCGATGCGCTCCTGAAGCATTCCGACGGCCAGAAACAGCGCCCCGGTATACACGTTTTGAAAGGCCAGCAGGTACATAGACCCGATGACGGCGGTTTCGTTGAGGCTGAACAGGCCCAGCGCCACAAACCCCATGTGAGACAGGCCCGCGTAGGCCAGCAGCCGTTTCCAGTTGGTTTGTCTGAAGGCGATCCACGCGGCATACAGCGCGGTAAACGCGGCCAGTCCCATCAGAATGGGGCGCAGTTCCTCAGAGGCGTCGGGGAACAGCGTGATGCCGAAGCGGAAGATGCCGTAACCGCCCACTTTGTACAGCGTGCCCATCAGATCGGGAACGCCGCTGTCGTGGTTTTGCTCGTGGAAATCAGGCAGCCAAGCGTGCAGAGGCCACAGCGGAAGCTTGACCGCCATCGCCGTCAAAAAGCCCAGATACAGCCATGTTTGGGCCGGGCCAGTGACCGGATTGGCAACCAAATCCACCAGCGCGAAGGTGGGACTGCCACCCAACGACTTGATACCGATGATAGACACCAACATCAGCAAACTGCCAAACAGCGTGTAGGCGGCAAATTTGACCAGCGCCCGCATCCGGTGGGCTTTGCCGTAGATCGCCAGCATCAGCAGGGCGGGCAGCAGCGCGTCTTCGAAGAACACATAGAACAAGATCAGGTCGCGGGCGGCAAAAATGCCCAACAGGCCGGTTTCCATAGCCAGCACCAGCGCCAGCATCGTGCCCGGATTGGCAACGCGCCGCGAGGCGTACAGAATGGCGATCAGGGTCATGAACGCCGTGACCAGCGCCAACGTCAGGCTCACGCCGTCCAGCGCCACCGAGTAGGTGATGCCCAGCGACGGCACCCAGTTGATACTGAACAGGTCTGCGCCGCCCGCCCGCCAAATGGCGAGGCCGAGGCCCAGCGTCACGGCGGCAAAGAATCCGGCGACTTCCTCGCGCCAACGGACGGGGGTAATCAGCAGCAGCAGCGACCCCAGCAGCGGCAGGAAAATCATGAAATGGATCATTGGGGGCCTCTGGAGTGGGAAGCGAGAGATCGTGGATCGTGGATTGTGGATCGTGGGGAAAGGCACTGGGACTGATGGTTTTGCATCGTTTCAAAACGCGTCAAGCTAGAAAGACAATGCATCTCTATCGACCTGTCCACGATCCACGATCCACCCACCACACTCCGCCTCACGCCCCACTTCCAATCGTTTTCAGCGCCCAGTAGCCCAGCATCAGCGCTGTGCCCAGCAACATAGACACCGCGTAGGCGCGAACAAAACCGCTTTGCCAGAGGGTAAACAGACCTCCGGGTGCTGCGGCGTTGCGGGCAATGCCGTTGACCACGCCATCGGTGCCCCGATCCATGCTGTCGAAGGCTCCGGCGAGGGCGCGGCTGGGGCGACTGACGGTGTTGTCGTAGAGGGCGTCCAGATACAGCGCGTTGGTACTCAGTGCGCCCAAAGGCCCATCAGCAAGGCTGCGGCGGCGGTGTTCGGAAGCGGCCCACAACAGCCCGATCACGCCCGCAGCGACGGCCAGCGCGGTCAGCAGCCATTCGGTACTGACGGGAATTTCGTGTTCGTGCAGCGGAATGGCGCGGCCAATGTAAGTATCGAAAGCGTGGTTGCCCCCGATAAAACCGGGGATATTCAGCAAGCCGCCAAACGTAGCAAGGGCGGCCAGAATGCCCAGCGGCACTTTCATGGTCAGGTCGGCGTCGTGCGGGTGGGCCACGTTACCCCGGTACTCACCGCGCCACACGAGGAAATACCAGCGGCCCATGTAGAAGGCAGTGAGGAGTGCCACGCCCAGCCCAATTACGTATAGAAACGGGCTGGATTCGTAAGCAGCGGCCAAAATCGCATCTTTGGAGAAGAAGCCGCTCCAGATGGGAATGCCCGAAATAGCCAGCACACCCGCCAGCGAGACGAGGTGCGTAAACGGCATGAACTTCCTCATGCCGCCCATCTGCCGCACGTCCTGCTGGTCGTGCAGGGCGTGAATGACCGCGCCCGCCGCGAGAAACAGCAGGGCTTTGAAGAAAGCGTGCGTGAGCAGGTGGAACACGCCCGCCGAGTACGCATGCAGGCCCACCGCCATGAACATGTAGCCCAGTTGCGACACAGTGGAATAAGCCAGAATCTTCTTGATGTCGTGCTGGTTGAGGGCCGACAGTGCGCCGTACAGCGCCGTCAGGCCGCCGATCCACGCCACCCACAGCGAGGCGTTGGGGGCGAGGTCGTACAGGAAGTGGCTGCGGGCCACCAGATACACGCCCGCCGTGACCATCGTGGCCGCGTGAATCAGGGCCGATACGGGGGTGGGGCCAGCCATCGCGTCGGGAAGCCAGGTGGTGAGGGGCAACTGGCCGCTTTTGCCGATTGCGCCCACCAGCAGGAACAGGCAGGCCAGTTCGATTCCGGCCACTGCTACCCGCGTCGATTCGGCACGTTCGGCCAATTCGGGAATAGACAGCGTGCCGTACAACTTGTAGATCAGGAACATGCCCAGCATGAAGCCCAAATCGCCGATGCGGTTCATGATGAAGGCTTTGCGGGCGGCGTTGGAATTGCTGATGCCCTCGCGGTTGCTTTCATCGGCCAATTGGGGATCGGTGGTGGCAGCGTGGCGTCCGGCGTACCAAAACCCGATCAGCAGGTAAGACGCCGCGCCCACGCCTTCCCAGCCCACGAACATGAGGGGGTAGGAGTCGGCCAGCACCAGAATCAGCATCATCGCCACGAAGAAATTCAGGAACGCAAAAAAGCGTGTGAATTTGGGATCGTGGCTCATGTAGCTCAGGGAATAGACGTGAATCAGGAAGCCGACGCCTGTGATGATGAGGGCCATCAGGGCGCTCAGTTGATCGAGGTAAAAGCCGACGCTGAGGTTGGCGTTGAGGGCCATGTTGGGCAGCCACGTCCACAGAATTTCGTGGGAGGGCGTGTCGGTCTGGCCGAAAAAGCGCACCAACGCGACTAGAAAGCTGGCGAGAACGGCAGCCGAACCCAGCAGGCCGCCGGACTTGCCGGGAAACAGCCGCGGGAGGCAAATTAAGAGGGCGAAACCGAGGAGCGGAAACAGCGGGAGAAGATAGAGGGGCACTGTCTGCACTCAGCCTTTGAGGGTGGCGAGGTCATCCACGTTGGTGGTTTCCCGCTTGCGGAAGATGGCGATGATGATGGCGAGGCCGATGGCGACTTCGGCGGCAGCCAGCGTCATGACGATAAATACGGCAGTTTGCCCAGTCAGGTCGCCCCACGAACGGGCAAAGGCGACGAGGGCGATATTGGCCGCATTCAGCATCAGTTCTACGCTGAGGAACACCATGATGGCGGTGCGCCGAGTGAGGACACCGATCATGCCGAGGGCGAACAGAATGCCGGACAGGGCGATGTAATAGGTGGTGGGAACCATCAGGCACGCCCCCTTTCTTTCAGTACAGCTTCTTGGGTTACGGCTTCAAAAATCAGGCCAGTCTCCGGGGACAGCACTCCGGCGGGTTCGGTGTCTGGCACGCCGTCGGGCTGAGGCACGGGCCGCTGCACCAGCGCTACTGCACCCACGATAGCCACAAGCAGCAGCACACTGACCGCCTCGAAGGGCAGTAGGAAGCGCGTCAGCAGGGTTTCTCCGACTGCTCCCGCCGTGCCGTCGCGCAGGGCTACCGCCGATTCGGTGAGGGGACGGGGGTCTTTGTAAGTAAAGGCCAGCACCACGAACGCCCCGGCCAGCAGCGTGCCGCCGATGCCCGCCAACTCGCGCACAAACGGCACGGGGTCGCGCCCAGTCACGGGCTGGTTGGCATTCAGCAGCATGATGACGAACAGGAACAACACCATGATCGCCCCGGCGTACACGATGACCTGTGTGGCCGCCAAAAACGAAGCGTTCATGGTGGCAAACAGGCCGCCCACGCTGAGCAGGGTACCGACCAAACCAAGTGCGGCGTGAACGGCGTTGCGGGCCGAAATGGTGATGACGCCGCCGACGAGTGTAAGTGCGCCGAGGATAATAAACGCGAGCATCATGCAGAGTACCTGCTTGGGCGGCGAAGTGGCGGGATGTCTAAGGGTCGAGGGTCACAGCGTTTAAGAACACCGTGTCTAAGAACCCCAACGGCCCGACACCTCAGACCCTTAGACGCTTTGACCCTTTGACCTGCATTGCAGCGCGTCATTGAGGGTACGTCACCCCCTCCAATTCGGCTCTTGGGCCGCCCTCAACTTTGAAGCCGAGGCGCACCGGCTGACCCTTGCGGGCGGCTTCGCGGCGTTGGGGCAAGCTACCTTCTACGCCCACCAGCATGTCTTCCTTGGCGTACACGAAGTCGCTGTAGCGGTAATCGGCCATCTCGAATTCGTTGCCCATGACCACTGCTCCGGTGGGACAAGCTTCTTCGCACATGCCGCAAAAAATGCAGCGCAGCATGTTGATTTCATAGACGCTGGCGTAGCGTTCGCCGGGGCTGGTGGGATTAGCGGGGTCGTTTTCGGCGGCCTCTACATAAATGGCGTAGGCGGGGCAGGCGGCGGCGCACAGGCTACAGCCGATGCATTTTTCGAGGTTGGTGCCGGGATGCCGGGTCAGCACATGCCGCCCACGAAAGCGGGGCTGTAAAGTGGCCCGCTGTTCGGGGTAGCTGACGGTCACGGGCTTTTGAAACAGTTTGCCGAGCGTGATGCCCATGCCCTTGGCGATCTCAAGGACGCCCATAGTTGCCTCCGGCAGTAAAAACAGTGAGTGAGAAGTGGTGAGTGGTCAGTGGAAAAAGCGGGAACGACACGGGCATTCAGTCTCCCCCAGCAGGCCGCGCCGGAGTCAGGTTTACATCTTCGCGGCGCACGGTGGGAGCCGTCCACAGCACGCGCATCCGATCACTGAAGGCGATGAGCAAAGCCACACCCGTAACGCCCAACAGAACGAGGAGCAGGACGCGCACCCGGCCTGTAGAAAAGGCGATGATGGCCGCCGTGAGTACCGTGTTGGCGAGGGCCACCGGCAGCAGCAGCTTCCAGCCAAAGCGCATCAGTTGGTCGTAGCGTAGGCGGGGCAAGGTGGCGCGAACCCAGATAAATAGGAACAGGAACGCCGCGATTTTGGCGAACAGCCAGATAAAAGGCCAACTGGCGATGCCGGGAATCAAGCCTTCTAAAAACGCTGGCCCCCGGTAGCCGCCGAAGAACAGCGTCGCCATCACCGTCGAGGCGGTAATCATGTTCACGTATTCGGCCATCTGAAACAGCGCCCATTTGATCGCGCTGTACTCGGTCAGGTAGCCCGCCACGATTTCTTGCTCGGCTTCGGGCAAGTCGAAGGGCGTGCGGTTGGTTTCGGCAAACGAACTGATCAGGAACAGCACGAAGGCGGTGAGTTGAAACATGATCATCCAGCCGCTGTTGGCCTGCCAGTTGGTGATGGCGTGAAACGATGTGGAGCCGACGAGCATCAGCAAGCCGAGGACGCTGAGGCCCATGCCGAGTTCGTAGGAAATCATCTGGGCGCTGGAACGCAGGCCGCCCAGAATCGGGTATTTGCTGCCCGACGCCCAGCCGCCGAGGAAGATGCCGTATACGCCCATGCTGGTAATCGCCAGCAATGCCAACAGTCCGGCGTCGAGGTTGTACACCCAAGGATCGGCCCCGAACAGGCTTCCGGCAGGGCCAGCGGGCAGGCCACCGAAGGCCGTCAGCGCACACCCGATGGCGATAATCGGCGCGAGGGTGTACACCAATTTGTCGGCCAGCGTGACCGTCAGGTCTTCTTTAAAAATGCTCTTGATGGCGTCAGCGAGGGGCTGGAGGAGACCCATCGGGCCGACGCGGTTTGGCCCCAGCCGAATCTGCATCCGGGCCAACAGCCGCCGCTCGATCAGGGTCATGTAGGCAAAGGTGGTGAGCAGGCCGAGTGCCACACCTACGCCCTTCAGCAGCGTAATCAGCAGTTGAATAATCCAATCCGGCATCAGTCATCGCCTCCAGCCAAGCTTGACCCAGCCATCGGCAATTCCCACTTGTTTTCGACCAAGCTTTCGATCCGGTCTACCCACGTGGCTTTCCAAGAATCGGGTTTGAGGGTCATGCGCTCTGTCCAGAGTTGCGGGCGGTGAACTTGTCCGGTGGGCGCGGTGTACACGGGGCCGAGGGGCCGAATGGCTCCAGCTTCGGGCAAGTCGGTCACGTCTACGCCGAGGCGGGTCTGAAGGAGTGCCTGAGCAGATTTGAGGCCACGAATGCGGGTTCGCAGGCCCAACGCTTCGGCCAATGCGGCCAGCGTGCGGGTCAGGTCGGCAGCTTCGCCCGCGTTCAAGGCAGCTTGTTGCAGGGGCAGGAGGCGGCCTTCTACATTCACGGTGGTGCCGCGCTTTTCGTAGTTGGTGACGGCGGGCAACACCACATCGGCGGCCTGTGCGGTGGCGGTCAGGTGCGTGTCGTGGACGATGGTAAAGCCGCTGGGGCGCTGGCCGGTGGCGACGGGATCGAGGCGGGAAATGAAGGCCGCCCGCGTGTGATTGACGGCGGCATAGCCTTGCCCACCACTGCGCGGCACGAGATTCAGGTGCGCGAGGCCCCGGCTGTTGGCGGCAGCTGGAATAGCCATCACTTTGGCCCCAGTGCGCGAAACGAGGTCACTCAGTTGGGTGGCAAACGCGCCCGCCGAAGCACCGTTCAGCACGTCTGCACCCAAAATCAGCACCGGATTTTTGGCACTGTTCAGCAGATTCAGAGCGGCCCGTGCGCCTTCGGAATCGGGGCGAATCAGGGTCAGGAGGTCAACGTTGGCAGCCTCGACAAAGGTTCCAGCATTGCCCGACAAGCGGGAAGCAGAGCCGATGACGGCCAACTTTTCCGGCTTCCGCGCAGGCCGTTCGACTAAGCGAAGGTCAGCAATGGCCGTGCCGTGCGCGTATTCCGGGGGCAAGATGCCGCCACGCAGCATTTCCAGCACGCGCAGTTCCACGATCGGGGCTTCCGCACCCAAATCTGCGCCCAGCACGACTACGGCGTCGGCGGTAGCAATGTCGTTCAGCGTGGCGTTCGACAGGACTTCGGCGGGGTAGCGGGGCCAGTGATCCACCGAATTCGTGCCCGTCAGCGCGGCCAGAGCTTCCAGCGCCGCACCTTCTTCTAGGGTGGAATCGGCGTGCAGGAATAGGGCAAGATCGGCGGTGTTCATGCCGCCTAAGCCCGCACGAATTGCGGCGATGGCTTCATCCCAGCCCGTTTCCACCAGTTCGCCGTTTACACGAATCAGCGGTTTGGTCAGCCGGGCTTCAGACGCGAACACGTGCCCGAAGCGGCCCGCGTCACAAATCCAAGCCTCGTTCACGTCGCGGTTTTCGCGGGCCACCACACGCTCTAGGCGGCCATTGCGGGCGTCAGCGGTGATGGAGCATCCGGCGGGACACAGCGTACAGGTGGTGGGCGTGTGATCGTATTCCCAGTTGCGGCCCCGGAAACGGGCCACGTTGTCCAGCAGCGCTCCCACCGGGCAAATATCGGTGATGTTGCCCTGAAATCCGGTGGGCAGGCCGCCCTCTTCGGTGTCGATGAAGGTGTGCCCGCCGCGCTCGATAAAGTCCAGCACCTCTTGCCCCGGCACTTCCTCGAAATAGCGCACGCAGCGTTTGCAGTGAATGCAGCGCTCCTGATCCAAGATCACGAAGTCGGACAGAGGGTAATGCTTGTCGGCGTGGCGGCGGTCAAAGCCGAAGCGGCTTGCGCCGTAGCCGTACTCGAAGGCCCGGTCTTGCAGTTCGCACGCGCCGCCCTTGTCGCAGGTGGGGCAGTCCAGCGGATGGTTCAGCAGCGTGAATTCCATCATGCCCGCCTGCGCTTTGGCAACCACGTCGGACGTGGCGGCGGTGCGAATGTGCATGCCCTCGGTGGCCTGCATGGTGCAGGACGCCATCGGTTTGGGGAACCAGAAAATCTTGGGCGTAGCAGCGTCGCCCTCCCCTTCCATCACAAAAGAGCCGTCGGGGTTTTTGCGTGGGCTGCCCGATTCGATCAGGCACATCCGGCACGCGCCCACGGGCGACAGGTACGAGTGGGCGCAGAAAAACGGCACATCCTGCCCCGCGTGGAACACGGCGTCGATGGCCGAAGTTCCGGCGGGCAGTTCGACTTGGACGCCATCAATGGTGACTTTCATGCCTCTTTCCACCTTTTGCGCGGCCCATACAGCGGCGTTTGGGTATTCGCCAGCGCGTCATATTCTTCCCTGAACAATTTGATGCTGCTCAGCACCGGCCCGAGGCAGGCATCCGCCAACGCGCAGAAGCTGCGGCCACCGATGTTTTCGGACATATCGAGGATCAGTTGCACGTCGCCGGGTTGCCCATGTCCGCGCACCTGTTTCTCATACATCCTGACCATCCAACTTGAAATCCCTTCGCGGCAGGGCGTGCATTTGCCGCAGGATTCGTGGGCATAAAAGCGAACCATGTTCCAAGTGGCGTTCACGATGCAGTCGGCCTTCGGAATCAGGGTGACGCCCCCTGTGCCCAGCATGCTTCCGGCGGCGGCAATGGCCTCGTAATCCATCGGCGTGTCCAGCGTTTTGTCGTCGTAGGGCAGCATGGGGCAACTGGAACCGCCGGGAATCACGGCCTTGATTTCTTCCAGCGGGCCCCCTGCCCAGTCGAAAATCAGTTCGCGGAAGGTGGTGCCCAGCGGCAACTCGTACACGCCGGGCCGCGCTACCGGGCCGCTGATCTGAAACAGCTTCATGCCCTTGCTCTTTTCGGTGCCCATGCCCGCGTGCCAGTCGGGGCCAAATTTCAGAATCTGGGTGGCGGCGCAGAAGGTCTCTACGTTGTTGATGGTGGTAGGCAGCCCGTACAGACCAGCAGCAGCGGGGAACGGCGGCTTCAGGCGCGGATTGGCCCGCAGTCCTTCCAGCGAGTTCATCAGCGCGGTTTCTTCGCCGCAGATGTACGCGCCCGCGCCCCGGTGCAGGTGAATCTGGAAATCGAAACCGCTGCCCAAGATGTTCTGGCCCAACAGCCCGGCATCCCGCGCCTCGTGGATGGCGGCCCAGATACGCTCGGCGGCATGGACGTACTCGCCCCGGATGTAGATGTAGCCCACCGAGGCCCGCATGGCAAACGCGGCAATGATCATGCCCTCGATCAGTTGATGCGGGTCTTCGGAGAGTAGGTAACGGTCTTTGAAGGAACCGGGTTCGGACTCGTCGGCGTTGCAGATGATGTAGTGCGGTTTGCCGTCGTTGAGCGGCATAAACGACCACTTCAGGCCAGTGGCAAAGCCCGCGCCGCCGCGTCCACGCAGGCCGGATTTCTTGACCTCATCAATCACCGCGTCGTTGCCGATGGCAAAGGCCCGCGTGACGGCCTGATAGCCCCCGTGTTGGCGGTAGTAAGCAAGCGTCCAGCTTTGATCTTGGCCCACATGGGCATACAGCGTGGGTGCAAAACGGGGGTCTTTGCCGCTGGTGATGGGCTTGGGCGGCGTCAGGGTGGCGGTCATGCAGTGCCTCCGGTCAGGGGAGAAAGGCCGCCGATGCTGGCCCCCACCATTTCTCCGTTTGCCAGCGTTTGCCGCCCCTCGGCGTTCACGGTCACGGGCACCAGATTGTCGGGCGTGGGCGGCGCGTCGGCGTGCAGGGCGGCCAGAATGCGGGCGCACTTGCTGGGGGTCACGTTCTCGTAGTAGCCCTCATCGGCAATCTGCATCATGGGGGCCGTGCCGCAGGAGCCGAGGCATTCCACCTTCTGCACGCTAAATCGGCCATCGGGCGACACTTCGCCGGGTTGCACGTCCAGCGTTTCTACGAGGTGATCCCACAGTTCGTCGCTGCCCGCCAAGGAGCACATCAGCGTAGAGCAAACTTGAAGGTGGTATTTGCCCGTGGGAACCGTGTGGTAGGTGGAATAAAAACTCATGACGCTGCGAACTTCGGTGGCGGTGGTGCCGCACAGCGCGGCAATTTCGGTCATCTGTGGTTCGGACACGTAGCCATGTGCATTTTGTACTTCACGCAGCAGCGGCATCAGCGCCGAGCGGCGGCCCTGCGGTGAGCCCGGATAGCGGCTGAAAATATCGGCCACGAGGGGTTGTTTGTCTGCAAAGTAGGTCATTAATTCTCCCACACCGACCAGAGGACTTCCTCTAGCTCACGTAATCGAGATAGTGCGCATCCAGAAGCTTCGAGAATGCTCATGATTCTGCCGCGATTGGTGGCATCGTTAAAAACGATTTTTTGCTTCACCGTATCTACCTTATTTTGGGGCAGGTCTTGAACTCGCCTTTCAAGGGCAACGTCCCATGCACGCATTGCATTAAGTTCCTGACCATCGGGAACACAAAATCCAAGACCATGTTCGTCGGAAATGACATAGGCAATGTCTTCCAGATGGCTTGGGCCAAGCTGGAAAAGCAGGTTGATTCGGTAGATACAAGTATCCACAATTAAATTGGCAACGCAAAATTGTCCTGTGCCTTCGTTGTAACTAGCTTCAAGTTCTTGAGGTAATAGACTTCCGAAAAATCTCCTATTGATCTCGCTATTTAAGCTGAATGTCGTGTTGGTCATCTCCAAAACACTCACCGATCCACGTCCCCCAGCACTGGGTCAATGGTTGCCAGAATGGTGATCAGATCGGCGAACTGGCTGCCCACACAGGCATATTCCAGCGCCTGCAAATTCACGAAGCTAGGCGCACGGATTTTCACTCGGTAGGGCATAGAACCGCCGTCCGACACGATGTAATACCCCACTTCTCCGCGTGCGCTTTCTACGGGCACGTACACTTCGCCCACAGGCGGATGGAAGCCTTCCGTGACCAGTTTGAAATGGTGGATGACCGCTTCCATGCTGGTTTCGAGTTCGTGGCGTGGCGGCAGGCTGATCTTGCGGTTCGGGTCTTTGACTGGCCCCGGCTTCAGCATTTTTAGGGCCTGCCGCACGATTTTGGCGCTCTCGCGGAACTCCATCAGGCGCAACTGGAAGCGGGCGAGGCTGTCCCCGGCGGTGCTGACAGGCACGTCGAATTGGTAGTTTTCGTAGCCGCAGTATGGGTTGGCCTTGCGGTGATCGAGAGCGACGCCGCTGGCCCGCAAGTTTGGCCCGGTCAGGCCCAAATCGAGCGCCACATCACGCGGAATGACGCCGACGCCTGTGGCCCGGTCAAGGAAGATCGGGTTTTTGGCGAACAGGTTCTCGTACTCGGTCACGCCCTTCTCAAACTGCTCGAGGAACACGGATACGCGGGCGGGCCAGTCTTCGGGAATATCGCGGGACAGGCCGCCTACACGGAAATAGCCCTGATTCATGCGGTAACCGCACACCGACTCGAACAGGTCTTGCAAGGCTTCCTTTTCGCGGAAGGCGTAGAAGAAGGGCGTCAAGGCTCCCAAATCCAGCATCCCGGTGCCCACGAATACCAAGTGGCTGTGAATCCGCCCAAGCTCGTGCAGGATGACCCGGACAATGGTGGCCCGCTCCGGCACCTCGGCTTGCAGCAGTTTTTCCACGCCCAGCACGTAGGCCAACTCGTGCCCGAAGCAGTGCAGGTAATCGGTGCGCGGCGCGTAGGTGACGCCCTGCTGGTAGGTGCGGTTCTCGAAGGTTTTCTCAAAGCCCGTGTGCAGGTAGCCCATGTGCGGCGTCACCTTGATGACGTATTCGCCGTCCATGTCCACCACCAGCCGCAAGACGCCGTGCGTGCTGGGGTGCTGCGGCCCCACGTTCAGGCTCATGATCTCGGTGTGCATGAGTGCGCCCGAATTCTCGGCATCGCGCTCGATGGGGGCAAGCTTTTTGGACTGTGTGACCGTCATGGGGTTGCCTCCAGCGCGGGTCTAAGGGTCAAAAGGTCTGAGGGTCTAAGGTGCTGGTGCGTTGGCTTGTAGGCTTGTGGGGTTCTTAGACCCTTAGACACTTTTTTCGCCGTCCCACTCACCACTACCCACTCACCACTCACTGTTCTTCTCACTTCGGCCCACCTTCCGGCATTACCGGCGGCATCCGGTCTTCGCCTTGGCCCCGGCGCAGTTCTCCCCGGTAGCCGGTCAGGCCGCGCTGCTGCCCGCTGAGGCCTGCGCGGAAGGTGGCTGGGTCAAGGAAACGGCCCTCACGGAACAGCGTCGGCGTTTCGCCCAGCGGAAAATCCTTGCGGAGCGGGTGGCCTTCCAAGTCGTCCGGCGTCAGGACTTTGCGGAGGTCGGGGTGACCCACAAACTCCACGCCCATCAGGTCGTACACCTCGCGCTCTAGGTAGTTGGCGGCCTTCCACACCGGATACAGGCTGTCCAGCGGTTCGCCGTCGTGCAGCCACACCCGCAAGAACAGGCGGCGGTGGTCGTCGGGGTGGTAAACGTTGTGCAGCACCGCAAACCGCTTGGGCCGGGGGCTGGTGTAGGCGCTGTAGTCGATGCCCACCGTGTCCATCAGCATGAAGCCGCGTGCCTTGAGTTGCATTGCCACTTCGCGCAGTTGCTCGGCGGGCACGATGGCAGTCGGTTCGGCAGCGTCGTCTTCGGTGAGGCCCAGCGCGGCCATCAGCGGTTTCACGTCGCGGGGATCGGTAGGATTGAGGCCCTGCGCCGCCAGCGAATGCCGCCCCACAGTGGGGTCGTCTACGGGCACAGGCCGGACTTCTGCCACTGGCCGCACCGGTTGGCTCTGAGAACTCTGCATGCTGGCGTTGCGTCCGGTCAATTTTTCGGTGTTGCCGCTGCCACCAGAACCATCATTGCCGCCCCCCGTCACAGTGTTCCCCCCTTCACCGCGTCCACGCATCCACCATCGGCAACTGGTGGCCCAACTGGTCGAAGGCTTCGCCGCGCACTTTCTTTTGAAGCTGCATCACGGCGTAGATCAGGGCTTCGGGGCGCGGCGGGCAACCGGGCACGAAGATGTCCACAGGAACCACGCTGTCTACGTTCTGCACGATGGCGTAGTTGTTGAACATGCCGCCGCTGCTGGCGCACGCGCCCATGCTGATGACCCATTTGGGATCGGGCATCTGGTCATACACCCGCCGCATAATCGGGGCCATTTTTTTGCTGAGACGTCCAGCCACGATCATCACGTCGGCCTGACGTGGCGAGGCACGGAAGACTTCGGAGCCGAAGCGGGCCAAATCATTGCGCCCATCGGTGCTGCTCATCATTTCGATGGCGCAGCAGGCGAGGCCGAAGGTGGCGGGCCACATGGAATTGCTGCGGCCCCACGCCACCAATTTTTCGAGGCTGGAAAACAGGACGCCTTCGGATTCCAGTTCCTGCCAGTCGCGTTCGAACAGTTCTTTGAGTGGCATACATCTACCTCTGGTGCTTGTGTAAGGGTCTAAAGGTCGAGGGTCTAAGGGGGTGGGGCGTTGGAGGTGGAAGGTGAACCCCCCCGTTGCTGTGCAACGCCCCCCCTTAAGGGGAGGACAGGAAAGCAGCGCTCAGACCCTTAGACAGCCGGATTACGCCCACTCCAGCACCCCTTTTCGCAGGATGTAGTAGTAGCCCACCAGCAACAGCAGCACAAACGTCAGCGCCTCGAAGAAGGCGAAGGGGATCAGCTTTTGATAGGCCACTGCCAGCGGGTAAAAGAAGGCGGTTTCGATGTCGAAGACGATGAATAACATGGCGACGAGGTAGAAATGGACGGGAAAGCGCTGGCCGGTGCCGACGCCGCCACCCTCAGGATCATTGCCGCTCTCGTAGGCCATCAGTTTGGCGCGGCTGGCTTTTTTGGGGCCGAGAATGGCACTGACCACAACGGCCAGCACGCCAATTCCCAAGGCGATCAGCAGCATGATGACAAAATTCGCGTATTCGATAAGACTGCCCTCCTAGCGCCCCAAACTCTCTTGTACCCGCACCAGCTCGTGAAAAACAGCACGAGCTGTAGGAAAAAAAGAGAGGGGCCAAACGAACTTGCCGTACAACCTGTGCGGAAATTAAGCTGTGGTACGCCCCTAGTTTTATCACGAACCTCGGCGGCTAGGGCGGAATAAAGGCACAAGCGAATGCACAAGTTGCCGCGCCAAGCAGACCACAAGAATGTCAGGCCGCATCCCCCGAATGGCTTGGATGCGGCGGCTGGTTCTGCTGCGGAAATGTGGGCTGTGAGCCATGCACCCTAAAGCAGTGGTCATAAAAGAAGGGTGACCTGTGGCCCCCTCACCCCTCTCTACTGCGTAGCTCTTCGAGTCCCACAAGGGGCGAGGGAAAATACTTTTGTCATCTGTCAACTGCTCTAGCCGTGTGCTGCTGATAATTTTCAAACTCTCAGCCCGCTTAAAACCAGAAGAATCCGGCCACCACGCCTTTCCCACTCACCACTTACAGCTTTATTTCCCACTACAAATCGCCAAACTCGGTCACAGCCCGCGCCAAAGCGTCCGTCGTGGTGGCCTGATGGCCTGCCCATGCCAGCCAAAGGGTGTACAGGGCGCGTTCGGCGGCCATCAGCGCGGCCTTGACGCCGGGGGTGGCTTCGTCGCCCGATGCGGCTAAGGCCAGCGTCAGGTGTAATTTGGCGTGCAGGTAGCGGTTTTGCTCGGTGCGGAAGCCGTCATAGATGTACACCACGCCCTCCCACGCCGGAGAAAATGAATGCCAGATCAGGTGCGTCACGGCCTCATGGCTGCCGATACAAAGCTGCGCGGCAGGAATACCATCGGGCGTCAGGAGTTGGCGCTCGAAGCAGTGCTGGGCCGTGAGTCCACTTACATCGCTGTCCACACTGGCACGAAAACGGGCCTGAATGACGCTGCGGGCGGAGTCTCTGGCCGTGGAGTCACGCGGAGTGTAGGACATAGTGAGCCTAGTATATTCTGTTTTACGCTAAGTGTCATGGGGCAGGTGAGCGCCAAGGCTGCGCTAGCCTGAGCCGTGCCCAATTCTGTTCCCCTCCGTGTGCTGGTGGCTGGCAATACCAACACGGAACTTCATGTGCAAACGCCCGTCTTGCCTCTGCCAGACGCCGAAAACACGTCTTATTCGGATGGTTTGACGCTGGGCGTCAGTGGAGTGGGGTTTAACGTGGCGCACGCTTTGGCACGGCTAGGGGCCGAGGCAGGTCTGTTGACCTTTGCTGGAACTGACACCGCCGGGGAGCTGGTGCGTTCGGCATTGGCCCGCGCTGGCATTCGCGCCTGTGTGCAGCACACGCCCGCGACGCCCTTGTCGTTGGTGTTGTCGGGGGCAGATGGACAGCGCCAGATTCACCGGGATTTGAAGGGAACGGAAAGCTTGGGAATTGATGCACAGGCGTTCCAGTCAGCGTTGGCCGGGGCTGACGTGGCCGTGCTGACCAACGTGGGCTGGACGCGCCCGCTGTTGCCACTGGCACGGGCGGCGAGCGTGCAGATCGTGACCGACTTACAGGCGACTCCCGGCCCAGCGCACCCTTATGACCAACCCTTTTTAGCCCATGCCGACGTGCTGTTCCTGAGTGCCGAACGGCTGACCCTGCCGCCCCTAGACGCGCTGCGGGCCTACCGCGAAAGGTGTGACCCGGGAGTGATCGTGATTTCTCTGGGCGCTGATGGGGCGCTGATGTCGGAACGTGGGCAGCCTCCGCACCATCAGCCCACCGTATTCACCCGCCCCATTATTACTACCAACGGTGCCGGGGATGCGCTGCTTGCGGCCTTCGTGTGGGCCTATTTCGGTGGACACGCTGCATGGGAATCGCTGCGGCTGGCCTGCACCTTCGCCTCTTGGAAGTGTGGCGAGATGGGCGGCGCGGCGGGCCATCTGTCTGGAAAAGAACTGTCGGCGCTGTGTCTGACGGGATAGCTTGGCCTGTGACCACTTGGCCTATGACTGCCTCCACCCTCTCCCCCACCGCCCACCTGACCGCCGAGCAACAAGCCGTAACGGTGCGGGCGGCGCAGGCCATAGCCCAACACGCCGAAGAGTGCGAAGCCGCGCAGGACGTGACCGAGGGCGCTGCCGAAGCCCTACGCCGCAGCGGCTACACCCGCCTGACCCTACCCACCGCAGAGGGCGGCTTAGGCGCGAGCCTGACACAGTTTGCAGCAGCACAGGCCACATTGGGCGAGGCGGGCGCGGGGCTGGCCCTGATTTTGGCGATGCACGGGCATATCGTGGGCGCGGCGTTCGGGGGGCGCACCTTACCGGATGACCTGCTGAACGCTCTCGCAGACGCCAGCCTTGCCGGAAAGCTGGTGAATGCCCTTGCCAGTGAACCCGAACTGGGCAGCCCTTCTCGCGGCGGCTTGCCCCGGACTGCCGCGACGCCGGACGGCCCTCATGAATCAGCACTGGGTGGCTGGAGCATCAGCGGGCGCAAAACGTGGGCCACCGGAGCGCGGGCGCTGGACTTTGCGCTGGTGAACGCCGCCACACCGGATGGGCAAGTCGGGCGCTTTTGGGTAGACCTGAAGGCGGCGGGCGTGACGATAGAGCCGACGTGGACGGGCGCTTTGGCGTTGCGCGGCAGCGGCAGCCATGACGTGGTGTTCGGCGGTGCAGCGGCCCGCTTACACGCGCCCCCCAGCAGCGGGCATCCGGCCAGCGCTGCGTGGTTCTGGACAGCCATCGCCGCCACCTATTTGGGAGTCGGCTGGGCCGCCTTGCACGCCCTGATCGCCTATGCCCGCCAGCGTACCCCCACCGCGCTAGGAGCGCCGATTGCCACCCTGCCCCGCGTTCAGGAACAGGTGGGCCGAATTGCCGCCGAACTTCACGCCGCCCGCGCCTTGTTGCACTCTGCAACGCAACACTGGGACGCCCACCCAAACAGCGCCTCCGTGCCTCTGATTGGTGCGGCCAAAGCCTACGCCACCAACGCCGCCGTAAATGCCACCGACTTGGCCGTTAGAACAGCGGGGGGCGCGGCCCTGACGCCTGCGCTGCCGCTGGAGCGCCTGCTCAGAGACGCCCGCGCTGGCCTGACGCACCCGCCGAGCGACGAGGCGGCGTATACGGCGTATGGACTGAGTTTGCTGAACGAATGAGATGAGGGGATTGGAAAGGCGTCTAAGGGTCAAAGGGAGGGCAAAAGCTCAGCCTCCATCCCTTCTTAGACCATAGACCCTTTGACCCTCACCACCCAGCCAACTAGACGCACACCCAACTGACTGCCATTCCCCCTACAGCACTGCATCTTTGGGATGTTGGCGCGGCGGCCCTGCGCCCGCTACACTCGCCCTGTGCGCTTTGGTGTGGTTGTTCTTGTTGCTCTGGCGGGGGCTGTGGCCCTCTGCTCTCCGGCTGTTCCGGCCCTCGCCCGCTACGGCACGCTGCCCCGCAAGGCCGACGCTCCGGTCACGGTATTGCTGGCAGGCGTAGCGCCCAAATATCCTCCGAGCGCGGTGTGGCCCTATCCAGCCATACCCGAGGATTACGGTGGCGCGACGGATACGCTCATGCTGGCGCAACTGCGGCCCGATGGCAGCGCCCAGCTGCTCAGCATTCCGCGCGATACTTGGCTGAACATCCCGCGCTGGGGCTTCGGCAAAATTAACGGCGCGAACGTTCATGGTGGTCCCGACATGCTGGTTTCGGCGGTGGAAAGCCTGACCGGGATAAACGTAGACGCCTACGCTCTGCTGAGCCTGCACGCGGTACGCTCGATGACCGATGCGGCGGGCGGCGTGACCCTAGATGTGGCCCAGCGCATGAAATACGACGATACGGCGGGCAAACTGCACATTGATTTGCAACCGGGACGGCAACATCTGAACGGTGAACAGGCCGAAGGATTCCTCCGCTTCCGCAAAGACGGCTTAGGCGATATAGGACGTGTGGCGCGGCAACAAACCTTCCTGACCGCTTTTACGGGCAAACTGAAAAGCCCCATGAACGTGTGGCGCATTCCGGGCATCGTGGGAGCGCTGAACTCCAACGTGAAATCCAACCTGTCCCGCGCACAGGTGGGGGCGCTGCTGGGCGGGGCGCTGAGTGGGCCAACGGTGGCCATGCACACCCTGCCCGGCGACTTTGGCGGCGGCGGCACTTGGATTCCGAACCGCAGCGCCCTGCGTACCCTTGTGGCCGAACATTTCCGCGATCCCAACGACCCACGCACCCTGAATATCGCTGTGGTGAATGTGGCTGCCCCCGACGGCAGCGCCCGCCGCCTCAAGGAAAAGCTGGAGGGCATGGGCTACCAAAACGTCAGTATTTCATCGGCACTGGGCAGCGCGGCCACTACCACGGCGTCAGGCACGGCGGCGGCGCGGGTGCTACAAGATGTGGGCTACGGACGGATAGAAAACAGCCAAACTGCATCCAAAAGTGCGGGCGGCGCAGACGTGACGGTGCGGCTGGGGAGCGACACGCCAGCGAACTGAATGGGCATTGGGGATGGCGCTTAGAACGTCTGAGGGTCTAAGGAAAGGCGAAGGGCAATCGCTGCGCTCATTCACCCCCTCCCCAACCCTCCCCCCTCAAGGGAGAGGGAGCAAACAGCCTAAACTCCTAGCCCTTGCCTTTCGCCCTCGCCCCCTGCGGGACTGGAACAGCTCGAAGAGAGGGGGGGCGCTGCACCGCAGCGGGGTGAGGGGAAGTGAGCAACGCGAATGCCCTTGACCTCGCTTAGACCCCACCCACGCAACACAACCGACACTCACGTCCCTTTGTCTAGACTTCCTTTCTGAAACGATTCAGACTTCCCGCCATTCCTGCTAGGATTTCTCCTATGACACAGGCTCCACAGGCTGGCGAAGCGACGCTGACGGGTGAACTGAAGTGGTGGCAACACGGCATCATCTACCAGATCTACCCCCGCTCCTATCAAGACAGCAACGGCGACGGCGTGGGCGACCTGCCGGGTATTACGGCGCGGCTGCCGTATATTGCCAGCCTCGGCGTGGAGGCGGTGTGGCTGTCGCCCATTTTTACCAGCCCCATGCGCGACTTTGGCTACGATGTGGCCGACTACTGCGATATAGACCCACTGTTTGGCACATTGGCCGACTTTGACGCGCTGGTGGCCGAGGCGCACCGCTTGGGCCTAAAAATTATGCTGGACTACGTGCCCAACCACAGCAGTTCGGATCATGCGTGGTTTCAGGAAGCCATTTCTAGCACCGACAACCCAAAACGAGACTGGTACGTGTGGCAAAACCCTGCGCCAGACGGCGGCCCGCCCAACAACTGGAAGTCGTTTTTTGCTGGCCCCGCGTGGACACTGGACGAAGCCAGCGGCCAGTATTACCTCCACCAGTTTTTGCCCAGCCAGCCCGACCTGACTTGGCGCAACCCCGATGTGCGGGCCGCCATGTTCGATGTGCTGCGCTTTTGGATGCGGCGCGGCGTGGACGGCTTCCGGGTGGATGTGATCTGGCTGTTGGCCGAAGACGAACGATATTTGGACGAGCCGGAAAACCCCAACTGGCAGCCCGGCCAGCCCGATCACTGGCGCTTGGAGCATCCTTATACCCAAGACCAGCCTGAAACGCACGAGTACATCCGCGAGATGCGCCGCGTGCTGGACGAATTCGATGACCGAATGATGGTGGGCGAAATCTACTTGCCCATAGACCGCCTACTGCCCTATTCCGGCACGCCCGACGCCCAGATGGTGCACCTGCCCTTCAATTTTCACCTGATTTTGCTGCCCTGGACTGCGAATGAGGTGCGAGCCTTTGCCGACAGCTACGACGCGGCCAGTCTTGCGGCGGGCGCGTGGCCCAACTGGGTGCTCGGCAACCACGACCAGCACCGCTTCAAGTCGCGGGTGGGGGCGGCCCAGTACCGCGTGGCCCAAACCCTGCTGCTGACCCTGCGCGGCACGCCCACCGTGTACTACGGCGATGAACTAGGCATGGAAAACGTAGCCATTCCCTTGGAGCAAATGGTTGACCCGGCGGGCCTGCAACAGCCGGACGTGCCCAGCGCGAGCCGCGACCCCGAACGCACCCCGATGCAGTGGCAAGCTGGCCCCAACGCCGGATTCGCCCCCGCAGGCGTGACGCCTTGGCTGCCCCTCGCCTCCGATGCCGACACGGTAAACGTGCAGGCCCAGCAAGACGACCCACACAGCGACCTGAACTATTTCCGTGCCCTGACCAAGCTGCGCCGTGAGTATCCGGTGCTGCTGGGCGGCGACTACCGCAGCCTAGACACCGCCCACAACGATGTCTTTGCCTTCCAGCGCACAGAAGGCAGCCAACGCCTGACCGTCCTGCTGAACTTCGGTGCAGAAGTGCGGGACGTGGCGGGCATGGCAGGCCAAACCGTCCTGAGCAGTCTGAACGATGTGCCGGACAGTGCAGCCGCCCTGCGCCCCAACGAAGCGCGAATTATCTTGAACTGAGCTGGGACGGCAGGGGAGGACAAGTCGTCTGGGCTTGTCTTCTTGTTCTTTGGCTGTGAGTCACCAAGCAGAGGCGTGATTTGCCCTAGTCCTTTCTTAGACCCTTCGACCCTAGACCCTATATACGGAATTAAAAAGACTCCCGTACATGTGATTTTTCCCTCTCCACCTGTGGGAGAGGGGCGCTGTGAAACAGCGGGGTGAGGGGGCGTTTCGGCGGCGTACCCGCCCAATGCAAGGGATTCATTTTAACTTCGTATGAGAGACTGTCTGGAAAGCTGAGAATCAGGTAGGAACTGCGTTCTGCTG
>NZ_SSNW01000042.1 GCF_004801315.1 Deinococcus sp. Arct2-2
TCAAGAGGGTCTGTTTGATGCCCTCATTCTAAAGCTTTTTATTCGGAGCCCGTATAAGGTGCTGGGGCAGTGAGGGTTTGGGTGACGCAGTAGCAAGACAAACGATCCGAGTTGCACACTCTTCTTGTCTTAGAGCGTGTTTATGAAGGGTCAGCGGTTTTTCCAAGTGGCATGTAAAACAGCATCGCTGCGCTCACTCCCCCCTCCCCAGCCCTCCCCCGCAAGGGTAGAGAGAGCAGTAGACCGATCAACACGGCGTTCACAGCATCCTAAGAAGCTAAATGGAACTTTCTAAACACGCTCTTTGACCCTTCGACGCCTTCCCACCGCCCACTCCCCTACCCACCCAGCCGCAGCACGCTCTGATTGCCGCGCAGCACGAACACCGACACTCCCACTCCGGCCAGTGCGCCCGCTTGCCGCTCCAGCTCACGGATAGAGTCGGGGGCGGCCACCCACTGACGGCGCGGCTTTTCTCCGGGTTCCAGATAAAAGCCGTCTGGAATGGCAATTAGGGCGACCCGACTGGCGGTGGCGCGGGCACGCATGGCCTGCCCGATCAGAGCGCTCCCGGCGCGGGCGGTGAGAATAATCAGGTTGCCGCCTGCCCGAATCGGCGGGATGGTAGGCGGAGCAGCGTCAGGCTGAGCCTGTGTTGATGGTGCTTGGGCCAATTGTGCTTGGGCCAACCGCAACAGCGCGGCCCGCATCGCTTCGGGGGTGCGGCCAGTAGGAGTGGCCCCGGCGTTGGTGGCAACGGCAATCGGCAGGTCAAGTGCGAACGATTCCTGCACCAAGCTGGCCGCCAAGCGCACGGCGCTCTCTAGGTACACGTCGCCGCCCGTGCTGAGGTCAAGGTAAACGGTGACGCTGCTGGCGGCGGTACGCTCCGGCTCGCGCACCGTGAGGTTGCCCGTGCGGGCCGTAAGCCGCCAATGCACCCGGCCCGGTGGGTCGCCGGGAACATAATCGCGCACGCCGCGCAAACTGATCGGGTCTTCTAGGCCGTGCGTGCGAGACCACGCGCCCTCGCTGAGCAGGGGCCGCAGCAGATCGGGCAGCAGCAGGCCGTGTGTGCCGGGATAAACCTCTAGGCGGGTAGGCACTTTTAGCGGCACACTGCGCCAAAACAGCCCCAGCGGATCGGCCCAGCGCAGCGTTCCGCCCTCCCAGTCGAAGACGCCCCGGCGGTTGAGGGTCAGCATAGTTTGGACTTGACGCACCGCCTCGCCCTGCACCCAGCCTGCCAACACGGGCACGGTATCGGCCACCACAGTACGCGGCGGCTCGTCTTCGATCAGCACGCGCACGGGCAAGCGGCTGAACACTCTGGCCTGCACGCCGATGGGAATGCGGCCTCCGGCGAAGGCGGAAGCAGATAACGTGCGCGACAATGTGACGGTAGGCGGGCGGCGATAGGCCAGCCAGATCAGGCCCACCAATAGGGCGATCAGGGCCAACCACAGCAAGGCGGTCTGCAGCAGGATCATGGGTGCGAAATCAGCTTAGAGACAGGCTGAACTTCTACCGGCCCAGACTCCACTGGAACGGGTTCGGCCCGCAAGACATCGGCCACTACCGCCTCTCCCGGCGTGCCCTGAAGCCGCGCTTCTACCCGCAGGCTCAGGCGGTGGGCCAACACCCCCGGCGCGGCCCGCTGCACATCGTCAGGGGTGGTAAACGTGCGGCCTTCCATCCACGCGAGCGCCTGCGCCACCCCTTGCAACCCGAGGCTGGCACGCGGCCCACCGCCCAACGCCACCAATGGATGCTGGCGGGTGCGGGCGGCCAAGCCGGAGATATAGCGCCGTAGGTCTTCGGCCACGAACACGCCCCGCACGGCGCTTTGGGCGGCCAACAGGTCAGCGGGTGTGGCTACGGCTTCCAGCGCGTGAATCGGGTGTAGAGATTGCAGGCGGCCCAGCATCTGCACCTCTTCCTCCAGCGTGGGATAGCCCACCGACAGCCGCAGCAGAAAGCGGTCAAGTTGCGCTTCGGGCAGGCGGTACGTGCCCTCATGCTCCACCGGATTTTGCGTGGCAATGACCACGAACGGCGCGGCAAGGCGGTGAGTGACGCCCGATTCGGTGACTTGCCCCTCCCCCATCGCCTCTAGCAGCGCCGACTGCGTTTTGGGGGTGGCGCGGTTGATTTCGTCGGCCAGCAGAATGCCGGTGAAAATTGGCCCCGGCACGAATTCGAAGGTTCCGGTGGCAGGGCGGTACACACTGACGCCCGTAATGTCGCTGGGAAGCAGGTCAGGCGTGAATTGCACCCGCGCAAACGGCAAGCCCAGCGAGGCGGCGAGGGCGCGGGCCAGCATGGTTTTTCCGGTGCCGGGAGCGTCTTCCAGCAGAATATGGCCGCCTGCCAAAATTCCGGCCAGCGCCAGCGCAGTTACGTCGTTTTTGCCCACCAGCACGCGGGCCACGTTGTCCAGCACGCGCCCAACAAAAGCAGGGGCAGTAGGGAGAGAAGCGGCAGTCATGGCCGTCATTCTGCCTCTTCAGTAGGCGCAACGGGCGGCAAAGTGAGCAGTTCGGCCCGAATCGTCTGTTCGGCAGTTTCGGCAGCGTCGGCATCGGCGGTACTGATGGAGCCGCCGTAGCGCACGGGGGCATAGACGCGGGCCAGCAACAGAAGTGGGGCGGCCAGCGTGGGCAATTCGGCGGCAAGGCGGGCGGCGTAGCCCTGCGGCGTTTCGTGTGTAGCGCGGCCCCGGCCTGTTCCTTCCAGCGCAGTTTCGGCGTTGCGGTAGGCCACCCGGACGCGGTGCAGGGCGGCGGCGTCGGGCGCAGCGGGTTCGGGGGGCAGTGCGGCCTGAGCATCGCGGCGACTGGCCCCGCGCAGGCTGAGGGCCGTATGAACCAGCAGCGCAAACACCGCCAGATAAAACAGCAACGCTGCCCACAGCACCAGATTCAGGAAAGAAGTCAGGCGGCGTTCCTCTGCGGTAGGGGCCTGAACTTCTGATCCAGTCGCGCCCACTGCTGCGCCCTGCACGGGGGCGAGGCCGCCGCCAGACCCACCCGTAGAACTGCCGAACACCAACACCACCGCCAGCACCAGCGTCAGCACAAGGCCCGCGCCCATCAACCATTCCACGAGGGTTGCAGGCCGCCCCCGCCGCGCCGGAATGACCCGCAGCAGCAGAAACAGGGCCAATACAACCAAGATTCCGGCCACCGCCAGCAGTTCGGCAGGAGGCGCGGGAATCACGTCTTCGGTGATCAGGCGCGGGCGGGGGCGCGGCGCAGTGGCCTGCGGGGTGGCCGGAGTGGAAGCCGTGCTGCTGGAGTTGGGGGCCAAAACTTCTGCCCCGGCTTGAGCCTGTGCAGGCGGCACTGGCGACGTGTTCCACAATGGCGCAGGCTGGGGCAGCGCGAATGCTACAGCCAATGCGAGAGCCACCGGCAACGCCAGCCAAGCCGCCGTTTTCCCCGTCCATCCCGCACCTTCCCGGCCCAACCAGCCCGGTCTGCGGTCATCTTGCCCCGGACGCATCAGTGCCCCGCCTGCCAGTGCCAAAAGCAGCAACGGCTGAGGCGACACCAAGCCCACCGCCAGCACCAACCACAACCCCCTGCGCCGTCCCTCTTCCAGCAGGGCCGCGCCCCAATACAGGCCCGCCGCACCCAGCAAGGCTGCCAGATACAGCACCAACAAGTTGCCCAGAACCGCTGAACGGAGAGCCGCCGACAAGCCGCCTAGACCCAGCAGATGGCCCAAAATCGCGCCGCCCACGATGAGGAAGGAAATCAGCAGGCGGCCTTCACGCCACAGGGCAGAGCGAACGCCCAAGCCAAAGAGCAAACATAGCACGAGGCAGGCCCAGACGGGCAAAACGCCCAGCAGGGCCAGTGGCAACAAAGCTGCGCCGTAAGCCTGCCAAGGTGGGGTGTGAGGGGCTTCCTCTGGCGTGATCTGATCGTCTAGGAGCGCGTTCGGGGCAGACATTTTGGGGAAGTGTAGCGTGCGGGGCGGAGAGAGGTGAACTCAGATGAGGCAAACTCCGCCGCCGTGTGGAAGGGCAATCGCTTCGCTCATTCACCCCCTCCCCGGCCCTCCCCCCTCAAGGGAGAGGGGGAAAAAATCCCAGCCCAACGCACTCGCCTCATTCTCCCCACTCTTTCCCAAACAAAAACCCGCCCCAGCCGAAGCCAGAGCGGGCAGAACAACCCAGATTTTTAGCGCTTAATCTAGGAAGTCGCGGAGTTTGCGGGTGCGGCTTTCGTGGTATTTCAGCTTCCGCAGCGCCTTGTTTTCAATCTGGCGAATGCGTTCGCGGGTCACGTTGAAGCGTTGGCCCACCTCTTCCAGCGTGTGCTCGCGCCCGTCCACAAGGCCTTTGCGGAACTTCAGCACGAGGGCTTCACGTTCGGTCAGCTTGCTCAGGGCTTTTTCAAGCTCCTCGCTCAGCAGGGTTTTGGCGGCGTTATCTACAGGCGAATCCAGATTTTCGTCGGGAATGAAATCGCCGTAGAAGCTGTCTTTCTCGTCGCCAATCGGAGTTTCCAGCGACACGGGTTCCTGACTGACTTTCTGCACTTCCTCGACTTTGGTGGCGTCCCAGCCCGGCCCCATCGCCTCGGCTATCTCTTCGTGCGTGGCTTCGCGGCTCAGTTCCTGCTGAAGCTGACGGGCCGTGCGCGTGAGTTTGTTGATGGTTTCCACCATATGCACCGGAATCCGGATGGTGCGGGCCTGATCGGCAATGGCGCGGTTGATGGCCTGCCGAATCCACCACGTCGCATACGTGGAGAACTTGTAGCGGCGGCGATATTCGAACTTTTCGACGGCGCGGATCAGGCCTTGGTTGCCTTCCTGAATCAGATCGAGGAAGCCCAGCCCACGTCCGGTGTACTTCTTGGCGATGCTGACCACAAGGCGCAAGTTGGCCTCGATGAGTCCCTGACGGGCGTTCGCACCGTCTTCGGTTTGGCGCATCAAGCGGCGGCGGCCCCGGTCATCCATCTCCAAGTCTTCATCCAGCGTTTTGCGGGCAGCCTCGCCTTCTTCGATCCGGCGGGCCAGCGCAATTTCTTCTTCCAGCGTCAGCAGCGGCACGCGCCCGATTTCGTGCAAGTACTGGCGCACGGGATCGTTACTGACGGCGCGGGGCATATCGTCAAAGTATTTTTCTTCGTCGTCTTCGGTGTTGGCCGCAGCGCGGTTGATCGGGCCACCTTCTTCAGCCTCTTCCGCGTCGTCGTCGGTGTCCTCGTCGTCCTCGTCCACGTCCTGCACTTCGATGCCCTGCCCGGCAATAAAGAGCTGCATGTCTTCAAAGGCTTCGGGGCTTTCAGGGTCGAGGCCGTTGGCTTCGAGGGCCACACTCAGGGCCGCTGCAATGTCTTCGCTCGACAAGATTCCGGCGGCCTTGCCCACTTTCAGCATGTCCTGAATGCTGGGGTGGGCGTGGTAGGGCTTGTCGGCGGCGCTGCCCTTGCCGCTGGGGGCAGGTTTGGGGGCGGCTTTGGCGGCGGCACCCTTGGCCGGAGTTTTGCTGGCCGGAGCCTTAGCCGCAGCCGCTTTAGGAGCAGCCTTGGCTTTGGCCGCAGGCTTGGCAACGTCCGTTTGGGGCGCACCACTGTCGGACAACGGGCCGATACCCGGCTCCGAGGACACGTCATCGGCAGATGCAGCTTTGGTGGCTTTGGGCTTGGCAGCGGCTTTTTTGGGAGCGGGCTTGGCGGCAGATGTGCCTGAATCAGCCGCTTCCATACCCTCTGAACCAGCCTCTGCAGCAGGCTTGGCTTTAGGGGCGGCGGCCTTCTTGGGGGCAGGCTTGGCCGCCACTTCCGGGTTCGCCGTAACTTCGGCGGCGTCGGCTGCGCTGTCGGCGGCAGGCATGGCAGCGCGGGTGCGCGGCTGGGTGCGGGTGCGGGGCTTGTCGGGGGTCTTGATACGGCTTTCTTCGGGGGCGGCAAGCGTCGCCGCTGCGGAAACCTTGCTGCGCGTGCGGGGTTTGGTGGAATCTGCCATGCGGCCTCCTGAAACGTCAGTAGTGGATGTGAGAGTGTAGATCAGCGGTTCGTCTTCTCCGGGCCAAAGTCTGAGCTGGCGGATAGTGGCGACAGTGTATTCAAACGGTGTGCCAAACAAGCCCAAACAGAGCAGATACGGGAGCGTCGGACGGTGGCCGGAAACGTAAGGCTGAGAATACAGGAGAAGGAAGAGGGAAAAGCGCCTGAGCGAAACACTTGGAGCGGTAAACGTGCAACGGTGGCCTGAACGCATAGGTGCGGGCAAGAAGCCCATAGGCAGGGGTCAGCGCAGGCCGGAGCGCGTCAGTCTAGCAAACTGCCATCTTAGCAGGCGACATGGCAAACGCCAGATGCCCCTCACAGTTCACGGAGAGGCGGGCATCTGGGAGCAGGAGTGGTAGGGAAACAAGGTCAACATGTTAAATACGGGGTGGGGCGGGGAAAAGTTCCCAGTGGCTGGGGCAATGATAGGAATGGAGCCTTGAGCGGGCCTTTAGACAGAGTGGCTTTTGATTTTTGCTTGGCGACACTTTGAGTTGGAAGGCGAACCCCCCCGTTGCTCTGCAACGCCCCCCCTTAAAGGGGAGGACTAAACATCTTTTGCGCTCCCCTCTAAGGGGGGCTGGCTGCGAAGCAGACTGGGGGGTTCACACGCAACATCACCGCTCAACACTCCCTGAGTTTGGCAACCCTTAGACCAAGCAGCCCACTCGCTCAGACCGTCTTACTCGCCACCAGCACCTTAAACCCACCTTCCCGCAACAGTTCGCGCACCGGGCCGACTTCTTGCATCGGGGTTTCGTAGGGCAGCGGCTCGTTGGCGACCAGATACAGCGTGCCACCCGGCACCAAGCGGCGCACGGCGGTCTGGATAAACTCGCGGGCCACGTCCAGCACCACGCCGCGCCCCACATGGAAGGGCGGATTGGTGAGGATCAGGTCAAAGGTGCGCTGGCCCAAGCTGGCGTCTACGTCGGAATGGATGCACTCGCCCGTCAGGGTGTTGGCCTGCAAGGTGGCTTCTGCGCTGCGGACGCTGGACAGATCGCCGTCTACGAGCGTCACTTCTGCGCCGTGCTTGGCCGCCCACGCGCCGATGATGCCGGTGCCGCAGCCCAAATCCAGCACGCGCTTGCCTGCCAGATTCAGGGTTCCAGCGTCCACCAATTTCGTCAGATATTCCAAAAATAGTGTGGTGGCCTTGTCCAGTCGTCCGGCACTGAACACTCCGGGCAGGCCCACCACCTGAACGCCGTAGGCCTCATAGGTTTCGGGCTGGGGCAGCGGCGGCGTCTGACCGGGCCGACGAATCAGCTTGGCCACGCGCATTCCACCGTCGCGGCCTATGGTTTCGCCTGTGCCGAAGGCCGCGCCCGCCGCCCGCACATAGCGGTCAAAGCCCTTGTCCCGGTCTCCGGCGATGTACAGCGTGCCGCCGGGGGGCGTGCAGGCGTGCGCCCAAGCCACTTGCGCCATCGCGTAGGCGGTGCCTCGGTCTCCGGCCAACACGAGGGCCACCGTCTGTGCCCGTGTGGGCCACTCGGCGCTTAGAGTGTCGCCCGGACAGGCCGCCCGCGCCTCTATTCCAGCCTCTTTCAAAGCTGCCAATGCCGCCGCCGAACCTTCTACCGCCCGCAACGTGACCCCCGGCAGCGATCCGGTCAGGCCGCCCATTGCGGTCAGGTCAAGCACGTCGCCGCGCACTTTTTCACGGCGCATGGTCTGCACCATCAAGGACTGCGCCTCGTCTACTTCCGGGTAGCCGCGCACACCGGGCTTGGTAAAGGCGTGCAGCCCGTCTAGGCGCGGGGCGAGTGCGGCAGGGCGGGCATCGAAGTAGCTGTAACGCTGCACAGCAGGCGTGCTTTTAGCAGTGCTGGAACTGCCAGATGCAGCATTGCCCGGAGAAGTGCGTTCCTTGGCCCCCTGACCCGGTTTATCTGGACTGCCCCGCGAGACTCTGATCTTCTGTTTGCGTATACCGGTCATGCGTTCCCGTTTATCACATGCTGCCCGCGCCTGCTTCAAGCCGCGCCTCTCGTCTAGGCCAAAGCCATGTCTAGTCAGCTTCTATACACGGCTTTTATGTGTAAAGGCCGCATTACGTCAGCACCCATTCTTTCCCCATGTCATCCCCTTAGGCTAGGGGAGTACCACAATTCAACACCGACCAAGTGAAGTCGGTTTCGTCGCCCGCCAGTCCCGCACGATGTTCGCGCCACTGGCGGAGCTTTTTGGTGGCAGCAGCGGCGAGTGCGCTAGCCTGAGTTCGTGTCCTCTCCCGTTCCGTCCGTAACCCCAGATTGGGCCTTTGAGCGCGAGCATTGGCGGCGCGGCGCGTTCCGGGTAGCGGGCGTAGACGAGGCGGGGCGCGGGGCGTGGGCGGGGCCGGTTACGGTGGCGGCGGTGATTTTGCCGGGGCTGGCGCTTGAATATCCGTTTCGGGACAGCAAGCAACTGACGGCGGCTCAGCGGGAACGCTACGCAGTACAGGTGCGCGAAGTGGCGCTGACATGGGCCGTAGAACACGCGTGGCCCGACGAAATAGACCGCCTCAACATTTTGGGGGCCACCCACGCCGCTGCCGCCCGCGCCCTCGCCCGCCTAGTTCCGGCCCCGCAAGCCCTGATTACCGATTACCTGAAACTCCGCACGCCCCTGCCCCTGACCGCCCCAGCGCGGGCCGACGCCCTGAGCTACACGGTGGCCGCCGCCAGTTTGCTCGCGAAAACAGAGCGTGACCGCGTGATGACGGAACTGGACGCCGAGTATCCGGGGTACGGATTCGCGGCCCACAAAGGCTACGGCGCACCCGCCCACCGCGCCGCCCTAGAGCAACTTGGGGTGACGCCGCAGCACCGCCGAACCTTTGCACCGATTGCCCGCTTGCTGGCACAGAACGAAGCGGGTGACCTGTTCGGGGCCACTTCCTCAGACGGTCTTGAGGAAAGCTGAATGAATACAGGTTGGCGGGTCTTCCGTAGGCATTCGCGCAGAACCTACAGAAGTGCCGGGTGACAGTGCCCTAAAGTCAGACCTGAACAGCCACGCACCGGGCGAGCGGTTCAGACGATCTCACCTGTTTCAAGGAGCGTCATCATGGACAACCGCAATATTTCCAACCTGCTTACCGTCGCCGGATTCGCTTCTATTCTGGGCTCTATCGCCATCTGGGCCTCTCAGGGTGGGCAGGGCAAGGACGCCGAAACCCGCGCACACGGCGAACGCTTCGGCATTTTTGTGGGCCTGTGGGCACCCACCTTCTTTATTTTAGCTAACCGCTACAACCGCGCCGCTCTAGAAGACGGACGCAAGATTTTTGACAACTGAGGGCAGCCGAAGCAACTTGCTCAAGCAGTTTTCTGTCTTCGGTAAATTCATACGCAATCCAAACTCATTCCTAAATCAAATGACGAACAGCCTCAGCAATTGCGAGAGGCTGTTTTTTTCAAGCCTGTTCTCTTTACGGCGTGACGGGCAAATACCGCCAATTCACGTTCGCCAGCGTTTGCGAACTGGTCACAGTGGCAATCGGGGCGTCTAGCGAGGGCTGTCCAGTGCGAATTTCTAGGGTGTTCCAGCCACGCTTCAGGTCGTAATTGACCTGTACGCTGCCGCCCACCGTGCTGCTATCGGTGCGGGTAAAAGTGCAGTTCAGGGTTCCGGTCAGGCGCACGTCGCGGTCTGCATAGGCGTAAGTGCGCGTGGTAATCAGGATGTCCTGCGAGGTCAGGCGGTTGCTGATAGCGGCGCTGGCGGGCGACAGTTGACCTGTGACCGCGCCGCCCGCACCATCGGCGCTGAATGTGCCGCCGCCCAGCACCAACACGCGGGCGTTGGGTGTGCTGGATACCGGTTCGCCACTGCACTGCACGCCCCTAACCTGATCGGGCAAGACGCTGGGAACGGTGGGGAGGGCCTCCAGATTGCTGCCGCTGGGCAGGCGGGGTGTGGCGGGCAAGGCCAAGCGGTAAGTGCCGTCGGAGGCCACCTTTGCCGAGGCGATAGCCTGCGCCTGTCCATCAAAGTAAGCCGAAAAGACAGCGGTTCCGGCGGCGGGGGGAAACACGATGACGCCGCCTACGCTGGCCCCGTCCATATCCTGCGGGGCTGCCGTGCCACACGCGCTCAGCAGCGCGGCACACATCAGGGCGGGCAGCAGGCAGCGAGGAAGCAGAGTGGCAGGGGGGCGTCTCATAGGTCTAGTTGCATCTTAACGTTCTAGTCTTTCAGTAACCGCACAGAGTTGTGATGATACCGGATAGGTGACGGATACTGCTTGCCAGATGGTCAGACCGCCCAATTCAACTCACCTGAGGCACACTGGAAACAGGATGACGACTTCTGATTCTGCCCCGGCCCACATCGTTTCGGTTGCGGCCAATCCTACGCACGGCTTTAGCAAACAGCCTTTGCCCAGCGTGCAACTGCTGGCCGGACTGGGCGTGCAGGACGACACGCACGCGGGCCACACGGTTCAGCACCGTTCCCGCGTGGCCGCCGACCCCACGCAGCCCAACTTGCGCCAAGTCCACCTGATTCACGCCGAGTTGTTGGATGAGCTGAACGCGGCAGGCTTTGGCATCGCGCCGGGCGATTTGGGCGAGAATGTGCTGACACGCGGCGTAGACCTGTTGGCGCTTGCGGTAGGGACGCGGCTGCATGTAGGTGCGCAAGCTGTGATTGAAGTGACGGGACTGCGGAACCCGTGTAGCCAAATCGAGAACTTCAGGCCCGGACTGTTGGCAGCGGTGCTGGGCCGGGACGAGGCGGGGAACGTGATTCGCAAAGCGGGGATTATGGGTGTGGTGGCGGTGGGCGGCGAAGTTCGTCAAGGCGATTCCATCCGAATAAAGTTGCCGCCCCTGCCTCACCGGGCGCTGGAACGGGTCTGAATTTCGCCGCCCAAATGAGGCTCTGTTTGCCCGCGTCCTATTCCTTTTGCCGCCTCCCGCTACACTGCGGGGGTGAATGTTCGGAATTTTTCAATTATTGCCCATGTGGATCACGGCAAATCTACGCTGGCTGACCGCATCATGGAGCGGCTCGGCGCGATGGGCGAGCGGGACAAGCGCGACCAGACCCTCGATACGCTGGAGCTGGAACGCGAACGCGGCATTACCATCAAGTCCACGCCCGTTCGCCTGACCTATGTGCGGCCCCCGCAGGAAGACGGCACGGGCGGCGAAAGCTACACCTTCAACCTGATCGACACGCCGGGACACGTGGACTTTAACTACGAAGTGTCGCGCAGCTTGGCGGCCTGTGAAGGCGTGCTGCTGCTGGTGGACGCCTCGCAGGGTGTGGAAGCGCAAACCATCGTCAACGCCTACCTTGCCATCGACAGCAATCTGGAAATCATTCCGGTCATCAACAAAATTGACCTGCCCGCCGCAGACCCGGAAGGCGCGGCACAGGAATTAGAGGACGTGATCGGCATTCCCGCCGAAAGCGCCGTGTTCGCCTCGGGCAAATCGGGCATTGGGATTACCGAGATTCTGGAAGCCATCGTAGACCGCATTCCGCCGCCCCCCGGCGATCCGGAAGCCCCGCTCAAGGCTCTTATTTTCGATTCCTTCTACGATGCCTATCAGGGTGTGATTCTGTTCGTGCGGGTGCTGGAAGGCACGCTGACGCCCAAGCTGCCCATCATGCTGTTCAACTCCGGCAAAACCTTCGATGTGGACAAGGTGGGCACGTTTACGCCCGGCCTGATCGTCAGCGACTCGCTTCCGGCGGGGTCGGTGGGCTGGGTGGCGGCAGGCATCAAGGACATTCACGACGCGCAGGTGGGCGACACGCTGACCCAAAAAGACCGGCCCACGCCCACGCCGTTTCCGGGCTTTAAGCCCGCGCAGCCGGTGGTATTTTCAGGCCTGTACCCCACCGACACCGAGGATTACCGCAAGATGCGGGACGCGCTGGAAAAGCTGAAGCTGAACGACGCGGCGTTTACCTTTGAACCCGAGACCTCAGAGGCGCTGGGCTTCGGCTTCCGCTGCGGCTTTTTGGGCCTGCTGCACGCCGAAGTCATTCAGGAACGCTTGGAGCGCGAATACGATCTGGACTTGATCGCCACCGCGCCCGCTGTGGTGTACAGAATTACGCTGACCAACGGTACGATTTTTGAAACCCAAAACCCGGCAGAATTCCCCACCCGTGACCGGATTACCGCCACCGAAGAGCCGTATATCAAGCTGAGCATCATGTTGCCCGAAGAACACGTGGGGCCAGTAATGCAACTGCTTCAGGAGCGCCGGGGCAGCATGATCACCATGAACTACGTGGGCAAGCGCGTAGAACTGCTGTACGAGGTGCCGTTTGCCGAGATTCTGTACGATTTCCATGACCGCCTGAAGTCCATCAGCCGGGGCTATGCCAGCATGGATTACGAGCAGACTGGCTACCGCGATGGAGACCTGCGCAAGGTAGACATCATGGTGAACAACGAAATCGTGGACGCCCTCGCCGTGATCGTGCATGAGGACAAGGCCTACGCTATTGGCCGCAAAATCGTGGACAAGATGGCCGAAGTGATTCCGCGCCAAATGTTCCCCGTGCCCGTGCAGGCCACCATCGGCGGCAAAATTATTGCCCGCGCCACCGTGAAGGCTTACCGCAAAGACGTTCTCGCCAAATGTTACGGCGGCGACATCAGCCGCAAGAAGAAACTGCTGAACAAACAGAAAAAAGGCCGCGCCCGCATGAAGCAGATCGGGACTGTGGAAGTGCCGCAGGAAGCGTTCTTGGCGGTGCTGAGTACGGACGAGTAAGGCAGGCAACTTAGCCAGAGCCAAACCCACACAGCCAGATGGCGGATTGCCGTTCCCACACCGGGGCGGCATTCTTGCTGTCGGGCTACGGGATTTGCCCCAAGGGAGAACATCAGATGGCGCAGCGGCAAGTAATTAAGGCAGAGGCGCAGCTTTTTCCGCACCCCAACGCGGAACGGCTGGCGCTCTGCAAGGTAGGGCCATTTCAATTGGTGGTTCAGAAGGGCAATTTTAAGGACGGCGATCTGATCGTGGTTGCGCCGGAGCGGGCGCTGTTGCCGCCACAATTTGCGAGCCTGTACACCAACGCCGACACGGGCGTGTCCTATTTACACGGCCCGGACGCCAACCGCGTGGTCAGCATTCGGCTGCGGGGCGAGCGCTCGCAGGGAGTGATTTTGCCGCCCGACGTGCTGGAATCGTTGGGCCTGTCCGATTTGCCGATAGGAGAAGACCTGTCGGAGCGACTGGGCATCACGTTTTACGAGCCGCCTGTACCGATTTCTATGGCGGGCGACGCCGAGAACGTGAGCGGCGTGCTGGGCAGCGGCTACCGTCATCATGATGTGGAACAGTTCGGCATCTACGAGCGCGACTTCGTGCCCGGTGAGCCTGTGGTCGTGACCGAAAAACTGCACGGCTCGCAGGGCATTTATTACCGGGCAGCGGGCGGCGAATGGGTCGTGACCAGCAAAGGGCTGTCGCGGCAGGCGCTGGGGCTGAAGGAAAACGCTGGAAACGTGTACTGGCAGGCCGCCCACGCCGCTGGGCTATTTGAAGCCGTAGCCGCCGCTTACCCGCAAGACACCGCTTCACCGGGCCAAGAAGTACAGGTGTTTACCGAAGTGCTGCCCGTGCAAAAAGGCTACGGTTACGGCCAAAGCGGGCCAACCTTGCGGGTGTTCCGGCTCGTGGTAGACGGCAAGGATCAACCTTTGACCGAGTGGGAAGGCTGGTTTAAGGAGTGGGCCGTACCGCTGGTCTACGCTGGCCCCTTCGACGCCGCCCTGATTCGCACCCTCAAGGACGGGACGGAAACCGTATCTGGGCGCAGCCTGCACACCCGCGAAGGCGTAGTCGTCATTCCTGCCACTGCCCGCTACGCCTCCGATGGAACGCCGCTGCGGGTCAAGCTGATCAGCGACGCTTACGCTAAGAAAGAAACTGGAGATGAATTGAGCTGAAACTGGGCGACCTCTGTCTGAACGCTAGATGAATGCCGCATGACAGCGGGCCGAAGCTTCTCCCTTCGGCCCGCTGTCTGCTGCCCCGCCGAGGCCTAAGCGGGTGTGCTGGAGCTGCAAAATGCCCCTCTGACCGTAGTTCTGCCGTTCCTGACTGCCCCACCCGTCGGGGGCGGCACCTGGGGGGCTTGACACATGAGAACTCAGCCGTTACTCGTGACGGTTCTGTCAGAGCGCGGCGGCTAAGCTACTTTTATGAGCGCACGTGATGTCAGCATGAGGACTGCCCCCAACCGGGCGGCGGCTCCGCTGATGTCTACGAGCCGAACTGCTGGCCGGATTAGGCGGCGGGCCACCCTGCGCGGGCAATTTACGCTGGTTATTTTCATGTTGGCTTTCCTCCCCAATCTGGTGCTGACCTTTACCGCCCAGCCCAATGTGCCCACCATGACGCTGGTGGTGTGGATGCTGTTGGTGGGCCTGCTGTGCGCGATTACAGGCTACGTTCTCAGCGGCGCGTTGTTGCGGCCCCTGAACCGCCTAGAAACGGAAGTGCAGCGCGGCGACTTTGCACAGCCACATTCCGACGACCCCGCCGAAATCCGTGCTTTGCGCGGCGCGTTTACCACCCTGCTGGATCGCCTCGGCACCGAACAGGGCCGCCGCAGCGCATTTATGGCAACGCTGGTGCATGACCTCAAAACGCCCCTGATCGCCACCGGACACCTGACGCACGCCCTGACCGCCTACCCACTGCCCGAAGCTGAGCGCCGTGAAGTGGGCGTACAGATTCAGGCCGAAACCGCCCGCTTGCTGGGGCTGGTGCAGCAGATGGCCGACGCCCACCGTTTTGAGCGGGAAGACGTGCAGGTGCAATCTGTTCAAACGGATTTGCGCGGCCTGCTGGACAATGTGGCCCGCCGGGTGGCCCCCCACGCCGAAGCACGCGGCCTGACCCTCAGTGTGTTCGGCAGCGGATCGGCTCTTGTCGACGCCCACGTAATGGAGCGGGCCATTGCCAACCTGACCGAAAACGCCGTGCGGTACGCGCAAACCGGGGTTCAGTTGTCGGTCACGCCGCAGGGAATCTGTGTAGAAGACGACGGCCCCGGCCTCAGCGGTGATCTGGCCGACCTCGCGCAACCGTTCAACTCTCAGCCTGCCCTAATTGCTGGGCAACACTACACCGCCGGAACCGCTGGGCTGGGCCTGTTTATCGTGCGGCGCATTGCCGAAGCGCACGGCGGGCAACTGCTCTACGAACGCCGTCCTCCAACTGTGTTCGACCCTGACCTGCCAGACCAACCTGAGCCGCCGCCTCCACCTTCAGTCCACGATCCAACTTCCAGTGCTTCCCACGCTGTCCCAGACGCTCTTTCCCCTTCCTCTTCCCTGTTTACCCTGACCCTTCCGGAGGTCACCCCATGAGACTAGTTATCGCTGACGACCACCCTTTGTTCCGTATGGGCCTCAAGTACGCACTCATTCATCAGGGATTTGACGTGGTGGCCGAAGCCGCCGACGGTCTGGCCGCGCTGGACGCCTGCCGCCTGCACCAGCCCGACGCCGCCCTGCTGGACGTGAAAATGCCCGGCATGACCGGCATCGAAGTGTGCGAGAAACTGCGCCTGAGCAACCCCAACGTGGTCAGCGTCCTGATTACCACCTTTTCCGAACCCGCCATCGTGCAGGCCGCCCGCGCCGCCGGAGCACGCGGTTACGTGAGCAAGGAAACCGATCCCGAAAGCCTTGCCCGCCAACTGCGCGATATCGTGGCCCACCCCGAAATCGACCGCTTGCCGCATGTCGATGTGCCGCGCCTGACTCCCCGTGAATCCGAAGTGCTGCCGCTGCTGGCTCAGGGCTACAGCAACAAGGAAATCGCCAAGAATCTGGGCGTCAGCCCTGACACCGTGAAGGATCATTTGGCCCGCCTGTACGCCAAATTAGACGCGGGAGACCGCACCGAAGCCGTGAGCCGCGCCCGTTCCATCGGCCTGCTGCACTGAAACAACCAGAACCTCCGGAAGGGGCGCTTCGGCGTCCTTTTTTGTTTCTAGTACGTATTGGAGGCACACGCATTTCTGCTTGCCATCTCGTTTTCAGCCGTCAGAATGAGGCGGTGATGAAGACTCTCGCCCGTACTTTGCTCCTGACTGCTTTGGCTACCTACGCTGGCTGGGGAACCGCCGCCGCGCAAGCCGGACTGACGCCCATTACTGCAAACGACACCTTGAGAGAGCAAGAATCCGTGACTGTGTGGGGCGGCCTCACCTCCGAATTTGTTATTCTCCCCGGCCTTAGCGCGGGCCTCAGCATTCCGGTAGGGCAAGTGGGCGGAGCCAGCGTATCGGTGCGCGGCATGGCAGATGTGACCTTCGTGCCTTTGCCCGATGTAGAGATGCCGTTTATCCCGTTCGTGGGAGCCGATCTGCTGTTCAGCGGGCCTGCGGGTAACGTGACCGTGTACGGCGGGCCGGGCGTGGGCACCGTATTGGGTCAATTGTTTTGGGTCAGCGGTACGGCGGGCATTCGCAACACCTTCGGAGACTCCCGCTGGGGCTACTTCGGGGAATTCAAAGGGCGCTATTTGTTCGATACGAACGGAATTGGTCTGCTTTCTCCGGGCACACGCCTCGGCCTGACCTACCGCTTTTAGCGCAAACTCACCATAACTAGCCTTGCAGCTTTCAATTCCTATTCTGGCGGTCAGAATGAAGGCGTGATGAAGATACTCGCCTCTGCTTTAAGCCTTGCTGTGGTGTTGGGAAGCGCCACGGCACAAACGGCCCGCGCTCCCGCACAGTGGACGCTCTGGGGCAGTCTGACCGGAGAAACGGTGTATTTGCCCGGAATCAGCCTCGGCATAAGCCGCACTGTAGGGCAGCTAGGCGCACTCGATCTCTCGGTGCGGGGTGTGCTGGACGTTGTTCTTATTCCAGCCTCCGAGAGTCCCATTCCCTTGCCTGCGCCTTTGCTGGGGGCGGATGTGCTCTTCAGCGGGCCAGTTGGCGACCTCACGGTGTACGGCGGGCCGGGAGTCGGCACCTTCTTGGGCGACGCCTTTTGGGTCAGCGGGACGGCTGGCCTGCGCGACTCCTTCGGAGAGGGGCGCTGGGGATATTTTGGCGAAGTGAAAGCCCGGTATGCATGGGCACAGGCCAGCAACTTGACTCCGGGCGTGCGCCTTGGCCTGACTTACCGGTTTTAGCGGGTTGGGCAGTTCCCACGATCCTGTTTTCTCGCTCCTCACTCGCATAGATTCACCCTCCCCGACTTTCTGCCTGCCGGGTACACTCTCGCCATGACCACTGCCGCCCCGTTTCGCCTCTCGGCACGCGCCCAAAGCCTCAAGCCTTCCTCTACGGTGGCCGTCACCACCCGCGCCCTAGAACTGCGGCGGGCGGGCATAGACGTGATCAGCATGAGCGTGGGCGAGCCGGATTTCGATACGCCTGCACACATCAAGGCAGCGGCGATTGCGGCCATCGAATCGGGCAAAACCAAATACACGGGCGTGAACGGCATTCCCGAACTGCGCGAGGCCATCAGTGCCAAGTTTGCGCGTGAAAACGGCCTGAGCTACGCGCCTGACGCGGTGACCGTGACCAGCGGCGGCAAACAAGCGTTGTTCAATGCCTTTTTTGCCCTACTGAATCCCGGCGACGAAGTGCTGATTCCCGCGCCGTACTGGGTCAGCTACCCGGAAATGGTGGCGTTCACCGGGGCGGTTCCGGTGGCCGTACCCACCACGCCCGAAACTGGCTTCATGCTCGATCCGGCAGAACTGGAAGCCCGCATTGCGCCGCGCACCCGCATGATCATTCTGAACAGCCCCGGCAATCCGACGGGCGCGGTGTTTCCGCCCGATGTGCTGCGGGCGGTGGCAGACCTCGCGGTGCGGCACGGCCTGATCATCGTGACCGACGAAATGTACGAGCATCTGGTCTACGATGCCGAGCAGGTCAGCATCGGCACGTTTGCCCCCGACCATACCCTGACTATCAACGGGGCCAGCAAAGCGTATGCCATGACGGGTTGGCGCATCGGCTACGCGGGCGGCCCCAAGCAGGTTATCGCCGCCATGAACGCCATTCAGTCCCAGAGCACCAGCAATGCCAGCAGCATCAGCCAATATGCCGCCCTCGCCGCGCTGGAGCAGCATGAAGCGACGACGGAATTTATCGGCATGGCCCGCACCGCTTACCGCCAACGCCGGGACACCATCGTTTCGGGCCTGAATGCACTGGGGTTGCCCACACCCACGCCGCAAGGGGCCTTTTATGTGATGGCCGATACCACCAAGCTGCACCCAGACGAGCTGGAGGCCGCCCGCCTGATCTTGGATCGGGGTCGCGTGGCCGTGGTTCCCGGCACCGATTTCGGCGCTCCCGGTCAAGTGCGCCTCAGCTACGCCACCAGTTTGGAGCAGATTGGGGAAGTGCTGCGGCGAATTGGCGGTGTGCTGGAGGCTCACGCCTAAAGCGCTGATCACCTTTATTTTTCCTTTATCTCCCCTACCCTCTATGGGAACCCAACTCACACTCTGGCCGTACCTCACAGCATGAGCGACATGACCCCCGGTGTGGACGGCAGCTACAACCTGCGTGACTTTTTGGTGCAAACCGCCGAGCGCGACAATCCCGGCGACGTGTTTGAGCTGGAAAGCAGCAAGATGCTGGAAGTCCGCGTGGATGGCCGCATTTGGAGCAAATTGGGCGCAATGATCGCCTACAAGGGCAACCTGAACTTTAAGCGCGAGGGCACGCTGGAAGGCGGCCTGATGAAGGCCCTCAAACGCGCCGTGAGTCAGGAAATGAGTCCGCTGGCAAAAATCGAGGGGCGCGGCGTGGTGTATCTGGCCGATCAGGGCAAAGAAGTCAGCATTTTGCGGCTGCAAGGCGACACCCTGAACGTCAGCGGCAACGACCTGTTGGCCTTCGAGGACAGCGTGAAGTACGACATCACCATGCACCGCCGAATTGCAGGCATGGCAGCGGGCGGCCTATTTAGCGTGAAGGTGCAGGGGCATGGGCTAGTTGCAATTCTGAGTCACGGCAAGCCGCTGACCCTGCGCGTGACGCCCAACGAACCCCTGTTTACCGACCCCAACGCCACCGTTGCGTGGAGTGGCAACCTTCAGCCCCAACTGCGCGTGGATTCCAGCCTGCGCTCTATTTTTGGGCGTGGCGGCGGCGAAACGTACCAGATGGTGTTTCAGGGCGACGGATTCGTGGTGGTGCAGCCTTACGAGGAATTCGAGCAGGGCTTGGGCGGGGAGAGCAAGGGGGGCGGGATCAGCGATTTGTTTGACTAACGTGTAGGTTGTGGGGTGTGGGACAACAGGATCGTGGATCGTAGATCGTGGTTGGGCTGTTTCCACGTTCCACGATCCACATTCTGTTTCCCACACCCTACAACCCACTCCCCACAGCCCCACTGCTACACTCCTTCCCAATGAGTCATACGGATTCCGTCCAATTCCCGCACACCCGGAACAGCACCGGATGTCCGTCCATTTCCCGAAATCCGTATCTGTTCCCACTCACGTTGTTCGGGTCGAATCCCAAAAAAATAGGATTCAACCGGAATTTTAATCAGGTCAGCACATGGCACTGATCGTCATGGCAACGGGCGGCACGGGCGGGCACATTTACCCGGCGGTGGCGACGGCGCGGGCGTTGATGGCGCGGGGGCATACGGCGCTGATTTTGGGACAGCGGGGCGGCATGGAGGAGCGCGTGGCCGCCGAACAAGGCTTGCCGTTCGAGGGTGTGGACGCCGGGAAACTGGCCCGCAGTGGGCAAGGCCGCCCCGATCCCCGCGAACTATTGAAGGCTGGGCAAGGCTTGGCGCAGGCGCGGGCTGTCCTGAGCCGCCTCAAACCCGGTGTGGTGGTGGGTTACGGCGGGTTTGCCAGCTTGCCCGGAGTCTTGGCCGCCCAAAGTTTGGGCCTGCCTACCGTGCTGCACGAGCAAAATGCACGACTAGGACTGACGCAAAGGTTGGCGGTGTACCGGGCCAAAGCAGTTGGAACCGCCTATGAGCGCGTAATCGGGTTGCCGTCCGCCAAAGCCGCGATGGTAGGTATGCCCACCCGCGAAACCCGCATGAGCCGCGCCGACGCCCTCGCTCAGTTGGGCCTGCAAGACGGCCCCCTGACCTTGCTGGTCATGGGCGGCTCTCAGGGGTCTTTGGCGCTGAACAATGCCGTGCCCGACACGTTGCGGCATGTGCTGGGAGAAGAAGGCCTGCTGGGCGCGGGTGCGGGCGGCGGGGTGTCTCAGATGAGTACGCCCGTGAGTACGGGGGCCAGAGGCGAACTCCGGGCCGGGGGCGTGCTGACCCAGATTGATCTGGACTTTACTGGGCCGCCACTCTCTGCCCACGAGCGCACCCTGAACGACAGCCCAGCCGTACAGGTCGTCCATTCCACCGGGCCGCGCTGGCTCAGTGAAGTGGCCCCCCGCGTGCAGGATTTGGGTTGGTATCACCCCACTGGATACGTAGACGCGGTGGCGGCGTGGTCGGCGGCAGATTTGGCGATTACGCGGGCAGGCACGGGTACGCTGGCCGAAGCCGCCTTTCATGGCGTACCCGTGATCATGATTCCTCTGCCCGAATCTGCCGAAAACCACCAGTACCACAACGCGGCAGCGGTGCAGGCGGCGGGCGCGGGCCGAATGGTAGAGCAGCACCGCGTGGGCGAGGCACTGGGGGCAGCGGTGTTAGAGTGTGCGGCGTCGGGCACACGAACCGCCATGCAAGCGGCGGCCCTGTCGCGCTCTCCTGTGGGCGCTGCCGACCGCTTCGCAGACCTGATCGAGCGGCATCTCAAGTAATGCTGTGTGATACACGCTGTTCGGCAACAGTCGCGCCGCACCTGACCTTCCTACTCCATGACTGACCCCACCTATGACTGATCCTGCCTCTGCCCCTGCCCCGTCCACGCTCTCTGCTGCTGGACGTTCCGAATCCGCCCTTTCCCCGCAAGCTGACCCAGCCCAAGCTGGTCTGCCCAAGTCCGAATCCAAGTCCGAATCACCGCCGCGCCACTACCACCTGATGGGCATCGGCGGCATCGGCATGAGTGCTTTTGCCCGCTTGCTCACGGCACGTGGCCTGCGGGTCAGCGGCTGCGACGCCCAAATTTCGGAACTGACGGCCCAACTGACTTTAGAGGGAATCCCGGTAGCCCGACACCACGACGCGGCGCACATCACGGCGCAGCCGTATGGCCGGGTAGACGTGCTGGTGGCCTCTGAAGCCGTGCCCAAAGACCACCCGGAAGTGTTGGCGGCACTGGCGGCGGGCGTGCAAGTGCAGCCGCGCATGTCGCTGCTGAATGAGCTGCTGTCGGCTGGCCCCAGCATCGGCGTGATCGGCACGCACGGCAAAACCACCACCACCTCTATGATCGCCATTGCCATGCAGGGCGCGGGCCTCGATCCGGCGGCGTTCGTGGGGGGCATCGTGCCCGAATTCGGCAGCAATGCGCGGGTGGGCGCTGGCCCGTTTGTGGCCGAGGTGGACGAATCTGACCGGGCCTTTGCCCTGCTGGGCTGCGAAACCGCCGTGTTTACTAACGCCGAAGATGACCACGTGGGCGGCAACCTCGCCACCTACTGGGAAACGGTGGAAGAACAGCACGCCGGATTTGCCCGCTTCGTGTCTCAGTCGCGGCGGGTGCTGGCCTGCGCCGATTGGCCGGGGCTGGATGAACTGACGGGCGGTGCACCCGAACGGCTGACGTATGGACAGGCAGAAGGGGCCGACTACCGCGCCGTAAACGTGCGGCCCGATCCGGACGGCACGGCCTTTACGGTGACTTGGCAGGGTCAGGCGTTGGGAGAAGCACGGGTGGGCCTGCCCGGAACGCATAACGTGCTGAACGCGCTGGCGGCGCTGGCCGTAACTCACCTGTACGGCGGAGATTTTGAGGCCGCAGCCGCAGCCCTAGCCGCATTCCGGGGGCCGGGACGCCGCTGGCAGCACATCGGCACAGCGCGGGGCGAGGCAGGCGGGGCGCTGGTGGTGGACGATTACGCCCACAACGCCACCAAAGTTGCCGCCGCCGTGCAGGCCGCCCGCCAAACAGGAAGGCGCGTGCGGGTGGTCTTTCAACCTCACCGCTACCTGAGAACCCAGCAGTCTTGGCCCCGCTTGGCCGACGCCCTGATGGACGCCGACGAAGTGCTGCTGCTCGATATTGCCGCCGCGTCCGAAGACCCGATAGAGGGCATTCACGCCACGCTGATTTCGGGCCGGATGACGGACAACGGACACAGCGGCGTGACCTACAGCCCTGACCGGGCCGAAGTTGTGCGCTACCTGCGCGAATCGGCCCAGCCCGCCGACGTCATCGTGACGATGGGCGCGGGCGACGTGTGGAAGCTGGCCCGTGAAGTGGTGGCGCTGGAAGAAGTGGTTTCTGCCGAGGTGAGCGCGTGACCGCATCTGAACCTGTGACCGTGAGCCAAACGGGGGCGCGAGTAGAACGCCTTCCTCTGGCCCGTTACACCACCTTGGGTGTGGGCGGCGAGGCCGAAGTGTGGTTCGTGTCTACGCATGAGCAACTGGCCGAGGCGATGAGCCAGCCTTACCGGATTTTGGGCGGCGGCAGCAACTTGGTCATTGCCGACGAAGGCCTGCGCGAGCGCGTGATTCGCCTTGCGGGGCCACTGGCCGAAGCCGACTTGGAGCCTGACGCAGAACTCAGCACCCCTGATCAGATCATTACGGGTTGGGTGGGCGGCGGCGTACCCCTGCCGGGGCTGATTCGCAAGCTGCAAAAGCTGGGCTGGTCTAACCTAGAAGGCACGGTGGGCATTCCGGCACAAGTGGGCGGCGCGGTGTGGATGAACGCGGGCACGCGCTACGGCGAGATGTTCGACGGCCTGCACACGCTGGAAATCGTGACGCCGGAAGGCACGCGGCAAGTCACGCCAGACGATCTGAAGTGGGGCTACCGAGACAGCGGCATTCCGCGCAATCACATCGTGTCGCGGGTACGCCTGAAGCTGCGGCCCAGTACCCAAGACGCCGTGCTGGACGCCATGAACTTTGCCGACAATGCCCGCAAGGGGCAGCCCAAGATGAAAACTCCGGGGTGTGCCTTCAAAAATCCGGGCGGCGTGAGTGCCGGAAAACTGATCGACGAGGCGGGCCTCAAGGGACTGCGGGCCGGAAACGCCATGATCGCCCCCGAACACGCCAACTTCATCGTGAATCTGGGCGGGGCCACCAGTGCCGATGTGCATGCCCTGCTGGACGCCATTCGCAGCCGCGTTCCCGTGCCGATGGAATTGGAATACGAGCTGTGGCCTGAACACCAGTTGTTAGAGAACCGTTGGCCGGAGCAGGCGTGAGCGCCCGGAAGGTAGGGGAAGGCAACCGCCGGATTACGCCGCCGCTGGCTGAGCCTGTTGGTGCCGATGCGGTGGTTGCACCTGTTGTTCCAGTAGAGCCAGAGCCGGAACCCACACCAGTCTTCCCCACGCCCAAACCGCGCCGCACCCGCCTGTGGACGGCTTTGGGCATTACTTTGGCCGCCGCAGCTTTGGCTGGCGCGTGGTTCGGCTTGCCCGTTCGCACCGTGACCGTAACTGGCAACAGCCAACTCTCAGCGGCGCGGGTGCAGGAATTGGCGGGCCTGTCGCCCAACTTTGGCTGGCTGTATTACGGTGCGTGGCGAGCAAGGACTCTTGCCCGTCATCCTTGGATTTTGTCGGCCAGCATCGTCAAGCAGTTTCCTGATGGCGTCAGCGTGAACGTGGTGGAACGGGTTCCTTACGCCCGCTGGCAGCGCCCGGACGGGAGCATTGTGACCCTCGCCGCCGACGGCACAGTGCTGCCGGGCGCGGCCCCGAACGGCAAATTGCCCCTCTTGGGGGGCTGGGGGCCAGACCGCTTGGCAGACGCCCTCTACGTCTCACAGCTTTTATCGCGCTACACTGTGCAATCGGTTGCCTATACGCCGTCAGGGGTCACGGTCAAAACGGGCCTCGGCGCGGTGTGGAGCGGTGATCTGAAATCCCTCGTAAAGTATGCTGGGAGCATCAGCATGTACCCAAACAAAAAAATCAACATCTACCCGTGGGGGGTGAGCGTCCAAGAATGAAGGAAAATTCAATCATTGTGGGCCTCGATATCGGCACCACGAAAATTACCACCGTCATCGGGGAAATCGCGCCAAACGGCACCCTCGACATCATCGGGCAGGGCAGCGTGCCCAGCGAAGGCATGAAACGCGGCAGCGTGGTGAACTTGGAACGCGCCACCCACGCCATCCGGCAATCGGTGGCCGCCGCCGAGCGCGTGAGCGGCGTGAAAGTGGGCAGCGTGTTCGTGAGTGTGGCGGGCAACCATGCCAAAGCGATTACCAGTCATGGTTTGGCCGCCATTCGCCGCAACCAAGAAATTGCTCAGCCCGACGTTGACCGCGCCATAGAAAACGCCCGCGCCGTGCCGCTCGATCCCAACCTCGAAATTATCCATACGTTGCCGCAGGAATACGTGGTAGACGGACAGGAAGGCATCAAGAGTCCGGTGGGCATGCACGGCGTGAGGCTGGAAGTCGACGTGCATATCGTGGCCGGAACCGCCGGGCCGCTGCTGAATCTGCGCCGCTGCGTGCAGGAAGCGGGCCTGAAAGTAGACGGCTTCGTGCTGCACGCGCTGGCCTCCGGGTTGGCCACGCTGGAAGCGCTGGAACAAACCCAGACGGTCATCGTGATCGACATGGGCGGCGGTACCACCGACGTGGGCGTCTTCAAACGCGGCAACCTCGCCCACAGCGCCAGCATCCCGATTGGCGGCGAGCATGTCACGGCAGATTTGGCGCAAATTCTGAAGATTCCGATTGAAGAAGCCGAGAACGTGAAGCGCAAGTACGGCGCGGCCTTGCCCGAATTGGCCGATCAAGACCTGACGCTGGAAATTACCACCGCGTCGGGCAGCACGCACGCCATCAGCGCCTTCGAACTCTCGCGCATCATCAAGCCGCGCATCGCCGAGATTTACGGCATGATCCGCGACGAAATAGATCAGGCGCTTGGGCCAGTGGAACTCGTAGCCCAAACGGTGGTCATTACAGGCGGCGCGTCGCAACTGCGCGGCACTGCAGAACTGGCCCGTGACCGGTTCCGGTTGCCCGTGCGGGTGGGTCGTCCACGCGGGATCGGCGGCCTCAGCGATATCGTCAGCAGCCCTGAACATGCGGCCAGCGTGGGCTTGGTGCTGTACGGCATCGGGCAGGACGGCAAAGTTCCGGACATGATCTTTGAGAGTATGGAGACCGCGCAAAGCGGCCAGCCAGCCCCTGTCAGCGCGGGCAATGGCATGAGCAACGGCGCTCCGTCGCCTGCCACTGTGACGCCGCCGCCTCAGCCCACCGAAATTGTTCCGGTGAAGCCAGAAGCTGCCGCACCCAAAAAAGATGGGCCAAGCCTTGGCGAGCGCGTCAAAAACTACTTTAAAGATTGGTTCTGAATCGCCCGCACCCCATCATGACCCCGCCCTTATCGGTGGGGTCTTCGGGTTTTGACAAATACGGTGATCTGATTGAACCCAGACGCCCAACAAAGCTGCTCATCAAACAAACGAATCAGCACATGCTGGCAAAACCATGCAGGTCGACCAAATTTTTTATACCCATAATGAGTTTTTCGTGGTTGGAGAAGACCCATTTTTGATCGGGCTAAAACGTCTCCAAGATGAAAACCCGCCACAAGACACGCCGCGTCTCCAATCTCTTGTGCTGCACCATTCCAGATTGATCCATCATCCTCACCAACAAAGCCCACTTGCGTGGATCGTGCGTTAAACTACGCCGAATAGCGAACAGCTACGGGACAGCCCTCAACGGCGGTGCCGGAAGGTAAGGAGACATAATGCAAGCGGCCAAAATTCGTGTGATCGGCTTGGGCGGGGCGGGCAACAACGCCGTTAACCGCATGATTGAATCTGGACTCGAAGGCGTAGAGTTTATCGCTGGGAACACCGACGCGCAGGTGTTGGCCAAAAGCCACGCCGAAGTGCGGATTCAGCTCGGAGACCGCCTGACACGCGGCCTCGGCGCAGGGGCAGACCCGGAAGTGGGCGAAAAAGCGGCCCTTGAAGACCGCGAACGCATCAAGGAATACCTTGACGGCACCGACATGCTCTTTATTACGGCGGGCATGGGCGGCGGCACGGGCACCGGCAGCGCCCCTGTAGTGGCCGAAATTGCCCGCGAAATGGGCGTGTTGACGGTAGCGATCGTCACGCGGCCCTTTAAGTTTGAAGGGCCGAAGCGCCTGCGGGTGGCCGAAGAAGGGATCGGCAAACTGGCAGACCGTGTAGACGGCATGATCGTGGTGAACAACGAGAAATTGCTCACTGCCGTAGACAAGAAGGTCAGCTTCCGTGAGGCGTTCCTCATTGCTGACCGTGTGCTGTACTACGGCGTAAAGGGCATCAGCGACGTGATCAACGTGGAAGGCATGATCAACCTCGATTTTGCCGATGTGAGGAACCTGCTGGCCAATTCTGGCACGGTACTCATGGGCATCGGCGCGGGCCGGGGCGAAAAGGTGGCCGAAGAAGCCGCCATGAGCGCCATCCACAGCCCGCTGCTGGAACGCGGCATCGACGGCGCACGCCGCATTCTGGTCAACGTGACCGGCAGCTTTGACCTGTCGATGACCGACGCCAACGAAATTGTCGAGAAAATCCGCGAGGCCACTGGCTTCGAAGACCCCGACATTCTGTTCGGCATTACGCCCGACGAAGCCGCTGGCGACGAAGTGCGCGTAACTGTCATTGCCACTGGCTTCAACGACACGCCCATCAGCATTGCCGGGGGCACGAGTGGCCGCAGCAGCATCGAAACCATCGTGAAGCCGGTGCGCGGCACAGCCACGAGCAGCTATGATCCTAAGGATTACGATATTCCCGCGTTTTTGCGGAACGTCGAGCGGGAATAAGGGTTGGTTGACGGAGCCGCGTGCTGGGTGAGGCGCGGCCTTACCTGCTGGTTTGAAGGCGGTCTAAGGGTCTAGAGTCACAGGGACTAAGGAAGGTCAAAGACGATCTACCTTTTTTCCTTTCTCTAGGGCTTTCAGATCACTTTCTGCACTGGCGATCCTGTTACGACAAATCCTGAAAACTAAATGCCAGCCGCCCTAACTTATTTAGAGCGGCTGGCTTTCATGGATGGTTCGGACAGTTTTTGGTTCCAAAACACACAGCATGTAAAAATGTTGTCTGGGACGCCTTTCCCATTCCCCCCTCCCAGCCTCCCCCGCAAGGGTGGAGGAGCTAAAAACACCGTGTTCTTGGGCAACTCGTAGAGCAACTTTAGAAACTGTCCGAACCATTGTTTCATGGATGCTGCGGCCTGAGCTTCCCTTCTTTACACGCTCAGCGTTTTGGCGCAGCGGTACAAATCGCGGTTCACGTCTTTTCGCTTTTCCCACGTTTCGTGCAGGGGAATATGACTGATGCCGCCGCCTTGCCTGCCCACCATCACGTCACTTTTACCGTCCATCAGGGCGTACACGGCAGCTTCACCTAAGCGGCTAGCCAACACGCGGTCACTGGATACGGGCGTGCCGCCGCGCTGGATGTGACCCAAAATGCTGACGCGGGTTTCTTGGCCCGTGCCTTCGTGAATGGCCTTGCTGACGCCCTCTGCGCCGCCCGGATAGCCTTCAGCCACGATGATGATGGAGCTGGCCTTGCCTTTGGCAAGACTCTGCTTCACGATCTCCACGACGCCGTCTACGGGCTTGGCATCTTCGGGAATAAAGACTTCCTCGGCCCCGCCTGCCACCGCAACCTCTAGAGCGATGTGTCCAGCGTGGCGGCCCATAACCTCGATCACGAAGATTCGCTCGTGGCTGGCTCCGGTGTCGCGCAGTTTATCGACGGCGTCCAGCGCGGTTTCTACTGCCGTGAAGTAGCCGATGGTGTGATCGGTGCCGTACAGGTCGTTGTCGATGGTGCCGGGCACACCGATGACCGGGAAGCCGTGTTCCTGCTGCAAAAAGTGTGCGCCGTGAAAACTGCCGTCGCCGCCGATGACGATCAATCCATCGACTTGCCAGTCACGCAAATTCTGTGCGCCCTTGGCCCGGCCTTCCGGACTGCGCCACGTATGGGAACGGGCCGTAAGCAAGATGGTGCCGCCGCGCTGGATGGTGTTGGCTACGTCGCGGGGGCCGATCAGGGCCATGTCGCCCTCGTGAAGTCCCTGAAAGCCTCGGCGCACGCCTACGACTTCTATGCCGTTGTGGGTGGCGGTACGCACGACGGCACGAATGGCCGCGTTCATGCCGGGGGCGTCTCCGCCGCTGGTCAGCACGGCCACACGTTTCAGGCCGTTGGGATTGGAATGCTTGGTGTCTTCTTCAGTCATGGTGGGCCTCATTTGCTTGGATCACAGGAAAGGGTTGGGAGAGAAAGACGCTCAGGGCTGCTGAGCTTGCGTCACCTGTAAGGCCAGCGCGTAAGCGTCATTCTTACGCAAACCCTGCCGCATCAGCGCGTCACGTATATCTCTGACCCCTTGTCCCGCGGCGGCCCACGCTCTGGCCTGCTCTGCCGGATCGGTCACGGGCTGCGCTGGGTCGGCTTCGCCCTCGGGTCGGCCCGCCACCACCACTACAATTTCGCCTCGTGTGCCTGCCTCGAAATGCGCCGCCAAGTCGGCCAAGGTGCCGCGCCGGGTCTCCTCGAACCGCTTGGACAGTTCCCGCGTGACGCTGGCGCGGCGTACAGGGCCGCAACTGGCCGCCAAATCGGTCAGGGTGGCGTGCAGGCGGTGAGGACTCTCGTAGACGATGCTGGTTTCGGCCCGCGCCGCCACCGCACTCAGGCGGGCTTTGCGGTCTTTGCCCGAACGCGGCAAGAAGCCCTCGAAGGTAAAGCGGGCAGAATCTAGGCCCGACAGCACCAGTGCGGGCACGAAAGCGGTGGCTCCGGGCAACACTTCTATAGGCACATCGGCGGCAAGGGCGGCCTGCACCAGTTCCGCGCCGGGGTCACTGATGCCGGGCGTGCCTGCATCGCTGACATACGCAAGGCGGGCATATCGTTCCAGCACTTGCGGGGCACGGCGCATAGTGTGGGCGTCTAGGCGCACCAGCGGTTTGCGGATGCCCAAGTAAGACAGCAGCGCTCCGGTGCGGCGGGTGTCTTCGCAGGCCACAGCGTCGGCGGCCCGCAGGACTTCTATGGCCCGCAGGGTCAAGTCGCCCAAGTTGCCCACAGGTGTGGGAACGAGCCACACCCGCGCACCGTCCGGAATCGGGCTGATGGGGGGCAAATCGGCGTGGGCGTCGGCTGCTTCCTCTAATTCTGCTGACCAATCTTCGTCCAACACCAGTTCGTCTACGCCGCCATCTTCAGTTCCGCCCTCAAGCGTGTCTTCTTCTGCCCTACTCATCCGACTGGGGCTGGCCTGCCGTGCCTTCCAACTGCAATTGCCCCATCGCCATACCCGGCGTAGGCTTCACGCGCACGCGCACCTTGCGGGGCCGTTTCAGGGCGCTGGTAATCCGTGCGCGGAGCAGTTCGGTTTCGCCCACCGTAACCGTAACCACCGTGCCTTCGGGCAGGCGTGCGCCGATGAGCACTACCACTCCGTCTTCCACGATGCCCTTATACGCCCTCATAGCTGCGCTCCTTGCTGGGGACTGTTCGAATCCCGTACTTCTGACGGACACTGGCAACCTTCATGCCTCTCAGGATACGCATCCTTGCCGCCTCTATCCCATGAAGCCTCACGCTGGCGGCCCAGAGTCTTCACGCTTCGCGGCCTTGGGCACGTCTCTGACGGCGTTCGGCATTCGACAGGGCTTCGCGCAGGGCCACGATTTCGCTTTCCCGTGCGCCGCCCAACCGCGCAAAGCGGTCTATCACTTCGGCGGCTTCGCGGCGGCGGTCTAGGCGCAACAAAATCAGGCCCAAATGTTCTCCACCCACAAAATACGCACGGGGGCTGGACGGATCGGCGGCCACCTGTGCCCGCGCCGCCGCCAACCGCTGCGTGGTGACGCGGTGCCGGGTCACTTGCCAGCGCACCACGTAGGCCGCCAGCGAGAACGTCAGAACAGCGCCCAACATAGACGCGCCCAGCACCTCCGGCACGCCCAACTGAGCGCCCAGCCGCACCGTCAGCGGAAAGCTGAACGACAGCACCACCATCACCGCCAGAGTCGCCGCGTAGTTCAAGTGCGCCCCCCAAGCGGAGGCCAAAGCAAACCGGACATACGCCCCAGTTTAGCGGGCGGGGCGGGTGGGCGCTGTATGTCTATGTACGTGGGGGGATTGAGGTAGAAGGTGAACCCCCCCGTTGCTTCGCAACGCCCCCCCTTGAGGGGAGGATTAAAGATTTTGCGCTCCCCTTAAGGGGGGCTGGCTGCGAAGCAGACTGGTGGGTTTACACGCGGCGTGAATCCACCGTGCAAACCCTTCTGCCACACTGCCCCCATGAGACTGCACCTGATTACCGTGGGCGAACCCAAGCTGCCCTATGCCCGCGCAGGCTGGGACGAATACGAAAAACGCCTGCGCCGCTACCACAAACTGACCGTGACGCGGGTGGCAGGCAAAACGCAGGCGCTGGAAAGTGAGGCCATTCGCCGCGCCGCCGGAAAAACGCCGCTGATCCTGCTCGATCCACGCGGCCAACAATTCACGTCGGAGGGGTTAGCGGCGTATTTGGACGGGCAGGGTGTGGGCGGAACGGGCGAACTAGCTTTTGCGATTGGCGGCCCGGAGGGACACACCGACGAGCTGAGGGCCGGAGCCTACGCCCTCTGGAGCCTCGGTACGCTGACCCTGCCGCACGATCTGGCGATGGTGGTGCTGGCGGAGGCGCTGTATAGGGCGGCGACGATCAGTGCGGGGGAGCCGTATCACCGGGGGTGACGGGAACGTAGAGTGTGGATCGTAGAACGTGGAAAAAGCGCGGTGGCAGAGGCTTTCCCGCTCGCCTCTGCCACCACACAGCCCTGATCAATCAAGCTCCGTTTTGCTTTTTCTACGATCTACGTTCCTGATCAAACTCCCTGTACCTCAAATTTCAGACCCAGCCCCTCCACTTCCGTATTCGGATCGCGCCCGGCCACCAGCGCGTAGGCGGCCCGCTCCGGCGTCAGGTATGTGTCCATCACGCGGCGCAGATCGTCCAGTGTGACGGCCAGCAGGCGGGCTTTGAAGGCTTCCTGCACTTCGGGCGTGAATCCGGCCTGATCGCCGTAAAAACGCAGGCGGCCCACCGTGTCTGGGCTGGTCAGGGGGTCTAAGATTTTACTGGCGGTCAGAATGGCTTCGGTAAGTTCGCGCTCGCCCAACGGCGTGTCTAGGAAGGCACGGGCGTCGCGGAACACTTGATACGTGCGAGCAATGTGCGGGTCGCGGTAACTGGTCATAGAGAAGACGCCGCCCCGCGTGTCAAAGCCTGCGCCGCCGCCGTATGCGCCGCCCTTCTCGCGGATTTCCTTGAGCATGTACTCGCTTCTCAGCAGGCGCGACAGCACCAGCAACGCGGGACTGTCGGGGTGCGTATAGGGCACGGTGGGGTAGGCGATGGCATTGAAGGCCACTGGGGAATCGGTGGTGCGGGCCTGCGGGCCAGTGGTGAGCGGGGCCAACGCGGGGCGTCCGGTGGCGGCGTCGCCCGTAAACAGCGTGGTGATGGGCTGCACGTCCAGCCCAATATCGTCGGGCGTGGCGGTGAGACAGAGAAGTGGTTGCCCCCGCGTGATCAGCTCTTGCAGTTGGGCGAATTGGCCTAGCAGGGCGTCAATGCGGGCGTCCAAGCCTTCTGCACCCGTTTCACCTTCCGGGCCTTCTACGATGGCCTTCAGTGTCGCCAACGAGGTCAGCCCGCCAAAGCGTTCTTCCAGCACGGCGGCGGCGCTGACCTGTGCCGAGGCGAGGCGATCCGCGTAGGCGCTGCCCGAACCCACCACGCTGGCTTTCATGCCCGACAAACGCTGCTCCAGCAGTTGCCGGGTGCGCTCACGGGTAAATTCTGGGGCGGCGATCAGATCGTGCAGCACGGCCACCAGCGCCTCGGCGTTGCGGGCCAGCGCCTTACCGCTAAATGTCACCGCCAACCGCACGGCGCTCAGGTCATCAGGGGCGGTGCCCACGCCCGCGCTTGCGCCCACGCCGCCCGTCACGGCTTCTATGCGGCGCGACAATTCGGCGTAATCCTGCCCAGCCGCGCCGCTGCGGGTGACGGCATAGGTGTAGAGCGGCAGCACGTCCAGCAGGTCGGCGGGCAGTTCGGGCAGGCGAATTTGCACATCCAAATAACTCAGGCCGCCGGTAGGTTGAGGCACACGGCCCACCAGGGCGCGGCCTTCTTGCGTGGTGCTGTAGTCGGGGCGCTGCACGCCGGGCGTCACGTCGCTGAGGGCCAGCGTGGGCAACACATTCGGGTCGGATTCCTGCGCCTGAAGCGACTGGAGTTGCAAGCTTTCCCGCACGATTCGGGCGCGGTCTTCATCGGTGAAGTCCTTGCTGAGACGTTCTACGAGTTCACGCTCGGCTTGCTCGGCCTGCGACGCCAGCAGTGGATCGGGCGTGACCACCATCGTGACGCGGTGGGGCAGCGCCAGAAGTTCTTCCAGCATGGTTTCGAACACGCGCTTGCCACTGTCCAGATCGGCCCGCAAGCTGTTCAGTTCGGCATCCAACCGCAGGCCAGTCACGGGGTCGCCGCCGTACAACCACGGCCCCATCAGCCGGAACATCACTTGCAGGCCATATGGATAGCCGCTGTTGCTGACTTCCTTTTGCCCAATCTCGAATTGGTGCAGGCTACTGGCGATCAGGTCAGCGGGAATACCGTCCCGTGCGATGCCCGCCAGCGTGTCCAGCACCAGTTTCTCGACTTCGGCGGCCTTGCCCGCGCTGAGTCCCTTGAGGCCCACCGCGAACGCGCCCTCGCGGAAGGAATCGCGGTAGCCGGTCAGGTCGGCCAGCGCCGAGCCGACGCCCGATTCGATCAGCGGGCGGGTGAGCGGTGCGGCGGGATTGCCCAGCAGCACGTCGCTGAGGACACTCCAACGCAGATTCAGGTCGGGGTTGCTGGAGCGGCCCAGTTTCCATGCCAGCAACACTTGGCCGCCGCGCTCCGTGTCCGAACCCGGATAAGTCACGTCTACGCGGCGGGGTTCGGCAAAGTCGGGCTGATCGGGCACGCTCACATCCAACGATTGCGGCGCAAAACGGGCCATCACGTGCGACTCGATTTCGTCCAGCACGCGGGCCAAGTCCTGATTGCCGTAGGTGAAGAAAAAGGCGTTGCTGGGGTGGTAATGCGCCGCGTGGAAGGCCCGCAGTCCTTCATAAGTCAAGCCCGGAATGTCGTTCGGTTCGCCGCCACTGTTGACCGCGTAGGTCAGGTCGGGATACAGCGCCTTGCCCAGCGAGCGCCACATCACCGAACCCGCGCCCGCCATCGCGCCTTTCATTTCGTTGTACACCACGCCTTGCAGCTTCAGCGTGCTGGTGGGGTCGTCCAACTTCTCAAATTCGAAACGGTGGCCGTCCTGCCGAAAGGATTCGTAGCGCAGTAGAGGGAAAAAGGTGGCGTCCAAATACACCGACAGCAAGTTGAAGTAGTCCTGCACATTGCGCGTACTGAACGGATACGTTGTCCAGTCGTTGGCGGTCATGGCGTTCATGAAGGTGTTCAGGCTGCGCGGGGCCATCGCAAAAAAGGGATCGGGCACCGGGTACTTCTGGCTGCCCATCAGGGCCACGTGTTCCAGAATGTGGGCCACACCCGTGCTGTCTTTGGGGACGGTGGGAAAGGTGACGCCAAAGGCCAAGTTGTCGTCTTCGCGGATCACGTGGGCGTGGCGTGCGCCGAGTTCGTGGCGCAGCAGCACCAGCGTGCCCTGCATTTCGGGCAAGGCTTCGACGCGCTCTACGGTGTAGCGTCCCAGCGGCGTGCCTACGGTGGGCGGCTTGGTGAGTTGCATGGTCATAGGGGCAAAGTTTAGCGCCGTACTGCGGGAGAGAAGGTGGGGCTTGCCTCCAGCGGGTCATGTCCAGCAACCTTCTCCTTCCACTCCTCTCCTAACCCTCTCCCCATCTGCCTGCCCGCCCAGCCCGGTACACTGCCCCCATGCAAGCTCCGAATCGCTTAGCGCGGCGTCCGTTTGCCCCGCTCTGGCCCCTGCTAACCGCAGCGTTGCTGGGTGTAGCAACCCTCAGCGCCTGCGGCAGCAGCACTGGCAGCACCGCCACCACCGGGGCCGATCCCCTCACCTTCAATCTCACGTCGTTGCCGGTGGGCTATGTGGCCGAACCCTACGAAGCGCCGCTGGTGGTTACGGGCGGTACCGGGCCATACGGGTTTCGCGTGGCGGCGGGCAGCCTGCCTCCCGGCATCAGCCTGAGTGGGCAGAGCTTGGTCGGCAAACCCACCAAAACCGGAGCCTTCAAATTTACGCTGGAAACCAACGACGCGGGCCTGAGAAGCAAGGTGAAGGAGTACACGCTGAACGTGAACGACTTGCCCGCTCTGGCCCTGTTGCCCACGCTGCCTACCGGGGAAATCCGGGGAGAAACGCGGATTCCGGTCACGATTGCGGGGCCGCGTGCCGTGCGTGCTGCCCGCCTGATGTGGACGCTGCCCAAAGGCGTGACCGTGACCCGCGTGCAACCCGGAGAAAACGGCGGCGTGCTGTTTTGGCGGCAAGAGGGGCAAACCCTCAGTGTCAGCGTGGGCTTCAAGGCCATTCCGAGGGCGGGCGCACGGGTGATGCTGGTGAGCATCCGGCCCAACAGCGCCGTAACCCTGAGTGCGACTGGGTTGGCCTTCGAGGCCCGCGACGGCACCGGCAAACTGTTGGCGCAACAGGGGATGCCGACTGTTCCGGGGGCGGCAACGCCGGTGGCGAATCCAGCGACAGTTCCGGCAAGCTCTGGCACAGGCACATCTAGTACACCTGCCACGCCAGCCACCAGCACCCCAGCGACTCCAGCTCCAGCTACGACACCACCAAGCACCACCACCCCACCGACCACCGACCCGGTCACGACTCCTCCCACACCAAATCCACCCGACCCGACCCCACCTGAAAACGACACGCCGGTTGATCCTGTTCCCGGCCCTGGCACACAGCTTCCTTCTACGGGCGGCAGGGCATGAAGCGGGCGCGACTTGCCCTCGGTTTGACGGCAGCCCTGCTGACTCTGACCACCGCGCAAGCCAGCACGTTTACGCCTCTCACGCTGACGCAGCAGGCCAAGAAAGCTCAGGTGATCGTGCGGGCTACGGTGGGTTCGCCTACCGCCACACAAACCGGATCTGGGCCAACGGCGGTGTCTTGGATCAATTACCCGCTGACCGTGACCGAAATCATCGCCGGGGACGTGGCGAGTCTGCCTCTGCGTGAGGGCAAACCCACGCTGATGTTTCTGGCAGGCCTTCAGGACGTGCCCACGCTGAACTCTGGGCAGGATGTGTTTTTGCTGCTGTACACAGGCACACAGGACAGCCCGCTGGTAGGCTTCAATCAGGGCGTGTATCCGGTCATCAATGGCCGCGTGACCCTCTGGAACGAGGCGGCCATTGAGGCAGAAACACCCACTGCGGCGGCAACTGCTCGGGCAGCGGCCAGTACAGCAACGGCAGCAGCGGCAACAGCCAGCACCACCACTTCAGCGGGCGCTTCGGCCAGTGCAACTGCGGCCACTGCACCACCTGTAGACGGCGCAACGGCAGCAGCCAACAACCCGGTGACGCCTAGCCCGACGCCGACGACAGGCCCGGTAGCCCCGTCAGCAACAACAGGAACGACGACTCCGCCAGCAGGGAGTACAGCGACGGCGGCAGCTCCAGTCAATCCAGCCACAGCTTCCTCTACCGCAGCCGCAGCAACCCCCAGCCTAACGGCAACTCCACCCCAGACCGCAGCCCCAGCAGCACCCGTGACGCCCGCCGCCACCCCAGACCCCTTTGAGCGTGATCCGGCCAAGTTCCGCGATCAACTCCGGGCCGCAAGGAATTCACCATGAGCCGTACCAAACAGCGCCTCCTGCTCCTCAGCGCCCTGCTCCTGAGCGCCCCTGCCAGCGCCGCCACCGTCAAACTTCGCCCACAAGGAGCCGAATTGACGCGGCTGGTGCAGGAAGCCCTCGCGGCCATCAGCACCAAAGACCTGCCCGTGACGCTGGACAGCAGCAGCGGCCCAATTCTGAGCGTCGGCAGCAGTAACGGCGTGGCCTTCAATCCGGATGTGTCGGCCCGCGTGTTGGGCAGCGGCACCGATCAGCGCATCGAATTCAATCCGAATGGCCCGCAACCTCTCACCCAAACTTTACGCGCCGAACTGACCCGCTTTATTGGCCTGAAAGCGTGGACACCCGAAGCCGCCAAACTGCGCCTGAGTGGGGCCGATCTGAACGGCGACGGCGCAATCGACCTGACCGACTTTGCCCTGATCATGAACAATTTTGGCAAAACTGGGAGTTTGCCCGGCGACCTGAACGCAGACAGCCGCGTGGATGATCTGGATTTGCGGTTGTTCGGGGGGCAGTACAAGCCGTAAAAGTGAGTATGGGACGTGGAAAGGCGTCTAAGGGTCTAGGGTGAAAGGGTCTAAGAAAAGATTCTAATCTGACTCAAGTCCTTGCGCTCGCCCCTTGTCGGACTCGCAGAGCTGTGAAGTAGAAGGGCAGTTCTGCGGCGAACCCGCCCCACACCACACCCGCCCCGGCCTGCTACCCTGCCCCCATGACCGGGCGCAACGACCAACAGGCAGACACGATTGATCTGCAAGACTTTCTCAAACTTCAGGGCGTAGTTCAGACAGGCGGCGAGGCCAAATTTCGCGTGCAGGGCGGCGAAGTGCTGCTGAACGGCGAGGTAGAGACGCGTCGGCGCAAGAAGCTGCGCCGCGGCGACGTGGTGGAATACGCGGGCCAGACCATGAAGGTGGAGTGGTGAGCCAAGCGCACGCCGAAGCCGTAGCCGAGTTCCGACGGCGCAAAGATGAGCATTTTGCGGCGGGGCGCGGGCCGATTGGAGCCTCAGCCTTGGCCGACTTCCGGGGCCTGAGCTACTTTGCCCCCGATCCCGCTTGGGCCTTTACAGTGCCCGTGCAACCCGGCGACTTGGCCGAAATGACGCTGGGCACGAATACGGGCGAGACCCGGACAATGGCGCGGTTTGGGGTTGCGACGCTGGAATTACCGTCTGGCCCGCACACGCTGTCGCTATTTGCGCCGCTGGGTGAAGATAAGCCCGCACGGGTGTTCGTGCCCTTCCGTGACGCCACCTCGCGCACCGGGGAAACCTACGGCGCGGGGCGATATTTGGATGCACCCCTGGCCCAAGCCCCCGACAGTGACGAAACGCTGGTGCATCTGGATTTTAATATGGCTTATCACCCGTACTGCGCGTATGGCGACGGCTGGACTTGCCCACTGCCCCCTGCCGAAAACGTGCTGCCCGATGCCGTGCCAGTCGGGGAAAAACTGCCAAGCGGAGAAGCGAACTGACCGACGTTCTGGTGATCGGAGCGGGCATAGCAGGCGCGTCGGTGGCCTATTTTCTGGCACTGGCGGGAGCAACGGTGACGGTGCTGGATGCAGGTCTGCATGCGGCCAGCACGGTTTCGGCGGCCTTATTGAACCCGGTGCGCGGGCAATCGGGCGCGGTGGACGCCGGAGCAGTGGAAGGCATGACGCTCACGTGGGAGTTGGTTCAAGCCCTGACCGATGCTGGATACGCCGTGCCACACGGCAAAACTGGCGTGCTGCGGCCTGTGCCGGATGCCCGCACCCGTGCCCGCTTCGAAAAACGATTGCCCGCCGAACTTGCCCACACTTGGCTCACTCCTTCCGAATCGCCTGTGCCGCTCAGCTCCGGTTGGGACGCGGTCTTACATCTGCCGGAAGGCGGCTGGGTGGACGGCGCAGCTTTCACACAGGCACTCTTGGCGGCATCGGGGGCGTGGGTGGTGCATGGGCGGGCGCGAAGTTGGGACGCGACATCGGTGGAATTGGAGGACAGCACACGGCTGGAAGCGGGCGCGGTGGTGTGGTGCGGCGGCTCTGTGGGTGCAAGTTGGGCGGGCCACCCAGCCACCCACCGCGCCGGAACCATGCTGCTGCTGTCGCGGCCTGTGTCTCCGCTGCCCATCAGCTTCGGCGCTTACCTCTCCCCTGCTGCGTCAGGTGGTGTGCTGGGCGCGACTTTCGAGCAGCCCTCGCCCATTTGGAATGCTGGCCCGCTGCCGCTGGGATCGCTGGATTGGCTGCTGAAAAAGGGTGAAGCGCTAGCCGACATGAGCGGCGTACAGGTCACCGGACGCTGGAGTGGCTCGCGGTTGTCGGGTCTGCGGGTGGGCCAAACGCCGCAAGGTTGGTGGCAACTGACCGGACTGGGCAGCAAGGGCTTTTTGCTGGGGCCACTGCGGGCGCGGGAGTTGGCAGGGCAGGTTGCGGGCTGAGGATGGGTAGTGGAAGGGTAATCGCTACGCTCACTCCCCCCTCCCCGGCCCTCCCCCGCAAGGGGAGAGGGAGCAAAACCTACGCTTCTAGCCCTCTGCATTTATCCCTCGCCCCTTGCGGGACTTGAAAAGCTGCGGAGCAGAGAGGGGGCGCTTGGGTTGCAGCGGGGTGAGGGGTAATGAGCGCAGCAATTGCCCTTCTTAGACCCTAGACCCTTAGACCCAGCATCCACACACCGACATCCCCCGTCACGCCCCCGGTAACGCTTCCAATTCTTACAATTGCCCCGCCCGTCCTCTAGACTGACCTTATGGCGAAGTACCGTATTTGTTTGATTGAGGGAGACGGCATCGGTCACGAGGTCATCCCCGCCACCCGCCGCGTTCTGGACGCTGCCGGGTTCGACGCAGAGTACGTAATCGCAGAAGCCGGTTACGAGTACTTTTTGGATCACGGCACCAGCGTGCCGCAGGCCACCTACGACGCGGTAGAGAATACCGACGCTACCTTGTTCGGCGCGGCCACCAGCCCCAGCGGGATCAAGCCTGCCGGGTTTACCGGGGCGATCCGTCACCTGCGCCAGAAGTACGGCCTGTATGCCAACGTGCGTCCTACACGCACCCGCCCCGTGCCCGGAGCCTACGAAAACGTAGATTTGGTCATCGTGCGCGAGAACACGCAGGGCCTGTACGTGGAGCAGGAACGGCGCTACGGCGACACAGCTATTGCCGACACCGTGATCACCAAAGATGCTAGCGAGCGCATCGGCAAATTTGCGGCTGACCTTGCCATGAAGCGCGACAAGCGCCTCACGGTGGTGCATAAGGCGAACGTATTGCCCGTGACTCAGGGCCTGTTCCTCAACACGATTCTGGATCACACCAAGACCGTAGAAGGCCTGAACACCAGCACCATGATCGTAGACAACGCCGCCATGCAACTGGTGCGCAACCCCCGCCAATTCGACGTGCTGGTCATGACCAACATGTTCGGCGACATCCTGTCCGACCTCGCCGCCGGATTGGTGGGCGGGCTGGGCATCGCGGCCAGCGGGAACGTGGGCGACAAGTTCGGCATCTTCGAGTCGGTTCACGGCAGCGCCCCCGACATCGCCGGACAGGGTATCAGCAACCCCACCGCTAGCATTTTGGCCGCCGTATTGATGCTAAACCACATCGGCGCATCCGAACTGGCAACCAAAATAGACAGCGCCGTGAACACCGTGCTGACCGAAGGCCCGCGCACACGCGACTTGGGCGGCACGGCAGGCACGGAAGAATTTACTCAAGCGGTGATTGCACAGCTCAAGTAAGGCCGATGAGATAAAGAGTAGGACGTGGGCTGTGGGGTGGAGGAAAACCACGCGCCAAACGGGAGAAGCTGGGGCTTAATGCTCCGGCTTTTTCTTTTGTCTGGATGCCGTGAAGACTCGGTTCCAACCCGTAGGTTTCTGCCGATATTTTGGAGCCTTAGCAGAACAACCCCCCCGTTGCTGACGCAACGCCCCCCCTTAGAGGGGAGGACAAGGGCTTTTGCGCTCCCCTTGAGGGGGGCTGGCTGCGAAGCAGACTGGGGGGGTTACACGCGACTTCAATCTCCTCACAACCCAAATCAGCCTCACCCCCGACCCAGCCCAGTCCAGCGCGTGGTACTCTCCCCGGTTGAGATGCTGCCCACTTTCTTGCCACCCCAATTGCCCCGCAGTTGCCCGCCTGCCCACCGCCCACAACAGGTGCGACCATGATGATTCTCGCAGCGTTTCTATCGTGGTTTTTGGTGGGTCTGTTTATTCGGGTCAGCAAGGCGCGGGGCTGGGGGCAGCCGGTTCGCAAAGACGGGCCGCAAACCCATTTGGTCAAGGAAGGCACGCCCACGGCAGGCGGCGTGGCCTTCGTGCTGGCGCTGGCCGTCGTGTTTTTCCCGCTGTACCTCACTGGGCGGGCGGGCGACTCGCGGGAGCTGCTGCTGATGCTGGCGGCCCTCGGCATGGGCATCATCGGCGGGCTGGACGATTTTCTGAAAGTGGTGTCTCGGATGCGGGGCAGCGGCAAAAAAGAACTGCTGGCCCGCGAAAAGTTTCCGCTGCAAATTCTGGTGGGCCTGATCTTTGCCTACTTCGCTGCACCGCTCGCCAGCCATGAACTGTTGCCCTCGTTCGGCACGGCAGGCGACATTGTTTTGCTGACGCTGGTGATGGTGGGTTCGGTCAACGCCTTCAACTTTACCGATGGACTGGACGGCTTGCTGGGCGGTGTGGCAATTATCGTGCTGCTGCCGCTGTTGGCGGTATCGCCCGTATCGGCGCTGCTGGTGGCCGTGATCCTGGGCTTCCTGTGGTTCAACGCGCACCCGGCCCGCGTGTTTATGGGCGACATGGGCAGCCATGCCATCGGCGCAATCGCGGCGGGCGCGTACATCCTCTACGCCGATGTGTGGCTGCTGCCGCTGGCCGCCATCATTCCCGTCGTGGCCGTGCTGAGCGTGGTTATTCAAGTCGTATCGTTCAAAACGCGGGGCAAACGCGTGTTCCGCATGAGTCCTATTCAGCATCATTTTGAATTGAGCGGCTGGCCCGAAACCCACGTCACACTGCGATTCTGGGTCATTACGGCGGTGGCGACGGCGGCGGTATGGTGGATTTTGGGGGGAAGGCCGTAAAAAACTGTGAGTGGTTAGTGGTGAGTAGTCAGTGGGGAAGGATGGGGCATGACGGGTGAGGTTTCTAATCTTCCAGCCAATTTCGAAGAGTTGTTGGCCGACGCTTGGGCGGCGCGGGCGCATCTTCCGGCTTCTGGCACTACGTTTTACCGGGCAGTGCATACCACCGAAACGGGCGGGCTGTTTTGCGTGGATAGGGCGGGCGACGCGGGCATTCTGAGCCTGTACGCCGATTTGTGGCCCGCCAACGAACAGCGCTTGGCCGAAGCCTGTGCGCGGGCGGGGCAACTGGCGGGCGTGTACCTGAAACGGCGGCCTGTGGAAGCGCGGCATGCAGCCAACGTTGCGCGTGACCTGCTCACGCCGCCCGGTCCGGTGTGGGGCGAGGCGCGGCCCGAAGTTACGGTTCTGGAGGAAGGCGTACCCTTCCTGATTCGGCCCGGCGCAGACCTGAGTGTGGGCCTGTTCCCCGATTCACGCCGCGCCCGCCAATGGGTACGCGAACACGCCAATCATCAGGAGGGGCGCGTACTGAACACCTTTTCGTATACCTGCGGCTTTGGCGTGAATGCCCTGTTGGGCGGAGCTACCAACGTCAAAAATGTGGATCAGTCGCGTAAGGTGCTGGACTGGGGGCAGGAAAATTACGGCCTCAGCGGGCTGGACGCGCCCCGAACCGACTTCATTTCCGGCGACGTCTTCGAGTGGCTGGAACACTTCCGGCGGCGCGGCCAACTGTTTGATCTGGTGATTCTTGACCCACCCAGTTTTGCGCGCAAAAAGTCGGGGGTCTGGCGGGCCGAGCGCGACTACGCCCGCCTTGCGACGCTGGCGGCCAAAGTCACGGCTCCCGGTGGGCTGCTGCTGGCGATGCTGAACCATGCGGGCGTGTCTCCGGTGGCCTTTGACCGCATGATGGAAGTCGGCCTGCCCGAAGCGGCGCGGCGCGGGCGGCTGGATGTGCGCCTGCAACTGGGCGAGGATTACCCGCAGGCGCGGCATTTGAAGGCGCATGTGTGGCAACTGGATTGAGGGGGAACGTGGGGTGAAGGGCTAGAAGATTTGTGTCCGATGGGGCAACAGAACAGTTATGCTGATTGCAGTTCCCGCCTACTCTTCATAACTCGTTCCCGGAGGTCTACCTATGCCCACCCGTTTTCGTTCAGCTCTGCTTTGGCTCGCGCCCGTGCTGCTGGCTTCTCCTATCGTGGCCGTCGCGCTTCAAACCGCTCCTGTGTCCAATACTGTGCCCAATGTGACGCTCCCTGCACTGAAATTCGCCACTCCCAACGCGGCGCGTGGCGCACAGATTAGCGCCAATTGCGCGGGCTGTCACGGCGTGGGTGGGGTCAGCAAAGACGACGCAGTGCCCTCGCTGGCCGGACAGGTGGCGAGTTTTACGCGGCAACAATTGGTGGCTTTCAAGGCCAAACTACTGCCTGACCCGACTATGCAAAACATCGCTGGACGCCTGAGCGATCAGGATATGGCCGACATTGCGGCCCACTTTGCCACTCTCTCTCCCGGCCCGGCGTGGAAGGGAGCGGATGCAGCGGTGCGGGCACAGGGCGCAGCTCTTTATGCCACAGGCGACCCGGCCCGCAAATTGATTGCCTGCTCGGTCTGTCACGGTGCGGGTGGGCGCGGGAATGACAGCCTGATTCTGCCCAGCATCGCCAACCTTGCCCCAGCCTATGCCGAGGGGAAATTGGCCGAATACCGCGAAGTCGTGCCGTATGCCCACCCCAGCCCGCAGGCCATGCACGCCGCCGCGCAGGGGTTGACGGATGAGGAATTGACGGCTTTGGCGGCGTATGTGAGTAGTTTGAAGTAGGGGATTTTAAGCAGAGATTGCGGGTCAACCCCCCAGTCTGCTTCGCAGCCAGCCCCCTTAGAGGGGAGCGCAACATCTTTTAGTCCCCACCTTAAAGGGGGGGCGTTGCGTCAGCAACGGGGGGGTTCGCCTTCCAAGTCGCCGCCTGTCTGACCCACACGCCTCCCCCTCTCCCTGCGCGGGCCTATGCTGTAGCGCATGACGGATACCACCACCAAACGTAAACTGAACTGGAACAGCCATCAGGTCACGCAGGGCGATGCACGTGCCCCCAACCGGGCCATGTTGCGGGCGGTGGGCTTTCAGGACGGCGATTTTGAGAAACCGATTATTGGCGTGGCACACGCGCAGAGCAACATCACGCCCTGCAATAACGGGCTGGGCGAACTGGCGGGCCACATCACCGGGGCCATTACCGAGGGCGGCGGGATGCCGCAGGTGTACGGCACGATTACCGTGTCGGACGGCATCAGCATGGGCACCGAGGGCATGAAGTGCAGTCTGGTCAGCCGTGAAGTGATCGCCGATTCCATCGAAACGGTGAGCCGGGGCCAGAGTCATGACGGCGTAATCGTGGTAGGCGGCTGCGACAAGAACATGCCCGGAGCCATGATCGGCATCGCGCGGCTGAATATTCCAGCCATTTTCGTGTACGGCGGCACCATCAAGCCGGGGCATTACAACGGCAAAGACCTGACCATCGTGAGCGTGTTCGAGGCGGTGGGCGCACTGGGCGCGGGCAAAATGAGCCGCGAAGACTTCAATGAGATTGAGAAACGCGCCTGCCCCGGCAACGGCTCCTGCGGCGGTATGTACACCGCCAACACCATGAGCAGCGCCTTTGAAGCGATGGGCATGAGCCTGCCTTTTTCCTCCACCATGAGCGCCGTAGACGCCGAAAAAGCCGTGAGCAGCGCCGACAGCGCCCGCGCCCTGCTGAAACTGATCGAAGCAGACATCCGGCCCAAAGACATCCTGACCAAGAAGGCCTTCGAGAACGCGATTACCGTGATTATGGCGGTAGGCGGAAGCACCAACGCCGTGCTGCACCTGATGGCGATTGCCCACGCCTGCGACATAGACCTCGATCTGGCCGACTTCGAGCGCATCCGTGAAGCCACTCCGGTCTTCTGTGACCTGAAACCCAGCGGCCAATATGTGGCGACTGACCTGCACGACGTGGGCGGCATTCCCCGCGTAATGAAGATGCTGCTGAAAGAGGGTTTGCTGCACGGCGATTGCCTGACCGTGACCGGAAAAACCATCGCGGAAAATTTGGAGGGCGAGCCGGAAGAGCCGAACGCCGGACAAGACGTGATTCGCCCCTACGATCAGCCGCTGTACGCGCAGGGCCACCTTGCCATTTTGCGCGGCAACCTTGCCCCGGAAGGCAGCGTCGCCAAGATTTCGGGCCTGAAGAGCATCAAAATTACTGGCCCCGCCCGCATCTTCGAGAGTGAAGAAGAGAGCATGGCGGCTATCATGGCCGATCAGATCAACCCCGGCGACGTGCTGGTCATCCGCTACGAAGGCCCCAAAGGTGGCCCCGGCATGCGCGAAATGCTCTCGCCCACGTCGGCCATCATCGGCAAGGGCCTCGGCGACAGCGTGGGCCTGATTACCGACGGGCGCTTTTCGGGCGGCACGTTCGGGTTAGTGGTGGGCCACGTCGCGCCGGAAGCCTTTGTGGGCGGCCCCATTGCGCTGGTGCATGAGGGCGACACGATTGAACTGAACGCCGAAACCTGCGAGTTGACGTTGCATGTGGACGACGCAGAAATTGAGCGCCGCCGCGCCACGTGGGTGCAGCCCGAACCGCGTTACAAGCGCGGCGTGCTGGCGAAATACGCGAAATTGGTGAGTAGCGCGGCGGTAGGGGCTTATACAGACTGAGGCAGGTCTAAAGGTCTAAAAGTCTAGAGTCTAAGGAAATGGGCCGTCTGCCGAAGGGTGGGCGGCTTCATTCATGCAACAAGAATGATGATTCCTGTTTGCTTTTGTAGAGCGTGGTTGACAGCCCCAGAGATATTACGAAACAGAGCTTCCTCTTCCGTAAACTCTGCGCCTAGAAGTTCTCGCGCAATCGTAGCTACCTCTTCAGAAGTCCAAAAAGCCAGCCTGACGCCACCATCTTCTGAGTAGAAAGGCTGGTGATCACGCGACCTTAAAATTGGTCTACCGGTAAAAATATATTCTAAGAGGCGAATGACCGAAAGTGGTGGGCGCTCTTCTCTAGCGGTAATGGCATCTCTATAAAATCTGATATTAACCCAAGACTCATGAGCGTACTCAAACGGGTAGGCTGAATCCTCTTTCTGATCAGAGACAAACGTCAGATAAAAGTCGGTGAGGAGAGCATCGGTGGCTTTGGCGTTAGCTGGATGCTCCAAAACAGCAGAACCTTCAGCCAACACACTTTTTAGAAGCTCTATGGCGTCGGGGTTGAAGTCATTGGGGAACTCTTCGGATACAGATATATACCAATCGTGGAATGCAGCAAGAGGTGCGCCCAAGAAGTGTCCAAGCATCCCGTCTTCTGAGCCTAAATAGAATCCAACTCTTATACCCATGCCTCATTCTGACCGACTATCTTTTAATTTTCAATTCTAACCTTCACCCACCCAACTCCTTAAACACCGCCCGGCTAATCACCAATTGCTGAATTTCGCTCGTGCCTTCATAAATCTCGGTGACTTTGGCGTCGCGGTACAGCCTTTCTACGGGGTAATCGCGGCTGTAGCCGTTGCCGCCGAATATCTGGATAGCATCGCGGCTACAGTTCACGGCGGCGTCACTGGCGAGTAGCTTGGCAATGCTGGCCTCTTTGCCGTAGGGCTGGCCCGCGTCCTTCAGCCACGCGGCTTTGAGGGCCACCATCCGGGCGGCTTCGGTGTGGGCGGCCATCTGCGCGATCTTGAACGACACGCCTTCAAATTCGCTGATGCGTTTGCCGAACTGCTCGCGCTCTAGGGCGTAGCGGGCGGCGTGTTCCAGTGCGCTGCGGGCAATGCCCAGAGCTTGCATAGCAATGCCGATACGCCCCGCGTCGAGGCTCGCCAGCGCGATAATCAGGCCTTGGCCTTCGTCGCCAACCAATTGATCTGCGCCCACACGCACGCCATCAAAATTGACGGTGGTGGTGTGGGCGGCGTGCAGACCCAGCTTTTCTTCGGGCTTGCCGAAACTGAGGCCGGGAGCGTCGTGCGGCACCACAAAGCAGCTCACGCCGCGTGCGCCCGCGCCGCCTGTACGGGCCATCACGAGGTAGGTGTGCGCCTGCCCGCCGCTGGTAATCCACGCCTTGCTTCCGTTCAGAGTCCAGCCTTCAGCGTCGGCTTCGGCCTTGAGTCTCAGGCTGGCGGCGTCACTCCCTGCGCCAGATTCGGTCAGGCAAAATGCGCCGATGTGCTGCCCGGTGGCGAGAGGGCGCAAATACTGCTCGCGCTGGGCGTCGGTGCCGTAACGCAAAATCATCTGCTCGGGCAAGCCGTTTTGCACACTCACGATCACGGCCACGCTGGCATCAGCGGCAGCGATTTCTTCTAGACACAGCGCATAGGTCACGCTGTCCAGCCCCGCGCCGCCCCATTCTTCGGGCACGGTGGCCCCCATCAGGCCCATGTCGGCCAACCCGCGCAACTGCTCGTGCGGGTAGTCGCCACTGCGGTCAAACGCGGCGGCTTTGGGCGCAATCTCGGCGCGGCAGTATTCACGTACGTGCTGAACGATCATCCGCTGCTCGTCGGAGAGGGCGAACGACATGCCGGGGGCGGCTAGGGTGGCGGTCATGGGGTTAGGCTACCAAACGAGCGTTAGGCAGACAGTGAGGGGAATGGGGCGGTTGGAGCGGGCGGTCTGAGGAGGCGTTGTCTAAGGGTCTAGGGTCTTAGAGACTGTCTGGAAAGGCATGGATCAGTGGGAAACTGCGATTGGCTGGGCAAAA
>NZ_SSNW01000043.1 GCF_004801315.1 Deinococcus sp. Arct2-2
CACACCCTCTTCCACTGGTGGCCTCTATCAACCAACTAATCGGAGTCCGTATCAGACCAACGGCAACCCAGATACCTCGGGGCTAGGCTTCGGCGTGTCGCTCCATCCCAACACCTTGAAACTGCTCTCCAGCTGGCGAAGCCCCCAGTTGATCTTTGTCACGTCAATGGGCGACCTGTTTCACCCGGACGTGCCAGTGGAATTCATCCAGGACGTCTTCAGGGTCATGAACGACACGCCCAGGCACACCTATCAGTTGCTGACCAAACGCCCTGGCCGAACCTGGAAGCTCATGGATCAACTGGACTGGCCGACCAACCTCTTGTTTGGCACTTCGGTCGAGGACGAGCGGGTCGCGTTGCGCATTGACCAGCTGCGGGCCAGTCCGGCACCGCTCAAGTGCGTGTCATGCGAACCCCTGCTGGGGCCGCTTGACCACCTGAACGTGGCCAACATCGTCTGGGTGATCGTCGCTGGAGAATCTGGCCATGAACACCGCCCGATGCAGCTCCAGTGGGCCACCAGCATCCGGGATCAGTGTGTCGCCGCCCGCGTTCCGTTCTACTTCGAGGAGTGGGGTGGCACGACACGGGGTTCGGTTGGCCGTGAGCTGGAAGGCCGACTCTGGAATGAGACGCTGGTCATGGGCTCTCAGGCCGCTCGCGGACATCTGTATGCTGAGCCTTTGCCCCTCAGCGCCGAGTTGTGTGCATCCTGAGCGCCTCCGTCATATTCCTGTGGAGGTCGTTATGATTGTCGTCACGCCCACTGGCCCCCTGGGCCGACCGATTATCGACCTGCTCCTGGCTCGTAGCGCGCTGCTCCGAGCGCTCGTGCCCGATCCAGAACACATTGACCCTAAGACCGCCCAACGCGCCGAGGTAATCCAGGGTTCACCCGATGACCTTGACGCCCTCAAGACCGCGCTCCAGGGAGCGGACAGCGTGTTCTGGCTGCCGTCCGCAGCCTCCCAGGCGGATGCAGACGCTGCCCAAGCGGCCCGAAGGGCTTTCGGCTCTCAGGGTGTGCAGCGCGTGGTCACGGTCAACCACGGCACCGGTTCACCGTCTGGGATGGACGACCTGAACGGGGATATGAACGTCCACGCCCGTTGCCTCTGCGTGCCTCTCGTGGTGGCGGAATTGCTGGAGCAGATCGAATCTCTCACTGTCCAGGGCCTGTTCCGACTGCCTCAAGCCGCCGACCACCTGCTGCCCATCCTTGCAGCGGTGGATGTGAACCGCGTGGCGGTCGACCTGCTGCTTGACACCGGCTGGACAGGGCGACAGAGTGTACTGCTGGTCGGTGTCGACGCGCTGACCCCCGATCACATGTCGGAGGTGCTGGAACGTCCAGTTCACTTCGAGCCCATCAGCGCCGGGGAGCGTCGAGAGACCACGCTGCCGCAGGACGGGGCTGATGCTGAGGTGCAGGGCCACGGCGTCGCCCGGTCGCCCGCCCTACTCACCCGCTTCCGCGAGTGGTGTGAGGCGATCCTCCGACTGGCCTCTCTAGTGCACTGCGCTGAGGAGGTTCGCTGGGGCACCGTGCAGATGGGCGCTGCAGATCCGGTACTTGCCAGTATGATCGACATGCGCCCGAACTATGAAGTCGATGCCTGGCGGCGCGAGAGGTCACCGACATCGCCGCCGCCTGGAGACCGTACGGCAGCCTGGGCGTCAACGTGTTGTTCGCGGCGGTGGAACTGGATGGTTAATCTGACGTCTAGCGCCCTGGCCACCGGCCTGAGGTCACGACCATGAACGAGATCGCGCTGGTCTTCGGTCTGATGGCGGCGGTGGCTGCCCTGGCGACTGCCGCCAGCCGCCTCCGCATCCCCTACCCGGTTCTGCTTGTGCTCGGTGGGTTGGCGCTCGCATTCGTGCCGGGTCTGCCGCGCGTAGCGCTCAAACCAGATGTCATCTTTCTGTTGTTCCTGCCTCCGCTCCTGTTCGCCGGGGCGTATGGAGCCTCGTGGCGGGATCTGCGGGACAATGCGCGGGCGATCGGCATGCTCGCCATCGGGCTGGTGCTGGTCACCACCGTAGCCGTGGCCGTCGTGGCGCACCTGGTCGCCGGCCTGCCGTGGGCAGCAGCCTTCGTGCTCGGCGCGGTCGTTTCCCCCACTGACGCTATCGCTGCGACCACCATCGCGCAACGGCTCGGCGTGCCCAGCCGGATCGTAACCGTCCTGGAGGGGGAAAGTTTGGTCAACGACGCCACGGGCATCGTAGCTTACCGGATCGCGGTAGGCGTGGCGGCTGGCACGGTGGCCTTTTCCCCGCTGGCTGCTGGGGTACAGGTACTCGTCGGGGCCGTGGGCGGCCTCCTGGTGGGTGTGGTGTCTGGCTGGCTGACCATCCGGGTGCTGAGGGCACTGGACGACGCCCCGGTCGAGGCCGTGGTGACCCTGTTGGCTCCCTTCCTGGCCTACGTGACGGCAGAGCAGGGGCCGGGCTTCGTGTGGCACGGTTTCCTGGGCCTTCCGGGCGAGCCATACTTTTCCGGCGTTCTGGCGGCCGTCGTGGCGGGCCTGTACGTGGGCCGGAATATCCCGCTGGCGATGTCAAGCGCCTCCCGGCTCAAGCTCAACGCTCTATGGGACGTGCTGACCTTCGTGCTCAACGGCCTTGCCTTCATCCTGATCGGGCTTCAGTTACCAGCCATCACGGCGGGGCTCGGCAGGTACACCCCGGCTAACCTCATGCTCTCTGCCACTGTGGTCTGCCTGACCGTGCTGTTGATCCGCGTACTCTGGGTCATCCTGGCCTCGTACGTACCGCACGCGTTGTTCCGTGGCCCACGTGACCTCGACCCCTATCCGCCCCTGCGCAACGTTGCTGTGGTCTCCTGGGCCGGGATGCGCGGGGTGGTGTCGCTCGCTGCCGCGCTCGCTCTGCCGCTGACCACCGGGGCCGGCGAGACTTTCCCCGGTCGTGACCTGATTCTCTTCCTGACCTTCAGCGTCATCCTGGCCACGCTGGTTGTTCAGGGCCTTAGTCTGCCGCTCATCATCCGCCGGCTGGGCCTTACGGCCGACGGTTTGGCTGAACGCGAGGAACTATCCGCGAGGGTGGAAGCGGCCCAGGCCGCCCTGACCCGGCTCGGGGAACTGGAATCAGAGGTGTGGGTGCGGGCTGAGACCGCCGGTCGGGTGCGCGAGATGTACAACAATCGCCGCACCCGCTTTCTGGCCCAGTCGCAGACCCCTGGCCCGGAGGCCGACGACGAGGGGCGAGCTTGGACAGTGCGTGCCCTGGACTACCAGCGCTTGATCGGCGAACTGGTGCAGGCTCAGCGCGCCGCTCTGCTGCGAATGAGGGATGACAACCACATCTCGGACGAGGCCTTTCGCCGCGTCCAGCGCGACCTGGATCTGGAGGAGGCGCAGTTGGGCGGCTGAAAATTGGTACGGAAGGAACAGCAGCTGTCATCCCCATTCTCTATTTTAGGAGACTCAGCAGCTAGATATGAGCATCATCAGCCCCACCAAGCGGTATCCCCCGGCCATCGTTCGTATCAAAACCTTAGGTGGTGTTGAGTGCTTCTTAGCCTGAGTATCTGCAACCACATGTCCATGTCATCTCTGTAAGCACTGTGCTGTGAACGGCTCGATACGTTCAGATACGCCCGGTCGCCATCAAGGAGAGGGGCCTTGTACCGCCCCTCCGTGCGAAAGGGTGTTGGCTAAGGCGAAAGGAAGAAGAGAGGGTTGTGTTGCCTTAACCGGGTTGGGTTAGGCTGACTGTCCGTGAACGACGCCAAGCCGTAACGCCACCGATTTCCGATGATCATCATCCAGCACGCGGTTTGGCTGTACCACCGCTTTTCCCTCAGCTATTGAGACGTTCAAGAATTGTTTCACCAGCGGGGTATTGAGGTTAGCCACAAGACGGTGCGTGAATGGTGCATCAAATTTGGATCCCTCTTTGCTCAGGAACTGCGTCACCGGGAAACCCGCCGGGTTTCCCGGTGGCATCTGGACCAGGTCTGGACCACAGTGGACGGAGTGAGACACTGGCTTTGGAGGGCCATTGACGAGCACGATTTCGTACTCGTCATCATGCTTCAACGGCACCGCGATACTGACGCCGCGAAAACCTTACTGACCACTCTCTTGAGCGAATACCATGTCCCAGAGGCCATTCACACCGACCAATTTCGGAGCTATGGTGCTGCAATCCGGGAGCTTTCAAGCCTGATTCAGGTTGACCACCAGGAGGTGGTCTCCGCTGCACGCTGTAACAATCTGATTGAACACTCTCACCGATTAATAAGGCGTCAGGAACGACAACAACAGGGATTCAAGGGGAAGGAACGCACGCAGGAGTTTCTGAACCTGCGGGCGAACCCTTGAACCTCCACCAGCGTTTCCGCCCAGACCAGACGAAAGAATCAACGACAAGCATTCCAGCCTTGGTCAACGGTCGCGGCAGGGGTTGCCTGAATCTCAGGCAACCCCTGCCCTCAGCCTGCCATCACGCCAATTAAGGCAACACAACCCGCTGCACTCCAGCAGAAACTAGACAAAATGACCTTCGCGGAACTGGGCGGCGTCATGCGACTGGCCAGCAATAGCTGCTGTTCGCCATTGCTTGTTGACAATGAATACCTCTTCTGACGTCTGGCACATCGAAGAAGGCATCTCTCATCGCAGATGGCACAGATCCGCATCTTCGCTAGGTCAAGCCCATTAGGATCCGTGCTGCCTGTTCAGCCACCCTGCGCCGATTGATTAAGCGATCGACGGACCACGTTTCGCTCGCATAATGGGGCACCTGTAGGTGCCAGCTACGCGCCGACAGCCGTGGTGATCACGTGTTCAAGCTTATCGCGGGTCTGCATGAGTTCGCTAATCTGGGTGTTGATGCGGTCGCGCTCCTGGGTCAGGCGGGCCGCGACCAGCGGGGTATATTGCTCGACAGGTGCCTCGATGCACGGCAGCAATTCGAGGATGGTTTTGCTGGACAACCCAGCCGCATACAGCCGCTGGATCAGGACGACCCGCTCGGTGGCGCCCATTCCGTACAGGCGCTGTCCGCTCTCGCTACGCGTACTGTGCAGCAGCCCCTGCTCTTCGTAATAGCGCAGCGACCGCACGCTGACGCCCGATTGCTCGGCCACTTTCCCTATTCGCATGATCAACCTCCGGTGGTCAGTGGCCCTTGCCTCTGACGTTAGTGTCAGGGTATAGAGTAGCATCTGTGGCAGAGCCTGTCGAGCCAAGCGGCCCAACCCAGGCGTCCGCCTGCCCAGAGGAGTATCCATGACCACCCTGTTTGACCGCCTTCCCCTAGGATCCCTTACCCTTCCCAACCGGATCGTGATGGCCCCGATGACCCGTGCCCGCGCCACCGCCGATGGTCTGCCGACTGCAGCCGTCGCTCACTACTACGCCCAGCGGGCCAGCGCTGGCCTGATCGTCTCCGAGGGCAACTGGCCCAACCCGCAGGGCCAGTCCAACCCCAACACGCCGGGTCTATACCGGGACGACCAGGTGGCTGCTTGGCGCCCGGTCACCGCCGCCGTTCACGCCAATGGAGGGCGCATCTTCGCGCAGCTTCAGCATGCGGGCCGAGTGGGACACCCGAACATTTCCGGCCACACCCCGGTTGCGCCGTCGCCGGTCGCCCTCAGCGCACAGCTCTACACCAGCGCCGGGATGGTGCCCGCACCGGTGCCCCGCGAGCTGAGCACGGCGGAAGTTGCGGGCGAAGTGCAGGGCTACGCCGAAGCCGCCCGCCGCGCCATCGACGCAGGCTTTGACGGGGTGGAGCTGCATGGAGCGAACGGCTACCTGATCCAGCAGTTCCTGTCCTCCAACGTCAATCTCCGCACCGACCGCTACGGCGGGTCAGTGGCCGGACGCATCCGCTTCGCCGTCGAGGTGGTTCAGGCGGTGGCGGCGGCCATCGGCGCGGATCGGCTCGGCCTGCGGCTCTCGCCGGGCGCGCACATTTGGGAGATCGAGGAGGAGCATGTCTCCGAGCTGTACACCGCCCTCCTGAGCGAACTCGCGCCGCTGGGACTGGCCTACGTCCACCTGACCGCCACAGCGAACGACGACCTGCTGCTGACCCTGCGCCGGGTCTGGCCAGGCACCTTGATCGTGAATCCGTCGAACCTGATGGATCCGGGGGCCACCGCCACGGACCGGGCCACCGGCGACCACTGGCTGGCCCAGGGGGCCGACCTGATCGCCTTTGGCCGGGCTTACCTTGCCAACCCTGATCTTGTCGAACGGCTGCGGGCCAACCTGCCACTGACCCCAGCGGACTCGGAGACCTACTACGCGGGCGGCGACCAGGGCTATCTCAATTACACCAGCCACCAGCACTGATCCCCTCACTGACCTGATTTCATTTTGTGTTCGGAATCGGGTTCGACCAACTGGAGAGCTGTTCCCGTGTCTGTCCGTCGCCTGCGGGCTGTCACCAGATGCCCGGGGCATGCCCACCGTGCCCTGCGGTTCGCGGCCCGGTTCCGCTCTCACTCTGATGACCGCCCGCAAGCACACAGCGTTCACTCGACTGCACTCCGCTCATGACGAGCCGAGCTCTCCCGTCCACCAAGCTCTCCCGTTCATCTGTAAGGAGAACCCAGCATAAGTTCCATTGTTCCACTGACCGACCAAAACGCCCCCGGCTCACTGCGCCGCCTGCTCACGGCCGTCGTCCTCTCCATCGCCCTTGTGTCATCTGCCGTCGCCACCTCACCCTTGCCCCGGACAATCCGGCTGCCCAATAACGCCGTTGCGGGCGACCTGGGGTTCCAGCCCGAAGGGATTGCGGTGAGGGGCAACACGGCCTACGTCGGCTCCTTCGCGGACGGCAGAGTCGTGAGCATCGACCTGCCTTCGGGTCAGGTCAGACCGCTGGTCGAGCCCGACGGCGAGTCCGCGCTGGGGGTCGAGGTCGCCGGTTCGCTGCTGCTGGTCGCGGGCGCCTCGTCTGGCGAGCTGAGAATCTACGACCGCCAGACCGGCAAGCGGGTGGCGGTGTACGACGTCACGGACGCGGGGCTGATCAACGACATCACGGTCGCCGCAGGAACGGCCTATTTCACCGACTCGCAGCGGGCCGTCCTCTACGCCCTGCCGCTGCATGGCCGCACCACCGGCACACCGCGTGAGATCCCCCTCAGCGGCGACTTCCGCCTGGCGAAACCGGGTGAGGGCGTCTTCAACGCCAACGGGATCGTCACGCTCGACGCCAACACCCTCATCGTCGCGCAGACCAACGATCCTGACGGCGTGGGCAGCGTGCTGTACCGGGTGGACGTGCCCAGCGGGAAGACCACCCGGATCAAGATCGAGGGTACGGATGTGGTTGGGGCCGACGGTCTCCTCCTGCGCGGCCACACCCTCTGGGTGGTGCAGCACAACGTCAACAGCATCGCCGAACTCCGGCTCTCGGCGGACGGCAGCACGGCCCAGCACATCCGGACGATCACTGACGACCATTTCGTCATCCCCACCACCGCCGATCTTGGCCCCGGCGGCAACCTGTACGTCGTCAGCTCGCACTTCTTCACCAAGCCGAGCGATGATGTCCCGTACGAGGTGGTTCGCACGCGCCCTTGATCTGCCGCTCAGCTGGAGCCGTTCTCCGAATGGAGCGGTCGGGAGACCTTATTTCTCGACCGCTCCATTCTTCGTCCTGCTGGGTAGCACTCTCTCGGGTTGTGTGTGGCCTTCATAGGGGTGATGGCAGGCTGAGAGCAGGGGTGGCCTAAGATTCAGGCCACCCCTGACGCGGCCGTTGACCACATCTGGAATGCTTGTCTTTGATTCTTTCGTCTGGTCGTGGCGGAAACGCTGGTGCGGGAATGATGGTGGAGGTTCAGAGGTTTGCGCGTGCAGGCTCAGAAATTCCTGCGCACGTTTCCTCCGTTTGAATCCCTGTTGATGTCACTCCTGGCACCGTGTAGGACGGTGGGAGTGTTCAATCAAGTTGTTGCAGCGGGCTGTGGAGATCACCTGCCGGTGATTGACATCGACGAGGCTCGGAATCTCCCGGATCGCAGCTCTATAACTCCGCACCTGACCCGGTATGAATGATCTCTGGGACATCGTATTCACCCAAGAGGCGAGTCAGGAAGGTTTGTGCGGCCTCAGTATCACGTTGCCGCTCGAGCATGATGTCGAGCACGGAGCCGTACTCGTCTACCGCTCTCCAGAGCCAGTGGCAAACACCATCTACGCTGGTACAGACCTCAATCAAGGACCACCGAGAACCCCGCCGGGGTTCTCGGTGGCGCAGTTCTTCTCCGAAGAGGGGTCCGAACTGGATCTATCACCCGCGGAGGGTTTCGTGGCTGACCTGTTGGGCCGCGCTGGTGGAGCGATTCCTGCACGTCACGGTCACTGAGGGGAAAGTGGTGATACAGCCAAACGGCATGCTGGCTGACCGTCACCCTGAATCGGTGGCAGTAGGGCTGAGGGTTGGTCACAGCGGATCAGCCTACCCTAACCCAGTTAAGGCCACATAACCGCAACGAGTGCTGAAGCCGGTGGATTCGCAGAAGATGAAGTTGCCGGCAGCGATTAAGTACAGCCGGGCGCGAAGAAAACGGATGCGGAAGAGGTCAAGGAGCCGGCGGAGCGTGAGTTCGAGTACCGCTCGCTGATCTTATTTCGTGGGTGGGGCTTGGTGCGGGCGGAGTTTCAATTGCCCGGACGGCGACGGCATGCGTTGGCGCTCCAAGGCGCAGAGATAGAAGAGAACGCAGCGGATTAAAGCAAACCAAAGGCGTGGCCGGGGGGAGACCCCCGACCTTGTTCGTTTGATCTGTAGAGGAAGCCCTATGGCAAAGGAGCAAGTGTATGGATGCAGCAGAACTGCTACTGGAGCGGGCGGTCTTGGCAGGACGATTGATACGGGTGGAAGCCCGGCAAGTGGTGGGGCGGGAGGCGGAAGGGATTCTCACGACTCTGGTGGACGCGGGGCGACTGCTCCACGTGCCAGGGAGTGGGGCGTCTCGGGCGGGATAGTACGTGCCAGTGCAGCACGGGCAGGTACTGAGTGGGGAAGTCTTAGACCGGGCGGCGATGGTGTTTGCGGGGCAGCGGGGAACGCTGGTGGCCTTTGTTGCGGGGGCAGGGGAGAGCGAGGGGTGGCTCCGTGGGCGCCACGTATGTCTTCCACGTTGATAAAGTTATTAGAGGAGTAACGATGGTACAGCAATGTAGTATCCCCGCGTCATCCCTGCTTCCACCATCTTGCTCAGCCAACGCTGAGGCTAAAGCTGAGAACAGCCCAACTTCCACTGCAAAGGCGAGCTTGCAACGCTATACCTGAACCACGCTGAAGGGCAACCTCACCAAGGATCCTCTGCGACCCGCTGGTGAATATGACTGCTCTGTCGGCTGCGAACGACACTCAGACTGGCCAGAGCTGATCAGGAATAAAGGCTACCCATTCAGAACATATCCGACTGCACTCACACCGAATGCCAACTCATCGGCTTCGAATTAAGCTCCGAACAGGTCAAAACAACAGCCACATTGGGCTTAATACGGCGATGATGGGGCTGGTCACTCAATCAATTTCTAGGATTTGACCGACTAACCCTCAATTTGGCGAGTTTGCGTTGTTCTTGGTTATTTCTTTTTTCGGTTCTTTTTGCGGCTGGCCTTGGCCATGTTCCGCCGCATCTTGGCGTGTGCCTTGCTGGCGGCAGCCGTGCGTTCTCCACGAAGAGGAATCGGGATGCCTCGCCCCTGAGCGAGCTCAGCGTTATAGGTCTGCATCCAGGCATGGATGCCCGCCTCGGTGGTCAAGTCGAAGCCGCGCTCCAGACCGAGCATCATCATCCTTTTGGCAGGCCCAAAATGTTCGGGGTTGTCAAGTTCCTGAGTCAGCAACTCGACCGCCTCACCGTCGAGAAACTCGAGGATCTCGGGTGCCAGAGGCAGAGCGTACTCGCGGCTGAGGAAGCGCCAGAAGGCCTGAAGTTCAGCGACAATGTCCGGGGCACTGTCAGCTGTGGTAGAGACTTGACGCGGGAAGATGTCGAGGAGGACGTGGTCAAAGTCAGCCACAGTCATCTGCGGGGGTGTAGCGCCACCGTGCGTAGCGGCGTACGTGAGGAAGACATCAGTCCAAGTACTTGGGGCGTCGTTTCCTTCGAAATAAGCTTGCCCTTCGGGCGAGGTGTGGAATTGTGTGATGAGGGCCTGTTGGTAGGCGAGGCGGGCGTCATCGTCCAGCTCGCCGCGAGCGTTGAAGATGTGTTGGTGAACGTCGAATGGCACGCTTTACCTTACTGCGAGTCGGGCTGCGCCTTCCCACCTATCAGTCCCTCGTTGTCGTGAATGTCTATTCCACTGGTGCAAGATTTAACGACATTTCGCTGACCACTTCATCCGAAGCGTACGCGGTGCAACTGTAGGCCCCTAGAGCGGTCAGCGGCGTGACTTCAAAGCGGGCTGATTCTCCCGCCCAGCAAAAATCCATGGCCGTCATCGTGGCGGCCTCAACCCGGTAAGGAGTGCCGTGCAGCCGTCCAGCGACCAAGCCCAGCTGACCCATCAGCACCGCCACCGGCATCGCTGGGTAGTGTTCAAAATGACCGGCACAGGCCTCTTCCGGCACCTTGTCGAGGGTCAACACCTCTGTCTGACCGGCGCTGCTGAATTGGCCCGTCGGGGGATCGGGCATCCGATCCCCTGCCAGCGCAGTAAAACCCGTCGAATACTTGGATCGGAACAGGCGCTTGAACGATGAGTCACCCAAGATGGTGTAGGTGACTCGCAGGAAAGCGAGGTCTGCTCCGCCCGCTGTGACGGTAATTTCTGCTGTGGCGTGCCGCTTGTTCTGCTCGACAACTCGAGCCTCGAAGCTGACTGTGGCGCCGTAGGGTGTGGGGTTGGCGTAGCCGGTGTAGACCGCATCCCGCGCGAGGTAGTAGCGGCGGTCGTCGTCGTTGAACGCCAAAGCGGCGGCGCACAGCCCACAGATCGCAGCATGACGGCTGATCTCGCAGGCCTGCATCGCGCCTGCTTCGTTGGACATGTGCCGTTGAGCGACAGCGGTGGCGCGAAAGAGGTCACCTTCTAGACGCAGGGTGTCTAAAGCGAAATAGGGGGGCCGGACGCAGATGCGTTGCAGGAGTTGGGTGACGTCCACCTCAGTGAATGGGGCGGGTGAGAACCGGTGGGTCTGGTCGAGCATGTGCCTCCTGCTCCGGTACGGAGTAGAGGAAGACTACACGAAGAGCTTCATGAAGTCCATCATTTCTTCATCTTCATCACTTGTAAGAGTTGTGTTAGTTCAGGGGACTCTGCATGGCCCTAGGCGCAAACAGGGCGGGCGCCACAAACGCCTCCAGCGCCGCGTCTTCGGCCAACGGCCGTGACAGGTAATAGCCTTGCCCGAGATCACATCCCAAGTCGCGCAGCATGTCCAGCTGTTTACGGGTCTCAATGCCTTCAGCCACGACCTGTAGATCCAGGGTATCGGCAATCCCGATCACCGCTTCAATCAGTGCCAGCGCAAATTGAGGTGCGCGCCTCGGGGTACTCAGGTCACGAATAAAGGACTGGTCGATCTTGATGCAGTTGATGGGCAGATCCCGGAGATAGGCCAGGGAAGAGTAGCCGGTGCCGAAGTCATCAATAGCAATCTTCACCCCGAGCGCCTGCAACTCGCGCAGGTAGGCCTTCACCATGTCAATCCGGCGCATGACGGCACCTTCTGTGAGTTCAATCTCCAGAGAGGAGGCGGGGAGGTCAGCCTCCTGCAGCGCTTCCCGGACGACATCAACGAAATTGGCCTGAGCGAATTGCAGGGGGGAGACATTGACAGACACGATTATAGGCAACCCCGTAATGTCATTCCAGCGTCGGGCTTGGTGACAGGCCGCGCGCAGAGCCCAAGTGCCCAGCGGGATGATCTGTCCGTTGTTCTCCGCAATAGGAATAAATTCCGTCGCGGAAATGGAACCCAGGGTGGGGTGTGTCCAACGCAGCAGGGTCTCCAGCTTCCGCACCACGCCGTCTTGTAGGGAACAGATCGGCTGGTACATCACGGAGAGCTCCCCGTTGGTCATGGCCTGAGTTAGCGCCCGCTCGACCTGTTTCAGGCGTTCGATGGCCGAATCCGTAGCTTTCTCATACCTGCGGACGCCGTTCTTGCCGTAGCTCTTCACGGTGTACATGGCGGCGTCCGCGTGCTGAATGAGCTCCTGGGTATCGCTGGCATCCTCCGGGTACAGGCTGATGCCGATACTGGCGGTGAGGGACACGATGTGTCCTTCTGCCAAGATCGGATGAGACAAAGAGCTCAGCAGTGCCTTGGCTGTGGTCTGTGCGTCTGTTGGCTCGGTGAAAGCGAGCACGATGAACTCATCGCCGCTCAACCGAGCGGCAAAGAGATGGGGGTCACTGGGGTGTTGCAGACGTCGCGCCGCTTCTTGTAGGGCCAGGTCACCGACGATGTGGCCTAGGGTGTCATTGATAAGCTTGAAGCCGTCGAGATCAATAAACAGCAGCGCGAAGGGACGCTGCTCTGCAGTCGCGCTTTTGATCACCTCATCCAGCCGCTGGCGGTTCGGGAGGCCCGTGAGCAGATCGGTTCCCAGCAGTTGCCGCATGGTGTCGTATTCCGACGCGGAGCGGACATATTTTTCCTTGAACCCGATGAACCGGTTCGTCACACTGAACAGCACCACATTGGCAAGGTTGAGTTCGAGGAGGGCATACACGATCCCCTGGGATGTCCCATCAAACGCTGCTTTGATCAAGTATACCAGGGTGACAAGGGAAAAAAGCGCGAAAAAGATGATGGAGGCATTCCGGGCACTGCGCAGGTGAGGAATAAAGAACGAGAGCACCTGCAGTGCGGGAATCCAGAAAAAGGTTTCGGTCATCTCCAGCTGGACGTGCTGGGTCTGGGGCATCAAGAACAAAATGAAGACGAGCTTGCCCAGAAACAAGGCGCTCATAGCGAAGACCAAGCCGGTCACAGTAGTGTTGATGAGTATTGGTCGCCGCCAGAGCGCGACCGAAAAGCCAAGCAGGAGCATCAACGCCAGCGGGTAGCTGATCTGGTCGTAGAGGGTGCCCTGGCCACTCGGTACATCGAACAAGAGGCCAATCAGGAAGGCCAGGGCTGCAGCTGGAAATGCGAACAGCAGTGGCCGACGCCATTCGATCTCCGGTGCCGACTTCTGATCTACTTGAGTTGTGGGCGGCAACATACCTGGAGTGGAGTATAACCTCACCGCTCTCTCAAAAACCTTTCACAGAGTTTTCAACGATTTTGTCAAGTCAATCCAAGATCATATGAAAAATAAGTCCTTGATTCGAAAGTTATCTATAGGTTGGCTAGAGATCCATTTGAAACACGCGTAGTTTTACACCTATTTATAGATATCGTGTACAGTCTTTTCTCCAAAATTATAAAACGAGATGAGTCAGTCCACATTCACTTCGATAGAACCCAGGCAGCACATGCTGTCGAAGAGAGCAACAACAGTGAGTAAACCTCCTTCCCATATAAAATTGAAGCGCTGGAGAGTGGTCTTTTCAGTATCAAGAAGGAGACAGACGGGAGATCCCCCCGCGTTTGCGGTGGCTGAGGGTTCGTATCTGAATTAGCCCAATGAGAGGGCTGCCTCGGTATGCGCGGCTTGCTTGCCGTCCTCCAATTCCACAATGTACCGGGGGTCTTCCGGAGTGGCCCGGTAGTGGAAGCCGTTCACCTCGCCGTCCTCATGGGCCACGCGCACGATTTTGCCGTGCGCTTCGCCGCCGTGGCTGTGCCACTTCACCTGGTCTCCGATGTGGAATGCCATGCTTGCCTCCTATGGCGGTACAGTGTCGAGTGATAGACGGGAAGCTTGTCGGTTCGTATCAGACGTTCTTGGGGGCACAGAGCCCCCGCGTGCATGTTGAGGTTAGAGGCTGCTTTTGAGGGTGGTGGCGACTTTGAAGGTGACTTTCTTCCCGGCGGGAATCTGAATTTTATCGCTGGTGCCGGGGCGTACGCCAGTGCGGGCGGCCGTGTTTTTGACGCTCAGGGTGCCTAGACCAGGCAGGCCAACCGTTTTCCCAGCCTTCAAGGCCTCCACGATCAGGTCAAGCAGGCCGCTGAAGACGTCGTCGCTCTGCTTCTTGGTCAAGTTGGTTTGGTCTGCCATCAAGTCAACAAGTTGGGTCTTGCCAAGCTTGGTGCTCTGTGCGATCTCGGCCTGAGGGGCAGGTGCCGCTTTAGCAGTAGGCTTTTTTGCTGGGGTTTTCGCTGTTTTCTTCGTCATGGTGCGAGTGTGCCGCCTGGAACGGTGAAAAGCAAGGACTATTGCGGCTTTGTGGAGATGAGTCAACATACGGGTGTGAGTGGGGGAGAGGAGGGCGACGGGGGAGGGTGGAATGGTGTTAATGGAGAGGACTTATTTGTGGAGTAACAAAGCGGTGTGGTCGATGCTGCAGTTTGCAGTGTCAGTGCCATCTCGTGATCCTTGACACTATTTACGCTATGCTTCTGCCTCGGCCTGAGCACGCCACATCTCAACGTGAGAACGGGAAAGGGATCAAGCATCCACTTTATTACTCAAATAACACTTACCCTCTTCTCCATCTCCTGAGCTTGTATTGAACAGCGCTCCATTCTCTCCACTCCTCCCCCTCTGCCGCCTCCAGTTGGCCAGCCGGGCCTAAAGCTGCAGCGGAGGCCCCAGTGCTGGTGTGGCTTCCAACGCTATACCGTGAGTCCACCAAAATCCGGGGGCTAGAGGTCAAGTAAGCGGACGGCTTGCTGGTAGGCAGCGTCCACGGCATCCAACGACAGATGCTGGTAGATTTCTAAACTCTTCTTGCTGGCATGGCCACTGAGCAGTTGGATCTGGGCATCTGACAACTTCTGGCCCGTCAGAAAGGTCAGCATCTGGTGGCGGAAGAGATGGGGATGCACTGCGGCGCTCAGCCCGGCGGCTTCTCGGTAGCGCTGCACGATCTGCTGTACCCGGCGGACTGTATACGGTCCGCACCGCTGCGTCTCGAACAGATGAACCTGCTGTGGATAGGCCGCGAGGTGTGCCCGAAGGACAAGACCGAACGTCTGCGGAAACAGGATGTAACGATCCTTACTCCCCTTGCCTTGGTCGACGAAGATCTTGCACTTGGCGAGGTCTAGGTCGGCCACTTTGATGTTCACCAACTCACCGACCCGAACCGCTGTGAAGAACAGCAGTTTAAGCATGATCTCATGCTCGACGCGGCCCCCTCACGCACAGCTCGGAAGAAGCGTCCGAGTTCCTCGGACGTGAGCAGATGGGGTAGTCGCTGCTCCCGCTTGGGTTTGTGGAGTTCTAATTTCTTTCGGGCTTGCCGGCAGATGGAGCTGAATTCCTCGTAGCTCAGGTGCTCTTTGCGAGCCAGTCGAACAAGCTGCGCGACCACTTGAGATTTCGCCTTCTCGGATGACGGCATGCAATCCCTCGCTTTTGGTGGAGATCAGATCCATGTGCAGGGCGCTATGGGGGTGAATCATTGCGTCTTTCTGCCCTTTGGCGAACTCCTGACCGGAACGCCCATAGGGTACGCTGGTCTATGGCAGCCGAGGTGGTGATCTATCAGCTCAACATCGTCCTGCGCGAGGTCGAGCCGACCGTCTGGCGGCGGGTGCTGGTCAGGAGTGACACCAGCATCGCCCTGCTGCATCAGGTGGTGCAAGTAGCCCTGGGCTGGGAGGATGTTCACCTCCACAAGTTCCGGATTCACGGGCGCGACTACGGTACTTCCTACGAGGGCGGAATCATGTTCAGCACGAATCCGCAGCAGGTTCGGCTCGACGGATTCAAGCTGCGCGCCGGGGAGCGCTTCCGATACGAATATGACTTCGGGGATTTCTGGGAGCACGATCTGCGCCTAGAACGCGTTCTCCCGCTTGATCCAAAGAAGAAGTATCCGGTCTGCGTCGCCGGTCAACATTCGTGTCCACCCGAGGACTGCGGTGGCCCCGAGGGCCACCGGCAGGGAGTGGAAGAGCTTCTTTCATGGGAGGCGATGGACGACCTGCGGCTGCTCAGTGAAGCGGTTCTCCGTGTGGTGGATGGACAGGACGCGAGCGTTCTACGCGAAGACGAAGACGTTCTGGACGCCTTCGAGCGCTGCCGGAATCGGCAGCGCTTCGCCCCGAACCAGTTTAACCGTGCCGCCGTGAATCGGCAGCTTCGAGAGGTGGAACATGCAGATCAGAGTGCAAGTGACGTTGGTTGAGGGCGACCAGGAAGAGGTTCACGAGCTGGGCGAGTTTGAACGGGGAGCTCTGAGCTTCGAGACGCTCGGACTCACCTTGGAAGAAGGGAAAACCTTGCTGGGCCGTTTACAGGCCGTGCTGATCGAAGAGCAGGTCAGCCGTCAGCTCGAAAACGTCCGTCCATGTCCGGAATGTGGCGTCCAGCGGCGCGTCAAAGGCCACCATCATGTCCTGCTGCACACGGTGTACGGCGATGTTCCAGTGAACAGTCCACGCTGGTGGCGCTGCGCGTGTGCGACCCAAAGCGGCACCTTCAGTCCCTTGTCCAGTCTCATGCCAGAACACACCACACCAGAACTCTTGTTTCTGCAGACGAAATGGGCGTCGATGGTGTCCTACGGGGCCACCGTCAATTTGCTGGAAGACGTCTTGCCCATGGGCAAGACCTTGAATGCTGAGACCGTTCGGAAGCATGTGCACCGGGTGGCTCAGCGAGCCGAAGAAGCCCTGGGCGAGGAGAAAACGTTCTTCGTCGACGGTTGTCAGCAGGAGTGGGATGCACTCCCCATGCCAAACGGCCCACTGACAGTTGGCATTGAAGGCGGCTTCGTTCGGGCCAAGGGGAAGGGCTGGTTCGAAGTCATTGCCGGGAAGAGCATCCTGGCGTTTGGGCGCGATCAACTTGAGGATCAGCCCAGCAGCAAAACATTTGCCTTCGTCACGACCCATGACCAGAAGCCGGGCCGACGGCTGTTCGAGGTGCTGCGCTCGCAAGGTCTACAGCAAAACCAGACCGTGACGTTCATGTCCGACGGGGGCGACAACGTCCGGAATCTTCAGCTGTACCTCAGTCCGAATGCCGAACACGTGCTGGATTGGTTTCACGTGACCATGCGATTGACGGTGCTCGGTCAGATGGCTAAGGGCCTTCCCAAGGACATTGAGGCACTGAAGGACGTTCCTGAGCGGTTAGAGCGGGCTAAACATCACCTCTGGCACGGTCATGTGGGCCAAGGCTGTCAGGAACTTGGCGACCTAGAAACGGATCTGTCCAGCGTGCTGGACAGATCCCGAGCGGAGCTCGTTTGCCTCCGGAAGATGGAGAAGTACGTGGTGGAGATGATTGGCTACATTGGCAACAACAAAGCGTACATGGTGAACTACGGTGAGCGGTACCGGGCTGGCGAGCGTATTTCGACGGGCTTCGTCGAGTCCACGGTCAATCAGGTGATCAGCAAGCGGTTCGTCAAGAAGCAGTCGATGAACTGGACACCGCGGGGAGCTTATCTCCTGCTTCAGATCAGAACACGGGTACTCAACAATGAACTTGAAGACCTGTTTCGCCAGTGGTACCCGGCCTTCAGAACAGCGGTCTAGCCCCTGGATTTTGGTGGCCTCTGTTCAGTCGGGTGACCCTCCAGGGGGGCGCCGATCCGGCACCTCCCGCACATCGCAAGAAATCACACGTCAGCGCTGTCAACGCTCTGGAAGGCGGCCGGGTGCTCAGATTTCGCTCTCCCTCATAAAATCTGTCTGTATGTCCAGAATGAGGTGAGGAGAGAGCGTCGCCCTCTTTCTGTCTGCGGAAATCGCCTTGGCCTGAATTGCGCGTTCTCTTCCTCAACGGCGCTCCATCACCGCTCTTCGCTTGATCCCAGGCTGCCCCAGGGCCCAATCCAGAACAGACCTGCGCGGGTGGTGGTGAGAGGCCAAAGTTCTGCTGGAGGACGCCATGATCATTCTTGGACTTGATCCCCACCCAACGACCCATACCGCCGTTGCTCTCGATTCTCGGGGCGTCGTTCTTGACAGCCTCAACGTCAAGAACGACGCCGACGGTCTCCACCAGTTGTGGCTGTGGTCTGTGCAGTTCGAAGACCACTGCTGGGCCATTGAAGGCGCAGGCAACCGGTATGTGGCTCCCCTGCTGGCCCTGCTGTTCGCCAGGAATCAGGTGGTGTATCACATTCATCCCAGCCTGACCAGTCAGTACCGTGCACGGCGGGGGAAGAAAAAGAACGACCTGGTCGATGCCGAGAACGTCGCTCGAGTCCTGCTGGCCAATCCAGAACTTCCGCCCTACCAGCTCAGCACGCAACGCACCCGCTTGCAAGAGTTGTCCCGCACACGGGACAAACTCGCCCAGCAGCGCAAGGCCAATCAGATGATGCTCGAAGCGCTCCCAGACACGACGACCGCCTCGTTGAGCACGGCCCTTCAGGCCGTGCTGACCTCTCTCGAAGCAGCGTTGAAAGAGCTGGAACACGCCATGGCCACCCTGGTCGCTCAGGTCGCCCCCACCCTGTTAACGGTGCAGGGGATCGGCGTGGTGCTGGCCGGTACCGTACTGGCCGAAATGGGTGACATCCAGCGGTTTGAGACCGTCCATCACTTTGCGAGTGATTGCGGCGCGGCACCAGTCGAGCGGGGAAGTGGGAAAAATACGCGCTGGTGCGTGAACGTCGGTGGCAACCGACAGCTCAACAGGGTGCTCCATCTGATGGCTTTGACGCGCCTGCGCTGTGACGAACGGACCAAAACATTCGTGGCCAAGAAGGAACAAGAGGGAAAAACGAAACGAGCGGCACTTCGAGCACTCAAGACCCACCTGGCTCGCGAGTTGTACCGAACATTGCAGGCCAGCCATGTTGGCGGCCCCATCCCAGCCCCCTCTAAGGATCTTTTCCCCCGCCGACTTGACATACCAGGTTCAGGCCGTCAGGCTCTCTCCCTCTAAACTGCAAGATGTGAGTCTGGTCTGCTCCTGTGGTTCCAAATCCAATGACCAAACGTCGATGCGACCCTCAGCAGAGCCATGGGCAGAGCTTCACCGTGCTAGCGTCCCCCCGCACTGCCCAGCAGCCCCAAGACCAGAATGGCATCAGCACCCGATGCAGCGGTGGACAACTGTATAGGGTAGCGCCGCGAACCCGTAAGCCACGCATTGAGAAAGATTTTCGGCCCTCCGGCCACTGGCCCTCCGGCCACTCCACCCGCTGCCACCCAAGGATAGGCCAGTTGCTTCTTGAACTGACTCTCCAACTTTGCCCGCACCTGATCGTCGATCACATTGGGAATCATGAAACATATGCGCTCAAATGAACCCACAACATTTTGAGGTGGACAATCAATCATTCGCGCTTCCTCAAATGTGGCTATGGCCGTAAATAAACTTGGATTTTCAACATAGGATGCCGAGGCCAGAGAATTATTTTGCCCGCCAGAAATAAAAGGCGCTGCTAGCACAAGAGAGATTAGCAATTTTTTCATCTAATTTATCCTTTTTATTTAAACCTCACCCTGTAACGGGTGGGGGCTGACTAACAAAACAACCAGAGGAAGATTCGGTAATGCCGCCATCAGACCAAAAGGTTGTTGTGATGATCCTGTAGCCAGAATAGAAGATGCCGTTTGTTACAACACCACAATCATACACTGTTTTTGTGCCTCTTCCTGTAGGTACAGGCATAGGGCCAGGAATATAGTTGACGACCACCACATGATTATCCTTATACACAGCAATTTCATTGTTGCTCGCCGATGCCGTTATTCCAAAAAGAATGAGCATTGCAGCAGCAGCAATGAGTCTGTTGATATTCCCCAAAAATTTGATTTGCATTTACGTTATCCTTGAATATGGTTCAGGCTATGTCAACTGCTCAGTAGATTGTATTAATATTTGATGAACTATTCAGCCAATTGGGCTGATCGCCTGACAGAAAATATGAGAAAGCGTCTCCGGTAGGGGACACTTTCTGCTTGTGAAAACCGAAAGCACCCGAGGGGACGCCCCCCGAATGTATCAAGCCGTGCTCGCACATCTTGAGCATTCCCTCTGGAACGATACCCGCAATGCCCGCACCCTCGCCTGGATGGTCACTGGCTTGGTGCTTTCCCAAAGGGCCTCGCTCTCTGCCTGGCTTCCTCACATTCACTCCCATGCGACTTTCGCTCAGAGCACAGAACGCCGAGTTCGGAGATGGCTGGAGAACCCAGCCATTGACCCCGTCAGCATGTACGGCCCACTTGTCACCCGGGCTCTCCGCGACTGGGGAGGACACACTCTCGTTCTGGCTCTGGATACCAGCGTGCTCTTCGAGAAGTTCTGCCTGATCCGTGTCTCTGTGCTCTTCCGAGGACGAGCGGTGCCGCTCGTCTCGCATGTCCTTGAACATTCCAGCGCCCAGGTCAGTACCGCCCACCTCCTTCCCGTCCTCGCTGAGGTGAAGGGTCTCCTCGATTTCCTCGGGATCTGTCAGGTTCGCCTGTTGGCGGACCGAGGCTTTTGCGATACGGAATTGATGGGCTGGCTGCAGATCTGCGGCTGGCACTACCGTATTCGAATCAAATCCAGCCTGATTCTCGCTGCCCCGGATGGGCAGCGACTCTGCAAGGTCAGTGAGATCCGCCTGGCGCCACGAGAGACCCGTTGCTTCCAGAACATCACCTTGACAGGGCGACACTTCGGCCCAGTTCACGTGGCTCTGGCCCGTCCATCGGACGGGCCAGAGCAGTGGCAGGTCGTCAGTGACGAACCAACGAGCGTGGAGACCTTTGCCGAATACGGCGAACGCTTTCAGATCGAGGAAGGCTTTCTCGACGAGAAAAGCGGGTTGTTTGGCTTGGAGGACTCCAAGATACGAGATGCCAACAGCCTAGAACGGTTGATTCTGGTACTCTCGGTCGCAACCTTGCTGCTGGTCTCGGAGGGAATCCAGATGGTGCAGCGTGGGGATCAACGTGTCGTCGATCCCCACTGGCAACGAGCGTTGAGTTACTTGAAAATTGGTCTGCGGGCTGTTCAATATGCCTTGAGCCGAGGTCAAACCATCTTCTCCAATTTGACACTTCAGGGGGGGCCCGATCCTGAGCCGCTAAGACGAACACGCCCTCAGGTTCACCCGACGGCAACGCTTGAAGTCGGCTGGCAAATCATTTTTCGGTCTCCCTCATAAAATCTGTCAGGCGATCAGCACCGTATTGTCAACGTTAGGCAGGGCATGAGGTGTCAACGATGGGTCGCCTTCAGCGGCCCGCAGATGGGCAAAAAACACGTCTTTGCCGATATCGATACCCATCACAACCATAAAAACCTCTCGAAAAGTGGGGTGGTCAGGCCAATTCTGCTTTGCTTGGACTGTCTCTTATCTGCAGGCTCGGAGCCTTGTCTAGGATGCAGTCTGCAAGAAAGCGCCCGGATCAGCCAGATCTAGAGCACGGTCTCGAACGACCAAAAGTGCATACTAGCTCGCTGACCCGGACTGGCCGGACAGCTCATTCTGATCAGGAATGTTGCCGCGACCTAGAGATAAAAGTGCATGGCTTAAGACCAGCGGGTTGGGACAGTCAAACCTCAAAGAGTTTGGATCTATTCCTTAATCTAATCTTAAGACTTTCAAGCTCAAGCAGGGCAAGTTAGCGTTGTTCCTTCCACATAATGTGGTACAGGTGAGGGCATGACGCGCGTCCTCAGGTCAGCCCCATCTGTCTCATGGTCAGGCGAACGGCGGAGACGCGCGGCGAGTGCCGTGATGGCCGTTCTGTTTCTCACGCTCAGCTATGTGCCGGGAGCGCTGGTGGCAGCGGCCCCTCAACTGTTCGCCTTCGTCGGGCCAGGGGTGACCAATATTCCGATTCCGGCCACCGCGTTTGGCGATCCCGGCTTCGGAGAAGTCGCTGACGCCATCAATGTGGCGACCGGCAACGCCTATGTGGACCTAGGCCAGCTCACCCGCAACAACACCAACACCAAAGCCTCCACCACCACCAACACCGTGGTCGGTGGTGCTACCAGCCCGAACACCAGTCTGTCCGGCAGCTTTAACGTCAAGGGCGTCCTGCGCCTGATGGGCTTCAATCCAACCGTCACTGCTGCACCTCAGGAATGGGCCATGGGGGTGGGAGACGGCGGATCTCAACTTTACAGGCGCGCCACCAGCACGGAGATCGCTGCTGCACCCAGCTGGATCAATCAGCGGTACGCCGGTGTCCGGGCGACAACGACTTCCTTTATTTCCAAGCTGCAAACAGGCATCGAAACGCCCGAAACCTGGCTTATCCAGTACCGGTTGCCGAATGGACAAATGGTGGTTCATTACTACGACCATGATGGCAACCGCACCACTTTCTGGCGCGATGGGCAATACGCTGACTATCAGCAGACTCCCCACGAACAGTACTGGGGGGTCGCGGGGCAACCAACGAGTGACGCTGAAGGCAGCACCGCTCCCCGCACCGAATTCACCTACACAGCGGCCGGCAACGGACAACTCGCGAAAGTTCGGGACTACTGGGGCCGCACCACCACCTATGAGTGGGATGGCAACACCGGAACAGTCACGGCCATCAATATCTTGCTCCAGAACGAAAACGATGCCAGTACTTGGCGGCGACGAGTTGAATACACCTACGGCCTTTTAGGCAGTCAACGGGTTGTCGAATACATGGTCTTCCGAACCTACAATGCTCAGAACCAGGCAATTGGGCGTTGGTTTGACCTGGATTACAAGCCAGGAGCCAACGGGGAACTTCTCTTGGACAAGGTCAAACGCCCTGTCCTGGCCGACGGCAGTGAAGGCCAGCAGCAAGGCAAGGGGTGGAAAACCACGACCTACACCTACGACGCTTATAACCGCGTGTCGAGCATCAACACTTTGGGCGAGCCGGACACCACCTTCTTGTACGAAAGCGGCAGTCCTGCCGGTGGCGCGAAAGTCACAGTGACTCAAAATGAGAAGCAGAAGGTCTATCACTTCACGACCGACAACCGCCTCCGCACCATCACGGTCAAAGACATCAACCCCGTCTTCAGTGCCTCCGCAACGGAAGCCCCCCACATTCGGACGTATGGGCAAGACTTTTACTATAGCGTCCTCAATCAGATTCGCTACATCAAGCCGGCCAAAGGCCCCCCTCAGGAGTTCTGGTTTGACACGCGCGGAAACAGAACCCAGTGGGTGGAGTACCTCAGTGACGGAGGCCCCATCCTTCGCAAAACCAATTACGACTACAACGCCGACAACCGGCTCACGAAAGAGACCATCGCCGCAACCCCGAGTCATGCGGGCCGGGCCAATGATCTCCTCAGTGAGACGTCGGTGGCGTACGGCACCGATGAGCGACGGATTGAGTACACGCCGTTCGACGTTGCCAATGTGGCAGGACAGAGTTTCACGGCGGTAAAGAAGATCGAGGAGAAGCGTTACCTGGATAGCAGTGCTACTCCTCGGCGCCAATTCATCACTGAAATAGATGGCTTGGCCCGCGTTACCGCGACCCGACTCCGTAAAGGGGCAGACACCAGTGATTACCGCGCCGTCACCTACGGCTATAACTGGAGTAACCCAGAGGCGCTGAGCAATTGGGTTCCTGTTCCAGACGCTGGTGGCCGGGGCGACTGGACTTCTACCCGCATGGTCAGGAGCTACGGCGACCTCGTCTACAGCAAAACGGTGACCGGTCTCAACATCGACTCTCAAACGTTCGTCTACCACTACGATGAATTAGGGAACACGACTTATCAGTACGCCACAGACGCTTTTGTGGGAAATTGGGACGGCGCCACTCCATCGAAGCGGCTCCTTGTGACTTTCGAGGCTTTCGATGGGTTCGGCAACAAGGTCTGGCGCCGGGTGCTCTCGCAACTCGGCCCCAATATCAGCAATGCGTGGGAAGAAAACAAAACGTGGACCTATTACGCGACTGGAGAATTGAAGGCATCTTCTGAGGGACATCCCACGGAAGGGGGTGGCGTGCGCCGCCTCACGGCCTACACCTACGACGAGACCAGCACTTCCGCTAACTTTGGCCGAGTCAACAAGGTTCAGGCGGGCGAGGGAAGTGACACGACAGTGAGCACAGTCCATCACACGACCGACTTGGGGTACGACACCTACGGACGCGCTGTGACCTCGACCGTCGATGGCTTCACGACCACGCTGGTGTATGACACGCTTGACCGCGTGGTCAAGACCACCCATCCGGATGGCGCCTACCGCCGCGTGAGATACCACACCGACGGTCAGATTCACGGTGAGATCATTAAAGACATCGGTTCCAATGAGGTCACGATCTACCGCGATGTGGATTCAGCGAGCCGGGAATATGCCGTGTTCTACCCTGAAGGGTCGGTTCGCACCTACTACGACGCCTTCGATCGCCCTATCAAAATCACTGACAACCGCTTGGTCATGAACAGCAGTGACAGTGACCGGAGCACCTACTTCAACTATGACACGGCAGGCAACCTGATTCGGAAACTTGATCCGGCCTTGGTCACCGTCGGGGGTCCGTACAGCGATGCCCGCCGCCCTTACGCGGAATACGGCTATGATGAGTTCGACCGCCAGACCGTGACCGGAACATTGATGTCCGGCGCGACCATCACGCCACAGAACATGTCCTCAGCCAATGGAGCGTGGGCCTGGACCACCACGGAGTACGACGCTTTTGACCGTCCCGTGAAGAAGACAGATGCTGACGGGTACGATACCAAGTTGACCTACGACAACAGTAGCAACGTCACCAGCATCACCCGTGAAGTGTGGAACGGTGATGAGCCTGGCAAAGGGTATGTGCACATGGGCTTCGATGGGGTGACGACACGCACTGCGTACGACGGCTTAGGCCGGCAGGTTCAGCAAGTCGATGGCCGCGGGAACAGCAAACGCACCACATACAATCCATTTGGCGTACAGTCCCAGGTGAACGAACTCAATAACGTCACCCACGTGTTTACTTACACCCCAGACGGCCTTCTGTCCGGTGTCTGGGAGCCGGACAACAACACAGGAACCACCGCCCAGCATGGCAGTGTGAATGTGACCTCACCCAGTGGCACCCATACCCGTACCGAGTACCGCCACTACGGGAGTCGTTCGCTCCCGGCCCGTATCTACCGGGCCCACATGAATACGGCAGCGGGTCCGGAGTCTGGTGCACGAACGGATTACGTGTACAACGCCCAGGGCCGACCCACTCAAACGACCTTGCCTCCGGATCAGTCTGCCAGCATCATTCAGACCTACAACCACGCGGGCAAGGTCTTGAGCAGCACGGACGCCAATCGCTTTGTCACCACCTACAAGTATGACTGGGCAGGTCGCCTCACCGAAAAAAAGGAGCATGCTCGAAGCGGGAGCACAACCGACAGTCAGGTGGCAGGCCTATCGAACGGTCTCGTCACCACTTACCGTTATGACAAGGCAGGTAACCTTAGTTATCAGAACGAGCGCGGCTTAATCACAGAGTACAAGTCCAACTCGCTGGGTAAAGTGATTTCTGAGAGCCGTCCAAGGGTAGGCGACGCGACTTCAACCAATTGGAAGCACCGCACCTATCGTCTGGATGGGCCGATGACCGCAGAAACGAGCTACGACTATGTCGGCAGCTTGACCACCACACCAGATATTACGGAGCCTTCGGATACCCGAATGACCAACTCGGCGGGCAACATTACCTTCAAGTGGTATTACGCCCGCGGCCTTCAAATCGGTGAGGTCTCTTACGGCGCCAATAAGAGTTGGGAATACACCCGACACACCTTTGTGAACGGGCTGGGCAACCGTCACTTCCGCCAATTTTGGGGCAACCCAGGCATTTATAAGCCGCAGCAGTACGCCAACGGAGCGGCCACGGGGTACACCAATTATTGGAGCCTCTGGAAATTTGATGCCAACAGCAACCTGTTAAATAGTTGGGATACACCCAGCGATGCCGGTGGCGAAGCGTTTTTAGATGGCAACCTCGTTCAGAACCAATTTGTGTACACCTACAGCCCAACGAACAAGGAAACTGCTCAAACGCGCAATATTCAGGTTCGCCACCGGGGTCAAGTGCCGGGCAACGTGCTAACAGCGAACTACGGGGGGGCCAACGGCGTCGTGTTGGCAGCCAGTGTATCGACCAGTACGGCCACTTACACTGAGCGGGATCAATTGGAGAAAGTGGTCATTACTGATCAAAATCCTACTCTGCCTGCTGTTCTGATCAACGGCACTCCTCCACAGCAAGATGTCATCGGCACTACGGAAACCAAGAGCATCACCTACTCGTATTACCAAGATGGACAGCGTGAGTACGCTTGGGCCGGCGACGGAACTCAGTACGGAAGCTACCGCACCTACAAGTTCACGGAATATGACCAGCGAGGCCGGGAATTACTGGTACGGAGCACCAATGGGGCCTACGCTGAAATCAATACGACCTATGGCATTGATGGCACCATTACCAACAGTGTCATCCGCGGCAGTGAGGTCTACCGCTCGGTGATCACCCCAACGGTCGGCGGGTTGACTGCCAAAAACGTCACAACTCAAGACGGTCAAACCAAAACCAACAGTACGGTGTTTTCGAATGGGAGCACGTTGGTTGGTGTGCCGTACACGACCACCCATTCCAGTTCGGTGACGGGCACTCCAGTGACTACCACCACAAATAGCTACAATGTTTACGGCAATTTAATTGATAGCCAAGGGACCCATCCAAACTCCCAGCCTGAGTACCCTGTTCAAACGCAAGTTTATCAAGCGAGTTATAATTCGAACGGGTCAGTCGCCTCTGAAAGTAAATTCAGTCCTATACCGGAGTCTCCAAACTATCAGTATCTCACCTCGACTTACACTTTAGATTCGCGTGGCAACCGTTTGGCTGTAAGTGGTGGTGAAGCCAGCGGGTATATCAAACGATACGATGCCGACAACAGGGTCAGCCAGTTCGACAATCGCAGCAATAATGCACGCAGTACGTATTTTTGTAGTGGCGCCATCAACTACCAGTGTTACGGTGTTGGCAATCGTTACAACGATTTCCGCTATGACCCTTTTGGTCAACAGGTATTGAGTAGTACGGGACAAATTGAAGAACAAAATGATCCGTATTGGTACCGTGAACATGGGGTCTGGCGGGATTGGAGTAGCGCCCATTTTGTCAACGGCGAAATCCAATTGATTCTCCAACAGGCGGGGAACTTTGTGTATAAGTGCACAGGGAATGGCACGCAGTGTCAAATTCCCAGTTACACGTACGGCTCCCTCAGTATCCGAGTCCGCGATGCGACCTACAGCCTTGCGAACGGCTACTCCGATAATACCGTTTGGACTGGCACCATGCCCTTTGCCATCGTTAAAGCCAGTGTCGAATCCTTGGATGCCCCGATTAAGCCGCTGAGCAGTGTGCTGAATATCAATCCGCTGGAAGTGACCACTGGAAGTCTCTCGAGCATCAATTTGCCCGATCCGAGTCAGATCAAAGCTGGGGACGTGCAGGCCAAAGACGCCCCAGTAAAAGTAGACCCGAAGAAGCCGCAGGCTGTGAACCCTGCACCCGAAAGCAAAATCAATGTGCAGTTGGGAGTAGGTGGCTTAGCTCAAGCCAAGACAGAGGAATCTTCCTCCAATCCAGTCTTCATTCAAGAGGTCTCAGCTGATTTTAATGATGGGCTTGGTTTTAAGGATGCCATCTATGCTTATAACGTCCAAACTTTGTATGTGTGGAATAAAAACAAATCAGTATTGCAAAATCTCGTGGATTGGGGAGCTGAAACCAGAGCAGCTGAAGATGAAGCTCTAGGTAAACAAGCAGACGCGGCGAGGCAAGAAGCGCAGCAACAATCTAAATCGCTTGCGGTTGGCTTAGGAACTGTGGGAGCGAACAGCGTCTACGAAGATTGGACGGCTATCACCTCATTTGTAGAAGATTTGCCTCCAACATTACGCATTCAGATGTACAAAGATATATCAGAGGGCATAAGGAATCGTCAGATTAGTAGAGATTCCTTCAAAGAGATGGCTCAGGTGTCTAAATATGGTCATGCTATGAACCAATACTATAAATATGCTCTCCACATGACCGGGACGGGTTCTAGAGAAAGTAAGCCTACGTGGAAATTTAAATCAGATATGGCTTCTAATGAAATGCAGCATGCTTATATAGATTTAAAAGTGTTATCGAATGGTGGAAGATCTACCTTAAGTGATATTCTAAGTAAAATGGCTATAGACATGTTATCCAATAGGACAGGTAGATATAATACCGGATCCAAATACACTCTACCATCTTCATCTCGAGGTAGACAGGTAATGGCACCTATCATGCTTGAAGAGATGAATTCTTTAGGTATCGGTTGTAATCTCAACTCATTCGCACCCTCCACGCCTGTCCGCAGCCTGTCCGGCTTGGTCGCCATCGGTGCTCTCACTATTGGTACCCCTGTTCTCGCCTTCAACGAGCAGACAGGTGAGAACGGGTACTACCCCATCACTGCAGTTCATAAGAACATCGATCCAGACATTACATACTTGGCCATCCAAGACCCGGAGCAGGGCAATAAGACGGAGTACATTGAGACGACGCCGGAGCATCCGTTCTACCTGTCGAAGAACGTCGATGCATCCCATCGTCCGGCCCCCGAAGGCCACGCTGACCTGAATTCAAACTGGGTGGGTGCAGGTCACCTGAAGATTGGCGACAAGATCAAGCAGGCGGACGGCACCCTCGGCACCATTGCCAACGTCATCACGCTCCAGCAGACGCAGGAGATGTTTAACCTTACCGTCAGTGAAGCACATACGTATTATGTGGGGGATCAAGGGTGGCTGGTTCATAATGCTGATGCCCCTAAACCTCTTACCCTTTATCGGGCTGTTAGCGAGGGTGAATATCAATCAATCGTGAGAACCGGAAAATTTCAGACGATTTATGGCATGGGTTATGAAGGGAAACAATTTGCTCTGTCCTATGAGGATGCTTTGAAATTTGCAAAAGGGATGGCAGGTATAGGTGGTGATCCTTATACACGAGTGGTAGCTACTACTGTTACAAATCCAAATAAGATTAGTATGGAGTTGGGTGTGGTATCCGACATCGACGGCGGTCTAAGGTATGCTCTTGTAAAAGATAAGGCATTAAATGCTTTGAAGCCAATCACAGATATCAATAAAATTCTCGCAACTGTATGCCCATAGGTGATGATGAAGGCTAAATTGATTTTGATAGACAGAGATGAATCTCTAATGATTCATGGAAGTATTTCGGCAAGTCGAGAAGGATTATCTGTCCTGGATGATGTTAGAGAGATTATGTGTAAAGATGGCGTAGCGTGTCTCGCTAATCAATTTACTGCTCTCGAAATGTTCGGGGCTGATCAAAGCAAACCTGTGATTTTTAGCGGCGATAGGCATGCATTCTTCAGTCATGGCATATGCCTGCCAAGCTTCAATCAAAGCATAAAAACCGACGAAGATAAAATATTGGACTTATTTAATCGTGTTATCGAATTGGTCAATAATTATAACTCTTTAAATCAAAACATAATCACAACTCTCACCTATGATTTAGATGAAATGGTTATTCCAAAACCCCGTATGCTACCCATACTACCTAAGGTAATAGATTTAATCCTGTCCTCCAAAATTTGACATATAAAATCCGTAATAAGGGGGCCGCTCTAGCTATTGGAGCGGCCCCCTTGTTTTGGTCTGCGGTGCTACTGAGGTGCTACTCCGCCGTTAGCCTCCTTTCCTGGATTCAAGCAGCTCCGCAAGGTTCGGCGCACCTCGTCATCCAAGTGGGTGTAGACCTGCATGGTAAAGCTCACATGGGTATGGCCCAAGCGATCCGCGATTACCCCCGGAACGCCAGAACAAGAGCAGAAAGCCAAACATGGTAACCTTACGAAAATTCAGTGCCTAGTCGGAACCTGAAAGCCGCCCCATAGATGGTGGGGCGGTTCTTCCTTTTCTCTTCTTTAATCAAGGCAGCTTTAAGCCCTCCCCTGGAATCTGCGTCGTCGGCGCTTCATTGGGACTCATCACTAGTCGGGGCGTCACCACAATAATTAGGTCACTGCGTCTCGTATCCGTCCGTGTCGTGCTGAACAGCTTACCCAACACTGGAATGTCTCCCAAAAACGGCACCTTCTGCGTCCCCGTCACTGTCCGGTCTTCCAGTAGTCCCCCAATCGCAATCGGTTCTCCGTTCCCCACCCGCACCGTTGTTGTTGCTTCCCGCGTACTGAACTGCGGTACGCCCTGACTCGTCGTTCCCGTCGGTACACTTACGCTAATCGTCAGACTCGTCTCCACCGTGCCATCCGGAGCCACTTTCGGCGTCAGTCGCAAGGTGATCCCCGTCGTAATGCTCTGCACGCTGGTGCCGCCATTGCTCGTCGCCGTCACGACGGGGGTTGTTTGGGTGGAGTTGATGCGGGCTTCGAGGCCGTCAATGGTCGTAATCCGGGGCCGAGCCAACACTCGCGCTGCCCCATTGGTCTTCAGCAAATTGATCCCCAGACTTAGGCTCAAGGGACTGCGCCCGAAGGCTCCCAGATTCAGTAGGCCGCCGCCTTCTCCTTCGGCCAGCTTGAAGGTGAAGATCGAGTCGTACTGAATGCCGAGGCTGTCGGTGGTGTCCCGGTTGACCTCCAAAATCTCCGCCTCAAACTGCACTTGTGGGCGACTGGCATCCAGTTGCTTGAGCAAGGCCAAGAGCATGGAGCGATCCGCTGGGTTGGCGACGACGATCAGGGTGCGTTGCCGCTGGTCAATCACGACTCGGGTGCCGGGATACAGGCTTTGCAGCAGGCCCGCCACCGTGCTGGGATCAGCAAAGCTCAGCGGATACACGATGGGCGCACGTTCATCTTGGGGAATGGGCGAGACCGCCTGCCGCAGGGGAGGCGTCAGGATCAGGCTACGGCCATCGGGACTCAAGGCATAGGTTGTGCCGTCGGGAATAACGAACTGGATGGTGCCATCGGCCTTCTGCCAGCTCAGGCCCTCAGGAATGGTCGCGCCAGGAGCCAAGACGACATCGGGCAAGACCAGACGGCGGGTTAGCGGATCGGTCTGGTAGCGGAGTTGCTCGCTGCCTTGAATGACGATGGTGTCGCCCGCCCGGATCACCGTCACAGGGGTGGGTGCGGCAAGGGCAGCAGAAAGGTTGAGAAGCAAGGCGAGGGTCAGAGAACGTCGAAACATGGGGATCCTTGAAAGACAGAGCAGCGGAGGGACAGAGCCCCCAGCAGAAGAGAGGATGGGCAACGGGAGGATTACTTCGGCAGCGTGAGGGCTCCCGTTCCATCTGCTGGCGCGAGGGTCAAGGTGGCGGTGGCCTGTCCACCAGGGGTAACGGTGATGGGCTGTGCGGCACTGCGCAGTTCCCCGGCTTCCCCCACGATGCCGTCGCCATCCAAATCGGTGGCGGCCACAACCTGCACCGCTTGACCTGGGGGCAGGCTATGCAGGGCAAATTTGTTGTCCAACGTGCGCGTGTAGGTGATGACCCGGTTATTCGTATTCAGAGCGACGGCATAGGTCTGAGGAGCATCCGCCTTCACCGCCAAGGCATTCACGAGGCCCCAGCCGGTATTCAAGTCCATCCCCGCCACGCCGAGATCGGTCGCCTGTCCTTCAAGCAAGGCTTTGACCGTACGGGCGGGCGCCCCCTGACTGAGCAACAACGCCGCAATCCCGCTGACTTGCGGCGCGGCCATGCTGGTACCCTGCCGCAGGGCGTAGCCCGGCTTCCCACCCCCATCCAGATCGGTCGACAGGATGCCGTCTTTTTCGCCGTCGCGATCTTGATCGGCGTTCAGGTCACCGCCATACGCGGCAATTCGGGTGCCTGGCCCCCGGTTGGCATAGGACGGTTGATACAGCGTCTCTGGGCCACCCATGGACGTCACTGCGATCACGCCGGGAATGTTGGCCGGTGAGTACGGCAGCCCCCCATCGTTTCCATTGGCCGCCACGACGATCACCCCGGCGTCCAGCACCCGCTTCACCGCCTGGGTCAAGACGTCGCTGTACTCGGGTGTTCCCAAGGACAGGTTGATGACTTGTGCCGGATGCGGATTGGGATCGGTCTCATCCAGCCCCGCGGCCCAGATCAGACCCCGGGCCAGATCGCTGGTGGTCCCGCCAGCCGGGCCAATCACACGCACCGGTAAGAGATGGGCTTGCGGGGCCGCACCACTGACCAAGCCGTTGGCCGCGATCAAGCCGGAGACATGGGTGCCGTGGCCGCCGACATCACTCGGGGTCTTGTCTCCATCGACATAGTCACGTCCGGGCCAGAGATTGGCCTGCAAATCTGGGTGGGTGAGGGCCACCCCCGTATCGATCACGGCCACTGTAATGCCAGCTCCCTGCGAGCGTGTCCAGGCCTCGGGAATGCCCAAACGGGGCCAGAACCACTGCCGAGGACTGAGGGCTTGAGGCTGGAGCGCATTCACTCCCGTCACCATCATCTTCTCGCTCTGCACAGAGAGAGCAGCGTCATACTCAGCGTGAAGACCAGAGGCAGACAAAACTTGGAGCGCAGCCTGGGCGGCTTGTATACTCGCATAGTGGGCCCGCACGATGCCCAAAGCAGCCAGCACCCGCGTGTTTCGCAACCCAGTGACTGGAATTTCAGCAGCCAGCGGAATGAGCAGAGTGGCACTGGGTTGAGGGGGTCGTGGTGCAGGCACGGCTTGAACCATCAATGCCTGTCCTCCCAAAGGTCTTACCACTTGCCCGGTCACAGTTCCAGCTTCTTTCCTGACGGCTACCGTCTCGCTGGCCCGCTCCCCCACGACGACCCGCACATTGAAGACCCCGTAGAGGTCGCTGGCGGTGCCGTTCGGATCCCCGAGGGCTGGATTGACGGGTGCCGTCAGAACCACTCCCCCTTGAGGCACCAAGCGTTGGCCGTTGACCTCGATCAGGACGTTCTCCGTCTTTCCACCCCAGCCGGCGCCCTCTATCCGCACGTCGGTCCCGGTCAGGGTCACCCGGTCGAGTCGGGGCACAACATCGAGTGAGACGCTGCTCCCGGTGACGCCGGGCACGGTCACGGTAGTGAGACCCGCCACCAGGTCTGCCGGAAGGGTGACCTGGATGCCGTCCCGCACACTGGTACCGGTGACGGTCTGTTCCCCGAACCTCACGCCGCGGCTGCCTGCGGGCAAGCGGCCGTAAACGGTGACTTCACTGCCGGGCGTGGCTGGAGACGGCAAGACGGTGGTGAGCAGGTAGGTCTCTGGCGTGCTCTTGGTTTCTTGACTACAGGCCGACACCAACAACAAGGCCGGGAGCAGTCCAACGCGCCAGGACTTCAAGGCACCACCAATTGGCGGGACTCGCTGTAGCTCAGGGACACGAGTTTGCCCCCAGTTGACCGTGTGCCAGCCACCCACCAGTGGTAAGTGCCTTTGGGCAGCGCGGCTTGAGCCGAGGGAAAGGCGGCGCTGCGGCTGGAAGTCGTGTAGGGATAGTTTGTCCACAACCGCTTGGAGCCGTTCTCAGCACAAGGACGGTCGCAGACGAAGTAGAGGTAGCCGTCGGCCCCCGAGAGTGCCGTCCAGGTCAGGATCGGACGGCCATCGGGCACCACCTGGTTTTGCGCGGGACTGGCCACCTGCTGGGCATCGAGAAAAATGGCCCGGCCCGCGTTGGACATGGCCGATTCTGTGCCCACGCCCAGGATGCTGCGCACTGAGCCGTAGATCTTGTCGCCGACGTTGACGTCGCTCAGCAGGCGCGAGTACTTCTCCAGGGCCACACTGCCCGCGGAAGCGGCGGGACTGCGAACGACCTCATACGGGCCAGCTACAGAACCGCTGGCCTGCAGGACGCGGTAGCCGCTGGCGCCATCGGCCGGATTCCAAGCCCATTCCACGGCCAGTTGTCGCCCGTCTGTGGCTTGAGGCTTCAAGGAGGGCTGGGGTTCTGGAGTGGAGGTCACGCCGACCCCCGCCCGAATGGCCTGAGGATCCACGCCCGCCGGCAGTTGGGCTTTCACAGACAAACCAGTCAGTCCCGCGGGCAGGTTGTAAGCCACCAAGTAAGCCAGGGTCGGTGCACTGGCGTTCTGAACACGTACACGGACGGGAGCGCTGGTACCGGTGACGTTGCTGCGGGTGGCCGAAGCGTAGATCTCCAGGTCATCGCCGTTGGGCATGGCGGTGGTGTTCCAAGAGACGATCGAGGGGGAAGTATTGACCGTGCCGATCAGGCGGCCGGTCTCGGTGGAGTCGCGCAGGCGGGCGTAGACGCGCACTTCGCTATTCGTATCTTTCTCACCCAGGGTGACTTGTATGGCGGCGGTGCCGCTGACGGTAGCGTCATTGGTGGGTGTGATGAGGGCGACACTGGGCGGTGGGCCATCGCCCTGACAAGCCGTGAGTACCAGACTCAAAAGCAAAGTGGCAGCAAGGGCGCAGCGCATGAGGACATTGTGCAGGATCACTAGAAAAAATGTGCCGCAAACCAAGCAGGAAAGGATCCACTCTTAGGGGGGCTCGCAAACTTGGACTGCCCCCAGCTGACAGGCTCTGCGTCACGTTTGATGGTCGCCTCAAAGACTGAGCAGCAACGCACTATCAACAGGGAATACCAGTTTCATCATTCCTCAGAAGGTTTCCGAGATGCCGCGTCTATCACGTGTCCTGCGGGATCAACTGCCGTGATCACTGCCCGCGTCGACCGACTTCTGCTTGTCCGACACCTTGTGCCCAGGGGTGTTTGATTGGCCGTCATCAAAAATGACGGAGAATCTGTACTTTGGGTTCACTCCAATTTAGACCGATCAACAGAGCAGTCGTTCGGTCATGATCTGCCGCCTCTGTTCACCTCGTCCAAGTGCAGATGCAAGGCTTCCGGTGTGAATAGGGTGCCCAGCAGCTCCCCCGTCCGTGGGTCAAACACTCGTTCCTCCCCCTGCCACAGGACCCGCCACGCCCGGTCGCCCCGACGCTTCAGCTCCGCCGGACGAAGCCGCGCAATGCTCTCTGTGAACACCACCAGCGCGACCTGCTTTTTCGTCAGCGGCTGCATCAACGGCACCGCGAGGCGTGCCCGATTTGCTGCGCGTTCTACTCTCAGTAAGACCGGAAGCTCCAGCTGCACAGTCGTGCTCAGCACGGTTCGGAGCAAGGTTAAGGATCCTGTTGCCCACTCCCGCAAGGCCGGCCGGGACTCATCGAGGAGCACGTCCAGCCGCTCACGTAAGGCCACTACTCCGAGGACATCCGAACCTCCAAACAAGGCCAAGGGGCGCCCATCCTCCACCACCGCAGGAACCTGAGAAGCGCGCACCCGTTGGGCGTGCGCGACCAGCGCCGCCTGCTCCCGGTCAGGTCGAGGCATTTCACGAGGGCGAATAGGCAGCACGGGCGAGGCCACTGCAACAGGGGCGGCGGGCTCGACGACCCCTGGAGACTGAGTTCCCCCATCTTCGAGGCCCACAGGCATGCTCATCTCCTCTACGACTGGGAGCGCTGGTGCATTCTTTCGCCCAGCCACTGCCTCGATCACTGGATGCCAGAGCACCTCTGCCTCTACAGTCACGGGTGGAGTCACCTCCGGGCCAGGCTTCAAGCGCCACCCATTCGCCCACGCTTCCTTGCCATACGCCAACCGCAACACGCCCTTACTCCGCGTCAAACACACAAACAGCACGCACCGCTCCTCTTCTGGATCTCCATGCGGGGACGGCATCAACTCCGGGTACAACACCGTCACCCGCTCCCACTCCAATCCTTTGGCTCGGTGCACCGTCGAGAGCAGGACATCGGCATCCTCATGATACAGCCCTTGCAACACGGCAGACACGGCTGCCACATCCGCCCAGCCCCCCGCCAGTTTCGTCGCTCGGGTCGCCAGTAAGCGCAAACACGCGCACAAGTCCTTGAGTTCCCCAAGAGCCTTCTTAGCGGCCAGATCTCCTTCCTTGACCCGGTTGGTCAGCGGTTTGGCCCGCCGCTCGTACACCACATTAACCCGGTCACGCACCTCATCTCCGGTAAAGGGCTGGGGAAAAGCTTCTTGAGTCGCCGTCTCCAGTCGGGCGGCCAGATCCCGCCCCCGAATATTCACGCTCACCTCCCGGGTCATCAGGCTCAGGGCCATGCGAATCAAGGGGGCATTCAAGCGAGAAAGGATCACGTCCCCACGCGCAAACGTCGCCGTCTCTGCGGGCAGATGTTCCACCGTGCCCACTTGGGCTTTGGGGGCCGCCTGAATAAACGAACTGGCATTCCGAGCTAAAGCAACGTGCGCAGACGGGCAGCGAAATGACACACTCAGCGGCAACTCTTGGGCTTTTAGTCGTTCGGCCAATCGCCACAAGCCGCATGGATCTGCTCCAGCGTAGGTGTAAATCGCTTGCTCAGGATCCCCCACCGCAATCAACCGGCCAGGGATTGCCGCCGTATCATCCCTTAACCCCAGCAGATGAAGGACAACCTGCTGGCGCAGGGGTGTCAGATCCTGCGCTTCATCCACCAAGGCCGCCCCCAAGATGCCGGAGCCTAACCCCAATTCCAGCGGCAACCATAGGAAGTCGGTAAAGTCCGGTAGGCCGCCTTTCTGCCAATCTCGCAGACTCAACTGCCGGAAGCCCGCCAGCACCCGCCGCATCGCCGGCACGCCCTGTTCCTCCGGCCACTCTGCACTCACCGCCAAGGCCGTTAGGTCATCCTCGTGCGCTCCGGCACCCAGACCATACTCGCGCGCCAGATCCCACAACCGTCCGGCTGCCCGCACCAGACGCCGTTCTACCCGCTCACCCTCATACACCAGTCCGGCCAGTCGCAGACTCTTGTCCTCATCCACGTCCAGTTGGGCATTCCGGGCCTGACACAAGAGTCGCCGCCCATATGCATGCAAAGTACTGGCCCAGACCCGAGGCGGCAGACGCGGCCCCACATCCATGACGGAATGCTTGTTGTACGCGAAGTATACCGTACGGCGCGACGCGTCCAAATGCCAGGCGGCTTCCGCCAGCGTCGTCGTTTTGCCACTCCCAGCAGTGGCCCGCAAGACGAGATGCTGTGTGGTGTCACGAACCGCTTCGACGAAGGTGCGTTGTTGCACGGTGAAGTGCGCCGGAATGGCACGGGCGCTGGGTGTGCGAACCTGCAGTCGGCCTCGTCGGACAGACAAATTAGTCATGGCCTCCTCGTTGGCCGTGAACTGCTCCTCACCACCTGCCTTCTAGCATGCCAAATCTGCGTCAACCACACGCTGGCCCACTCCACCATTCTCCCCTTGAGACAGGGCCAGTGTTGAGTTCACCCCCAAAGAATAGGGGCACGGCCGTGAGTGCACACACCGGCTTGGCCCCTGAACTGGTACAGCAGGTGATCGAACACAGAACCAACTTGTACAGTGTCAACAAGTGCTCGGCCAACGCGAAAAAACCCGTTAAGCCCACAGGTTTTTTCACATCATGCTCAGCCCCGTGCGTCCACATCACCGCCACCTCAACGACTCCAGCACACCACCTGCAGCGCGTCACCGCCCTAGGTGCGCAGCGCCTGCAAGATGTCTCCACTCTGTTCGCCCGGTAAATGCAGGTCAAGCACCACCAACTGGGGCAGGGAAAAAGTTTCAAATACGCGTAAAGCTGCCGGGCCACCTATGACTCGGGTGACTTGGATCTCAGCCGCCACCTCCTCCAAAGCGGTTTCCAGGAGGAGGGCGTCATGTATGTTGTCCTCAATCACCAGCACGTGCCGCGCTGAACCTGGCTCAATTGCCAGCTCAACGGGCCATGTCGTCATCCCGGCACCGTACACGACCTGACCAGCTGACGCTATGCAGCTCCCCCTTCAGCGCTGAGTCACCAGCTGAGCTCTGTCCCAGAACGCCACAACACTCTCCACCTGCTGCAAAAAGTCCTCGAATCTCACGGCTTCATGACGTAGGCACTCGCCCGCTGCTGGTAGACCTGTTGGATGTCATGTTGGTCCTGTGACGTCAACAACATGGTCACTGGAATGTACCCGAAGGGCTCTTGGGCCTTAAGCACGCTCAAGACCTCCAGACCGTTGATCCCCGGCATGTTGAGATCCAGCCAGATTACGTCCGGCCCGGGGGCTGCTGGATCTACAGACTGCTTTTCAAGGTCGAGGCAACCTTAGACGCAACTTTTTGTCCCGCCGGAATCTGTATCCGCTCCAGCGTGCTCGAATTCATCCCCGTGCGCGCCGGCGTCGCATTCGCACTAAAGGAACCCAACTCTGGCAAACTCACGCTCTTCCCGTGCGTTGAGGCTTCCACCACAATCTCTAGCAGCGCCCCCGGTCAGGGTCTGCAACGTGTCCATCGGCTGGTGGGAATCCGCCCCCGATGCCGTAAAACACCGCGCGCCCGCTTGTTCTTACGGCTTCAAAACCCTGCATCGAGGTCGTCCCTACAACATCGAAAGCGACATTGACTCTGCCAGTGGAACGCAACTGGGCCGCCCAGTCGTCGCTGTACAGGTACACCTCTGCCGCGCCCCCTTGACGCGCCGCCTCCGCCTTGGTGGGGCTGGAGGTCAGGGCAACATGCCCCGTGCTCCTGCACCCCAGGCCAGTTGCACCAGCAGTAGTCCCATGCCGCCCGCCGCGTGGACCAGCACCGTTTCGCCTGCTTGCAGCCAATGGCTGTCCTGAATCAGGTACTGAGCAGTGAGGCCTTGCAGCAAGAGTGTTTCCGCCGCAGTGAGAAGAAACAAGCGTTCCTGACGTGGTCAACCGGTGCAGCTGTTGCGGTTTGAGGTTCAAATTGCCCCAGCTCTCGGCTTGCCGTGACGCTAGTCAAGGCCACACAACCTTTCTATGACAGGAGCAGGAATTATCGCAGAAAGGTCAACATCTTTCTTCAAACTGAGGTGCACTCCCGGGGAACCGGGGGAGCACTTCTGCTTTCTTCTTCTCGTTGCACTTGAGTTACTTCAGATTCTGGTTCTGGGCTGGGACTGGAGGCGCCCACGCTTTGAGCGCCGCTGTTGTTGCGGCCGCCAGTTGTTCCAGATCCGTCCCACTGGTCGGACTCTTGGTGATCAGGGCACGCCAGTAAATTGGTCCGACCAAGAGGTCGAAGGCAAGTTCATAATCAGGTGTGAACGAGAGTTCACCGCGGGATACAGCGCGCGCTAACAGCATCTGAACGCTCTCCCGCTTGCGCTGCTGGACATGGATCCGGATCGCTGCCGCGAGCGCTGTATCCCGGCTGGTCTCGGCGTAGAGATCGGGGAGGATCCGGGCGGCCAAAGGGCGTCGCAACAACTTGAAGGCCTTGGAGAGGTAATCGCGCACGTCGGCCTGCAAGGAGCCGAGATCAGCTGCAACAACGATTTCGATCTCAATTTCTGAGATGAGGGCGATGACCATGGCTTCCTTGCTTGGCCAGCGCCGGTACAGCGCAGCCTTCCCCACACCGGCGCGTTTGGCAACCGAATCCATGGACAGCTGGTCATACCCAACGCGGGCCAGTTCAATAATGGCGGCACGCCAGATGGCCCGGGTTCGATCTGGACGCAGCAGCGCGCCCCCACGTGGGGGTTGTTGAACAGAACGGGCAGAGGTCACAACCCATTCTAGCGGCGACTGGGCGTTGCACTCCTTTACGAACGCTGATAAGGTGCGGAACGCTACCGTCTCGTTCCGTAGCAAATCGAACTTCTACCTCAATGCACCAAGAGCATCACCAAAGCTCAACATTCTCTCAGAGGAGATCAAAATGACCGAACTTAACACCAACCACCTCGCAGAACAACTTTTGTTTCATGCCCTCGACGCTCTCAAACATGGCGATGTCCAACCGTGGATCGAGATGTTTCACGACGACGGGGTAATGGAATTTCCCTACGCCCCTTTTGGAATGCCAACCCGCGTCGAGGGCAAGGCCGCCATCGCTGAGTACATCCGGCCCTACCCCGAGCGGATTGCGATCCGGCGGATTATCCCACAGGCGACGTACCACAGCGGCGACGTGATGGTGGTGGAGTTTGCGGCCGAATCCACCGCTCTCCTCACGGGTCTCCAGGTGGAGATGCAGTACATTGCCGTGATCACGCTGGAGAGCGGCAAGGTGAAGGTGTACCGCGATTACTGGAACCCACTGGTCGTCATCCAAGCGATGGGCGGCAGTGCGGCACTGGGCCAAGGAGAACTCGCATGAGCGGCCGGATTCTCGTGACAGGCGGAACCGGCAAAACCGCCACACCTTTGCTCCGTCGGCTGGATCAAGCAGGTTGGGCCACCAGGAGCGCCAGTCGTACAGCCGCGCAACCCGGGAGTGTCGCATTTGACTGGCATGACGATCAGGGGCATGACAAGGCACTGGCCGAGGTGGACCGGATCTATCTGGTAGCGCCGACCGGCTCCCAGACCCCGATTGACGTGATGGAGCCCTTTATCGAACGCGCGTTGAGCCAGGGGGTGCGGCGCTTCGTGCTGCTCAGCTCGTCGCTCATTGATGAGGGCGGCCCTGCCATGGGCGCCGTGCACGCGCTGCTGCGGCGCCGTGCACCCGAGTGGGCGGTGCTGCGCCCATCATGGTTCATGGAAAACTTTTCAGAAGGGCCACATCAGCAGACTATCGTCAACGAAAACGTGATCTTTTCCGCGACTGATGATGGCCAAGTTCCATTTATCACCGCCGCCGACATCGCAGAAACGGCGTTCAGCGTTTTAACGAATGAACAGGCGCCCAATACCGACCTGCTGCTGACGGGTTCGGCGGCCATCAGCTATGACCAGGCTGCAGCCATCATTGGCTTAGCGCGGGGGCGGAGTGTGCAGCATATCCGGCTGAGCGAGGCGGCTCAGGCCGCACGCTTCGAGGTAGGGGGCGTGCCGCCCGGGTTTGCGAGGATGCTGGCAGGCCTTGACCGTGCTATCGCAACTGGTGCTGAGAACCGCACGACCAGTGTCGTTGCATCCGTGACCGGACGCGAACCAGTGTCGTTCGAGACCTTTGCCGCGCGTCATGCCAGTGTGTGGCGTTGAACCGTAGCCACATCACTGCCAAGCTTCCCCATATATATTCCAGCGTCTCGACCGGTTGTATGGCCTTGATCAGGTTAAGGTGAGGCTGACCCGTTGCGACTGACTCCAAGCCGTATCGCCACCGATTCCCGATGACCATCATCCAGCATGCGGTTTGGCGTTATCACCGCTTTTCCCTCAAGCATCAAGACGTTTAGGAATGACTATCTCCGTCGGTGTCCGGGTGATCGGCGCATGCCGGTCAAGTTCTTGCGGGCTGGCCAAGACGCGTCTACAACATTTTGTACCGCCCCAGCGCTCAACTTGCTTCAAGTCGCGGATCATCTGAACGGGCGTCCCCGCGCCCAAACTCGTGTGTCTGCCTTCACACGCCTTCTCGCACAAGTTGCCTGAATAAGTCAGCGGTATCAAAAGCAAAACCACAAAACCTGAGCAAGATCACGGTTGACTTGCCACCCTATGGGTCTTGGCAGCCTTGTTTCTAGGAGTGGAGAAGGTTGGCCCAACGAGATGGATACAAGCAAAACGTCGTATTCATCTCACCGCTTGCTGAAGTCAACGGACTCCCAATAATTGGTAGCAGTGAAGCTTGCGATCAGTCACTCGTTCCCGTTATAGCGGGCGAGCTGACAGACCCATCTGGACTGCTCAGTTGGTCCGTGGCCTGTGAATACTTAAGGAGCAGGCGGGCAAATTCGAGTCGTTCACTTGCTGGCCAGTCTCGAGTGATGTATTCAAAGGCTTGGCGCTGTTGGCTCCGAAAGCGGTTCCGTAGAGCATATCCGTCTGGTGTGAGCTGAATGACACTTTGCCTGCCGTCATGTTGCGAGGCCAGCCGCATGAGGTACCCGTTGGAAATGCCATCGGACACCATCCGGCTGGCCACTGAAACGTCAATAGACAGTTGCTCCGCCAGGCGGCTCACCGTTAGGGTACCGCCAGCATCGTCGACGAGATTGATGACCAAATTACGCGATAAATCCTTTCGGGACACAGGTGGGTTTACCGGAACTTGGGTCGTCCGTCGCCGCAGCCGCGAGAAAGCTGCTCCAACTTCGTCCAGCAGGGCGTCATTCATTCCGTTGTCTTGATCGTTCGACATAAGACCATCTTACACATACTTGCATATACGAAACTACATGCTATATTGCAAGCAACTGCAGCGACTCTCGTTGCCTCTGTTCAGTCAGGAGGACACTATGATTACCACGATCATCAACGCGCGAATTTTCGACGGCGAGCAGCTCATTCAAGACCAAACGGTCGTTATAGACGGTGATCAAATTAGTGCCGTGGGTGGTCCAGTGCCTGCCGGATCGACCATTATTGATGCCCGTGGTGCCACACTGCTGCCCGGCCTCATCGATGCCCATGTTCATACTTCGGTGGATGGTCTGCGGGCCGCGCTGACCTTCGGCGTCACTACAGAACTAGAGATGCAGGGTTCTTGGACCAGCGCCGGACGTGAGCAACTCGCCGGACGTGACGACATCGCGGACGTGCGCTCCAGCGGCTTAGCCATCACTGCCCCAGACGGCCACCCACACGAACTCTTTCCTGGTGACGGGCCACCCCCTGGCGTCAGCGCCGAGGATATTGAACGCCATGCGCATGAACCGCAGGCAGTGTCTACCCCGCCTGAGGCGGTAGCGTTCGTAGACCGGCAGGTCGCTAATGGCGCGGATTACATCAAAATCATGATAGAGGAAGGCACGGTGCTCGGTGCCCCCGGCCTGCCAATGCCAAGTCAGGACATCATCGTCGCGGCGGTAGAAGCAGCGCACCGCCACGGCAAGATGGCGATTGCCCACGTTCTCACCGCGAGTACATCATTGCAGGCTGTCGATGCTGGAATGAACGGGCTGGCACACGTGTTCATGGACGTACCGCACACACCAGAAATCGTGGCGGCCATTGTAGCTTCTGGAGTTTTCGTGACGCCCTGCCTCTGCCTAAATTCCTCAATCATTGGCAATACCGGTGCGGAACTGGCCGCCGATCCACGGGTGAGTTCGCGGTTGAGCCCCGAGTGGATGGGCACCCTCTGCGGCAGTTTTGCCAAATACCCGCAGGGCAATCTGGATGAAGTGATGGCGACTGTGCTGGCCTTGCATCGGGCCGGTGTAGATATTTTAGTCGGCACCGACGTCTCAGTACCGCTGCCGTTTCTAGGCGGGCTCGCCCATGGCGCGAGCGTTCATCATGAGTTGCAGCTGCTCGTCAAAGCTGGCCTGACCCCGGTCGAAGCTCTACGTGCTGCAACCTCCGTGCCGGCACGCCGATTCGGCTTGACCGATAGGGGCCGGATTATTGCCGGTGCGCGAGCCGACCTGTTGCTGGTCGAGGGTGATCCCACTACCACCATCTCCGATACTCTGTCGATTCGAGATGTCTGGCGTCGCGGGGTTCGCCTCGCATCGCGATCCTAAACCCAGCCTAAGCTCCTCTATCTTCAGCAGCGACCCAACGCAAGATAATACGTGAGCGCCGTCTTGACCGACTGTCGATACACCACACCGATGATCTTCTTTGATGACGTTCACAGGTAAGGACGTGGACGTTGTAACCCATGTGTCTACAACCCAGTATTTTAATGTCGGACGTTCCTCTTTCACAAGATCTGTTACTTTTTGACTTGAGATTTAAGATGGCTGCTCACAATGAGCATCTCACAGAGGCGCGACCGAGATCATCTGTGCGTAAGGGGCTGAACGAGTTGTGTCCACCATGTTGAGGGGGCGGGCCGGCCCCCGGGGTCAGCCGACGTCAGCAGGTCAATCCAGGTGTAGATCTCCCAGGCCGTGCCTCCCGGTTCACGTGACTGAGCCTGACACCAGGCCTTCAGCCGGGTGTAGGTGTTCCCCAGCGTATCGTGTGGGCCGAGGTGCCAGGTCGTGGCGACGGGGCCACCGGGAAGCTCCCCAGAAACCACCGGATCCTCGCCCGCTTGAGGCTCGTTAAAGGGTACAGCGAGTTCGAGGTCCGTCTCGACTTCATTGAAGGTGTGATACCGCACGACTGGTGACCCAACTGGCCGGATACCGCGCCGGGTCAGCACGTCGGCCAGTACACGGAGCATCCGGCCTCGGGCCTCGCCCAGGGCCAGGAGCGGCACAGTTTCCCGGATGCTCAGGGTGGGTTGAGGTGGAAGGTGCAGCACCTTTACGTCTTCGTGGTGGATATGAGTCATCATGGTTTACCCCCTGTTCAATAGGTGGTATGCCCACCCACGAGTGACCGGGTGCGGCGCCAACGAATCGCTCTCGCGACTGATGGCGTTCGGTCTGTATATACCACAGGTATGTCTTACTCCTAAGCATCAGGCTGTTTCCCGGACATTGCTGCAGTCTGTGCCATAACGCGTGGGTGAGGTGCGATTCACTGAGGGTAAGTCAGTTTCGCACACCTGGGGTTCAGCCTCGATCTACGCTGAGGCACGCCATTCGTCTGCGCTGTGAGGAGCGCACCAGGACATGCGTGGCGAAAAAGGAGCAAGAGAGAACAACGAATGAGCTGCACTCCGCGCATTCAAGAGGCACTTGGCCTGGGAGCTGTACCGAACCTTACAGGTTAGTCCCGCTGACAGCCTCCCCCCACCTCCTTTGAGGAGTTTTTTCTCCACCAACTTGAGATACCAAGGTCAGGTTGTCAGCACCATCCCTCTACCGGACGCTGTGAGATGACGGTGCTCCTACGTTATTCCCACCACTGGACTTTCTGGAGATTGATGAGACTAACGAAAACGAAAACAGCCATGCTCTGCTGCCTGGGCAATGATGAGAGAAGCCTGGGTACATAGCAAGTCATACATAATTATCTGAGCAGCGCAGCCATGTACAATACAATGGTCAGATTGTTCTCCCTTGACCTGAGGTAGGAGGGGTAGGACGGCGCAGAATGCTCGATTCGTGACCTTACCCAGCCGCCTGTTTTGCTCTATCCAGAGCAGGATGATCATTGCAATAGTCGCAATTTCCCGTTAGGGTGCCCTCGTCTCTTCAACTTCGAAGCCTGGCAACGCCATATGAGCAGCATGCCGCTCCAACTGGATCCTGTGGAATCGGTACGAACTTAGGAATCAGCATTCCGTCTGGGGAAGCTAACTGCGCAATGCGGTTCGGCTTGATCTTGACGGAGCCTTAAAACTCCAAGGGTTTGGGCACCCCAGACCCGAAGTTCGCGTCTTCTACTGGAGCATCCCTGATGGACACCGAACCACCCAATCCCGGCGGGATGCCTCTTGACGACCCCCGCACTATCACCATGCTGGTTACCGAGCATATTGCTCTTCAGGGACTGCGTGCTGCCACCATCACTGACTCCAGCGGCCGCGCCACTCTTTACCTGGCGTCCATTTCCGGCATGCTTGTGGCCCTCTCCCTGCTCGGCAGCGCCACGCGGTTGGGACAGTCTTTCATCATCACGGCGCTGGTGGTGACTCCGACTCTGATCTTTCTGGGCCTGGCCACCTACTTGCGGGTCCTCCAGTCGGCACTGGAGGATGCTTTTTATACCTTGGGCATCAACCGCCTCCGTCATCTGTATCTGCAATTGCAACCCGGTTTCCGGCCATACTTCGTACAGTCAGATCGAGATAACAATTGGGGTGTGCTGGCCGAAAAGGGATCGGCGCGCAGTAATTCCTGGCAGATATTGCTCACCACAGCGGGTTCGGTCGGTGTGATTAACAGCGTGCTTATCGCCAGTTATACGGCTGGAATTTTGCTTGGGCTTCACTCCGCGCCGCCGCTGGTGCTGGTGATATGTAGCCTGATTTTCGTCGCGTCGAATACGCTCCACTTCAGTCATCAGCAGCGGGCCTGGTCCGGTTTCAGCCAGCAGCATTCACGCTTGTTTCCGTCGGACGACCCCACCGTGGATAACGTCCAAACAGATCAGGCCTCACCGAAGTAAGCCCGTTCAGGTAGGTCACGGCGTAAGGTACATGGAGCGAAGCCGATGGAATCAATCCAGTGACAGCGGACCCTTGGCGGTGAGTCGATTGTGCATACGTGGGGTCCAGCGCCAATTCACGCGAAGGTAGCCTGTGCTCCAGTTCCAAGCAGGTGAATTCAACTGGTGGTCGCGACACTTCAAAGTGGGGATTGTGATGAAACGCGTAAAGCGAGAGTCTGATCGGTCCTGCGGCTTTAGGGGGTGGTTGATTGGTTCTCTTACCTAATTGTACTTAGGCAAGAGAAACGGTAGAGTGCTACTATGCCCCCCGCTCCTGTCTCTGCCGTCGAAGCTACCATCACCCTTGAGGGTCTTGAGGTCA
>NZ_SSNW01000044.1 GCF_004801315.1 Deinococcus sp. Arct2-2
GACCCGTTTGGTCTAAAAACTTGAGGGTTAATTTGCCGTCCAGTGCCCCTTTTTTAGAGTCTCGATCGACGCCTGATGCTCATGAATCACATTCGGGTCAGGTGCCTGACCCGGAGCGTATCGTCCCCGCTTCCACGAATAGCCCAAGGCGAGCAGTCGAACGCGAACCGCGTCTCGACTCACGGTGAGGCCGAAGCGCTCTTGGAGCGCTTCGGCTAACAGGGTGCTGTTCCAGAGCCGGTGCTCGGCCAGTCGTTCCTGAAGGTAGTGGTCCATCTCCGGGGTGACCCGGCGCGGCGGCCCCGAAGACCGGCCATCCATCAATCCAGGGAGTCCATGCTGTTCATAGCGATCCAGATCGGTATGAACGCTGTGTTGGTTCCGCCCGAAATGCTGTGCCAGGCGCGGTACGGTCATCCCACTGGCGTTCAGACGGACAATGCTCGCCCGCAAACGAACTTTGACGTTGATCCCGGCGCTCAGTTCTAGGCTACGCAGCGCCGCGTCTTCTTCAGAACTCAGCGAGAGGTATCGGGCTGGAGGTGTCATTCCTCAAAGCTTAGCAAGGATATACTTAAAACGCCCTGCACGCTCCCCCTCCCAGCCTCCCCCGCAAGGGTGAAGGAGCGAAAACACGGTGTTTTTGGGCAATGATCTGAGAAATTTGAAAAGTGTCCGAACCATTGCTTAGGCTCTTTAGAACTCCAACCCAGTCGGCGTTTCTATTCCCGCCGGAATCGCCGTGACCAGCACTTCATATTTGCCCGTTACGAACACCTTGAAGCCGTGCTTTTGCAACTGGCGACGTGCCTGTGTCACGTCGGCACACAGCAGGCTCAGGTCGGGGCGGGCGTAGTTTTTCATGCGTGCGCCGTAGCTGAGGTGGCCGTCCAAGTAGCGGGCATTGGGAAAGCCCAGAATCAGGCCGCCTGTGGGGGTCAGGTGATGACGGCGAATGGCCCGCAGCAGGTCATGCGGCACGATGCCGGGGCTTTGCAGCAGGCTGAGGGCCAGCACCAGATCGAAGGTTCCCAGTTCGGGCAGGGGCAGCGTATTCACGTCCAGCACGCTAAAAGTGAAACTTGGGTGACGCGTGCGGGCGGTAGCAAGGGCTGATTCGTCTACATCTACGCCCAGCACCTCGAAGGTTCGGTCAGAGAAGGCCAGCGCCAGAGCCTCCAACTCGCGGCCCGCGTTGACGCCCAGTGCCAGCACGCGCCCGCCGGGGGGTGGATTCACGCGGCGCAGGGCTTCTACAAACGTTGCCAGAAACACCGGATCTTCCAGCTTGTTCACCCGTGCCCAGTCGCCGTCTGTGCCGTAGCCCGCTGCGTCGGGAGCAGGGGCGGGCGCGTACCGCTGCAAGGTCAAGCGAATCTGGCCCACGCCCAAGACTTCGGGCGTGTGCAAGTGTGCGCCCAGTAAGTCGGCCAAATCTGTCCACACGCTCAACGGGCGGTGAATGCCTTCGCTCGTGGTCTCGCCTGCATACAGTCCCAGCCCCAGATCGGGGTCAGGCACGGTAAATGTCACGCGGCCCGCATCAGCCAGCACGCGGCGAACGGCGGGTAAGATCAGGCTCATCGGCTCGGTGGTGAAGGCCAATTGCATCAGGTATCGGCCTGCGCGGTGGGCGTCGGCGTTTCGGCGTGAGGTGTAGCGCCCGCCCGTTGGCTCAGTACCGTTGCCACCACCACCAATAGCCCGCCCAGTGCGCCGCGTAGACCCACCCGCTCGTCTATCAGCAGATAACTGAACAGCGTGGCGGTCACGGGTTCCAGCGCATAGATCAGGCTGGCTTCGGCGGCGCTGACATGGCGTTGGCCTACGGTTTGCAACAGCGTGGTGGTGGCGGTGGCCGCAATGCCCAAATACAGGAGCGGAAGCCAAGCTTGGGGCGGGGGCCACAGGTTGTTTGGCGCGGCGAGGGCGGCCCATAGCCACGCCACCACCGTTACGGTCACCAGTTGCGCCACCGTAAACGGCAAGGCAGCGTGCCGATGCGCCAGCCGTTCCAGCGTCACGATAAACCCGGCGTAAGTGACCGCGCAGCCGAGCGCCCAAGCGTCGCCCACCACCAACGCGCCGCCCTCCCAAGACAGGAACGCCAGCCCGAATACCGCCAGCGGCAACGCGCCCCACAGCGTCAACGGCAGGGGGCGGCGTTGGGCAAACGTGAGCCACACTGGAACCAGAATCACGCTCAGGGCGGTAAAAAAAGCTGCCCGATTTGCCCCGGTGGTTTGCAGCGCAATCGTTTGTGTGCCGTATCCGGCGATCAGCCACAGGCCCAATACGAAGCCGTCTTTGGCGAGGCTGGAACGGTCAAGGTTGGTGTTTGCCCCCCGCGCCGCCGGACGATACAGCAGCAAGGCCGGAGCTAAGGCCACCGTCGCGATCAGGAAGCGCCACGCGATCAGCACGCTGGGGTCAAGCACTTCGCCTAATGTTTTGACCACCGCGAAGGTGCTGCCCCACAAGGCCGTGACCAGAATCAGCAAGAGCACACCGCGAGCGTGAGAAGACATCAGGAGCGATTCTACCCGCCGGGTTGGTGGGGAGGCCGCGACACTATGACTAGGCAACAGGGCTGGATAACAAGACTGGCCCCGCCACAGCGGGCGGGGCCAGTCGGACAAAGCACAGAGGGAGAGCTTAGGGAACCCTAGCTTGGAAGCAGACCGTGCCGTTGTTGCCCGCAGTGCCTGTTGCCGGGACGCCCGCTACACCGAGGTTGAAGGTCAGGAGGCCGGGGTGGAGTGGGCGAACACCGTTGACATCTGCGGGGTCGGCAGGATTGGTGACAGGAGTGCTGTCGAGTGCGGCTGGATCAATCAGGATGTTGTCGGCATTGGTCAGGTCTTGGCCAGCGGGCGCTGCCCCACTGCCCACCGCCAGAGTTGAACCGGAAGCCCAGCGCACACCTCTGCCCGTGCTGTAAGCGTCGGCAACGATCTGCATCCCTACTGGCACATAATCTTTCAGCACAAAGTTGGGTGCGTTGCCGCCTGCATTGCGGTACACGATGCAGTATTCGACGGTGTCGCCGGGATTGACGTTGATGCTGGCATGTTGCGGGGTGGCGTCAATTTGGCTGCTGTCGGTAAACACAGCTCCCGGCTTCACGTTACGGCCCAGTTTGGTGAGGGTAATGGCGGGGGCTACTGCCGTTGCCTGCTTGGTGTAGGTGCAGGTGTAGACCGCGCCTGCTTTAACGTTGACTGCCGGAATGGTAATGGCGTTCGTAGCGGAGGTGACGGGAAGGGTATTGCCTGTGCTTCCGCTATTGCTGTCGATGCAATTGACAGTGGTGGTGTAACTGGCTACCACTGTTTCGGTCACGGTGGTCGCGGTGTTAATAGCCGTCAGGGTTTTGGTTGCGCCCGTGCCGCCCACTCCTGCGGTTGTGGTCGTGATGCTGTCGGAGCCAAAGCCGTTGTCGCCCATGAAGTTAAAGGTGCCTACGCCGCCACTGCTGATTTTGATGATGGTCAGGGTAGGCAAAGCCGTGACTGAGAGGGAGGCTGTGGCATTGGTGGTTGCTGTGGTGGTTATTCCGTTGACCGTGCCGCTCACGTCTGCACTGTAGATGGTGTTGGTTGCGGCAACAGTCGCCGCTGAAGCGGGAACCTGAACGTTCATCACGATGCTGCATCCGCCAGTGGGCAAAGTGCCGCCGCTCAGCACATAACTGCCGTTGGTGGTGGTCGGTGTAGCCGCGCCTTTACAAGTGTCGGTGGTTACGCTGGTAATGGTCAGGCCCGTGATGGTGGTAGTGGTGCGGATATCGTCTTTGAGGGCGAAGGCTGTCACAGCTACACCGTTGGGGTTGGTTACGGTAATGGTCAGGGTGGTGGTGGCTCCGGCAACCACGCTGGCAGGGCTGAAGGCTTTGCTGACGCCGAGAGCCAGCGGGGTGACGAGCAGGTTGGCCGTGTTGGAAGCCGCCCCGGCGACTGGAGTCTCGGTGCTGGTCACACCGGTGGTGATGTTGGGATTCGTACCGACACGGGTGCCCTTCACCTGCACCGTGACCGTGCAGCTTGCGCTTGCCGCCAGCGTCGGAATGGTCAGGTTCAGGGCGGTGGCATTCACGGCCAAAGCAGGCGAATTGGTCACGCCGCTGCAAGTGCCGCCAATAGCCGTGCTGCTGACGCTCATGCCGCTGAGAGTATCGGTGAAGTTGAGGTTAGAGAGGGCCGTGTTGCTATTGGAATTGGTCAGGGTGAAGGTGATCGTGCTGACACCCACTTACAGATGAGTTAATTTTTTCCTAGGTGGTCAGAATATTCTTATTTTCTTACTCATGTTCTAGATAAAGTTTTTTCTAACCTATTGGTCATGCCACACGAGCGCCGCCCCGGAACGCCCGAATCTGTCTTGAAAAACTGCGTCACGTCCGTCCTAGATGGGTAAATACCGAGATGAATTTGTTGACGGAGTGGAAAATTATCTGATGTGGAGAAGATGTGAATCATCAGCCGGGACACCCGATGGGGGGTATCCGGCACTGAGCGTGCTCTGGCCCCCAATTGGGTGAAGTGATACAGGTCGGGCGTGGAGCTTAAGCCGCCCCACTGTTGCTGTGAGCTTGGGCCGCTACACTAGTTGGCTGATGAGTGCCGCCTCGCCCCTGCCCCCGCATACGCTGTCTGTGGCCCCGATGATGGACTGGACAGACCGGCATTGCCGCGTGTTTCACCGCACGCTGACGCGCCGCACGCTGCTGTATACCGAAATGGTGACCACGGGCGCGATTTTGCACGGAGACCGTGAGCGGCACTTAGGCTTTGACGGTACAGAGCATCCGGTGGCCCTGCAACTGGGCGGCAGCGATCCGGCAGCGTTGGCCGAATGCGCCCGTATCGCGCAAGACTTCGGCTACGACGAAGTGAACCTGAATTGCGGCTGCCCAAGTGACCGAGTGCAAAACGGGTCTTTCGGCGCTTGCCTGATGGGCACGCCCGACGTGGTGGCCCGCGCTGTAGAGGCCATGCGCGGCGCAACCTCGCTGCCCGTGACCGTCAAGCACCGCATCGGCATAGACGATCTGGATAGTTACGATCACCTGACGCGGTTTGTGTCTACGGTGGCAGGCGCGGGCTGCGACACGTTTATCGTGCACGCCCGCAAAGCGTGGCTGAGTGGCCTGTCCCCCAAAGAAAACCGCGAGATTCCGCCGCTGCGCTACGAACTGGTGCAGCAACTCAAAATGGATTTTCCGCACCTGACCATTATTTTGAATGGGGGAGTGCTGACGCTGGACGATGCACAGGCGCATTTAACTTGGGCCGACGGCGCGATGGTGGGCCGGGCCGCCTATCAAAACCCCTACATGCTGGCCGCCGCTGATCGGGATGTGTTTGGTTCGGCTGGCTTTGGTTCGGACACTGTGCCGCCCACCCGCCGCGAAGCCATCGAAGCTTTTTTGCCGTATGTGGCCGCGCAGGTGGAACAGGGCCAACCGCTGAACCGCTTTATGCGCCACACCTTGGGCCTGTTTGCGGGTCAGGCTGGAGCGCGGCACTGGAAGCGCACCCTCAGCGAAAAGGGGCATGTGCCGGGTGCCGGATTGGAAGTGGTGCGGGAGGCGATGGCAGGCGTGCCCGACAGCGTATTGGACGCGAGGCCGGAAGTTCAGTCAGAAATTCTTGCCCACGCATGACCACACCGCTTCCGATCCTTCCCGGAGAAACGCACCTCTTATATGGACAGGATCAGCAATGGGAATTCGGCGCAGCTTTGGCTCGTGCATTGCCCGCCGGTTCCCTCCTCTTCCTAGAAGGCGAACTAGGCGCGGGCAAAACCACGCTGACGCAGGGGTTGGTGGCTGCATTGGGCTTTACCGAACCTGTGACCAGCCCCACCTACGCCCTGATGAACGCCTACCCCACCCTCGCCGGACGCGTGCTGCACGTAGACGCCTACCGCACCCGCCATCCCGCCGAACTGTACGAGATGGACTTGGAAGACCTGATCGCGGGTAGTCGCCTCAGCGTGATCGAGTGGGGCGAGGCCTTGTATGCCGATTATCCCGACGCGCCGATTGTGCGCCTGCTGCATGTGGAAGGAGAACCGGACGTGCGGCGGGCGGAGCGGATGCGGTGAGGAGGAAGGGCGTCTGAGGGTCTAAGGCAGGGCAATCGCTGGCGCTCATTCACCCCCTCTGCTTCGCAGCTCTGCGAGTCCCAGCCTCCCCCCTCAAGGGTGAGGAGCTAACAGCCCCAGTTTCTAGCCCTTATCTGTTTCCCTCCACCCTTGCGGGGGAGGGGCGCTGCAAGGCAGCGGGGTGGGGGGAGTGAGCGCAGCGATTGCCCTAGACCTTTAGACTCTTCAACCCTTTTCCCCTACGAATCGGCGGCGGGCCGCCCGTCCCCGCCCACACCGTTCACAATGGAAGCCATGTGGACGCTCGTTCTGAATTGCGGGTCAAGTAGTGTCAAGTTCGCCCTTCTCAATCCGGCGTCGGGTGAGGTGCGCCTCTCTGGGCTGGCCGAGCGGTTGGGTGCGCCTGAAGCCTCGGTACGGCTGGAGCGGGACGGACAGCGCACCACGCACGCGCTGCGGGGCGGAGCTTATGCCGAAGCCTTTGATGTGTTGCTGGCCGAATTGGATACGTTGGGTGTGCGCTCCGAGGTCAGCGCTGTGGGCCACCGCGTCGTACACGGCGGCGAACGCTTCAGCGCCCCGGCCCGTATTACAGCTGATGTGCTGGACGCGATCCGGGCCTGTGTGCCGCTCGCGCCGCTGCACAATCCGGCCAACCTGTCGGGCATCGAGGCGGCGCGGGCGGCCTTTCCCGGCGTGCCACACGTCGCGGTGTTCGATACGGCTTTTCATCAGACCATGCCCGATGTGGCCTACCGCTACGCTGTGCCCGAAGCGTGGTACACCCGGCACGGCGTGCGGCGCTACGGCTTTCACGGTACCAGCCATGCGTTCGTGGCTGCCGAGGCCGCCGCGCTGCTGGGCCGCCCACTGGCCGAGCTGAACTTGGTCACGGCCCATTTGGGCAACGGCTCCAGCGTGTGCGCCGTGCAGGGTGGGCGCAGCGTGGATACCAGCATGGGCCTCACGCCGCTAGAGGGTTTGGTCATGGGTACTCGCAGCGGCGACGTAGACCCCGGCCTGCACGACTATTTGGCACGGCAATCCGGCCTGACCCTCAGCGAAATCACGGCGGCCCTGAACCGCGAGTCGGGCTTGCTGGGTTTGTCCAATGTGGCGTCCGATATGCGCGAACTGGAAGCGGCGGCAGCCAATGGGCATGCGGGCGCACGCCTCGCCGTAGACGTGTTCGTGTACCGCCTCGCCAAAACGGTGGCGGGCATGGCCGTTGCGCTGGGCCGCCTAGACGGCTTGGTCTTCACAGGCGGCATAGGCGAAAACAGCGCCACCATCCGGGCCGCCACGTTGCGCCGCTTGGCCGTGTTGAGCTTTGAAGTGGATGAAGCAGCCAACGCCGCCGCAGTACGCGGGCAATCTGGCCTCATCACGGCCGGCGGTGTTCCGGCGCTGGTGGTGAATACGAACGAGGAATTGAGTATCGCGCGGCAGACGGAAGAGGTGCTGGGACACGGAGCGTAGAGGGTAGATCGTGGATCGTGGTCTTGATCTTTTCCCACGTTCTACGATCCACGTTCTCCTTTCCCCACAGCCCACAACCCACCCCCGACATCCCCCTCCGAAGGAGAACCCATGAAAACACTGTTTGTTGCCCCCACCCGCAACGGCGTCGGCCTCAGCAGCACCACGCTGGGCCTCGTGCGTGCGCTAGAACGACAAGGCTTAAAAGTCGCCTTTCTGAAGCCTATTGCCCAAACCCACGAAATAGACACCGACGATTCGGTGCATTTTGCCCGCGCCCTGATGGGAACGCGCACGCCGGAGCCGATTTCGCTCACTTCTGCCGAAGAACAACTGAGTTTGGGGGCCGAAGAGGAACTGATGGAAAGCGTGATTGCCCTGTCGCGCGAGGCGGCGGGCGGCGTGACAGGCGGCGCGGACGTGCTGGTGGCCGAGGGGCTGGCCCTCACCGAGCGCAACACCTACGCGGGGGCGCTGAATGCCAGCCTGGCCCGCAACCTAGAGGCCGAAGTGGTGCTGGTGTCCAGCCTTGCAGGGGTCACGCCCGCAGCCTTGGCCGACGAACTGGAGATTTCGGCGCTGGCCTACCGCCGCAGCGATGGGCGCGGGCTGGCCGGATACATCCTGAACTTTGCCCCGATGGCGCTGGATTTTGGTGGACTCTTGGCCGAACTCCGGGGTCGCAGCCGCATTTTGGCAGGCGGAGAATTGCCGCTGCTGGGTGTGGTGGCCCAAAATCCGGCGCTGGGTGCGCCCCGCACGCTGGATGTGGCGCGGTACTTGGGCGCGACGGTGTTGAATGAGGGTGAAGCCAACCTGCGCCGCGTGTCTAGCACGGTGGTCACGGCCCGCAGCGTGCCGCGCATGGCGCACCTGTTTGGCCCCGGCGCACTGGTGGTCACGCCCGGAGACCGGGAAGATGTGGTCATGGCCGCCGCGTTGGCGCACCTCAGCGGCGTTCCGTTGGCGGGGCTGCTGTTTACCTCGGGCAGCGGCCCCGAAGATTCCATAGAAAAACTGTGCCGCGCAGCCCTCACCAGCACCCTGCCTGTGCTGAGAACCACCACCAATTCCTACGAAACGGCTTCACGGTTGTCGCGCATGGACGCCCGCGTGCCGCACGACGATACAGACCGCATGGACAGAATGCTGGACTTTATCGCAGACCGTCTGGATACGTTGCCGCTGGGCGCACGCCTCCGCACCCCCAGCGTGGACGAGGAACGCCGCTTGCCGCCGAGTGCCTTCCGGTACGAACTGATTCAGAAGGCGCGGGCCGCCCACAAGCGAATCGTGTTACCCGAAGGCGACGAACCCCGCACCGTGCGGGCCGCCGTGCGCTGCGTGGAAAAAGGGATTGCCCGCTGCGTGCTGCTCGCCAAGCCCGACAAGGTGCGCCAAGTGGCCGACGGCTTGGGCCTGACTCTGCCCGATGGTCTGGAAATCCTTGACCCAGACGTGATCCGTACCCAGTATGTGGCCCCGATGGTGGAACTCCGCAAGAGCAAAGGCCTGACCGCGCCGCAAGCCGAAGCGCAACTGGAAGATACGGTGGTGATCGGCACGATGATGCTGGCGCTGGGCGAGGTAGACGGGCTGGTGTCGGGCGCGATTCATACCACCGCCAACACGGTGCGGCCCGCCCTGCAACTGATCAAAACGGCTCCCGGCGCGGCGCTGGTCAGTTCCATCTTCTTCATGCTGATGCCGGAGCAAGTGCTGGTGTACGGCGACGCCGCCATCAACCCCAATCCCAACGCGCAGGAGTTGGCCGATATTGCCATCCAGAGTGCCGACAGCGCCCGCGCCTTTGGCATCACGCCCCGTGTGGCGATGCTGAGCTACAGCACCGGCGAAAGCGGCACCGGCGAGGACGTAGAAAAAGTGAAGGCCGCCACCGGACTGGTGAAAGAAATGCGCCCCGATATCATCATCGACGGCCCGCTGCAATACGACGCTGCCAGCGTGCTGAGCGTGGGCAAGCAAAAAGCCCCCGACAGCCCGGTGGCAGGCCGCGCCACAGTGTTCATCTTCCCCGATCTGAACACCGGGAATACCACCTACAAAGCCGTGCAACGCGCCGCCGGAGTGGTGGCTGTAGGGCCAATGCTGCAAGGCCTGAGAAAACCCGTGAATGATCTGAGCCGGGGCGCATTGGTGGACGACATTGTTTATACGATTGCGCTGACAGCCATCCAATCTACACAGCAGGCGACTCAGGGGGGAACGCAGAAGGCGGAGAAGTAACCAATGGTTCGGACAGTTTTCAAATGTTGCCGATCATTGCCTAAGAACACGGTGTTTTAGCTCCTCCCTCCTTGCGGGGGAGGCTGGGACTCGAAGAGCTGCGCAGCTGAGGGGGGCGCGGGCCAAGCGTCCCAAACAGCGTTTTTCTACCGCCTGTTTCTCTCAGACAACACCTGTCCGAACCATTGATAAGGGCTGAGCCGATCCTTTATCGCCGCCCCGCCATCCGCAGCAACACCAGCCCCGCAAATACCGCAATCAAATCAGGTGCATAGGCGGCCAGCACGGGTGGCACGGCTCCATTTTCGCCCATGACACGGAAGACGCTCCATGTGGCGTAATAGGCAAAGCTGAGCAGCAGCGCCCACACGAGGCCCACGTTCAGGCCGCTGCGGAAGGTGTACACGGCGAGGCTAACGGCGAAAAAGGCGAGGGCCAACGCCGCCAGCGGTTCGGCAAATTTGCGGTGCAGGGCGGTAAATTCGGCGGGGGCGCGGATATTTTGGGCGCGGTAGGTTTGGGTGCGGGCCAAGAGGTCAGGCAGGGGCAGATAAATAGGCTTAAGCTGCCCGCCGCTTTCCTCGAAACTGGCCTGAACGTCCTGCACAGGCAACGTGCCCTTTTCAAAGGTCAGCACGGTCACGGGCCGCGCATCCTGATAGGTGATGCGCTGGCCGTTTTCCAGTTCCAGAATGTTGCTGCCGGGTTTCAGGCGGCCTGTGCGGGCGGTAATCACTTCACGCGGGGGCTGCCCGATCTGCATGGTCACGATTCGCAGGTCGCGCAGTTCGCCGCCCGCCGCCACGCTGCCCACGCTGATGGCGCGGTTCAGGGCGTCGCGCAGCACCAAACTATCCTTGCCCGGTTCCCCCAGCCCGATCACGCGGGGATTGTCGAACACGATTTCGCGCTGCACGGTTTGGGCCTGCACTTTGGCACGCGGCACAAGGGTTTCGGCCACCACGAACGACAGCACGGTCACGCCCGCTGCCAGCGCCAGCACAGGCCGGAACAACCGCGAGGCTGGAATGCCCGCCGACAACGCCGCCTTGATTTCCGAATCGGCGGCGAGGCGGGATAAGCCCTGAAGGGTGGCGAACATCAGCGCAATCGGCAAGGCCCGCGCCACGGCTTCCGGCACGTTCAGGGCCAGCAACCGGGCCACCAGCAACGGGTTTGCCCCTTTTGCCAGCAGCGGCGCAATGGCGTCTTCCAGCGCGGCCAGCACCAGCAGCACGATCACCACTACCAACGCACCCACCAGCGGCGGCAGGATTTCCTCTAGTACATACCGCTCGAACCGCTTGAGGCCGATCACCGGAGCCGCCATGCCAGCACGCCTGCAACCGCCAAGAACACCAGATTGGGAATCCACGCCGCCAAGTTGGGTTCTATGGCTCCGGCGCGGGCCAACTGCGGAACAGTCGTCCAGATCACGTAAAAGCTGACAATAAACACCAAGACGGTGGCAAACGCGGCGGCGCGGTTGCGGATCAGCAGGCCCAAAGCTCCGGCGGCCAGCGCGAACACGATGGTCGTGATGGGGTCGGCCAAGCGCGAGGCCAGCTGAAACTGAATATCTCGGCGCTGGGTGGCGGTCAGGCGGTCATTGTCCTGTGCCAACTGTGCGCGGAGGGCAGGCGTGCTGACCTTTTTGGCCTCGGGCGGCGGCGGGGCCAATGTATCGGCTTGCGGCACCGTAATGGGCTTGGTCTGCGCCTGCGGATTTTGGCCGGGCCGAGAAATCCACGCGCCCATCAATGTCCACGTTTTGGCCTCGGTATCCCAAGTGCCGCTGGGTGCGGTCATGGTTTCGTCGCCCCGCTGCACCATCACACCCTGAAGTTGCGCCACCGTGCTGCCCGCGTCGTTGCGGACTCGTCCGGCGTAATACAGCGCACCGGGTTCGGCGTAGGTGTACTTTTCCTGCGTGGGCTGCGGCGGCACCATCCCGTAAATTTTGTACCAAGCGTTGTCCCAGCGGTCTAATCCGGCGGGCACCACATACCCCGCGTTGAGAAAAGCCAGCACGCCCACCAGCGCAAAAGGCAGGGCCAGCGGCCACACGAGGCTCAAGGGCCGGATGCCCGCCGCGAACATGGCTTTGATTTCACTGTCTTTTTGCATCCGTGAAAAGGCCAGCAGCACGGCAAACGGCACCGCCAGCACCAAGGCGCGGTTCAGCAGTGTGGGCAAATACCCTGCAAAGGCGCCCGCCGCCTGCCCAAAGCTGGCGTTGTAGGTCAGCAGGCGGCCCACAGTGGTACTCAGGGCGTCGGTCATCTGCAAAATCAGGAACAGGGCGAGGCCCGCGCCGTACCACCCCAGCACTTCACGGAACACGGAACGGGGCAACAAAGACGGCACAGGCGGCATTCTAGCGGTTGAGTGTATGAGAGGTGGGGGGATTGGGGAGTGTTATGGGTAGAGTCAAATAAAAGAGAGCAAGCCCGGCGGCCTGCCCTCTCGGTTGTGCGTTGACGATGGTGGGTGAACCCCCCAGTCTGCTGCGCAGCCAGCCAGCCCCCCTTGAGGGGAGCGCAAAAGCTTGAGTCCTCCCCTCTAAGGGGGGGCGTTGCGTCGGCAACGGGGGGGTTTACACGCCAACTCTATGTTCCAACCATCACCCAGCTTGCGGGGCCAGCGGCGCGTCCCACAGGTGGCGTTCACGGCGGGCCACATGCTCGTGCAGGCGCAAAATGGCGGTGTTGCCGTGTGCCCCGTGATCCTGAATGGCCCGCTCGGTGGCCGTGTCCACATACGCCATCCGCAACAGTTCGGCGCTGCTGAGGCCGTCGCGGGTCTGCTTCACACCGCGCTCCCGGCGAATGGTGGCGCTGTCGGTGCCCAGCACGCTGCGGTTGCTGATGCTGCCCAACTGTCCGTACACGTTGCCTTCGCCGCCGTGCCGCGCCACCGTGCTCATCAGCGTGCGGCGGGCGTCGGTGCTCTCTAGGCGTGAGGCCAGCCAGCGCCGCGCTTCGGGGTCAGGGTTGCGCTCGGCAATTTGGGCACTCAGGCGCACGTCGCCCTCCATAGCGCGGGCCAGCAGCGTTTGAGCACGCTTGCGCCACCGCTTGGCTTCGGTGGTGGTCAGCACAAAGGCGAGGCGGGCAAATTCGTCGGGGTGCAAGGTGGCTTCCGGGCCAGCGCCGAAATCGCGTTCGGGGCTATGGAGGTCATGCTGGGCGGCAAAACTAGTCCAGTCTGTCGCGGGCACAGTGAGGCCGAGTTGAAGGAGGGCGGTGGGGGCGTGCAGCAACCCGTCCGCGCTGGCGGGCAGGCGCACCGTACCAAATTCCAGTGTGTTGGGGAGGCTCTTCATGCATATATCTTAGCACAGATTATGTTTTTAGCATAACAAAACAGATAGAAAATAGCCAAGCTGACGCAACGATAAAGGTCAATTTTTGGCGTGCTGGACGTAGGATTTTGGAGGGCAGTTCGGCTTCAGCTTGCACAAGAGTGGGCGAGTGGAATATTGGAGGCTGAGCTTCCGAGAGCTTTCAAATTATGCCGACTTTCTGGCTTGCTGCCACGCTTTCCCCCACCCCCCAGCCCCCGCCCCCACAGGGGTCAGGGGAGTTTGTCGCTCCGCTCGGGAGGATTCATCTTGTTGAATTTTAAGTCGGCGTGTTCGTTCTTCTGAACCGGAATTGCCAGTCGTCTTGACGATGGAATTGGCCCGCGCGTTGCACGCACGACGGCCTCACACGGATGGGGGCGGGGACGGGGTGAGGTGGCGGTGTCGTGGCTTAGGCTGTTGGCTCCTCACCCTTGAGGGGGGAGGCTGGGAGGGGGTGAGTGAGCAAAGCGATTGCCCTTCCTTAGACCCTTAGACCTGCCTACCCTCAATCCGCGCCCACGCCCGCTGAAATACATGCAGATTGCCCACGTCATACAACACCACGCGCACCGTCAGATCTGGACGCGCGGCCAGCACTTCAGCAATGGCGGCGAGGGCTATCGGCGCGGCTTTTTCTACCGGATAGCCGTACACGCCCGTACTGATCGACGGAAACGCCACACTGCCGCAGCCGTTTTCTAGAGCAAGGCGCAGGCTATGGCGGTGAGCTCCGGCCAACAACTCGGCTTCACCCGCTTGCCCGCCGCGCCAGATCGGGCCAACCGCGTGGATGACGTATTGGACGCCTTGCGCCGCTAGCCCAAAAGCCGGGGTAATGACGGCTGTTCCGGTGGGTGTGCCGCCCAGTGGCCGAATGGCCCGCAAGAGTTCTGGCCCGGCAGCGCGGTGAATCACGCCGTCTACGCCGCCCCCGCCCATCAGTTCCTTGTTGGCGGCAGTGACTACGGCGCAGGTGGTTTGTGCGGCAATATCGCCCTGTACGAGTTCTAGCGGCATGGCACCTCCTTTAGCTGTTTCCCAATTTAACTATTCACCACTCGCTCTAAGTCGCTGGCGCTGAGGCTGTCGCTCCGCACAGAGAGAGCCAACTCTTGCGCGGCGCGGTCTTCCGGTGTCCACTGGTCTTCGGGAATCTGCCGTGCTTTTTCATAGCGTTGTACGGCCTGAAGCTCGTGCAGGGCGCGGTTCAGGTCATCGTTCACGATCACGTAGCGGAAGGCGTGCGCCTGCGTAATTTCCTCGCGGGCACGCAGCAGGCGTTTTTCTATGCGTTCGGGTGTTTCGGTGGCGCGGCCTTCCAAGCGGCGGCGCAGTTCGGTCAGGCTCGGCGGCATGATGAATACCAGAATCGCTTCCTCGCCTGCGCGGGCCTGAACTTGCATGGCCCCTTCCACCTCGATTTCCAGCACTACGTCTTGGCCCCGGCTCAGTGCCGCTTCAATGGGTTCTATGGGCGTTCCGTAGCGGTTGCCCACAAACGCGGCGTGTTCCAAAAAGCCGTGTGCGGCGGCTTTGGCTTCAAAGGCTTCGGGCGTTACGAACACGTAATCTATGCCGTCTTGCTCGCCGGGCCGGGCGGTGCGGGTTGTCCACGACGTGGAATAGAACACCTGTTGGCCTTCCAGCCAGCGTTCGCGCAGTGTGCCTTTGCCCACGCCCGACGCGCCCGTCATCACGATCAGGAGGCCCCGGCGGGCAAAAGAGGAAGGAGTGGAAGCGTCAGACACGGCCATCATTACTCGGCAGGATACGCGCCCATGACACCAGAGGAAAGGGGCACGCAGCGGAGAGGGACGCAGCAAAGGGGCACGGCGGAAGGTGTCTAGGGACAAGCGGCAAACCTGACGGCCAAAACGGAGTAGATGCCATATTAGCATCCACTCCGTCAGTTCAAATGTGCTCCCCGAATATAATGGGGTCTTGATAGGTTGCCGTAAGGCTTACTTGCGCTTGCCGCCCTTGCTGCCTTTGGCGCGGCTGTTGCCTAAGGCTTGACCCTTTTCATAGCTGGCCTGCATTTTCTTGCGGGTTTCTTCGGCCATCTTCTTAAAGTCCACCAAACCGGATTCAATGGCTTCTACGCTGGGCTTGATGTTGCCACCTTTGCGTGCTGCGGCCAAATCACGGTTGGTCTGGTCAAACCAAGCCTCGAAATCGGGCGTGATTTCAAACAACATCTCTTTGGCGTCGCGCTGGTAGGTGCCTTCTGCACCCCGGCGGCTAAACTGCTTGGGCATGGTAAAGCGTTCGGGCATGTACGTGGCATCAAATTTGCCCTGACGTACAGCATCGCGGAAGAGTTTTACAAAGGAATCACTACGCTGTGGGTTGCTAAGCTCGTGAATCTGCTCGCTGAGTTTCTTGTAAGTCATCTGGGTAATCCTCCGGGAATTCAGTATGGACGCTTAGAGTAGACGTTGTAAACCCCCCTTCTTAGTGTGGATGTGAACAGAGAACGTGTTCATCCGGAATAAATCAATAAAATGCTCACTGAGCGCACCAAAACGCCCTCTATGAGAGTTTGATTTAATCTAGGCTGGTATCATCGACTTGAGGACAAAAAGCTTTCGTTTCTGAAACTAAATTGTCAGGAGTGAAGAGCAACGTCGCCAACTGAAATTTTTAAGCTCGTTCTGATCGGTGAAAACGTAGATCAGTCGCTCATTGGCTTGACATCGAAGGATCTTGTCTAGCTCACACAATAGAATTTAAGTGACAGCTTGGTAAGTAAGACGGAATTGCATAGGGCGCATGAGTAGCTGTTTGCTTGGGCAGACGAGTTGGCGCATCCTTCTCTGCGATGCCCACAATAGACCTGAAGGCGGGACGTTGGTCACCACAAAGTTGTCATGGAAGTGCTTCCAAGTTTTGTAAGAGGCGTGAGGGGAAGTACTGTTTCTGTCCTTCGGATAGTCGAGGCAGGAGCAAAGACAGTTTCAGACCTGTCTATCTCGTAGATAAATAGAAACTGTGTTTGCGGCCTCGTTGCCTATAGAACTGTTTGGAGAGAGCAGGCTGGAGATGGTTTTGGCAAGCTGGCGGTCTGGCAACAACAATGCCCCAGAGCGTTCGCGCACTCAGGTTCACGGCGTTCGGCACAATAAAAAGTGCCTTAATTAGCTGTTTTCTTCCGCCCGGCCTTCATCTAAGCCCACGCCAAAGCCTTGATCCAACAAATCTTCGCTGTAGGTGCGGAAGGCCAGCATGGTTTGGGTGCGGGCAATGCCGTCGACTTTCCGCAAATGGCCTGTCACTACATTGTCTAAGTCTTCGTAGCGGGCGAGGCGCAGCACGGCCACGATGTCCCATTCTCCGGTCACCGAATAGACCTCGCGCACGCCGGGCACGCTGGCAAGCGCCTCGGCGGTCTCCTGAATGCGTTGCCGTTCGGCCTGAACCATCACGAGTGCGGTTACCATGCTGTGTATTGTGCGCCCTAAAACTGAAGGGTTGTCGGTGAATCTCTACGGCCTTAAGCAGATGCACACGCTTGGGCCGGGGCCGTTCCCTTACCGCTCGTTCGGGGACGTTTTGCCGCCTGTGGCGGGCGTATCTTGAGCCATATGACTGCTCCTCTCGCCGCGCCTGCCTCTGTGGACTCAACCACACCGGAGCCGACCCAACCCACCCCGCGTGAGCAACTGCTGAACCGCATCCAGCGCGATATTCCCATCGTGCAGCGCCCGTATGCGGTGGTGGCCGAGCAAGTGGGCCTGACCGAAGCCGAAGCCTTAGCCATCCTGCGCGAAGTGAAAGCGGAAGGCGTGCTGCGCCAAGTCAGCGCCATTTTCGATACGCGCACACTGGGCTACCAAAGCAGTTTGGTGGCCGCCGTCCACGATGAAGACCAACTGGACGCGGGCGCAGAAATCGTGAACGCGCATCCCGGCGTCAGCCACAACTACAAGCGCAACCATTCCTTCAACCTGTGGTACACGATTGCCGTGCCGCCCGAAAGTGATTTGGAAGCGCATGTGCAAAAGCTGCACGAGCAAAGCGGCGCACGCCTGACCCGGCTGATGCCCACGCTGCACCTGTTCAAGATCGGCGTGGAATTTGATATGACCGGGAAGGAAGACTGGAACGCCAAAGCCGCGCCGCAGTACACCAGCGAGCAGCGCAACATCGGCTACGCGGTGACTGATTTAGACCGCGCGTTCGTCACCGAATTTCAAAAAGATTTGCCCGTGACCGAGGAACCCTACGCCGACGCCTGCGCCGCACTGGGCCTGAGCATCGCGGAAGTAGCCGCGCACGCCGAGAAAATGAAGGCCGCCGGAGCCCTGCGCCGCGTGTCTGCCGTGTTCCGTCACCAGAAAGCTGGATTCACCTTCAACGCGATGGGCGTCTGGGCCGTGCCACAAGACGATGTGGCCGAAACCGGGCGACGAATGGCCGAGTTTAAGGCCGTGTCTCACTGCTATTTGCGCCCCACCTACGCCGAGTGGCCCTACACGATTTTCACGATGGTTCATGGGCGCAGCAAAGAAGAGGCGTTTGGCAAGATTCAGGCCATTCACGACGAAGTGGCCGAGGGAATAGACCACGCCATCCTGTATTCCACTAAAGAATATAAGAAGATTCGGCTGGAATTCTACAAACCCGAGTTTTATCAGTGGGCGAAGGACAACTTAGGCACCGACGCCTGATTTTTAGAGTTTGATGATCGAGAGGGGCAACAGGTTTAACCGCCGTTGCCCCTTTCTTCAATGTCCCTTGAAGATGTGTCAGTTCACGCGCTTTGGTGTCGGGGAGAGCGGCAGGCTAGGGCTATGCTCGCCTTTCACCCCCACCTGTTTGTGCGGATTCAGGAACTGACTGGCCCCCGTGCACCCATGCCCCGCCCACTTGAAAGTGGCTTTTCTGAAGACCGCCTGTACCGCGTGCTGGGCGTGTTCAATCCCAGCGAAACCAGCGACGCTTACTTTGTGCTGGCGAATGACCGCGACGAGATGTGGTTTATCTGCCAGCGGCATTTGCGCTTTGGGGCGTTGGTGGACACGCCTCAGCACCATTTGCCGTGGATGGGGCAGCAGGCCGCCGACTAAAACAGATTTCGTTCAGCGTTTTTCCCATTCCCGCCGCAGCAGCGGATAAGGATTGATGGCCCCGCCCCCCGCATAGATGCCGTAATGCACGTGTGGGGGCGTGCCTTTGGCGTTGCCGCTGTCTCCCACGTAGCCCACCACTGCACCTTCTTCAATCCAGTCGCCCTCATTCAAGTCGGCGTAGCGTTCCAGATGGGCGTAATAGTGCCGCTGACCACCGGGGCCGAGCACCATCACGGTGCGCCCGCCCAAGCTGTTTTCTCCCACATTCACTACGATGCCGCGTGTGGTGGCCCGGATCGGTGTGTTGCGGGCCGCGAAAATATCGACACCTTCGTGCTTGCGGCCCTGGCTGCGTGCACCGCCCCACGTATCTACAAAGCGCTGACCGGGAAGGGGATTAGGCAGGCTGCGGGCTACGGGCGCGGGGGCAGACAGCAGCGCCGAATAGCGGCTGGCATTTTTGAGGATGGGCCACAGCAAGTAGGCCAGCCCGCCCAGCACAGCCAGAATCACGAGGAACGAGAGCAGACGGCGCATAGGCTCTCAGCATGGCGGGTAAAAATGAGGCAAGCGTCCTTCTAAAGTTGCCTGTTCCCTGTGTTTGGTTTCGCGGCGGCGGTAGACTAGTTACGATGACGACTGGCGCAGAAGGAAAGGCAGCCGCGCCTGACATTCAGACGGGGATAACACAGAATAAGAGTGGGCCACAGGTCTGGCTCTGGACGCTGGACAATGGCCTGCGCGTGGCCTACGAGCGCCGGGCCGGGCCGGGGTTTGCCCTCGATTTGCGGATTCCGGTGGGCAGCGCACATGATCCGGCAGGCTTTCAAGGTTCGGCGGGCGTGCTGGAAGAGTGGCTGTTTAAGGGCGCTGGGGGCCGCTCTGCCCGCGCCCTGCAAGACGCCTTCGATGACCTCGGCGTGCGCCGGGGCGGGGGCGTAGGGCCGGAAGCCACCCGCTTCGGCGTCAGCGGCCTGAATGCCGACCTGCCCGGTGCGCTTGCCCTGCTGGCCGATGTGCTGCTGCGCCCCGACCTGCCCGACGCCGAACTTGCCGTGTTGCTGGATTTGGCCCGCCAAGACTTAGAGGGACTGGAAGACAGCCCGCCCGATTTGTTGGCAGTGCAGGCCCGCAGCGTGGCCTTTGACGGCGCGGCGGCGGCTCCATTCGCGGGCTTTGCCCACCCCGCCAGCGGTACACCTGAAGGCTTGGCGGCCATTACGCCTGCCAGTCTGCGCGAATTTCTGACCCGTTATGGCGGCAGCGGCAGTGTGCTGGGCTTGGTGGCCGATGCCGACCCAGACGCGGTACACGAACTCATGGCGAGAACCTTTGCCGAGTGGCGCACGGGCCGCAACGACCTCGTAACCGCCCGCTTCTTGCCCGGTCTGCGCTCTCATCTGCCTTTCGAGGACGGCGAGCAGACCCACATCAGTCTCAGTTCGCCGGGAATTGCGCCGCTGCACCCGCACTGGCTGCACTGGCAACTGGCGATTACGGCGCTGTCGGGCGGCAGTGCCAGCCGTCTATTCCATGCCGTGCGCGAGGAACGCGGGCTGGCGTACTCGGTCAGCGCGTCGCCGGTGGTGCTGGGCGGGCAAGGCTTCCTGTCTACTTATGCCGGAAGCACGCCCGCCCGCGCCCCCGAAACCCTAGAAGTGCTGCTGGCCGAACTGGGCCGCTTGCCGCAGGGGTTAACTGAAGCTGAATTCGTGCGGGCCAAAACGGGCCTGACTGCCAGCGTGGTGTTCGGGGCCGAGAGCCTACGGGCACGTGCCACCAGCCTCACTCGGGATGTGGCCGTGTTCGGGCGGATTCGCAGCGTGGCCGACCTGCGCGGGCAACTCGCGGCCCTCACCTTAGATGATGTGAACGCCTTCCTTGAGGGCTACGATCCGGCTGGGCAGGCCACGACGGTCACGCTGGGGCCAGTGGCAGTTGAAGAAACCGCAGCGGCAGAGGTCAACCATGTCTGAATCTATTCCCGCTACTCAACTCCACGTATTACCGTCCGGCCTGACCCTGCTGCTGGAACCCGACCCCGCCGCGCAAACGGTGGCCGCCGGATACTTCGTCAATACGGGCGCACGCGATGAAACACCCGCCGAGATGGGAGCTTCGCACTTCATCGAACACCTGATGTTTAAGGGTTCAGAAGCCCTGAGCGCGGCGCAACTGAACGAGCGGCTGGACGATCTGGGCGGCAACGCCAACGCCTTTACCAGCGAGGAAGCCACCGTGTACCACGCCGCCGCGCTGCCCGAGTACACGCCCGCCCTGCTGGATACCCTGACCCAACTGATGCGCCCGGCCCTGCGCCAGAGCGATCTGGAATCCGAGCGCGGCGTGATTTTGGAAGAAATCGCCATGTACGCCGAACAGCCGCCGGTGCGCGTGATAGACGAACTGCGGGCCGACTACTGGGGAGCGCACCCGCTAGGGCAACCCGTGTTGGGCACGGTAGAAACGGTCAGCGCCCTCACCCGTGACGCGCTGGCCCGCAACCACCGCGAACGCTACGGCGCAAATCAGGTCACGTTGGCAGTAGTGGGAGCCTTTGACTCTGCATCGGTGCTGGCATGGGCCGAGGCCGAATTGGGGGGCTGGCCCGTTGCCGCGCCCTTGCCGACGCCTCAGCTTCCGGCTCCGGTTCATCCCGGTACGGTGCGTGTGGTACACGATCCCAGCCTGACGCGGGTGCAGTTGGCCCTCAGCATGCCGGGGCTGCCCACCACCCACCCGCTGCGGGAAGCCGCCGTGGTATTGGCCGACCTGATCGGCGGCGAAAACGGGGCGCTGTACTGGGCATTGCTGGATACCGGGCTGGCCGACGGCGCTGATTTGGCCCACCTTGAATACCGCGATATCGGCACCTTCGAGGGCGGGTTTTCCTGCGACCCAGACCGCGCCCAAGCGGTGCTGGACGGCTTCCGCACGGTGCTGGCCGGAGCCGCCGACTTGATCACCGAAACCGCCGTGCGCCGCGCGTCCCGCAAAATGGCGGTGGGCACTTTGCTGCGGGCCGAAACGCCACATGGCCGCCTATTCACGCTGGGCATGGAGCATCTGGCTCACGGCTACCCCAGCCCCACGTCCGAACTCGTCGACCGCTACACCCGCGTCACCGCCGACGATGTGCGCGAGGTCTTGCGCCTGTGCCCCATCAACAACATCACCGAGTTTCCGCCGACGGTGGTGGCGTTGGGGCCGATCGAAACGCTGAGGTAGGGGGCTGTTTTACTGGGGATTGTGGGTGAACCCCCCAGTCTGCTTCGCAGCCAGCCCCCCTTAAGGGGAGCGCAAGAGCTTTTAATCCCCACCTCTAAGGGGGGGCGTTGCGTCAGCAACGGGGGGGTTCACCTTCCACCTCAATGTTCCCAACTTAGGCAAGAATCAAGAGCCTTTCCCCACCCCATCCAGAATCACCCCAATCACGCCGTCCAGCGTCAGCGGCCCGGTGTCGATCACCTGTGCGTCGGGCGCGGGTGCGCTCTGCATTCTGTCTTTGGCATCGCGGCGAATCAGGGCGGCTTCTATGGCCGGAATGTCTTCGGGGCGCTCGCGGGCACGGCGCTCGGCGCGGATTCGGGGGCTGGCGGTCAGGTAAAACTTGGCTCCAGCATGAGGAAACACATTGGTGCCCATGTCCCGCCCCTCGGCCACGAAGGGTTCGGGCAGGGCACGCAACTGGGCATCTACCCACGCCCGCAGCTCGGGCAGCACAGCTACCACACTCACGCCCGCATCCACGCGGGAGGAATGCAGGGCGTCGGTCAGTTCGCGCTCTCCGGCCCACACGCGGTTTCCTTCTGCCAGCGGCTCTAGCCGGGGCGCGTGCTGGTGTAGCAGAGCCAATAACACCTGCGCGTCGTGCAAATCCACACCTGCTTCTAGCCCCAGCAGGGTGGCGGCGCGGTACAAGAGGCCGCTGCTGACATACGGAATGCCCAGCGCCCGCGCCACACCCGAAGACACACTCGATTTTCCACTGGCGGCTACGCCGTCTATCGTTACGATCACGCCCCGCAGTCTAGCGCCCGGCCCGATTGCTTTGATTCCGGGTTTGCCGGACGGTCAGGTTGGCGCTGAGGCCATGACCCTGAATCACCGTTTCACCCTATGCCCAACAGCTAGACTGCACCTTATGAAACAGGCCGCCCTGCTGCTGACCCTTGCCCTGACCCTGACCGCGTGTCCGAAAAACGACACTGCCGCCACCACTACGCCGGAAGAGACGGCGACGGAAACGCCAGAAACTCCGGCCACCACGCCCCCAGCCGCCACCACGCCCGCCGTGACCAAAGCTGGCGCGATTCCCACTGGCTATACGCTCGTGCCGTTCCTGACCGACAAACCCGTGCGCGAATTCAAGAGCGAACCCGCCCTGAGCCTGCAAGACGGCAAAAACTACTTTGCCCTGATAGACACCAATCGGGGCCAAGTGCTGGCCGATTTGTATGAGGCCCAGACGCCCGTCACGGTCAATAACTTCGTATTTCTGGCCCGCAACCACTACTTCGACGGCATTCGTTTTCACCGTGTCATGAACGATTTCATGGCGCAGTCGGGCGATCCGCAAAGTACAGACCTCGCCAAAAAAGAACAGTGGGGTACGGGCGGCCCCGGCTACAGCTTTGCCGACGAGTTCCGCACCGCGCTCACCTTCGACGCCGCCGGACTGCTGGCGATGGCGAACAGCGGCCCCGCCACCAACGGCAGCCAGTTTTTCATTACGTTCGCGCCCACCGAAAACCTGAACGGCAAACACACCATCTTCGGCAAAGTCGTGACGGGTGACGACGTATTGCCCAAACTGACCCGCACCAGCGACAGCAGCACCGGACAGGAAACGCCGATTGCCGACGCCGTAGCCGATGAGATTTTGTCGGTGCGGATTGTCACGAAGAACTAGGAGAGTGTGGTGGGTGGAACGTGGATCATGGTGTAGGTGATGGCCTACGCTCCACGATCCGTCTTTTAATTTTTCCATCCCCCAACAAAAAGTGAACCGCAGTCCGTAGGTTTTCCCTACGTTCCACGATCCACTCTCCACGTTCTACCCCGTGTTCAGCTTCCTTTCTCTCCGGGCTGATCGTCGTCGAAGTACTCGAATCGGAAGGTGCCGATTTCCACGGTGTCGCCTTCGCGTGCGCCTGCCCGTTTCAGTGCCCGGTAAAGGCCCTGACGCTTAAACAGGTTCGACAGGTACTCGGCGGCGTCGTCAAGGTGACGGGCAAAGCGGGTGATCTTCTCGGCAAAGCCGCCGCCACGCACTTCCCACACGCGCTCGAACTCGCCGCCGGGTTTGGTCGGCTCGTCTTCGCGGTAGACCACCGTCAGGGCTTCTTCGCGAACGTCTTCAATCTCAATTTCCAGCGCGTTTTGCTGCGCCCACAGTTCGCGGTCAGGCAGCATGGCAAACACGTTGTCGCGCAGTTCGGTCAGGCCGATCTTCTCTTTGGCACTCACGCGCAAAATGGGCAGACCAAAGTCCAGCAGGTCGTCTTCCACCATCTGGGCAAGGTCTTCTTCTACCAGTTCCACTTTGTTCAGTGCGATCAGGGCTACGTTGCCCAGCAAACTCGGATCGTAGCTTTGCAGCTCGGATTGCAGGCTCCGCATTTCCTCAATGGGGTTGCGGGTTACGTCCAGCACGTAGATCAGCAGGCGGGTGCGGCTGATGTGGCGCAGAAACTCCAGCCCCAGCCCTTTGCCTTCGCTGGCTCCCTCGATGATGCCGGGAATGTCGGCCATCGTAAAGCGGTCATCGGTATCCACGCGGTCTACGACGCCCAAAATGGGGGAGAGGGTGGTAAACGGATAGGCGGCGATGGCCGGATTGGCCCGCGACATGGCGGCCAAGAGGCTCGATTTGCCCGCGTTGGGATACCCCACGAGGCCCACATCGGCAATCAAGCGCAGTTCTAGGCGCACACGCCGCTTTTCGCCGGGCGTTCCCAACTCCGCAAAGCGGGGAGCCTGCCGAGTGCTGCTGGCAAACGTCGAGTTGCCGCGCCCGCCGAAGCCGCCGCGTGCGATGACTTTTTCTTGGCCCACGCGCACCAGATCGGCAATCACGCGCCCGGTGTCTTCATCAAACGCCGTCGTGCCTACCGGAACTTCGATGTAAATGTCTTCGCCGTCTGCGCCCTGCCGGAGTCGGCCTTCGCCGTATGCGCCGTTGGCCCCCTTAAATTTGCGCTTGCCCACCAGCCGCTCTAGGCTTTCTACGCCCTCAATGGCCCGCAAAATAATGCTGCCGCCGCGCCCGCCGTGCCCACCATCGGGGCCGCCCTTTTCCATAAATTTGGCGCGGTGAAAGCTCATAGACCCGTCGCCGCCATTTCCGGCGGCTGCCTCAATATTTAAAACGTCACGAAATGCCATGTGTACCTCTGGTTGTTGGTGCTGAAAAAGATCGTCTAAGGGTCAAAGAGTCTGAGGGTCTAAGGAAAGGCAGGAGGATAGGTGTGCTTAGTCTCTTAGACCCTAGACCCTTAGACAGTTCTTTCCCCAGTCCAAACAAAGCACGCCCTGCCACCTGTGCGGCAAGGCGTGCGTGTTCGTGCCTGATCTCAGTCGGCAGCGAGTTCGGGCGCGGCGACTTCAATGGAGATGAAGCGGCCCGTTGCGCCCTTGTTGGTGAACACGACTTTGCCGTGCTCCAGTGCAAACAACGTGTGGTCGCGGCCCATGCCCACGTTGGGGCCAGCCTTGAACTTGGTACCGCGCTGACGCACGAGGATGTTTCCGGCCAAGACCTGCTCGCCGCCAAATTTCTTGACGCCGAGGTACTTGGGCTGGCTGTCACGTCCGTTCTTGGAAGAACCTACACCTTTTTTGTGTGCCATTTCAGTTCACCTTACCCTTTGATGCCCAGAATTTTGATGGCCGTAAAGCCCTGACGGTGGCCCGTGCGCTTGCGGTACTGCACGCCGCTCTTGTACTTACGGACGTAGATTTTGTCGCCGCGTCCGTGCGCCATGACTTCAGCCTGCACCGTAAAATTGCTCACGGCGTCACCGAAGAGGGCGTTGTCGCCGCCTACGAAAAGGGGCTTGAGATCCATCTTGTCGCCCGCATCTGCCTTCAGGTTCTCAACGCGCAAGACGTCGCCTTCCTGCACGCGGTACTGCTTGCCGCCCGTTTGAATAATTGCAAACATTGGTCGTTCCTCCTGCTGTCCCCGCCCCAGAACGCTGCCGGGGGGGTGCTGCCCATCCGCGCCAGTCAGCGCAGATCACCAAGCAAAGACTTTAACACATATCGGGGCGGCCTGCCACGCAAACATCCCCGAACCGGACTGGAGGCCGGAACGGGTCGCAAACATCGGGGGGCAACATGGCTTCTTTGCAGGAAACGCTCCCTGCACGCGGCAGGGCCAACCCGTGTGGGGCTAGATGTTGGATGATGGTTGCAGTGTCCGTTCCTGAACGTGTCCTCGCGGTACACGACGGCTCGCCTGCGCGAGTCATATTGCTGTGGCCTCCGGCGCGGCACACCTGAAGGCGGCCACGACTGCCCAGTAGAATAGCAGACGGAACTTCCGGTCACCAAACCCCGTATCTGTGGGCGTGATTGCCCGCATTCGTCCCATCTGGCGTGACGCCCTCGCGCTGCTGTTTTCTCTCGCAGACCGCCGCACGCCGCTGCCCGCCAAAGCTGCCGCACTGATTGCCATCATCTACGCCGTCAGCCCGCTGGATTTGCTGCCAGATCTGACGCCTCTGCTGGGGCTGGGGGATGATCTGATGATCGTGCCGACGATTCTGGCCCTCGCCGCCCGCAGCCTGCCCGCGCCTGTGCTGCACGACGCCCGCGCCCGCAGTGCCGCCTTGCAACACCGTCTGCCTTGGCTGCTGCCCGCGCTGGGCGTGGCGTTGGTGGTAGGGGTGGGATTGGTGGTGTGGGGGTTGGTGCGAAGCTTGGGCGGGTAGCTGTAAAAGTCAGCGTTGACCCCCACAGCCCAAAACCAGTTCAGGACGGTACTCGAAATGCATGGTGTCGAAGTGATACCAGCGGCCACCCCACGCCCAACCGTGTTTCTCGAACGCTGTGACAATGGCAAGCGGCAGCCGATTTCGGTAGACAATTCCCGCCTGACCTTCTTTGTACCCACGCCATAGCCAATAGTCCGAAAAGACGGTGTTCAGGTCTATGGCTGCCCCATAAGAATGTACGCTCAGGCGCGGCGTTCCGGCCACTTTGCGCCATAGAAATGTTCCTGCACTGGGCGTCAGATATTTCCGCAATTCCGGCTGTCTGCTCAGTTCAGCGGCAATGGCCCGAAGCGACTGCGCTGCGCCGTTAATCCGCGTGACTTGCAGTGTTTGACCAAACCAGTTCACCGCTTCCAAATCCCTCCTTACCTCGGCAGCAGAACCGCCGTACATCTTGAGGAAGAGGGGTTCGAGGCGGATGCGTCCGGGGTCAATATTGCGCTGGGGGGTGCCGAGGGGCTGGCAAGTGGGATAGGGCGTGTCAAGCTGATCCAGCAACCCCGGTTTGTTGAGCAACGCCATATAAGAAGGGGCGGCGACGCGCTGCAACGGCATCGCTGTACCGTCTTTCCAGACTAGTGAATTGCCCTGAATCCGGAAGTCGAAGGCTGGATAGGCGGAAATAAGGCGTTGGGCCAAAGCCTGATCTGAAGGCGCAAGGCTGAGGCTAGGCGCAGAACTGGCGGTGGTGAACGCAAGAACCACAAGCCAGCAAGAGTGCAGTCGTCTCACGGGGTGCAATAGTTGATCCACGGTGAAACGCCGGGAACACCGCTTCTAGACAAAGAAACTGAAGTCCAGAATGTGCCGTCATCTTCCAGTTGCCGCTCAAAATTTAGGATCATGGGGCCAAATTCGGCGCTGACATTGCGGAGCGCCGAGGCGTTTTGCCGATCCAGCCAAGTCAGAATGGCGGCCTTGCGTTCGGTGCGGAGGTTGAAGCACTTAAAAGCCACGTTCAGTACAGCTCCGTTGAAGGCCATGCGTTCTTTGGGCGTCAGGTATTCGCGCTGGGCAAGCACCGCAACTTGGTCTATTCGGCCCGCTTTTGCCAAAGACAATTGAGTGACGCCAAGCAGCAAATCCCGCGTTTCGCCTGTGCACTTGCTGACCAAGAACGTGTTTTTGTCGAGTGTCAGAGACCCGGTGCTTTGCGTTCCTCCGACCAAGAGCGAGCGCAGAGGCACGGTGGCGGCGGTGGCTGGTGCCGAAAGCAGAGGCAGGAGAAGTGCCGCGAGGAGCCATGTTGAACGCATGGTTTACCCTACACGTTCCAATTGTATTTCTGACCATAAAGCCAGCAAACTGCACCCACTTAACCCACCCCTAACCGCCGCGCCTACACTGAGTGTCGTATGAGGCCCACCCGATGAGACTGCTGCTCGTAGAAGACGACCCCCGCATTGCCGAGCCGACGCGGGAAGCGCTGCGCGAGGCAGGTTATGTGGTCACTTGGGCGCAGAGCGGGCCGGAGGGTCTAGAGGCCGCCATGCTGGGCGACTATTCCCTGCTGATTTTGGATGTGATGCTGCCGGGAATAGACGGCTTCGAGGTAGCGCGGCAACTGCGCGGGGCCGAGGTGGATTCGGCCATCTTGTTCCTGACGGCGCGGGGCGAATTGGGAGACAGGGTGCAAGGGCTGGATTTGGGCGGCGATGCTTACTTGGTCAAGCCGTTTGCCATGCCCGAATTGCTGGCAACCCTGCGGGCCTTGTCGCGCCGGGAGCGGGGGCAAGGTGCGCCGAGGCTGGCGTTTGCGGCGGGGCGCGGCGTGGTGGATACGGTGGCCCGCACGGTGACATGGGACGGCGAAGAAGTGGCCGTGACTGGGCGCGAATATGCCCTGATCGAAGTGTTGGCGCTGGCCCCCGAACGCTGGTTTACCCGCGAGGAACTGCTAGACCGCGTGTGGGGGCCAGAATTTGAGGGCGAGGCCCGCATCGTAGACGTATACGTGCGCTACGTGCGGCGCAAGCTGGCGCAGGAGGCCATTTCCAGCGAGCGGGGGCGCGGCTACCGGGTGGAGAAGTGAGGGGGCGTAGATGTCCTTAAAGTGGCCCGCACTCACCCTGCGGGCGCGGTTGGCACTCTGGGCGGCGCTGGCAACGGGTCTCGCGGTGGCGCTGGTGGCGGGCGGGCTGTACGTGGCGGTCAACGGGTTCCTCTTGCGCTCCCAGCAAGACCGCCTGCTGAGTGCCGTCAGTGCCGTGCAGGAGCGGGTAGAAGGAGAACTGGGCCGCGCCGCTGGGCCGCTGGGTTTGGGTGTCGTAGAAGTCTCGGTGGCCGACTTGGAGCGAATTGTCAACGGCAATCCGCAGACCCGGAATCTGGAACTTCGGCTGGTGTCGGTGCAGTTTGGCGTGGTGTCTCAAGTCCAGACGACCAACTTTCCGGCAGGCGTGGCCCTGAACCTGAAAGATAACCTGTACCGCCTGAACGACCAACTGATCGCCGTGCGCGGCGTGCGGGCGCGGGGGCCGGGGCGTGACCTGCAAGGGAATGTCACGCTGGCGGTGGCCACCGACGCACAAGCACTGACCGAGGCGCAGCGGGCCTTCGGGCGGGCGTTGGCGTGGCTGTTGCCTGCCGCGCTGCTGCTGTCTTTGGCGGTGGGCTGGGGCGTGGCGGGGCGACTGCTGAGGCCTGTGCGGGCGCTGGAAGGTGCGGCGCGTGAAATAGGCGCAGGGGGCGATTTGCGGCGGCCAGTGCCGGGGGCCGGACAGGGCGACGAATTGGCGCGGCTGGCCCTGACCTTGCAGGGCACGTTTGGAGGCTTGGCCGATGCCCGCGAACGCGAACAGGCATTTTTGCGGGCCGCCGCGCATGACCTCCGCAGTCCGTTGGCGGCTGTGCAGGCGCGAGTAGAAGGCACACTGGCCCGCGAACGCGACGCCGCCCGCTACCGCGCTGAACTCCGCGAAGTTGGAACCGATATGACCCGGCTCGCTACCCTCACCAATCACCTGCTGCTGCTTGCCCGTGACGCCGAGGCGATGGGGCGTGCGCCCGTGCCTCTGCGCGATTTGGCCGCCGACGCCGTAGACCGCGCCCGCGAACTCTCGCCCGAAGCTGACGTGGATTTGCTGGCCCCCGCGCCCGTGTCGGTGCAGGGAGACCGGGTGCTGCTGGGCCAAGCCATCTGGAACCTGACCATGAACGCCGTGCGGCACGCGCCGGGAGCCACCATTACCGTGCGCGTGGAAGCCGAAGCCGGGGGCGCAACCGTGACCGTGCAGGATGACGGCCCCGGCGTGGGCGCAGACGTGTTGGCCCGCCTCGGAGAAGCCTTCTACCGCCCCGACGCCGCCCGCAGCGGCGAAGGCCACGGGCTGGGGCTGGCGATTGTGCGCCGCGCCGCCGAGCTACACGGGGGAACATTGACGCTGGAGAGTGCGCCTGAAGCGGGGTTTACGGCGCGGTTATATTTGCCGGGGTAGGGCAATCGTGTTGCTCACTCACCCCCTCCCAACCTCCCCCCTCAAGGGTGAGGAGCTAAAAGCCCACGTTCCCTGCCTTTGCTCGTAGCCCTCGCCCCTTGCGGGAGAGGGGCGCTGTGAAACAGCGGGGTGAGGGGGCAGTTCAGCGATGCACCCGCCCCAACCCCTTAGACCCTAGACCTTTAGACCCTTAGACAAACCACCCTCAAACCAAGCCTACCAAGCCCCCCCATATAAACACCCGTTCAGACCCCTCGCCCGCTCCCTGCTACCCTTAAGCCCAATGAGTCAACCTGAGCAGTCAACAAGTGGTCTGCCTGCCAAAGCGGGCACAGCGGCAGCGGTGCGCTGGAGTGCCGTGGTGCTGGGCGGCGGCGATCCCGGCGATCCTTTTGCGGCGGCGCACGGCGTCAAGGTGAAGGGGCTGATTCCGGTGGCGGGCCAGCCGATGGCGCTGCATGTGTTGCGTGCCCTGCACGGCAGCGGGCGCGTGGGGCGCATCGCGTATGTCGGCCCCACCACGCCCGACATGGACGCCCTGATTGCCCTGCGCGTTACCGATCACGGCACCCTCTTAGGCAACCTAGAAGCCGGAGTAGAGGCGCTGGCGGCCACTGCAGGCGAGCGCGTATTGGTGGTCACGGCAGATATTCCACTGCTGACGGCAGAGCAGGTGCGCGACGTGCTGGACGGCGCACCCACCGACGCGGCCTTGGTCTATCCGGTGGTGCGCCGTGAGGTCTGCGAGGCGGCCTATCCGGGGGTCAAGCGCACCTATGCCCGCCTGAAGGACGGCACATTTACGGGTGGCAACCTGTTTATGCTCGATCCGGCCCTGATCGGCCAATTCCTGCCCCGCCTGCGTGATGTGCTGGCCGCCCGCAAAGCGCCCTTAAAACTGGCAGGGTTAATCGGCCCCGGCATTTTGCTGAGGTTGCTGACCGGACAACTGACGGTGGCGCGGCTGGAAGCTAAGGTGGCCGCGCTGCTGGGCGTCCCAGTTCATGCCCTGATTACGCCGCACGCCGCAGTCGGCACCGATGTCGACAAAGATGAAGACCTGCAACTGGCAGAGGCGCATTTCGGGGCCGCCCTCTAGAGTTGCTCTTCCAAATTAACCCGCGTTGCTCGGTCATAAAGGAAATCTCTTGATGACAAATGCTTTGAATTGGTCTTACACCACGCCCCCCACTGCTTTTCCCTCTTAATCCTGACCTCTAAGCTCGGCTTTTCTTGCGCCCGCACGGACAAAACCTGACTAGTCCGGTGCAACTCTCCTGAGGGCTTTGCCCTTGTCAGGTTCCCCGGCGCTGTGCATACTGTCTGGCATGCCCCACGTCATCGTCAGCCCCTGCATTGGTGTAAAGGATAACGCCTGCACCGAAGTTTGCCCCGTAGAGTGCATCTACGACGCGGGCGATCAATTCCTGATCCACCCCGACGAGTGCATCGACTGCGGCGCGTGCGTGCCCGCTTGCCCCGTCAGCGCCATCTACCCTGAAGAAGACGTGCCCGGCGGCGAAACCGAATTCATCGTCAAGAACCGCGTCTACTTCGGCCTGTAAGCCTTGCTGTGCCGCCCACCTTCCGGCTTCGGCTGGGGGTGGGTGTTTTTTTAGTTGTGGGCTGTGGGGAAGGCGTCTGAGCGCAAGAGTCTAAGGGTCTAGGGTCTAAAGAACTAAGGAAGGGCTTGGGTAGACCGCTTCAGCTTATGCATGATGTGTAGAAATACCCCGCCAGAATGTACGTGCAGAACGGTGTTTTCAGGCTGCGGCGTATGGGCTTGACACCCCCTGCATACCGCGCTATATTTTCCTTATCACCGTCCGAGCAGGGCGGATTTTTTGTTTTTGTCTTATGTCCCCACCGGTGTAGGCTAACGGGCATGAGCGACGCCGCGACTGCTTCTGGCCTGCCCTCCCCCCTCAAGTCTGCCGCGTGGTTGCTGGAGCATCTGCCTGATGTGCGGGTGCTGGACTGCCGCTATGCCCTGTCTGACCCGTTGGTGGGGCGCTTTGCCTACATGGGCGGCCATATTCCGGGCGCGGTGTATGCCGACCTAGAAACCGACCTGAGCGGCCCGGTGCAGCCGGACGGCGCGGGTGGCCGTCATCCCCTGCCCGACCCGCAGGACTTGGCGGCGTGGCTGGGCGCGGCGGGGATTGGAAACGACAGCATAGTCGTGGCCTACGACGATCCCAGCACCGGGCAGGGCTTTTACGCGGCGCGGGCGTGGTGGCTGCTGCGCTGGCTGGGGCACGCTGAAGTGTACGTGCTGGACGGCGGCTGGCCCGCCTATTTGGCGGCGGGCGGCGAGGCCACCACCGATGAACTCGGCGTCACGCCTACCACCTTCACACCCCATGTGCGCCCCGAACTGGTGGCCACCGCGCAGGATGTGCAGGCCCGCGACGCCGCCACGCTGCTCATAGATTCCCGCGCTCCGGCCCGCTACCGGGGCGAAACCGAGCCGATAGACAAGAAAGCCGGACACATTCCCGGAGCCGTGAACCGCGACTGGACGGGCGCACTGACCCCGGCGGGCACGTTCCGGGGCGGGCCAGAGCAGGCCGAGCGCCTAAACGCCGAGGGTGCGCCCACCATCACCTACTGCGGCAGCGGCGTGAGTGCCACGCCTAATCTGCTGGCCCGCGAGTTGGCGGGAGTGCCGCTAGGCGCAAGCAACCGCCTCTACGCCGGATCGTGGAGCGACTGGATTAGCGACGATGGCCGGGAGATTGCGGAGGGGGAGTAAAGTTGGAACGTAGGAAAAGAGTGAGCGGGCGTAGGCATCAGAGTTCTTGGTTCTTAATCTCTGCAACAACCCTAGAACTCCAGCTCACATCACCACGATCCACGTTCTACGGTCCACTCACCACGTCCCGTTCCCCATCCTGAAACTCCAGCCTCAGCCGTTTGCTGGGGCCGATCTGGGCGGCGCGGGTGATGGGCTGGCCTGCCGCGTCGCGTACCAGCGCATACCCGCGTTGCAGCGTGCGGGCGGGTGTGAGGCCCAACGCTTGGCGCATCAGGGCGTCGGTGTGGGCGTGGGCGGCGTCGGCTTGGCGCAGGGCGGCGGTGCGGGTGCGGTCTAGCGCCCATTCTGCGGCGGCGGCAGCGTCTACCAGAATGTCGCGGGCAGCGGCGCGAATACTCCGGGCGTCTTCCTGTGCCTGTGCAGCGGCGGCGGCCACCACGCCCACGATCAGGGCGGCGGCCTTGCTGGGCGTGTCGGTGCGGGTATGGGCCACTTCGTCGGGCAAGGTGTCGTCGCGGGCATGGCCCAAGCCAGTTATAACAGGAGCCGGAAAAGTCGCCAACGCACGGGTCACGTCCAAGTCGTTCAGCCACGCCAGATCGGTCACGGCCCCGCCGCCCCGGATGACCACCAGCGCGTCCAGCGGGGCCTCTAGGTGGGCGGCCCGCGCCTGTGCAATGGCCCGCATCAAGCTGCCCGAGGCGTCCCGGCCCTGAAATGTGGCTTCCAGATAGATGAACTCCACGACGCCAGCGGCCTCCAGTGGGTCTGTTTCGCGCCGGAAGTCGCCCAAGCCAGCGGCTCCCTCCGGGCTGACGACGGCCACGCGGCCAAAATCGGTGGGCGCGGGCAGCAGGCGGTTCAGGCCGTACACGCCTTCGCGCACCAACTGTTCCCGCAGGGCGTCCAGCCGCACGGCAGCGTCACCCAGCGTAAATTCGGGCGACACATCCAGTACATTCAGCGAAAAGCCGTACTGCGGGTGAAATTCGGCGGTGCAGAACAGCAGCACTTTCAGGCCCGCCGTGAAAGTTCCTCCGGTGGCGCGGCGAAATTTGCCTTCCAGCGCAAAGCGTTCGCGTGCCCAGATGGTGGCGCGGCATTTGGCAATCTCGCCCTCCTCGCCCAGTTGCACGAGGTCTATGTACAGGTGGCGGCGATCCGTGAGGCTGGCAATTTCGGCCCGCACCCAAATCGCCCCCGGTACGCCCCGCGCGATGACCTGACCCACGTAGGTCAGCACGTCGGCCAAGTCGAGAAACTGCTCGGGCGGGCGGGTAGATTCGGCTTTGGTGCGGCGTTTGCGTCCGGTCATGATGTGTGCCGCTAGAGTACAGCGGCAGGAAGTGGTGAGTGGATCGTGGAACGTGGGAAAGGCGTGGGGGCCGATTAAGCTGGGCTTTGGTCAAGGAAGAAAGTTTGGGACGCCGTCAAGGTTGACGTTATGTGTGAACCCCCCAGTCTGCTTCGCAGCCAGCCCCCCTCAGAGGGGAGCGCAACAGCTTTTAGTCCCCACCTCTAAGGGGGGGCGTTGCGAAGCAACGGGGGGGTTCACCTTCCACCTCAATATTCCCTACCCCCCAACCTACAGCCTGCCCCCCAACACCCGCCCCGCCACTGCCGCCAGCACGCCCAATACCACGCTAGCCACTGCATAGGCCACCGCTGCCCCGCCTGCCCCGCGCTCCAACAAGCCGTCTACATCCACGCTGAACGTGCTAAAGGTGGTAAACGCGCCCAGCACCCCTGTTCCGAACGCCAGCCGCGCCACTTCGGGCCACACGCCGCGCCCGACGAGAGCCACCGTGAGGCCCAGCAAGAACGATCCCAGCACATTGATGACCAGAATGCCCAGCGGAAAGCCTGCGCGGGCGGCCAACGGCGCGAAGGCCAATGCCACGCCGTAGCGGGTCACCGCGCCCACCGCGCCGCCAAGTGCCACCCAAGCCCATGTGTTCATTGGTGGATAGGGTAAGGGATCGTAGAACGTGGAATGTGGATCGTGGGAAAAGACAGGGCCACAACCAAAGGTTATCTTTCCCCGACAGTCTTCCCCACGTTGCGCGATCCACACTCCACTACCCTACGTTCATGATTCAAGCCAAGCGGCTGGACGGCAGCCCTTTCGAGTGGGCCGGAGAAACACAGGATCTCTGGCTGGATGTGCAGGACGTGACGCCGGATGAACTAGCCCTGCTGCGGGACGCCTTCCCCATCAACAAACTGGCGCTGGAAGATACGCTGGAAAAGGGCCACTGGAGCCGCGCCGAGCAGTACCCCGAACACACGTTTATTACCATTCGTAGCCTCGCCAAGCCCCAAGACCCCGACGACTTCACCGAGCGCCTGAGCATTTTTATGTATCCGCAGGCCATCCTGACACTGAGTACCAACGGCACGCACGCCCTGACTGCCGTGTGGGACATGATTGGCCGCGAACACATCAACACGCCGCAGGAAATCATGTATGAGCTGCTTGACCACACCGCCGACACGTTTTTTACGCTGGCCGACTCACTCGAACTGCGGGTGGAGGCGCTGGAAGAACGGGTCTTCAAGCATCAGCGCCAGAATCCCGTGTCGGACGTGTTCGATCTCAAGCACTTGATCAGCCACGCCCGCCGCCTCGCCACCGATGCCCGCGAAGCCGCCGCCTTGCTGGGCCGCCACGCCAACGGCAGCGCCGCCGATCTGGTGCGCTACCGCGATGCCCAAGACAGCTTTACCCGCGCCAGCAGCCACTTGGACGGCCTACGAGACTACCTGACGGGTCTGCTTGACCTGCACCTGAACTTGCAGAGCCAGCGCATGAACGAGGTCATGAGAACCCTGACCGCCGTGAGCGTGATCTTTTTGCCCCTGACCTTCTTGGCGGGCGTGTGGGGCATGAATTTTCAGCATATGCCAGAGCTGCCGTGGAAATACGGCTACGCGATGGCGTGGGCCAGTTTCGCGGTGGTGGGCGGGTTGCTGGCTTATTACTTCAAGCGGCGGGGGTGGTGGTGAATGGGGCGGTGGGATGTGGGAAAAGCTGTTCCTACCGCCCACAACCTACATCCCACACCCCCTCCCTACTCCAGCGCCCCCACCCCAGTCAGATGCCGCCCCACGATCAGGGTATGAATGTCGTGCGTGCCCTCGTAGGTGTCCACTGTTTCTAGGTTCAGCATGTGGCGAATCACCGGATATTCGGTGGTGATGCCGTTGCCGCCCAGCAATTCGCGGGCAAGGCGAGCGCCGTTCAGGGCCACCCGGACATTGTTCCGCTTCGCCATACTGACTTGTGCAAAGTTCATGCGGCCTGCGTCTTTCAGTTGGCCCAAGCGCCATGCCAGCAGCAGTCCAGTGCTGTGATCCGTTGCCATACGCACCAGTTTGTCTTGCACCAGTTGGCGTCCGGCAATGGGTTTGCCGAAGGTAGTGCGGCTGCCCGTGTAGTCCAGCGCGGTTTGCAGCACGGCTTCCAGTGCGCCCAGTGCGCCCCAAGCAATCCCAAAGCGGGCCGAGGTCAGGCAGGACAGGGGCGATTTCAGGCCGCCGCTGCCGGGAAGCAGGTTGGCCGCCGGAATACGGCAGTCTTCCAGCACGATTTCGCCGGTCACGCTGGCCCGCAGGCTCATCTTGCGGGTAATTTTGGGGGCATGAAATCCCGGCGCGTCGGTGGGCACGATAAAGCCGCGAATTACACCCTCGTCGTCTTTGGCCCACACCACCGCAATGTCTGCCGCCGGAGAATTGGTGATCCACATTTTGGAGCCGTTCAGCACGTACTCGCCCCCGTCTAGCCGCGCACGGGTTCGCATCGCGCCGGGGTCGCTGCCGCCGTCGGGTTCGGTGAGGCCAAAGCAGCCGATCAGTTCGCCGCTGGCGAGGCCGGGCAAATACTTCTGGCGCTGTTCATCGTTGCCGTAGGTGAAAATGGGGAACATGACGAGGCTGCCCTGCACGCTGGCGGCACTCCGCAGGCCGCTGTCGACTCGCTCCAGCTCGTACATCATCGCGCCGTAAGCGCTGTAGCTGACGCCCGCGCCGCCGTACTGTTCGGGTGTGGTCGGCCCCAGCAGGCCCATGCCGCCAAACTGCTGCATCAATTCCTTTACCGGCAGGTCGCCACTGTCCCACCACTCGGCAATTTGGGGCATCAGTTCGGCGTCGCAGTAGGCCCGCACACTCTGGCGGATCAGGCGTTCATCGGGGGCCAGCAGGTCATGGACTTGAAATTCGTCGAACATGGGGGGACTCCTTTGGAGACGGTAAGTGGTGAGTGGTGAGTAGTCAGTGGGAAAGGCTCTAAAGCTCTGAATCTTGAACACCCTCTGCCGAGCTGGAGTTGAATTGAAACTGCTGTGGAGAATGCCCGGAGTCTATCCGGCGGAGGGGGTGGCATACATCCCATACACCCGCTCGGCGTTCGCGTCAGTCAGACGCTCCAGTTCATCGGGGTTTAGGCCACGCAGAGCGGCTATGAATTCCAGCGTGTGGCGCACGTAGCCGGGGCGATTGGGCTTGCCACGCTTGGGGACTGGGGCCAGAAACGGCGCGTCAGTCTCCAGCAGCAGTTGGCCCAGCGGAATGCTCTGGGCAGCGGCCTGAATCTCGCGGGCCGTTTTGTAGGTGGTATTGCCCGCAAAACCAAAGTAGGTGTGTGGGCCACGTTCCAGCCCAAAGTGCAACAGCCCCGCATGCCCGCTGAAACAGTGCAGAATCACGGGCACGTCAGGCCAGTTGCTCAGCATGTCCATCACGCCCAGATGGGCAGATTCGGCCCCGGCCTTGTCGCGGGTATGAATCACCAGCGGCTTGCCCACACGCCGCGCCAAGTCCAGTTGCCACTCGAACGCCGCCATCTGCGCGGGCCGCTGCGTGTCGTCCCAGTAGTCGTCCAGCCCGCTTTCGCCTATGCCCACCACACGGGGATGCAGGGCCAAGGCTTCCAGTTCAGCCCGCGCTTCGGGCGAGTCTTCGGCGCTGTCGCCGGGATGAATACCCACTGTGGCCCACACGCCGGGCAGGGTTTCGGCCAGCTGTACGGCGTTGCGGGCGTGCTGCACACTCGCACCGATACAAACCAGTCCGGTCAGGCCCAGTTCGCCGCGTGCCGAGGCGGGATCGTCGAGGTAGTCGAGGTGGCAGTGGGTGTCGATCATGGGCACAGGGTAGTGGGTTGTGGGGGGTATCTTTCAACGTCGCGTGTAAACCCCCCAGTCTGCTCTCCTGCGGAGCTGTACCAGTTCGCAGCCAGCCCCCCTTGAGGGGAGCGCAACAGCTTTTGTCCTCCCCTCTAAGGGGGGGCGTTGCGTCAGCGACGAGGGGGTTCGCCTTCCAACTTGAATCCGTACCCCCTAAGTCTCACCCTCAGTCAGGCTGGCCCCACCACTCTCATGAGGGTCTGACGGTAGAGTGCCTGCGTGTTAAGAGCCGGGTTGTGGACGCTGACGGCGCTGGTCTTGTTCGCGCTGATCTTCGCGTTCTTGCCCAGCGGGAACCAAGCTGGGGCCGGAACGGGGGCCAAGTTGTCTGGCGTGGCTCTGTCGCTGTATCCGGCGCGGGATGAGGGCGCGGTGTGGCGGTTCCGCGCCGCCAACGTGAGTAGTGATCCTGTAGCGGGCGAAACGCGCCTCAGCGGGCTGTCGGACGGGAAACGACTGCTGCGCGAGAAAAACAAAGCGGGCATTTATACCGGGCGCGAGACGCTGGACGCCACCCTGACCGCCCCCAGCCTAACCATAGACAGCCAAGACAACATGACCACCCAGAAGGCCCGCATCACGCTGGTGGCAGAGTGCGCCGACATAGACCTGACTGGGAATGCCCAGCCCGTGAAGATTGAGCAGGGCTATGGCTTCACTGCGCCGCTTGCAGTCATCGACTCTCCGGATGTTACGGGGCGTGTAGCAAAAATCCGTATGAGCTTTCAATTTGTGGTTGAAGACTCTGACAACGACAATTCCACTTACTCGGCCAGTTTAGACCCGACTGAAACTTGCCGGGATGGAAAACGGGTTCCACTCTAATTCCAGCCTTTCATCTTGCCCCTAACCCACTTAAGGAGCTACACCATGACTAAATTCACCCTCAAGACCGCCAAACTAAACCGCAATATCCTGCTGATGGGCCTGCTGGGAGTCACGCTGGCAGCGGCTCAGGCCGACACGAACAAGCGCATCATTACCATTCAGGGTGGGCCACGTGGCGACCTTCGTAATGGGCCGCTGACCTTCAGTGGCAACCCTGTAAAAGCCACCGTGAGTACCCTGCAAATTCAGGCCAGCCAAGCGGTGCTGGCCGCGCCCGCCGGAACCGCGCTGATTGAAGCCAAGGGCAAGCGCACCGCCAACTTTACGGGTACGGTGCAGGTCACGCGGGGCCGCCTGAGCGCCAAGGGCACGGCACTGGCCTACAGCGAATCCACCGGGCAGGGCGTGCTGAGCGGCAATGCCAGCGCCACTTTTCAGCCTGCCAACAAGGAAGACGGCGATACGGTGAGCATTACGGCAGGCCAGATGAGCCTAGACGTAGACAACAACGTATCGACGAGTACGGGCAATGTGGGCCTCAGCAACGGCACGCAAACGGGCAAAGCCGCCAAGCTGATCTTTGACGAAGACCGCGAACTGGCCCAACTGACAGGCAGCCCCAGCCTGACCCGCGCCGCCAAAGGCACCCAAAAAGCGTTGGTCATGACCGGCCAAGAAGTGCGCGTGCTGACCAAAGCCAAGACCCTATACGTGCGCGGCGGCGTGAAACTGGTGCAGGGCACGCTGACCACCACCGGAGACGCCGTGTTTTACGACGATAAGAAGAATGTGGCTTACGTGGTGGGCAACGCCGTGAGCGTGGACAGCAAGAGCAAAGTGACCGTGAAGGCTCCGGCCAGCGGCTACCTAGAGCAGCGCACCGATTTGGCCCGCGTGCGTGGCCTGAACAGCACTTACAAGATTCCCGCCGAACAGTTCAAGCTGCGCGGCGAGTAAGGCCGTAAGCTGATGCCCATGAAACGGTTTCCGGCAGTGGGCTTAGGCCTGACCCTGATGCTGGGGGCCGCCCTGACATGGGGCGTGAATGTGGAGGCGCAGGTCACCGAGCCGACGCCCGCGCCCCCCACGACTACCGAAACCCCACCTGCCGCTGCCCCTGTTCCCAACCCGACTCCCGACCCCGCCGCGCCCCCTGCCGAGGCCGAAGCTGAAAACGCCACGCTGGAACTGATCCGCAAGGGCGACGACGGCAAGGAACGCCGCATCCGAATCGTGCGAACCGGAACCACCGACGCAACGGGCATTTTTACCATCTGCTCGCGCCAAGACGATGAGCCGGAAGACGCACCGACGTTGCTGGTTTTTAGTGAAACGGGCACGGGCGGCATCCAGATTTTCATCGACAAAAACGTTATTCGGGTGCCGCTGGCTCTCGTGACCCAAAAGGATGTGCCCGAAGGCGAGGAAGGCGGCGACGGACGCATTGAAGCCAGTGCCGGAACTGCACGGTTCCTAGACAATCCGCCCGAAGGCAAAACAGACCGCCTGAGCCGGTGCGCTGTAGAAGCCACGCCCAAGCCTAAACAAGGCACGGTGCGGGTGACGCAGGGCAAAACGGAATTGACCGGGCAAAAGCTGGTGTACGACGAATCGGACGGCATAGCCCGGATTGACGGCCCGATTGCCTTTTCCCGCGCCAACGATGACGGCCCCCTAACCGGCAGCAGCCAACGCATAGAAGTCGATGTAGACGATGAAAAAACCATACTGGTGGGCAACGTGGTGCTGACCAGCAAAGGCGGGCGCGTGAGCAAAGCAGGCCGCGTGGAATATGACGACGCGGCGAATGTGGCCCGTCTGATCGGAACACCGGAACAACCTGCCGAGAGTGTGCAGAACGGCGATACGTTGCGTGCCGGAGTGATCTTGTACGACCTAGACCGCAATGAAGTCGTGGCCCGCAAAGCCGATGGCGGAACCATTACGGGCGAGTTTCAGGACGGGGAGCCGGGGACAGGAACGCCAGCAGCAACGCCTCCCGGAGTTCCAGTGAGGCCGACTTTGCCGGTGAATCCGCCGCAGGAGTCACCTTGAACGGCAATCGCTTCGCTCACTCACCCCCTCCCCAACCTACTGCTCCGCAGCTCTGCGAGTCCCCCTCAAGGGTGAGGGAGCAAACACCCCGACACCGCCACCCACAGCGTCCCCGCCGAACTGCGTGTGAGGACGTCGTGCGTGCAACGCGCGGGCCAATTCCATTTTGGAATGAGCTGGCGATTCCGCTTCTAGAGAGGGATTCAGCCGACTTGAAACGCGACAAGATCAATCCTGCCTAGTGCAACGTTAGCTCCCCTGACCCCTGTGGGGGCGGGGGCTGGGGGGTGGGGGAATCCAACGTGGGACAAACTCCAGAAACCGCCCTCATCTTCACTGCCCCAGCCGAACCGTCAACACCGGAATAGGACTCCGCGCCACCAGCTTTTCTGCCGTACTCCCCAAGAAGAAGTGTTCTAGCGAGCCTTTGGCGTGCGTGCCAACCACCAACAACTCAGCGCCCCAATGCTGCGCGGCGTCCAGCAAGCCCGTCACTGGGTCTCCAACCAACAACTCCGCTTCTTCGCCGTCCATCACCAGTTCGTTCAGGCGGCCCATGTCGGCGTGTTCCAGCGTTTGCAGCAGGCTGGGATCGGGCATGGCCGGAGTCATGCCGCCCATCAGGTCAGGTGTGGCAGTCACGCGGGCGTCGGTAACGTGCAGCAGGCGGAGAGTTGCGCCGGGAAAACGGGCGCGGGCCACCTCCAGCGCGTGACCGGAAGACGGCGAGAAGTCAATGCCGACGGCAATTCGGGTAAAACCGAGAGTTGACTTGGTTGCTTCTGGTTGAGTCATGCCCTGACCGTACACCCGCACACCCGCCCAAACCTGAAGGGCGCATAAAGGCCCGTTGGAAGTGTGACGGAACGCACGGTCAGACTGGGCCGCTAGACTTGCCCTATGAAAATGCAAAGTCTAGGGGCGGCCTGCACAGTTACGGGCAGCATGCACTTGCTGACGCTGGACGCGGTGGGCGGCAGCACGCGGCAACTGCTGATCGACTGCGGGCTGTTTCAGGGCGGAGAAGACCTAGAAGCCCGCAACCGCGAACCTTTCCCCTTCGACCCACGCGACCTAGCCGCCGTGATCCTGACGCACGCGCACCTTGATCATGTGGGCCGCCTGCCCATCTTGGTCAAACAGGGGTTCCGGGGGCCGGTGTACTGCACTGCGCCCACCGCCGCACTGGCCGAAACGGTGCTGCTGGACTCGGCGCGGCTACAGGTAGAAGGCTACCGCCAAGACGTGCGCCGCGCCCGCAGGCAGGGCCGGGAAGACGAAGTGCCGCCGCCTCTGTACGAGGAAGAAGACGTTCACCGCACGGTGGCGTTGCTGCGCCCACAACTGGAATTTGGGCAGACGTTGCAGGTGGCCGATATCCGCATTACGCCGCAACGGGCTGGGCACATTCTGGGCAGCGCTTACCTGCTCATCGAATCGGCGCAGGCCCGCCTGATCATGAGCGGCGATTTGGGCAACCGCGAGAGCGGGCTACAACTGGACTTTACGCCGCCGCCCGCTGCCGATGCGGTGGTCATAGAAACCACCTACGCCAACCGGACGCACCGTATTTGGGCCGATACACTTGTTGAATTTAGAGACGCGCTGCGCGAAAGTGTGCGGCTGGGCGGCAAAATTCTGATTCCCAGTTTTGCCATAGAGCGGGCGCAGACCATTTTGTACACCCTCAAGGAACTGATGGACGCCGGAGAAGTGCCGCGTATTCCGGTGTTTCTGGATTCTCCGATGGCGGCGCGGGCCACCCACGAATACTTCGAGTACGGCGACGAACTGATTCCGCCGGTGCGTGAGGCCTTGCAAAACGGCGAAGACCCCTTCCGGCCCAGCACTCTGCACGTCGTTCCTACCGCCGCCGAATCGCAGCGCATCAACCGCTACGACGGCCCCGCCATCATCTTGGCGGGCAACGGCATGATGACGGGCGGGCGCATTCAGCATCACCTCAAGCACCATCTCTGGAAGCCCAGCACCAGCCTTGTGATCGTCAGTTACCAGTCGCCCAGCAGCCTTGGCGGGCGGATCGTGGAAGGCGCTGAGTCGGTGCGAATTATGGGTGAAGACGTGGCGGTGCGGGCCAAAGTGCATACCATCGGCGGCTTCAGCGCCCACGCCGATCAGGATGATCTGCTGGCCTTCCTGAGTACGGCGGGGAGGCCCCACGTGTGGCTGGTTCACGGGGAATTGAGCGTGATGGAAGTCTTCGTTCCCGTGCTGGAAGGGCTTGGCCTGAAGGGAGACATCGTGCCAGACCACGACACGGTAGACCTGTTGGGGGCTGGGTTCCCGGCGGGAAGGCCACCCGGACTGCCCACCGCAGAGGCGCGGGACACGCGGCGGAGTGCGGGCGGCGAGTAGGTTTTGGCGGTTGTGGCGCGGGGTGGGAGTGCGGTCTAAGGGTCTATGGCAGGGCAAAAGGGCAATCGCAGTGCTCATTCACCCCCTCCCCACCCTCCACCCTCAAGGGTGAGGGAGCTAAACCGAGATTCTCGCCCTTGTCTTTTGCCCTCGCCCCTTGTGGGAGAGGGGCGCTGCGAGAGCAGCGGGGTGAGGGGGCAGTTCAGCGACGCCACCGCCCCAGCACCTTAGACCCTCGACCTTTAGACCTTTACCCCGCCTTCCCCGTCACCAGTTTCAGCAACTCCACATACACCCGCGCCGTTACCGTCGCGTCTTCTAGTGCGTCGTGGGCGGCGTAAGTCAGGCCAAAATGCTTGACCAATTGATCTAACGGCGTGCCCACTTTGCGCGGCAAATGCCCGGAGTGCAGCAAAAACTGCGCTACCAACTTGGTATCCACCCGCCCGCGCCGAAAGACCCGGCCTAAATCGGGCAGCAGGGGGGCCAGAAAACGGATATCGAATTGCAGATTGTGGCCGCCCAAGATCACGCGGCCTACTTCGGCGGCATACTCGCGGATGGCCTCTGCGACGGCTTCGGGTGGTTGCGCGGCGGCGTGGTGGGCGGTCAGGTCTATACCGTTGACCGCCATCGCTTCCGGCTCTACGTCGTAGTGTTCGTGCTGCACGCGCAAATGCAAGGGCCGCGTAATCTCACCTTCCGGGGTCAGTGTGACCAAGCCCACCGTCAGCAGCGGGTGACGGGACGGGTCACGGCCCCCCGTTTCGGTGTCTACAAAAATAATCGGTTGGGTCAGGGCGGCCAGCATGGCTTCAGGGTGGCACATCCGGGCCAAAGCGTTAAAGAGCAGCCGCTCAGACTGTTCCTTCACACCGTTGTGCTTTGAACCCGCTAGGCTGTAGCCCAATGAACCGCACGCGCCTAACCTTGCTGCTGCCCGCCCTCGCCCTCACTCTTGCCGCCTGCGGAGGTGGAGGCGGGGAAATAGAGGGGCTGAAAACTTTCACTTATTCGGCAGGCGATCACCGCAGCGGCTCGCTGGTCTACGCCGAAAACCCGCCCGCAGGTGGCGCACACAACGCCGTCTGGCAAAACTGTAGCGTGTATGCCCAGCCCCTCTACAACGAATACGCCGTGCACAGCATGGAACACGGCGCGGTCTGGATCACCTACCGCCCTGACCTAGACGCCGCCTCGGTAGATCAACTGAAAAAACTGGTCGACGGCAGGCCGTACACGCTGCTCAGCCCCTACCCCAACTTGCCTTCCCCGGTGGTGGCGAGCGCGTGGGGCGCACAAGTGAAGGTAGACAAGGCCGACGACAGCCGACTGAAAGCCTTTTTGGACAAGTATGAACAGGGCGCGACGGCCCCGGAGCGCGGCGCAGCCTGTTCGGGTGGATACGGCGCAACGCAATAAAGATTGTAGGGAATGTGGCCCGCAGTTTCATACGGGCCACAGTGTTCCTGACGGTCTAAAACACCTTCAGCTTGTGGAATAAAAATGCCAGTGTGGAGGCCAGCGCCAGTGCCATTCCCAGCACGATCCACATGCCATACGGATTCTGGGCAAAAGGAATCGGCACGTTCATGCCGAAAATACTGGTCACCAGCGTCGGAATCGCCACCAGAATGGTCGTGACGGTCAGCACCTTCACCACCTGATTCACATTGTTGGAAATGACGCTGGCAAAGGCTCCGGCCATGCTGGTCAAAATGTTGCTGGCAATACTCGCCATTTCAATGGCCTGCAAATTTTCGATCAGCACGTCGTCGAGCAAATCTGAATCTTCCTCGTACATTTCAAAGATTCGGTCACGCTTCACACGCTCCATCATGGCTTCGTTGGCTTTCAGGCCAGTCATAAAGTACACGAGGCTCTTTTCCAGTTTCAGCAAGTTCAGCAGTTCGCGGTTTTGCTGCGAGTTTTCCAGTTTGTCTTCGATCAGGTCTACGCGCTTATTAATTTGGCGCACGTCAATCAGAAACCGCTGGGCATTGCGCAAGAACAACTGCAAGGTCAGGCGGTTTTTCTTGGCTGTACTCACGCGCCGCACCAACCCACTAATCACGTCCTTGACCACCGGATTTTCCAGCGCACACACCGTCACTAGGCAATGATCGGTATGCAAAATGCCGAGTGGGACGGTGTCGTAAGGAATATCGCTCTCATCGGGTAGGCGGTAACTGGTCTGCATGATCATCAGCAGTTGGCCGTCTTCACGCTCAAAGCGGGAGCGTTCATCCGGGTCAAGCGGATACGACAGGTAATCAAGTTCCAGCCCAGTTTCGCGGCTAATCCGGGCCAATTCTTCGGGGGTGGGCGTGGTGGCGTTGATCCAGCAGCCATCGCTGTAGCCCTCGGCAGTGGTCAGCTTGCCGCCGATAGAGCGGTAGTAGGTCAGCATAGGCTGCCGCCAAAGCTTAGGTCAGAGGTTGTAAAAGTACGGTGGGTTGAGACAAAAATCGTGTGTGGCGCGTTGTTGGGCACAGCTGGAAGCATGAGCGTCCTCCGGTGGGGTGGGATGGCGTCAAGTTCAAACTGGGCGGTTCGTTGTCCAGAGTTTCGGAATGCACGTCATCACCTCCCTTCCGGCGGGCCTCAGCAGACTGCGTGACCTTACCGCCCGCTATGCTAGCCGCATTTGCCGTAGAGGTGCAAGGGCGGGGCAGAAAAGCGCAGCGGGGGATGCTGGGGGGCTTCCCGAAGTGTGAATGTGTCAGCAGAGCTATGGCTCAAGTAGAGAAAAAAGCCAATAAAAAATCCGCCCTTCTCGGACGGTGGCTGATCTCATTTTATTGATATCAATATAGCGCGGTATGCAAGGCGTGTCAATGCCATACGTTGAAATCCGGACAA
>NZ_SSNW01000045.1 GCF_004801315.1 Deinococcus sp. Arct2-2
CACCCTTGAGGGGGGAGGTTGGGAGGGGGTGAGTGAGCGCCAGCGATTGCCCTTCCTCAAACCCTTAGACCAATCCCCACCAGCCTCAGCCCCTCAAGTCAAAAACAACCGGTACGCCGCGTTCTGAGTCGCGTCCTCTGCCGGATAGCCTAACCCCTCCAAGAACGTAGCGAAGGCGTCCATTTCTGCGTTTGGCACCTGTATTCCGGCCAAGACCCGGCCATGTGCGCTGCCGTGATTGCGGTAATGAAACAGGCTGATATTCCAGCCCGCGTGCAGGTGGGTCAGGAATTCCAGCAGTGCGCCGGGGCGTTCGGGGAAAGTGAAGGAATAGACGCGCTCGTCGGTGGCTTCGGGGGCGCGGCCTCCCACCATGTGGCGCACATGCACTTTGGCGAGTTCGTCTTCGGTCAGATCGGTCACGGGGTAGCCCAGATCGGTCAGCTGGCGCACCAGCGCGGGCCGCTGCCCAGCCTGTGCCAGTTGCACGCCCACAAAAATTTGGGCGTCGGTGCGGGGGGCATAGCGGTAATTGAATTCGGTGATGGCCCGCCCGCCGATCACTTCGATGAACTGCCGGAATGCGCCGGGGCGTTCGGGGATGGTCACGGCCAAGATCGCTTCGCGCTGCTCGCCAATTTCGGCGCGTTCGGCCACATGGCGCAGGCGGTCAAAGTTCACGTTTGCGCCGCAGGTCAGGGCCACCAGCGTCTCTTTTTGCAGCCCGTGTTCGGCGGCGTACTTTTTCAGGCCCGCTACGGCCAAGGCTCCGGCAGGTTCCATCACGGCGCGGGTGTCGTCGAACACGTCTTTTATGGCGGCGCAGACTTCGTCGGTGTTTACGCGCACCCAGTCGTCCACGTAGCGCCGCGTCAGGTCGAAGGTGTACGCGCCCACCTGCTTGACCGCCACGCCGTCCACAAAAATGCCCACCGTGTCCAGCCGCACGCGCTCGCCTGCCTGAAGACTCTGATACATGGCGTCGCTGTCGTCGGGTTCCACGCCCACGATGCGGATGTCGGGCCGCAGCGCCTTCAGCACGCCGGAAACTCCAGCGATCAGGCCGCCGCCGCCCACCGGAACGAACACCGTGAAGCCGTGCGGCGCGTCCAGTTGCCGCAGCAGTTCCAGCGCCACCGTGCCCTGTCCGGCCAAGACCAAAGGATCGTCGTAAGGATGCACGAAGGTCAGCCCCGAACCCTGCTGAAGGCCGTAGGCATGGGCTTCCGCGTCGCTGAAACTGTCGCCGTGCAGCACTACTTCGGCCCCGCGTTGCCTGCACGCCTGCACCTTGATGTCGGGCGTGGTGGCGGGCATCACGATGACGGCGCGGATGCCGAGTTCCTGCGCCGCAAAGGCCACACCCTGCGCGTGGTTGCCCGCCGAGGCGCAGATCACGCCGCGTGCCGCTTCCGCCGCCGTCAGTTGGCTCATCTTGTTGTACGCGCCGCGAATCTTGAAGGAAAAGATGGGCTGCTGGTCTTCCCGCTTCAGCAAGACGCGGTTGCCCGTGCGCCTGCTCAGGCCCGGAGCCTCACTGAGCGCCGTTTCGATGGCCGCGCCGTACACCTTGCTGGTCAGCGCGAGTCGCAGCACATCCATCGCGTCGAGGGTTCCGGGTTTGAATTCGTTGGCCTGCATCATGTCTGTTCTCCTAAGGTGCATAACTCAATCGTCTGAACATAAAAAAATCCCCACCAGATCGGCGGGGAAGGGCATCACGGCAGTTCAGAGCCGGAAGCGTCGCTCCCCGAATCTCTGAATAATTCGCCCATAAAGGCTGGCCGTAGTCATGCGCTCAGCATAGGCGTCGGGCGAAGGGTGGCGCGGGGGGAGGGTAGACAAGGGGGGAGGTACGGAGCGCCGCCCTCAAATCACGTTCAGCCGTTTTTCCTCTTCATATACGCGCTCCAGCACGAATTCTTTAAGCAGCGTTTGATAGCTCGTGCCTTTCAGTTGGGCCAGATGGCGCAGGCGGCGCTCTAGCTCTGTGCCGAGGCGCAAGCTGGTTGGGTTGGATTTGGCCGAACTGCTGCGGGGGCGCTTGGGGAGTGCGTCCATCAGTGCCGCCGTGTCAGCGCTTCGTGCCGCCGCATCAAAGAGGCCGTCGCCCGCTTCGTGGGTGGCCCAAAACAGCGCCTCCTCCGCTTCCGTGGAAAAGGTTGGAATCTCGTCTCCACTGTTGATGGTCTTCAGGTCATTGGGTTGCTCAGACATATTCACCTCACTGTGGGCAGGCACTTACCGCTGACGGTAGCGTCTTTTTTCTGTCTGGGTGGCGTCGCGGGCAGTAATGACACGGATGGAACCGGCCCGAACAATGAACACGACGAACAAATAGCGGCCATCTTCAGTTTGTCCGACGACTGCGCCGCGAGGGTCGCCGCTTGGCCCCCGGTGCGCGTGTGCGGGCGTGGCGTCTGGGTCGCTGAGTGCTTCTTCAGCTTCCGCTGCATCAACATCATGCTGGCCAATGTGCTCTTCGTTGGCCTCATCCCAGTCGAACTCCACAGCTTAGACTGTAGCACAATCGTAGCTACAACTACTCTTTCACCCTCGCCGCCAAGCGCCATCCACTCAGCAGCGCCGCTTCTACCCTCGGGCCGTGTGGATCGGGCGTCAGCCAATCGCCGCACCAGCCGATATTTAATGCCTCATCCCAGTGGCAGGGTTCGGGTACTCGGGCGGTGGGGGTGGCGTAGCGCCAGCGGTGGGCAAAGGCGTGGAAGTGAGGTAACGATTGGCCCAGTATTTTTTGATCTAGCACTTCAGCGGCAGCGTCCAACAAGTCCGGCAACACCTCATCGGGGCGGCGTTCCAAGTTGGTGCGTGACCACTCGGCCCCGGCGTGCAGCATCAGCGCGGGCGGGTGGCCGGAGGCGCGTTTGGTGTGTTCGCGGGCAATCCAGTCCAGCGCCGGGTGCCCGGTCAGTTTCAGTGCAGGCCAAGTGTGGTCTATCAAATCGCGTTCAAGCACCACGCCCACCGCCCAGCACGGATCGAAGCGCACGCGGCCCACTGCTTCGGCAGCGTCGCCAATCTCGTGGTCTTCCAACAAGGCGGCCACTTGCGGGGCAGGCAAATTGAGGATCAGGCGGGGCGTTTCCCAGCTTGCGCCGTCGCGGGTATGCACGCGCCAACCCTTCCCCCGGCGTTCCAGACTGGTCACTTCGGTATTGGTTTGTACGTCCAGCCCGCGTGCGAGGGCGCGGCCCATGGCGCTAAAGCCCTCGGCGGGCGCGTAACGGGGATGGCCGTCTGCGGGCGTGTGAATCTCGCCGCCCTGCCACTCGCTGACCGTGCGCGTCCATTCGCTCAGCCAGCCTTCGCGGATGCCTGCTTCTGCGAAGGCTTTGGTGCGGTCATGACGGGCCGTAAAAAAGCGTGCGCCGTGATCTAGGCGTGCTTCACGGCCATCATCTAATTGAATGCGGCGGGTGGCGGCGCGGCCTGAAACACCCTTGGATTTGTCCAGCACTTTCACGCGCAGGCCCGCACCTAGGGCGTCCCGCGCACACACCAGCCCCGCGAGGCCCGCGCCGATGATCAGCAAGTCAGGGGCCGGATTGTGTGCGGTCAAAGCAGCGCCCGGTGATCGGCCAACATGCAGCGGTCTTGAATCACGTCTATGCCGTGTGCGGCGAGTTCCTGCGCGGTGGCGTCGTCGCGGATGCCCAGTTGTAGCCACACCACTTTAGGCAGCGGGTTCATCGCCAGAATATCGGCCAGATGGTCATGCACCTTGTCGCTGCGCCGGAAAACTTCCACCACATCTACAGGCGTGGCAATTTCGGCCAGCGTGAATACGGCCTTTTGCCCAAAAAAGCTCTCGCCCCGCGCCGCCAGCGACGGATTTACTGGAATGACGCTGTAGCCCTGACGGTGCATGTATTCGGGCACGTAATGAGCGGGCTTCATGGTGTCGCGGTGAAACCCGATGACGGCAATGGTCTTGTGTTCGGTCAGCACGCGAATCACGTCAGCGGGGGTGGTCAGTAGGGTCATTGTTCTCCTCGTACCGTCAGGGCGGCGTAGGCCTGTGCAGCGGCGTCCAGCGTGGCGTTCAGGTGCGCGTCGGTGTGGGCGGCACTCACAAAAATGCTCTCGAATTGCGACGGTGCCCAGTAAATCCCGCGTGCCAGCATGCCCTGAAACCAGCCTGCGAAGGCGGCGGTGTCGCTGCGGGCGGCGTCGGTGTACGTGCGGATACTGCCGTGCGGGGCGCTGCTGTGAAAGGCCGTGAGCATGGAGCCGATCTGGTTCACGCTGATGGGCACGCCTGCCGCTGTCGCCCCAGCTTTCAGGCCTTCCGCCAACTGCGCCGTGTAGGTATTTAGGCGCTCGTACACGCCGGGATCGGCTTCCAGTGCGCCCAGCATCGCCAACCCTGCTGCCATCGCCAGTGGGTTGCCGCTCAGGGTTCCGGCCTGATACACCAGGCCTTGCGGAGACACGAAGTTCATCACCTCCGCCCGCCCGCCGTATGCGCCCACTGGCAGCCCGCCGCCGATGATTTTGCCCCAGCAGGTCAGGTCGGGCCGCAGCCTCAGCAGCCCGGTGGCCCCGCGCAGGCTTAGGCGGAATCCGGTCATGACCTCATCGGCAATGAGCAGCACACCCGCCGTCTGAACGCGGTGCAGGGCGTCCAAAAATTCGGGGGTGGGAATCAGCACGCCAGCGTTGCCTACCACCGGCTCGAAAATCACTGCGGCGATCTCGTGCCCGCGTGCCGTCATCAGGGCGTCCAGCGCGGCGGGGTCGTTGTATTCGCTGACCAACGTGAGAGCCGCGTACTCTTCCGGCACCCCCGCGCTGCTGGGGGCGGCTTGGCCTAAGCCTTGGCGGTTCAGTTGGCCGCCGTCTGCAACCGCGTCTGTCATCAGGCCGCTGCCTGCTTCTACTAGCAGTCCATCGGCGTGCCCGTGATAGTTGCCGCGAAACTTCAGAATGTACTTGCGCCCCGTAAAACCCCGTGCCAGACGCAGGGCGCTCATGGTGGCTTCTGTGCCGCTGTTCACAAAACGCACGCGATCAACACCTGTAATGCGCGTCACCGCCTCGCCCAGCAACACTTCCCGCTCACCCGGAGCGCCGAAGCTGGTGCCGCCCGCCAACGCCTCTATCACGGCTTCGCGCACGGCGGGCAGGTTGTGGCCCAAGATCATCGGCCCCCACGAACCGATATGGTCGATGTAGTCGTTGCCGTCTGCATCGGTGAGAATGGCTCCGTTGGCCCGCGCGATAAAACGTGGTGTGCCGCCCACGCTGCGGAAGGCCCGCACCGGACTGTTCACGCCGCCCGGAGTGACCGCCTGCGCCCGCGCAAATAGGGCTTCGGACTGCGTTGTCTTGGCCGCTTGAGAAGAAGGAGTGGAGAGAATCTCAGGATTCGCCGTCATACGGCACACCTTACCGAACCCTGATGAGACGTGCGGCGAGCAGACAGACAGTCTGAATGGGGGGTGAACTGGGGTGAGATCGGGGGCGGTTTGGTGCGCGGGCCTCTAGTTTTTCTTCTTCATGCTCAGCGAATCGCAGATGGCAATCGCTTCGTACACCAGTTGCAGCGTGTTGGTGCTGGCCTCGCAGAAAATAAAGCGCCCCGGCATCCCCTTGGCGGCCACCGTCATGCCCACGTGGTAGCGGTCAGAAAAGCTGGAATTGCCCACTGTATCCAGAATCGCCACTTGCCGCGCCGGGGTTTTCACACTCTGCAGAACTTTGCGCGGCGCAGATACGTCATAGGTCACCAGTGTGGTTGCCGCCCGAAACTTCATGCTGATCTTGCGTCCGCTGTCTTCCAGATTCCCAAAAAAATTGTCGGCCTTGTACGTGGCCGGAGCCTTGCCCGAAATGGTGTATTCCTCGCTGCCCGAGGCGTTTTCTATGTCCAGTGAAAAGGGTTTGAGGGCAGCGGCGGCAAAGGCTGTGCCGATCAGGAGGGTAGTCAGGGGTAGGGCGGCGCGGCGAATGGGCAACACGAAGCTAGGCAACACAGGGGCAGGCAACATAGAGACTCCTTGAGCGGGCAAAGGGCTGGAATATGCTGGGGCGCTGAAATTGTGAGGGAGAAGAACGGCTTCAGCATAAGCCTCAGCGGTCTGGAATGGGTCAGCCACACGAAAGAACTGGACGGCTGAAATCTTCTCCAGTCCGTCCAGCCCGTGATTGAACCGAGTTTTGTTTGTAGACTTACAACCCCAGCAATCCCACCGCCGCTGTCGTCAGGAGTTCGGTCTTGAAGGGATTGACCAACGCCTGTGCCTGCGGGTCTGCGGTCTGCACGGTGGTGTTCAGATCGGGCAAGCGGCCCTGTTGCAGCGCGGCGGCGGCCTGTGCAAAATCCACGCTCGGTACGCCGAGGGCGCGGTTCACGTCGTTCCGCACGGCGGCGTAGCGTTCGGCGCTCATGCCTTCGCGGGCCAATGCTGCGTTCTGTGCGGTGCGGGCCGCGCCTACGCTGCCGCCCACTTCACGCAAGATATTCACGACTTGCAAAATGTTGGGTGTCGCGCCGTTCTGCACGTCTGTCCACACGGTTTGCAGGCCCGTAAAGCTGCTGCCCAGTGCGCCCCGCACGTCGCGCCGGATTCGCACGAACTTTTGCACGTCGGCTTTGGTCAGCGGGGTGGCTGTGTTCACCGTCGTCGCGGTGCCGGATGAGGGCGGCGGCGTAATCGTCGTCCCAGAAGTGCCCGTTCCAGTTTGCGTTTGCGCGGGTGCGCCTTGCCAACTCGCCAAAAAGCTGCGTGCGGGCTGAATGACCAAAAACCACGCCGCCGCTCCTAGCAGGGCTAGCACCAACAGCGTGCCGCCGCCACAGCCCAAGCAGCCACATCCTATGCCTTTTCGTCTCATGCCCTCTAAGTACGGGCCGAACATGAGGAAGGTTCCCGACTGGACTGCATTGCTGGACTGGGTTGCTGCCGTGCGCTACACTCTGCGAACCATCACAACCTAGATGTGCGGGTTTTACTGCACTCTTGCGGAGGTTCCTTATGATCCGTTCTGTCTTCTTGACTGCCCGCTCCCTATCTATGACTTCCGGGTCTAGGCGCTCCGGCACTGCCCTGCTGCTCTCGGCCCTCACGCTGTCGGCCTGTACTCAAACTCCAGTTGTCGCGCCTGCCCCCGAAACCCGCACCCAAAACACCCGCACCTTTACCGCTGTGGTGCCCACCCTGACCGCGACTCCCGGTGCGGCGCTGTATCAGGGCAAATACGCCGGAATTCGGGGCGAGGCCAGCTACGCCATCGAAGTTCCGGCCAACTGGAACGGCCAACTCGTGATGTACGCGCACGGCTACGCGGGTACGGGCGCAGAGTTGCGGGTGCAGGCTCCGTCACTGCGGCCCTTTTTGCTGTCTCAGGGCTACGCGTGGGCGGCCAGCAGCTACAGCGCCAACTATTACGACGTGCAGGCGGGCGTCGAAGACACCAATGCCCTTGCCAACGCCTTTGTCAGCCTGACTGCTGGCAAGCACGCCGCGCCCAGCAAAACGCTGATCATGGGCGTCAGCATGGGCGGGCATGTGGCCGGAGCCGCCGTAGAAAAGGAAACGCAGGCCAGCGCCAAAAACAAGACCACCTACGCCGCGTCGCTGCCCCTCTGCGGCGTCATGGACGAAGAATACGAGTTTCAGTGGCTTGGCGATTACACGCTGGCGGCAGCGCAACTCGCGGGCTTTGGCCCCCGCACCTTTCCCCAAACCGACTACCAGACCTTGCTGCCCGACATCAAAGCGGCCCTGTTTAGCAGCATCGAAGGCGCACAGTGGCAAGAAAACAGCGTGCAAGGTGCAAAACTGCGCGAAATCGCCCGCAACCTGACCGGCGGAGACCGCCCCGTGTTTGAACTCGGATTCCACAGCGCCACTTGGCAAAGCGCCGTGTTGGGCACTGGCGGCGCAGACGGCACCGTGACCGGAATCTTGCCCCGCAACCTGTACGACAACACAAATGTGTCTTACCGCTGGACGGCGGGCGCGACTCCCACAGCCGCCGAAACCGCCTTCAATGCCAGCATTCTGCGTGTGAAGGGCGACACCGATCCCAACCCGGCCCGCGCCGACGCGGTGCGCTGGTTGCCCCGCATCAACGGAGAATTCAGCGTGCCTGTGCTGACGGTGCATACGCTCGGGGATTTTTACGTGCCCTTTGCCCACCAGCAAAAATACCGGGCTGCGGCGCTGGCTGCCGGAAACGGAGACCGACTGGTGCAGCGGGCCGTTCGCGCTGCCGGACACTGCGAATTCAATGCCGCCGAACTCGTGGAGGCCTTCACCGATCTGGTGACGTGGGAGAAAACGGGCGTGAAACCTGCGGGCGACGACGTGACCACGCCAAATGTCGTGGCTGATCCCAATTACGGTTGTAAGTACACACGGGCCACCCGTGCAGGCGTGGCGGCGTGTGCGGTGAATTGAGGGCAGAGTAGACGTGAATTTGATGCCTGCATGGTTCAGCAACGTCTACCGGTTGCCAAGCAGGCTGGCAAGAATTTAGCGTTGACGATGGCGTGTGAACCCCCCAGTCTGCTTCGCAGCTAGCCCCCCTCAAGGGGAGCGAAAAAGCGCCCTTGTCCTCCCCTCTAAGGGGGGCGTTGCAAGTCTAAGGGGGGGCGTTGCGCCAGCAACGGGGGGGTTCGCCTTCCAAGCTGAGTAAAAATCAGTAATTCAGCTTTTGATCTTGCGCCGTCTCAAACATCAGAATGGCCCCGCCGAATTGAAGGGCGGGGTCATCTTTTTTGCAGTTCATGGCCCATAGCCCTCACCTCAATCCCCCACCATTTCTGCCCCGCCTACCAACACCGTCACCAGCGCCCAGCCGTCTTCCAGCGTGGCGGTCACAGTCTCTCCAGTGGTTTCGTTGCTGACCGTCCACCCGCTGCCCAGCGGCACATCGGCGCGGCTGAGGGGCCAGCGCACCCCGCTCAGGCTCAGGCCGCGTAAATCGGAGAAGGCCAGCACGCTGAGGGTCAACTCTGCTTCCAACTCCAGCGCAACCGGAGAGGCGGGCAGTAGCGGCCAGCCCCATTCGTCGCCGCTGGTAAGAGTCACGGGCCAGCCTTCACGCGCCCGCCGAATGCCGCCCAGCATCAGGGCCGCCGTATGGTCAAAGCGCCCGCCGAATGCGCCGACAAACACCAGCGCCGTCGCGCCGCGTTTTAGGGCCATCCGCACCGCCAACTCTGCATCGGTTTCGTCTTTGGCCGCCGGGTGAACCTCGCGTGGGGCGCTCACCTGTACGCCCTCGGAACTGTCGAAATCGCCCACCCACACGTCTACCGTTACGCCCAGCGCCGCCGCGTGCCGTGCGCCTCCATCGGCGGCCACCACCAGCGCGGGCCGGGGCAACGCTGCCAGCATGGGCGTCGGCGTCAGGCGGCCTCCCACCAGAATCCAAGCGATCATGGCCGCACTTCTAGCACAGCTTCCCGGTCATCTGGCACGGTCTGAATCTGCCCCTCATCCACCCGCACCCGCACCCGTCCGTCCACAATCTGTAAGCTTTCGCGGGCGCTGAGGCTCAGCGTGAGGGGGCCGCGTGGGTGCGCTAGCGTCACGGTTTCGCCGGAATCGTTCGGCTGGCGGGCCATGACTAAATAAGGCTCACCTTCGCCCACAGTTACGGCCTGTTCGGGCACCAGCAGACACACGCCGCCCGGTTGCGGCCAGAGGTTCGTATGGCCCAAAAAGGCCGCTACCCATGCCGTCGCCGGATGCTCGAATACGTGCTGCGCCGCGCCCTGCTGCACAATCTGGCCCGCCCGCATCACCGCCACGCGCCCTGCCAATGCCAACGCCTCGCGCTGATCGTGCGTGACCAGCAGCACGCCCGCGCCCACCCGCGCAAACAACGCCCGCAAGTCGCTGCGCAACTCGGCCCGCAGGCGTTCATCGAGGTTGCTGAGGGGTTCGTCCAGCAGCAATAGGGGAGAGGCAGTGGCGAGGGCGCGGGCCAGTGCCACCCGCTGCGCCTGCCCGCCGCTGAGTTCGGTCACGCGGCGGCCCCCCAATTCGGCCAGATTCACGAGCGCCAACGCTTCCCGCGCCTGTGCCCAAGCTTGGGGCCGGGGCAGGCCGCGCACGCGGGGGCCGTAAGCCACATTGTCCAGCACGCTCAAATGGGGAAACAAGGCGTAGTCCTGAAACACCAACCCGATGTGCCGCGCTTCGGGGGGCAGGGCCGTCACGTCCCGCCCGCCGACTTGTACCATGCCGGAATCAGGCACTTCCAGCCCCGCGATCATCCGCAGCACCGTGCTTTTGCCGCAGCCACTCGGCCCCAGCAGCGCCACCGTTTCGCCCGCCCCCACGCTCAGCGATACGTTTTGGGCGGCCTGCACACCGCCCTGTATCCCTTGTGGGCCGCCATACCGTTTGCTGAGGTTTTGGGCGTTCAGAGCGGAATTCTTCACCGCGTCAGCCTCAGCAGTTGCGCGTCTATCCAGACGGCCAGCGGGCGCAGCCACCGTTCGGTTTCTTCGGCCACTTGCGGGTCGGCTCCGTCTATCAGCAGCGCGTACCCAACGGTTCGGCCATCTTTCAGGGTCGCCGCGCCGCTCATGGTCAGCATTCGCCAGCCGCTGCCCGATTTCACGCCCCAGAATGCAGGTTTAAAAGTCGGAGTTTTGGCCTTGCAACAACTCTCTTTGTCCGACAGCCAGCCGCGAAACAGGGCGCGGGAGGCGGGGTTCAGGGTGGCTCCCGGCAACACCTGAGCTTGCAAGCGGGCAAAAGCGCGGGCGGTCGAGGTGTTCTGAACGCCCAATTCCATGTCGGGGGTGTAACTTGGCCCCTTAAAATACACGTCCAGCGCGGCTTCTACCTGTGGCCCGGTCAAGCGTTGCGCTCCCATGACCGCCAGCCGCGCCAAGTCCAGCCGGGTACTGAAGGGTAGGGCGGCATACGTGGGCGCGTCCTGCACCGCGTTCGGCAACACGTCTGGCAACAGGCCCGATTGCAACGCCCACATCGCCTTGGTGGTGTGCAGCACGCTGGTACATGGGCTGCGGTCATGCACCTCCCGCGCCACCCGGCTCACGCCAGCGGTCAGATGAAGCAGGTCGCTGGCGGTGTTGTCGCTGGGAACGAGGGCGCGTTTGGCGAGCGTGGCAATGCTGTTTTCGCCCGCCGGATAGGACTCGATAGACCGCCGCCCCGGTGTGGTTTCCAGCAAGGTGTTCAGCTTCAATTTTCCGGCGTCTATGTCGCGCAGCACGGCTTCCACCACCAACGGTTTGAAGGTACTCGCCAGCGGGTGCAGGGCGTCCACGTCGCCTAAGGCCATCTCCCGCAGGGGTTGCCCGTCTGGGCCGAACACAATGGCCGAAAACGCCACCCGCCCCGACACTCCCACCGGAAGCGCCGAAGTAGGCGCAAGCTGCACGGGCGCGCCGTTTGCCGCCGGTTCTACACAGGTCAGCGGCGTCAGCTCGGGGGGATCGGGCCAAACGATGGCCGCCGCAGCCGAGGAAGCAGCCGGAGAAGAAGCTAGAGCGCAGGCCAGTAGGAATGGGACGGTGGGGCGCACGTTGCCTATTGTGCCTGTCTGGGTGGGGGAAAAGTCTAAGGGTCTAAGCAGGGCAATCGCTGCGCTCACTTTCCCTCTCCCACAAGGGGCGAGGGCAACGACTTGAAGTTGAGCTTTTGGTCTTTTCTTAGACCCTCAGACCCTAGACCCTTAGACCCCTTTCCACGTCCCACGCCACCTTCCCTCACGTCACTTCCCCTTCCCCGCCGTCCAGCAGCGTAAAAGCCAGCACCGCCAGCAGGAGCAGCAGCGTTGCCAGCGCACAGGCTTCAGTCAGGTTGCGCTCTCCGGGGCGGCCCAAGCGGTCATACAGACCCGTGCTGAGGGTGGCCCACTCCGGGCGGGTCAACACCAACGTGGCCCCGAACTCACCCAATACAGTAGCGAGGGCCAAGGCCGCGCCGCCGCGTAGGGCCGGAAGCGTGAGCGGAAATGTGACTGTGCGCCACACTGTCCAGCCGCCTGCACCGAGTGTCCGGGCAGCTTCAAGCGTGCGCGGCGGCAAGGCACGGAGCGCCGGAAGCAAACTACGCGTCACCAGCGGCATCCCCAGCAACGTATAGGCCCCTATCAGCATGGGCAAGGTGGCCGACAGCGCCGGATACGCCAGCAGGTAGCCCACCGCCAGACTGACCGGAGACACCATCAGCGGCAGCAGCGAGAGGCCGTCCAGCACACGGGAAACTGGCCCCCGCGCTCGCCAAGCAGCAAAGGCGTGTAGGCCGCCGAGTGTGACCGCGCCGATCAGGGCCAACACGCCGAAGCGAAGGGTATTCCCTACCAGAGTCCAAGTCTCAGGATTGCTGAGAACGGCCTGCCACGCGCTGAAACTGAGGCCACTAGAGGTCAGCACGCTGCGGGCTACCACAGCCAGCAGAGGCCCAAAGCAGACCAGTGATACGCCGCCCATCAGCACCCAAATCAGCGCCCGTGAGCCGCCGCGTGCAGAGGGCAGCCCCCGCCCAGCCGCCACGCCCGCGCCCCCGCGTGTCAGGGCCACATACGCCCACGTCGCCGCGCCCGTCAGCAGCAGTTGGCCCACGATCAGGGCCGAGGCTTCCGGCAGGCGCAGTTGGTAAGCGGTCAGGGTGTAGATCTCGACTTCCAGCGTGCTGTACTGCTCGCCGCCCAGCGTAAGTGGCAGGCCGAAGCTGAGGGCCGAATACAAGAACACCAAGATGAATCCGGCGGCCAGTCCGGGTAGGGCCAAGGGCAGCGCCACCGTCCAAGCCGCCTTCCACCCCGACGCCCCCAGCGAACGCGCCGCGCCGATAAAATGAGGCGGCACCCGTGAAAATCCCGCGTGCGCCAGCCGAATCATCACGGGCAGATTGAAAAAGAGGTTGCCCAGCAGTAGCAGGCCGGGGCCGTCGCTCAGGTCAATCCCGGTGAGTCGGGTCAGCCAACCCTGCGGCCCCAAGAGTGCGGTGAGGCCCAGTACGGCCACCAGCGTGGGCGTCACGAACGGCAGCAGCAGGAAACGCAGAAAGGCCGCCCGCCCCGGCACGTCCCAGCGGGACAGCAGGTAGGCCAGCGGCCCGCCCACCGCCAGCGCCACCGCCGCCGTGCCCAGCGCCTGCCCCAGCGTCCAGCCGAGGCGTCCCAAAAAATACGGATCGCGCCACACGCCCAAATTCACCCCGCCCTCGGCCAGCGTGCGCCCCAGCGGAAGCGCCAGCAGCAGAGCCATGAAGGTGAGGGGCAGGAGGGCCAGCAGGAAGGTCTTGAACCGCGCCACTCAGCGCCGCAAAACGTTCGTCACCCAGCCGTCGACCAGCCGTTGCGAATTGGCGAGCAACGCGGGTTTGATGGGCGCGGGCTTAGGCTGCTCGGCGAACTTGAACACCGGATTCAGCGCCGTGCCTGCCACCGCCGGGTAAATCCACATCCGGGTGGGAATATCGTCCTGCACGCCCCCCGACAGCATGAAGTCTGCGAATTTGCGGGCCAGTGCGGGCTGCTTGGCTCCCTTCAGCACGCCCACGCCTTCCAGTTGCAAGAAGGTGCTTCCGGGCAAAAATAGATTTCCGGTAGGCGACTGTTGGGGCAATTTGGCCGGATTGAATCCCTCGGCATAAAACACCTCGGCGGCGGGACTGCTGGCATAGCTGAGGACAATGGGAAACTTACCCCCGTTACGCGTAAATTCCTTGTAGTACGCATCTGACCAACCCCGCGTGACTTTCATGCCGCCAGCGCGGGCGGTGCGCCACCAGTTCCACGCGCCCGCCTCGCCGTACTGGTTCACGCTCGCCAGCAGGAAGGCCAAACCGGGGCTAGAAGTCGCGGGAGACGGCACTACGGTCAATTTGGCATAGGTTGGATTCTTCAAGTCGTCCAACGTTTTGGGGAGAGTCAGCCCCGCTTTCTGGAACCAAGCCCGATCATAGTTGAAGGCCACGAAGCCGTAATCCACCGTATTCAGCAAGGTTGTGCCGTTGGCCTCCTCCATGCGGTAGGCGGCGGGTACGGCTTTCAGTGCGGGCGAGCGGTAGGCGTCCAGCACCCCGGCGGTGCGGGCACGCGGCAACAGGCTGTTATCTAGCCCGTACACCACATCGGCCAGCGGCGCACGGCGGGTCAGGATCAGGCGGTTCAGCAGTTCGCCCGCATCGCCCGCTTTCACAAAGCGCACGCGGGCCGCATTGGCTTTCTCAAAGGCCGCCACCAACGCTTTGTCTACCTCGAAACTGTCGTGAGAGATGACGGTGAGAGTCGTTTGGGCCGCTGCTGTGCTGCCCAACAGGAGTCCTACAATGATCATTGCTCGCTTAATTCGCATAAAAAAGCCCCTTCGCGTCAGGAAGGGGGGCGTTTCCCTGACGATGCAGGGCACACGGAACGGGGCCGCACTGGGTAAGTAGCACTGGGCAAGCGTTCCGCGCATCACGCTCCCTCCGCCGGAATGACCCGGATCAGGTTCCTGGGGTATGTCTCAGCCCTCCAATGAAGGGCACCCCCGGTGACGACAGGAGAGAGTGTAGCGCAGATGTTGGCTAAGGAAAGCGGTTATAGATACTCTGTCTGAGATTATATCGATAACTAGGGAAATGTTGTGTCAGACAAGTCAAAAGAAGTACCGCTTCAGGCTGCAAATAATTCTCTGTCCACATTGTGTCATTTGCTTTGCTGAACCACATTGAGATAATGCCCCGTTGATGCCTTTATAACTGAAGATACAAACCATCTATTGTCTTGGGTCTGAATTCTAATGATGTGATTAAAATAATCAGGCTTCGGGTCAAAAATTATTTCGGTACGAGGAGTATAGGTATAATCTATAGTGTCTTTGCCTAAAATACTTGGACTATTGCAGGAAAAAATATCTGGCAGTTCAGAATTCATGCCAAAAAATCCTGTTATAGCTCTTCTGCACGCGCCTAGATATATCATGCTCCTATTGTCTAATGCTATGATTGAATTTTTTGAAAAGCTATCAGATAAATAGAACTGCGCCTCAACCTGCTTCAAAGGCCAATATGCAGCTATGGCAACCCATCTTGTATTATCAATTGCAACGTTGACCGTGTAAGACAGATTCTTAAAGTCCGAGAAAATGATTTGGCTGGTGTAATCAGTATCTGATCTTGTGGAGTTGAGAGAAATTTGAGAACGTTTAGTAACTTTTGGGAAGCCCTTATATCCATAACTAAGTTTCATAAGAGCGTAAGCACAGGTTGCCGCCCTTACTTGGGCTTGTTCCAAGGTTGAAGCTGCTGATCCTGAACCACTACACAGAACTCCAGACAGCAGAAAGTAAAAAAACGGCTTCATTCCTAGTATAATACTCTCGTTCAGGACGGAATTTTTGCCCCCCCAGCCCCCATCATGTCCCCATGACCCTTCCCGCTCCCTTCAACCTCGTGGTTTGGCTGATTGTGCAAGATACTCAGGGCCGCGTGCTGCTCGGACGGCGCGACGGCACCGGCTACGGCGCGGGGCTGTGGGGCTTGCCGGGTGGCCGAGTCGAACGTGGCGAAGCCTTGGCCGACGCCGCCGCCCGCGAAATCTGGGAAGAAATGGGCCTGCGGGTAGACGCGGCGACTGTGAGGTTTTTGGGGGTCAGTCGCTATGACGTGGGCGGCGTGCAGGGCACAGATTTTCTGTATCTAGCAGGCGAATGGAGCGGCGAACCTCTGCCTTTGGAGCAGACCTCGGAAGTGGGTTGGTTCGCCCCGACTGCCCTGCCCGCTGACAGTTTGCCTTGGTTGGCGGGCGTGCTGACCGCGCATTTGCTCAATGGTGGTGTGCTGAGCGAGCAACTCGACAGCCTTGAAGGTGTGCAGCCGCGCTGAATTGCCTGCTTGGCATTGCTTGTTTGCTCCCGCTTCTGCATTAGTCTGCCCCTATGCAAGATGTTTTGGTGATTGGGGCGGGCTTGGCGGGCCTCACGGCGGCGCGGGTGCTGACGCGGGCGGGGCGGCGCGTGCGGGTGCTGGAATCGGGCGCGGAAGTGGGCGGGCGGGTGCGTTCGCGCCAACTGGAAGGCTTTACGCTGGACGCCGGATTTCAGGTGTTGTTCACGGCTTATCCGGCGGTGCGGCGGCAGCTGAACCTAGAAGCGCTGGACTTGGTGCCCATTCCCCCGGCGGCGGTGGTGCGGCGCGGGGCGCGGGCCGATGTGCTGGGCGACCCGATCCGCGATCCGGCCAGCTTGGTGTCGAGCGTGACCACGCGGGTGTTGCCCCTGCCCGACAAATTGCGGGTGGCAAAACTGGCCGCGCAACTCCGCACGCCCCCTATTCACGCGCTTCTCAACGGCCCCGACGAATCCACCCAAGATTATTTGCGGCGGCACGGCTTTTCAGAGGCGGCCCTTGACCGGTTCTTTCGCCCATTCTTCGGCGGGGTGTTCCTGCGGCGCGACCTGTCTACCTCGGCCCGGCTGTTCCGCTACTACTTCCGTATGCTGATGGACGGCCAAATTGCCGTGCCACGCGCAGGCATGGGCCAAATTCCGGCGCAGTTGGCGCAGGGTGTAGACGTGACCCTCGGCGTGCGCGTGACCCGTCTGACTGCCCACCCGGATATGGTCAGCGTGGCGACCACTGCGGGCGATCTGGAAGCCCGGAACGTGATCGTCGCCACCGATCCGAACACGGCCCAAACACTCTTGGGCGGCAATATCGCACGCGGCAGCCTCGGCAGCGCGTATCTGCATTACGCCGCGCCACACCCTATAGACCCGCAACCTCGCCTGCTGCTGAATGCCGAAGCGGGCTGGATCAACAACGCCCACTGGATCAGTCAGGCGGTGCCGGGGCGTGCGCCGGAAGGTCAACATCTGCTGATTGCGACGGTGTTGGGCCGCCAAGAAGTTGGGGATGATGAGTTAGACGCACAGGTACGCGCAGAGTTGGTCGTGTGGTACGGCGAGGCCGACGCACGCACCCTCCGCACGCTGCACATAGAGCGAATAGAACACGCCCAATATCCCCAATCTGCCGGGTACGCCGCCCATTTGTCCGGTCATGCTACGGCGCTCCCCGGCGTGCTGCTGGCCTCCGAACTGACCTCTATGAGCGGCATTCAGGGCGCGATGGAAAGCGGCGAAAAGGCGGCGGCCATCGTGCTGGGCGACTTGGCAGCAATGAGCAGACCACGCGGGAGCTAGAGCCGGAAGCTGTGCGCTCTATCCTCGGCCTATGCCTCCGCACGTTGCCTCTTTAGATCATCTGGTCATCGCCGCCCGCACGTTTCAAGAGGGTCAGGCGTGGTTGGAAGGACGCTTGGGTGTGGCCCTTTCTCCCGGCGGCGAACATGCCCAGTTCGGCACGCACAATGCGCTGCTGTCGCTGGGGCCGGACGCTTACCTCGAAGTCATCGCTGTGAATCCGCACGCCCCCGCACCTTCTCGCCCGCGCTGGTTTGGGCTGGATACGCCCGAACTGCAAGACAAGCTAGAGAATGGCCCGGCGCTGATTCATTGGGTGGCGAGGGTGCCTGCCTTGCCCGCAAGTTCCGAGGTTTTGGAACTCTCACGCGGCGAGAACCGCTGGGCGCTGACCGTGCCCGCAGATGGCCGTTTGCCGGGCGGTGGCGTACAACCCAGCCTGATCGTGTGGCACACGCCGCCCCCGCCCACGCGCCTGCCGGATGTGGGCGTTCGCTTGGCCTCGCTGCGGCTAGGCACACCTGACCCAGACCGCCTGCGTGCTTGGCTGGACGCTGTTCATTTTGCCGGAGAAGTCGAGGTGTATGAAGCGCCTCAGCCGGAGTTGGCGGCCTTGCTGGAAACGCCGCACGGGTTGGTGACGCTGTGAGCGAAGCGATTGCCCTTCCTTAGACCCTCAGACCCTAGACCCTTAGCCAAGGCACCCGGAGACCCAGCCCCATGAAACTCCCCCCGCCAGACACCACTTTCTACACCCGCCCCCTAGCCATTCCCGAGCGGGCCAGCGTGGGCGCAGTCGTGCTGAAGCGCAGCGATTCCGGCTGGCTCCTCGCGGTGGTCATCGAACCCGGCGAGTATCCGCAATTGCCCAAAGGTGGCGTAGAAGTGGGCGAAACGCATGAGCAGGCGCTGATGCGGGAACTGCGAGAGGAAGCCGGACTGTACGCCGTGCGCGTGGTGGCCGACTTGGGTACGCTAGAACGCCTGAATTACGCCCAGACGCTGTGGCAAGTCACGCGCTACAGCCTCGGCATCACAGGTGAAGTGGGCCAGCCACCGCTAGAGCCCGGCTTCCGGCTGGAATGGCATCCGCTAGACGCCGCGCAGCCCCTCTTTTGGCCCGAGCAAACGCGGCTGGTGCAGCAAGTCCGGGAGGCACTGGCACGCGGAGAATACGATTTGGAAGGTGGCATGTAGAACGTGGATCGTGGTTTGGGGGTTTTCCCTGTCCACGATCCACGTTCTACCACCCGCCCTCCTACTCGAACAACGTACTCACACTTTCCCCGCTATGAATATTGGCAATCGCGTTGGCAAACAGCGGCGCAACGTCCAGCACGGCCAATTTGCCGCCTGCTGCCAGAATCTTGCTTTCGGGCACCAGCACTGTGTTGGTACTTGCCACCTGCGTCACGTCCAGCGCGGCGATTCGTTCTATGGCGGGGCCGGTGTAGACGCCGTGCGTCACCGCCACATACACGTCTTTTGCGCCCATGCTGCGGCAGATATTCACCGTTTCCACAAGGCTGCCCGCCGTGCTGATCTCGTCGTCCACGATGAACACGGTTTTGCCTTCCACTTCCCCGATCAGGGCGCGGGGCCGGACTTCGGTGTCGCTGATGCGCTCTTTGTCGATCATGGCGAGGCCGGAATCGAGGCGGCGGGCAATCTGAGACGCCCGCTTGATGCTGCCTGCGTCGGGGGCCAGTACCACGCCTTCATGGGCGTTGGGCACGCAGTTTTTGAAGTGCTGCGTCAGCACGATATCTGCCGAGAGGTGATCCACGGGTACCTTGAAAAACCCGTGAACCTGCGGAGAATGCAGCGTCATCATCAAAATCCGGTCTGCGCCCGCTTCCTGAAGCAAATCGGCCACCAAACGGCCCGCGATGGAGATGCGGGGGCTGTCTTTTTTGTCGCTGCGGGCGTAACTGTAATACGGAATCACGGCGGTCACGCGACCTGCGCTGGCGCTTTTGGCGGCGTCGATCATCAGCATCAGTTCCATAATCGCGTCGCTGACGGGCGTGCTGAAGGTCTGGATGATAAACACATCGCCTTCACGCAGCGATTCTTCGTAATGCACGATGATGTTGTCGTTGGTGAATTTCTCGGTTTTGCTGTTGCCCAGCGGCACGCCGAGGTTGTCGCAAATGGCCTGTGCCAGCGGGCGATTGCTCTGGCCTGCAAACACGAGCAGCGGCGCACGGTGGCTTCTGGCAATACGGTCAGTGTGGGTGGATCGGAGCAGAGACACGGTGAAATCCTCCGGAGGCGGGAAGAGAAGGAGCGGGGAATATCCAGAACTTGTCGCAGGCAGCATACCGTGAGTGGCGGGCCGGGGCCGTCCGTCGCCGCGTGACAGGGCTAGAAGTCATGGTTCGTGGCAAATGGAACGTGGATCGTGGTTGGGGAGGTTGTCCCTTTCCACGATCCATGTTTTGTGGCTCACGGCTTCCGGCCATTGCATTGGGCGGGTGTGTCGCGCGGACACCCCCTCACCCCGCTCCGTTGGAGCGCCCCTCTCCCGCAGGGGGCGAGCGCAAAACCCAAAATCGGAACTACTCCCCCCTAAAAATCTTCCCTACCTTGTCAAAAAACCCTTCCGGCCTCTCGTTCACCTCGTCGCCTACAGCGCGGGCATAGGCCAGCAGCGCTTCGCGGGCTTCGGGCGTCAGTTGGGCGGGTTTGGGCACCTGCACGTCATATTCAACGATCAGGTCGCCGCTGCCTGCACCCTGCAAGCGGGGCAGCCCTTGCCCACGCAGGCGGTAGAGTTCGCCGTGTTGTGTGCCTGCCTTGACCTCCACGTTTTGGGGGCCGTCCAGCGTAGGCACGGTAATTTGCCCGCCCAGCGCGGCCTTGGCAAACCCAATGCGCGAGGTATAGATCAGGTGCTCTTGCTCGCGGCGCAGCTCGGCGTGGCGCTCCATTTCTATGTGCACGTACAGGTCGCCGTTGCCCCCCGGCCCCTCGTTGCCCATGCCCGACACGCGAATTCGGTAGCCCTCGTCTATGCCGCGTGGCAATTTTACCTTCACGGTTTCGGCCTTGAGGGTGCGGCCCCGGCCCCGGCAAACAGTGCAGGGGTCTTCGATCAGGACGCCTTCGCCCCGGCAGGTGGGGCAGGGCTGCTGGGTGTCTACCACGCCAAAAATGGTGCGTGCCTGTGCCCGAACCGCGCCCGCGCCCTTACAGGTGGTGCAGGTTTTGGGCGGTTTGCCTCCCGGCTCGCTGCGGTTGCCTTGGCAGTGTTCGCAGGTGGTCAGGCGGTCTACGTCCACCTCAATTTCGTCGCCTGCCCGCGCCTGAAGCAGCGTCACGTGTGCTTCGGTTTCTAGGTCGTCGCCGCGTGCGGGGCCACGCCGTCCACCGCGCCCACCCACCGCGCCGCCAAAGAGCTGCTCAAAAATATCCATCGGATCAATGCCGCCGCCGCCCATGCCGCCAAACGGGTCGCCCCCCGGCATGCCGTTACTTGGCGCACTGCCAAAGCGGTCGTAGTGCGCCCGTTTTTCGCCGTCCGACAGCACCGCGTAGGCCTCGTTGATGCGGGCGAACTGTTCGGCAGCGCCCGCTTCCTTGTTGCGGTCAGGATGGAATTTGAGCGCCAACTTGCGGTAAGCACTCTTGATCTCGTCGGGGGCGGCAGTGCGGGACACGCCCAGCAAGTCGTAATAGTCGGTTTGTGCAGTCATATCAGTGTCTCTTGGCCTCTTCGGTGGGTGCGCTGGATAAGCGTGATCTTGGGATTCACAGCCAGCGCCACAGCACCAGCATTTAGCCCACAGGTTAACATGACCACACTCAGAAAAAGTGGGCTAGGGGTGTTGGGGGATGGGTTACCCGATCAGTGTACTTTTTTTGGTACACTATCTTTTGTGTGACCGATTCAGTCGAAGAAAACAGCCCGCAACCTATTCTCGCCGTCCGTTTTTTTCAAACAGCCGCCCAGAATGAACCTGTCCGCGATTGGCTTAAAGTATTGCCCAGAGAAGACCGCCGAAGGGTAGGGAAGGACATCAAAACGGCGCAATTCGGCTGGCCTTTAGGGATGCCGCTCATCCGTAAGTTGGAAAAAGGTTTGTGGGAGGTGCGGAGTTCTCTGCAAGACGGGATTGGCCGCGTCATCTTTACGGTGATTGGCAACCAAATGGTGTTGCTTCACGGCTTTATTAAAAAATCCCAGAAAACGCCGCTGAACGAGCTGGAAACCGCACGCAAACGCCTCAAACTTCTGGAGGGAAGATGACTGGGAAAGAGAGCAATCAACATATAGGGAGCGACTTCGATGCTTTTCTAGCGGAAGATGGCTTGTTGGTGGAGGTCGAAGCGGTGGCCCTCAAGCGCGTCATCGCGTTCCAAGTGCAGCAAGAAATGCAGCGTGCGGGCCTGTCTAAGACTCAATTGGCCCACCGAATGGCGACGAGCCGCTCTGCGGTAGATCGTCTACTTGATCCCGAAAACCACGCCGTTACTCTGCGTACCTTGGAGCGGGCCGCCGAAGTATTGGGCAAGCGGCTGAAGCTGGAATTGGTTTGAGCGCGGCTGAATTGGAAACCATTACCAGTCCAAAATCACTTTTCCACTCTGCCCGCCCAACATGGCGTCGAAGCCTTGCTGGAAGTCGTCTATACCGAAGCGGTGGGTCAGGATCGGGGTCAGGTCTAGGCCCGATTGAATCAGGGCGGCCATCTTGTACCACGTCTCGAACATCTCGCGCCCGTAGATGCCCTTGATGGTCAGCATCTTAAAGATGACGGCGTTCCAGTCGATGTCTACGCGGCCTGCCGGAATGCCGAGCAGCGCGATTTTGCCGCCGTTGTTCATCACGCTCACCATTTGGGCAAAGGCTGGACTGCTGCCGCTCATTTCTAAGCCCACGTCGAAGCCTTCGGTCATGCCGAGTTCGGTGGTCGCCACCGTCCAGAGGTCTTCGCGGGCTACGTTTACCGCCCGCGTCGCGCCCATGTTGCGGGCCAAGTCTAGGCGGTAATCGTTGATGTCGGTGACCACCACTTGCCGCGCTCCGGCGTGTTTGGCAACGGCGGCGGCCATCACCCCAATCGGCCCCGCGCCCGTGATCAGCACGTCTTCGCCCACCAGATCGAAGCTGAGGGCGGTATGCACGGCGTTGCCGAACGGATCAAAGATCGCCGCCACTTCATCCGAAATATCGTCGGGGATTTTGAAGGCGTTGAAGGCAGGCAGCACCAGATATTCGGCAAAGCTGCCCGGACGGTTCACGCCCACGCCGAGGGTGTTGCGGCAGAGGTGGCGGCGTCCTGCACGGCAATTGCGGCAGTGTCCGCAGGTGACGTGACCCTCACCACTGACCCGGTCTCCCACCGCGAAGCCGCGCACTTCGCTGCCCATGCCCGCCACCACGCCCACGTATTCGTGGCCCACTACCATCGGCACGGGAATGGTGTGCTGTGCCCACTCGTCCCATTTGTAGATGTGAACGTCGGTGCCGCAAATACTGCTCTTTTTGACCCGAATCAGCAGATCGTTGGGGCCGGGCGTGGGTACGTCGGTTTCAATCATCCAGATGCCTTCGCGGGCATGTTGTTTACTCAGCGCCCGCATGGTGCGGGGTGGTTGGGAAGGGGCGTCAATCATGGACACAGGGGAGAGGGTCACGGCAACGGTTCTACTCCCCCTAGACAAGCCGTGCAATGCGGGCCTTCACCGTTGGCCGGAATAGCGGGCCAGAGTGTTCCACGGCCATTCGTCAACGCTGGCTCAAGCCCCGGTGTAGCCTCCCGGTCATGTTGGGCGCGTAGGCTGTAGGGCATGATCAAATTTCGCCGCCAGAATGCCCTGACCCCCGAAAAAGACGCCGAAGTGAACATCAACCTCGTGCCGCTGTTGTTTTTCGTGGTGGGTTACGTGGCCGTGCGTGCCCTGCTGCACACTGCCCAGAACGCTACGCCCACCGAAAACGCCGCCGAATAAACCGGCGTTACCCCCAAGTGCTGCCCCCAGCCCGGCTAGGCCGTGTGATGACCTAGAAAGACTGGCCGCGCTACCCTGACCCTATGACCAATCCCGCCCCTCAACAATTCAAGAGCGCCCGTAGTGGCCGTTACGTGGTTCCCGGTTGGATGAATCTGGTGCCCGGCCAGAGCGACAGCGTGGAAATCCAGCTCAATATCGAAGAAAAAGACCTGACCCGTGAGCAGGCCAGCCTCCTCATCGAGTACTGGGCCACCCCCACCGACCTGACCCTGCAAAGCGTGCTGCCCGTGCGTGCTTTTACGGCTGCCCCCGAAGGCTGGTGCGTCTTCGTGCCCGCTCAGGGCCGCGTGTTGGTGCGGGCCATCGATCCCCAGCCCAATCCGCCTGTGCTGGCAAGCCACTGGATCAACGTGGATCCCCAAACGCCCCCCGGAACCACCGTGCATGTGCAGGTCAACTTCCCCGTTGCGCCTACGCCCGTGCAGAACCTGTTTTTGAAACCGAACTGAGGGTGTAGGCAGTGGGCGGTAGGTTGCGGCAAAAGCCCCTCCTACCGCCCATTTCCTGTGCAGCTTAAATTACCAGAATGTGCGGGCTACTCGGCAGAGGTGGGCCGCACATTCAGTCTTGTCTTGAATGGTTGCTTGGGCCGCAGCCAGTTGCGGGCGGGCATCTCGATAGTCTTGAGTGTCATGACGCTGAGGCCCACCAACCCTACCACCACGAGAGCTGCGGCCCACTGCGGCACGGGATAACCGTCGTCACGCAGTAGTTCTAGCGTCTTGTACACAACCCAATGGATGATGTACAGCGAATAACTGGCCTCTCCGAGAAGAACCAACGTTTTGTGTTCGAGCAGGCGTGACAACAGGGTGCGGCCTGAAGCGAAAGCAAAAATAATGGCGGCAAAAGGCAGCGTGTAGGCCAGATAAGCGTGCATGGTTTCATTCAGAATGCGGGGCCACAGTTCGGCGCTGCCGCGCTCGCCCAAAAATTTGAAGACGCCCGCTCCTGCGATGGCCGCGCCCGCCAACAGCAGGGTGGTATGACGGCCCCGCGTGCTTAAGGTGTACTTCTGTTCGCCTGCCCGCCCCCGCAAATAGGCCACGCCCAATACACAGCCGATGATGAATTCCCACACCCGCAGCAACGCCGAGGTAAAGGCGAAGTCTAGACTTGGTGCTGTGGATGCCAAGTGCACCTGCACCGTCCAGATATGCACAGCAATTTGAACAGCCGCCAAACCGATCATCACGGCGTACAGATTGACGCGGGGTGAAAGCCGTGCCAGAAGTATGATAATGACTGGGAAGGCAAGATAGAAGAAAGTCTCGCAGGCGATACTCCAAGCAGGCGAGTTCCAGATGCTGGTAGAACCGACACTGTAGACCTGCACCAACAGCGCCTCTTTTACCCATGATGCGCCTACCGCTGAGCCACTTTCGGCCAATTGGCGGGCGGAAAACAGGTCGCTGGCATGGGTCAGGGAATATAACGTCAGTGGCGTAATGGCAAGCAATGTGAACAGATGCATGGGATACACCCTTGCGAACCGGGCCTGCAAAAACGACTTGATTTGACCGATGCTAACGCTGCCGCTGAATTTGGCGGCATAGGTGTACGTCAAAATAAAACCGCTGAGGACAAAGAAGAAGGCGACCCCAGTTGGCCCCATGCCGATCAGTTGCTTGATGCCGGGTGGGTAGGTGAAGAAGGGCGCAAAATGGAACAGCACTACGATCAGGGGGGCGAAAAATCTCAGGCTGGTCAGGGCATGAAGCCGTTGAGTTTGAGATTGCATCTCGTCCCCCCAGTGCAGGCGAGCGGCCAGAGCGATCAGGGTCGTTCTCCGCAGGCTCGCTTTGCATCTTCAGAAAGGGTAGAAATGAGAGCGCTAAGGAAACGTTAAGCACCGGCTTTAGCTGACTCACCACCCCAGCAATGCCTCCACGCCCCGCCTCGTCGCAGCCAATGCCTCGGCCAATGTCCAGCTTGCCCGGTCACGCGGCCCCACCGGGTTGCTGATGCCGCGTATTTCTAGCGCGGGCACGCCCCACCGTAAGGCCGCGTGTGCCACGCCTGCACCTTCCATGCCTTCGCACACTGCACCGGGAAAGCGGGTGGCGAGGGCGTGGGCCACAGCCAAGCTGCCCGTCACCGTGGACAGCGTGAGGGCGGGGCCGTAGCCGACGCGCAGGCCAGACTGTTGCACCCCGGAATACTGGAGGCGTTCGGCCAGAGCCTGTGCCCCGTGCCATGCCGGAAATATCCCCCCGTTAGGCTGATCGGAGGACTGGTCAGGCTGCACGCTGAGGCCCAATTCTTCTAAAGACAAAAACGTTTCCTGACCCGGCAGACCGTCTACAGCGCCCAAGTCGGCCTGTGCCATCAGGCTAGAAATGGCGAGGTCGCCGGGCTGTAATCCGCTGCCGGGGTACGCGCCGCCGATGCCCGCACTGACGGCTAAATCGTAGGGTTCGCGCATCAGCTCTTGCTGGGTACTCAGGGCCGCTGCCACCGCGCCCACACCGCAGACCACCACATGTGCGGGTACGCCTGCCAGCCTCGCCGCTTCGCCCGCTGTGGCTACGATAATCAGGACTTTCATTTGAGCAAAAGCATAGGCCTAAAACTTCTTCCATCTCGTTAATTTCTCTGCTGGTAAGGCTGACCAAACAACAGAGCTGACATGAACCCCGTTGGGTGCAGTGAATTCACTTCTATATTCTCTGATTAAGGCATTCCAACCACGAATGAGCTTGAGGTTAATCAATATCTTGGTCTGGGAGATATTCCGGGAACCGTTTACCTGTTCGGTGCCCTGAATGCACTCGGTTTCCACTTTTATAGTGACGTCTTCGGGTGTCCACATCAGTTGGGCATACTCGCCTGAATTCAGTTCGGCTGACTGAATGCGCCCATATTGGGCAATTGGAGACGTTTGAGGTTGAAGTGCGGGAGAACTTGCGCTCTGTGCCAGCTCCGCGATGTCCTTCAGATAGTAGGAATAAGAGCTGCTGGCGCTTCTCACCTCAGGATCGCCGCTGGCCTTTACGTTGTTGATGCCGCAGTAATTGGTGGCTGTTTGCTGCGCCCCAAACGTTTTTGAAAGGGCGCGTGGAGCCTCTGCCCTTAGGAGTAGATGTTCTTGAATGCTTAAAGTGCCCACAGGTGAAATTGTTCCGGCAGCTTCCTCAGGTTGACCGTGCCTGTTGATGTCGCTGTAAATTTTGAGAGGTGCGCTGGCTTTCCAGTCCATCACCGTTCCGCTGGGGACGTAGTTTTCACCCAAAGGCGATGAGGTCAAATCGGGCAACGGCGCACTAGGAACTGAAACGTAGAGCGGCTGAAGCTCGGTGAGCGTCAACTCTCGGTAGCCTTCGCCGCACCCGCTTAAGCCAATCAAAAGCACAGGAACACACCAGATCAAGTTTCTCGCCATACGGCCATTCAATCAGAATGTCAGATCTGAGGCTCACTTCTTTGCCTCTCCTACCGCCTTACCTTCCGCAGCAGCCCCCGCAACTTCCTGACCTGCTCTGCCGAAGCTTCCGGTGAGTAGCGGGCTTCGTGGTAGGCAGCTAAAAAGGTGCTGAGCGACTCTGCCGACTGGGGCCAACGCTGCTGCACGCGCACCGCGTAGGCGCTGGCGGTTTCTCCGGGGGCGCGGGGCAGGCGCAGGCGCACGGTCAGGTCATGCAGGGCGCGGGCGGCGGGGTCTTGGGGCCGTGCAGCACGGCGGGCCACCAGCAGGGCGGGCACCAACGCCAGCGCGATCAGACCCACTAGGGCCAACACATACGGCGCGGCCCCGACTTGCCCCAGTCCTACGCGCCCCAGCAGGCTGCGTTGCTGCTCGCCGTTGTAGCCCACCACCGTATCGTTCCAACGGTTCTGAAGGGCATCTACGCGCAGGCGCAGGCGGGCAAAAGTGCTGGGCGGCGCAGTTTGGGTGGCGTTCGGGCGGGTCAGGGCGGTGCTGAGGTTGGTGTTCAGGCGGGCCGGTGCCACTACCGCTGTCGGGTCTACCCGCGTCCAGCCGCGCCCTGCCAGCCACACTTCTACCCAAGCGTGCGCGTCTTGCTGCCGCACGATCAGGTAGCCGCCGTCCGGGTTGATTTCACCGCCCAAATAGCCGCCCACGATCCGGGCAGGCAGGCCCGCCGCCCGCATCAGGAAGGCGAAGGCGCTGGCGTAATGCTCGCAAAAGCCGGTGCGTGCGCCAAACAAAAAGGCGTCTACGCGGTTTTGTTCGGGCAGGGTGGGCGGGTTGAGGGTATAGGTGAAGCCGCCCGTTCGCAGGTAGTTCAGCGCCGTTTCTACCCGCGCTTCTGGGGCCAAGCCAGCCCAAGTGGCTGCCAATTCACGGGCGCGTGGGCTTTGGCCCACAGGCAACAGTAGATCGTAATTCAGGCGTTCGGTGCTGTCCTGCACGCCTAAGCGGGCGCTACGGCTGCGTATCGCGTAGCGGGCGCGGGAAGTGGTGGGGCGCGGGTTCACCGCCTGAAACGCCGTAGATAGGAACGCGCCGGGGGGCAGTTCGGTGGGCACGTCCAGCGCCAGCAGCCACGGTTTGCCGTTGGGTTCCAGCGTCAGGGTGTAGGCGCTTTCCGGGCCAGTCGGTTCTATGCTGGGCGACGCTCCCCGCAGCCGCGCCTGACTCCAAGCCAAACCGTCATAGCTCTCGAAGACTGGGCCGCGCCAGTAGCGGTCTTGGGGCGCGGGGAGGCCAGCACTGAAATCGGCGCGGAAGGCCACCGCATTGCTGCGGGCCAGGTCGCTGAATTCTCCGGCGCGAATTTCATCTGATAGCCCAGTTTGGGCGCGGCCTTGAAGGGGCAACTGCCACAGCGGGCCGTCTGGACGCGGAAACAGCACGAACAGCACCAGCATCAGTGGAAGCGCCAGCGTCACGACTCTGACCGCCGTTCGGAGTGGGCCGGATTCTGTCTGTTCTGCCTCTGGTGCTCCCGAGTCTGGAACCACCCACACGCCCGCCACCGCCAGCATCAGGGTCACGCTGAGGAGGGCGTGCAGCGCCACCAACGGCCCCTGCCCATGCAGAAAGTGCGTGAACGTGACGAACAAGCCCAGCAGCACCAACAAGCGGGCGTCGCGCAAATTGCGAGATTCGGCGGCTTTGAGGGCCACCAACAATCCCAGTAAAGCCGTGCCCGCTTCACTGCCCAGCAACGTGCCGTATTCGGCGTTCAGGGCCACCGCCGCCAACCCTGCCGCGATGCCCAGCAGCCAACTCGGAATGTGGCGTGGAAGCCGCCCAAGCTGTACAGGACGGGTCTGCAACGCCGTGTAGCCCAGCAAAAGCGCGGTCAGCAGCGATACCCATACCGGTTGGCGCAGCACTCCCGGCGCGAGGGCTATCGCGAGCCCAAACAGCGTGAACCGCAAGGATTCGGCAGGCAAGGGTGGAGCAACGCGGGGGACTTTGGGAACGGGCAGGGGCGCAGGCAACGGCTCGTGCAGCGCCAACGCCGTCAGTGCCGCCCGTGCGTGGGCTTCTCCAGCGGCCACTGACAGCGTTTGCCCCGGCAGAGTCAGGCCAAACGGCAGGCCAGCCGCCCGCGCCGCGCCGATCCAAGCACTCAGGCGGGAAAGCCGGGTTTCTGCATTGCCCAGTGCTGCCGTATCTGCCCAGTCGAACATCAGGGCTGTCCCCGCCGGGGCGTCGAATTCGCGGGTCAGCAGCGTGCCTGTGCGGGCGGCGTGTTTCCAAGACACGAGGCGCGGCGAGTCTCCCGGCACGTAGGCCCGCAAGCCCGAAAAGTCTTCGTTGCCAGCGGTGCGGGTTTGGCCTTCGCCAGCGGCCCCGGTGCGGCGGGTCGGCGGCGTGGGTGCGCCTTGTTCGGGGGCCGGAAAAACGGCAGGAAGGACTTCCAACCCCACATCTGCGAGCAGTAAAACCTGCACCCAGCGCCACAGGCCGAGGCTGTCGTAAGCCGCAATCTGCACGGGCGGCAGGGTGAGGGGGCCGCGTGCTTGGGCGGGAAGCCTAAGGGTAAATCGGCCCGCTGCATCTGCCGGAGTGCGTCCAGTCGCGGCAGAGGCCCCCAAGCGCACCTCAAAGGGCGTGCCCGCCAGTCCTGCCGCGTGCCCAGTCAACATCACTTCTGTTCCCGCGAACACTTCCCCCGGCGTGTCCAACTTGACCGCTAAGGCACGCCCCGCCCGCATCGCCCCGCCTGCGGTGACGGCCCACACGCCTGCCAGCAGGAAGGTTGCGCCGTAGCCGAGGCTTAGGCTGTAGTTCACGCAGCCCACCAACGTCAGCAGGGTCAGCAGCAAAAAGCCGACGCCCATGCGGGTGGGGCGCAGGCGATAGGACAGGGCGGGTTTGAACACGGCAGACTGAGGCAAGAGCAGACCGCCGCGTTAAGGAATCGGCGTGTCGGCCAGCAGGCGGGCCATCACGTCCCCGATTGTCACACTGGGGTCACGCACAGGCAGGCGGTGGGCGGCCAACGCCGGAAAGATGGCCTGCACGTCTTCGGGCAGCACCATGCGGCGGCCCGCTAAGTAAGCCCACGCTTTGGCAGCGGCCAACAGCGCCAGCAGTGCGCGTGGACTCAGGCCCGCCGTGAGGGCTCCATGCTCGCGGGTGGCGCGGGCCAGCAGTTGCAGATAATCGAGGAGCGGAGCCGCCGCGTGTACGGCGTCGACTTCACGCTGCATGGCGGTCAGCAGGGGCGCGTTCAGTACGGGCGGCAAGTCGCGCACCGTCAGCACCCGCCCGCCCGTTTCCAGCAGGGTGCGCTCGGCGCGGGCGTCGGGGTAACCCAAAGTGACGGTCAGCAAAAAGCGGTCTAGCTGTGCTTCGGGCAGGGGCGACGTGCCCACGAACGCTGCCGGGTTTTGCGTGGCGATCACAAAAAATGGATCGGGCAATGGGCGCGTCACGCCGCCTTCACTGACTTGCCGTTCTTCCATCGCTTCCAGCAAAGCGCCCTGCGTTTTGGGCGTGGCCCGGTTGATTTCATCAGCCAGTAGGACTTCAGAGAAAATGGGGCCAGCGTGATAGCGGAACTCGGCAGCGGCGGCGTCCCAAACGCTCACGCCCAGCAGATCGGTGGGGAGCAGGTCTGCCGTAAACTGCACCCGCCGAAACGCCAGCCCCATCGTGCGGGCGAGGCCGTGTGCCAGCGTGGTTTTGCCCACGCCCGGTTGGTCTTCTATGAGCAGATGCCCCCGCGCCAGCAAGCAGGCCACCGCAAGGCGCACCTGATGGCTTTTGCCCAAAATCACGTTGTCCAGTTGCGCGAGGGCAGCGGCCAAAGCCTGACTGTGTGTGGTGTGTGACCCGGCAGGCGCAGACCCGGTAGAGAACGAAACGGCGGCACGCGTCATATAGCACGCAGCCTAGCCGCCCGCCTCTGACAGAACTGCGACATAGGGCGGGGATCAATGCGGCGGGGCTGTTCGCTCCTCACCCTTGGCTTGCAAAGCTCCGCATGAGAGGGGGGAGGCTGGGACTCGCAGAGCTTCTTGGTCAGAACGGACGCGCATGAGCACGCCTGACCGCTGCGCCAGCAGAGGGGGTGAGTGAGCAACGCGATTCCCCTTCTCCAGGCGCTACGCTGTACCCAATGAACGTTGTCGTGTTTGACCTTGAAACCACTGGCCTGTCGCCCGAACGGGACGGCATCGTAGAAATCGGCGCGGTGAGGATCGTAGACGGGCGCGTGGACGAGAGCCAGAAGTTTGAAACCTTGGTGCGCCCCACCAGTGAAAGCGGCGGCACCTTACAGATTCCGTGGCGGGCGCAGCAAGTTCACGGCATCTCGGACGCGATGGTCAGGAGTGCGCCCACCATTGCACAGGCACTCCCCGACTTTTTGGCGTTTGTAGGCAACTTGCCCGTCGTGGCCCACAACGCACCCTTCGACAACGGCTTCGTGCGGGTGGCGGCGCGTCGGGCAGGCCTGACTTGGGCACCGCCCACCGAATACTGCACCGTACAACTCTCACGCCGCGCCTTTCCCCGCGAACGCGCCCACAACCTAGGTGTGCTGGCCGAGCGCCTGAATCTGACCTTTGCCGAGGGAGGCCGCCACCGCTCGTTCGGAGATGTGCAGGTCACGGCGCAGGCGTTCGTGCAACTGATGGAGCGGTTGAAGGTGGCGAGTCGCTAGGGCGATTTGCGGGGGTTTGGTCTAAGGGTCTAAGAACAGCTTTTCCCCACCTCTCAGGCGGGGCATTGCGTCAGAAACGGGGGGGTTCTCCCACAAGCTGAGCCGGATTTTGCAGCACTGCCCCCTACCGGTTTAACGCCGCGACAGTTCCGGCGACACTGGAGGCGTGCGGGGCACAAACACGATGGCGTTCGGCACGGGGCGGCTCCAGACCGTATTCAGGTATGCGCCCAAATTGGCATACCCGCCCGTCAGGTAGGCGGTGGCGCTGCTGCCACTGTCCAGCCGGACGGCGTCGCGCACGCCTGCTCCGGCCAAGGCTGCGGCAAAACTCTCGGGCGTGCCGTGTTCGAAGTAGGCGATGGTGGGTTGCCCGCCCATGACACCTAGCGCCACCTGCCGGGTCGCCCGCCACAGATTCGTGCCCGTATCGAACATTTCGCGGGCCGGATTCAGGGCCACCTGACCGGCCTGCACCAGCAGCGGCCCCGCGCTCAGGGCGTCCAGCGCGGTATTCCACGGTGCGTCGTCGGCCCGCCAACTCAGGGTGGTCTTCAGGGGCTGCCCAGCAGTGCGCGGCAATTGGGGAAACCGGGCGGGGTCAAAGGTGACGGTCAGGGTTCCGGCAGGCGGCGTCACCCGTCCGGTCAGGGCGCTGAGCACCGTGCTGCCGCCCAAGCCCACATACAGCGTGGTCAGGTTGTCTGCACCCACAGGCGTGCTGCCGTTGCCCACAAAGGCGGTGAGCAAATCGGGGCGCGGCTTGCTGCTCACACTGTTTACAGTCAGGCTGCCAAAGGCCCCGCCCAGCAGGTAGCGCGGCTTGGGGTAGCCGAACAACGTGCCGCCCTGCGCGGTAAAGCCGATGGTGGCGCGGCGCTCCAAGCTCGGGGCCGTCATCAGGCCGCCCGCCACCACCAAATCCACAGGCAGGGCGCTGCCGGGATCAAAATACCCGCCGTTCACGCCTGCCACGCCGCCCACGCCCCGCACCAAGCCCGCCACATCCGACGCCTTGCCGCTGGGCGCACTTACCACACGCGGCTGATACAGGGCCGCATCGAAACTCAGCAGGTGTAGCCCTCCTTTTTGGCGGTAAGTCACGCCAGCAGGCAGCGCCTCCGGGTCAATCGGCGGCGGCACCGACGTATCGAGTTGCGTAGTCGTATCGATCACTACGCGGTCAGGGTTGTCCAGCGTAAACAGTGTGCTGGTGCCGCCGCCCGTGTTCAGGCGCACGGTGGTTCCGGCCTCGCCCAGTTCTATGCTCAATTGGTCGCCTGAGGGCAATTCCTGTGCGCTGGCGGTGGCACTCACGCGGGGCAGGGTCACGCTCAGGCCCGTTTTTTCCCGAACCAAGCTGTAGGCGGCGGGGGCGCTCAGTTCCAGCACCACGCGCTGCACCTCTACCTTGCGATGCAGGGTGCGGCTGACCCGCACGGTATCGAGGTGGGCGAGGGCGGGCAAGGTTGGGTTGGTGGGCAGCGGCTGGACAGCAATCGGCTGAACGATGATGGGTTGAATGGCAGGCGGCTGAACCGGGCTGGGCAGCGTGGGCAGGGGCTGAAGCTCGGTCAGTGGGGGGCGAGTCGGCGTTGGGCTGGCAACAGGAGCCGTTGGCACCGGGGTTGTCGGAGGCGGAGCCACAGGCGAAGGCGGCAGCGTACTGATGGGAATCACGGCAGGCGCGGCAAAATCCAGCACATCCGGCGCGTCCGAGAGCAGGCGCACACCCAACAGTTGCAAGGCTTGCAACGAAATATGCAAGCTGCCGTTCACCACTTCAGGCGCGGGCAAAGGCGTGGTCAGCGAGAAACCTACAGCTGTCCAGCCCGCGCCTGCCAAACCCGTGCCCCTAACTTCGGTGGGTCGGTAGCGCAGTTCCCGTGCGCCGTACACCAAGCGCACATCACGCGGGTCGTTCCGCACACTGACGCCCACGCGGGGGAGCGTCCACACCGCGATGCTTTCTACGACGCCCAGCACCCGCGTTTCCAGCGCCGCACTTTGCAGCACGCCCCCAATTGCCACCGGACGCGCCGCAGCACTGGCGGCCAGTACCAACAAGGTCAACCACAGCCCGCGCCTTCCGTTTTTTCCCTGCTTACTCTGCATCCGCGCCATACGGGGGCGAGTGTACTGTTCAGGTGCTGACTGCCGGGTGAGGAAGGCCGTACCCCCCCCACCGCCCCCATTTAAACTGTGCCAAGTAACGTAGAAACGCGCCCCAGCCTGCAAGATTTCTCACGTTATTTTCAAAAACGTCAGAAGATTGTGCCGGACGCCTCCTATACTGCAAAGCGTCATGATTGAACCCTCACTTGCCCTGTACGGAGACGCGTTTGCCCGTGTTGACCGTTTATTAGAGGAGTTACTGGAGGTGACTGGCGTCCGTTACGGGCTGCTGGTAGACCGCAAAGGCTTCGTTTTGTCTCATAAAGAAGCGCTGTGGGCACCACGTCCGCCCGCGCTGGACAGTGTGGCGACGCTGGTTGCCAGCAACGCCGCCGCCACTGCTGCACTGGCGAACATGCTGGGCGAGCGCACCTTCAGCGAGCAGACCCATCAGGGCGAGAACGGCACGCTGTACGTGGAATCGGTGGGCGATCAGGCGCTCCTGACCCTGATTTTCGACGTGGCTGTGCCGCTGGGCAAGGTCAAGGTGTACGCCCGCAAGTCCATCGTGCAACTCGCCGCCATTTTGGAAGAACTCAAAGACATTCCGCCCGTGCAACTGGATTCGGACTTCTCCAAAGGGGCCAACGCCCTGCTCGACGATCTTCTCGGATGACCCCCATGACGCTGCCCCTCACCGTGTCTCCCGCCTTTTCTGTGCTGTCCGCCCGCCTCCCTTCCCCTCACCCGCGCCAGTGTCTTGACCTGCGCCCGCACCCGGAGGCTCCGCTGTGAGTACCATCAACTTTGCTGCCCGCGAAATCAACTGCAAAATCGTGTATTACGGCCCCGGCATGAGCGGCAAGACCACCAACCTCAAGCACGTGTTCGGCAAGGTTCCGGCCCACCTGCGCGGCGAAATGGTCAGCCTCGCCACCGAAGACGAGCGCACCCTGTTCTTCGACTTCCTGCCCCTTGATCTGGGTACGGTTCAAGGCTTCAAGACCCGCTTTCACCTGTACACCGTGCCCGGCCAAGTGTTTTACAACGCCAGCCGCAAACTGATTTTGCGCGGCGTAGACGGCATCGTGTTCGTGGCCGACAGCGCCCCCAACCGCTTGCGGGCCAACGCCGAAAGCATGCGTAACCTCCGCGAAAACCTGGCAGAACACGGCATCGACGTGCGCGACGTGCCCATCGTGTTGCAGGTCAACAAGCGCGATTTGCCCGACGCCCTGCCCACCAACATGATCCGCTCGGTCATCGATCCCCGTCAGGAATTGCAACTGTTCGAAGCCACCGCACACCTCGGCGGCGGCGTGTTCGAGACGCTGAAAACTGTGAGCCGCTTGGTGCTGGAGCGCTTGTCTCAGAATAAGTAAGTGGTGAATAGGAACAGATAAAGGATTGGAGTTGTGGCCCTGCCGAGTTGGTGGGGCTTTTTTTGGACATTGGCTGGAGAAGGTGGATTGTGGAGGGGTAATCGCTGGCGCTCACTCACCCCCTCTGCTTCGCAGCTCTGCGAGTCCCAACCTCCCCCCTCAAGGGTGAGGAGCTAAAAGCCCCACATTCCTGCCCTTGCCTTTAGCCCTCGCCCCCTACGGGAGAGGGGCGCTGCGACAGCAGCGGGGTGGCTCGCAGAGCTGCGTCAGCAGAGGGGGCAATTCCGCCGCGATCCCGTCCCAAAGCAAAACCCCCACCCGAAGGCAGGGGTCTCACGCTCTTATCTGTTCCCACTCACCACTGCCCACTCACCACCGACAGCCCTCAAACATCCCGGCGGTCAAAGGCAAACACAGCCATCAGCCCAAAGCCCACCGTATAGATAATCAGCAAAATGAGCGGTTGCGTAATGTCGGTTTGCTGGGCGTACAGGTTCAGGTGGCTGGTGAGCAGCACGCGCTGGATGGTGTCGGGGAAGACCACCAGCAGGCGCATCAGGTTCAGGGTGGCGAACGTGGCGAGGGCAGCAGCGGCGGTATTCAGCAGCAGCACGCCGTACAGCAGGGCAAGGGCAGCAATGGGCATCAGCATGATGGCGGCCAGTAAACTGCCGCGCAGCACTTCGGCAAACGCCTGATTACTGCTGAGCGTGCCCACGCCCACAAACAGCCCCGGCCCCATGCCCGTGCCGCCCGTAAACTCCCCGTAACCTCTGGGAATGCCCGCCAGCAGCGATCCGATGACCGTAACGGCCACCAGCAGCACCGGATAAGACAGGGCCACGATCAGTTTGCTGGCAATGACCGTGGTGCGGTCTACCGGGCGCAGCAGCAGCGGGGCCAACGTGCCCTGACTGACCTCTGTGCCGATCATTTCGGCCACCGTCACGGCAATAAACAGCGGAATCAGGAACTGTACAGCGATGCCGATACTGATGGCGGGAATCTGCCAGCCGCTGACCACCGCCACCTTCATCAGTACTTCTAGGCGTGGGGCAAAGGCCCACAGCAGCGGCAGCACAAAGCACACGATCAGGGCGAGGCGGGCGCTGCGGGAACCGAGCAATTTCAGGAACTCGAGGGTAATCAGGGTCAGCATCAGGCTTGCTCCACGCGCTCGCGGTAGTACTCGTACAGGTCGAAATGGTCAGGGCTGGCCTCGAAGACCCGGATGCCCTCGTTGCTGAGGTGCGCCAAAGCGTCGGGCACGCGGGACTCGCCGCCCAGATAGGCGATGGCGTAGGGCGTGCGGGTGCTCACGCGGCGCACGAATGGCAGCCGCTCTAGCGCCGAGGCCGCGCCCACCGGATCGTCTACCCGGAAGCGGTAGGCCGCCTGCCGCGCCCGCAAATCCACCGTGTCTACCATGCGCCCGCCCGTCAGGATGCCCACCGTATGCGCGTATGTGGCAATTTCACGCAGGTGGTGGGTACTCAGGATCACGGCGCACCCGCTAGTCGCGAGGCTGGTCACGATGCGGTGAATCAGGCCGATGCCGAGGGGATCGAGACCGCTGGTGGGTTCGTCCAGAATCAGCACCTTGGGTTCGGCCAAAATAGCGGAAGCGACGCCCAGCCGTTGCCGCTGCCCCAGCGAAAACTCCTGAACTTTTCGGTCGGCCATACGGGTCAGTTCCAGCAGGGCCAGCACTTCCCGAATCCGGTCACGGCTGACTTTGCGCCCGCCGGGAGCCATCGCTGCAAGATTGGCGTGGGTTTGTAGGTTTTGCGTGCCCGTAAACTGGGGGTAGAACTTGGCCGGAGCCTCCACCACTGCGCCCAGATAAGCGCGGGCGCGGGTGCCGTCGGTATGCACGTCGCGCCCCAACAGCCTCACCTCGCCGTCGGTGGGAAAAGCCAGCCCGGTGAGGCAGCGGATGAGGGTGGTTTTCCCTGCACCGTTGGGGCCGGTCAGAGCGTACACTTCGCCTGCCTTTACGGTCAGGTGAACGTCTTCGAGGATGGTGTTGGAACCGTACCGCTTTACCAACCCGCGCACCTCGATGGCTGGGAGTGCGGGCGCACCTTGCTTAGTCACTTGCCTAACCTAACCTAATAAAGTCCACCAAGTTCTTACACTGCCCCCATCATCGGCCAAAGCATGAAGGGGAAGGTAGAAAAAGACATGGTGGTGGGGCGGGGAAAGGGGATTGAGGAGCTTTGGCGATGGTGGTTAGGGCGGGTACGCCGCGTGTAAACCCCCCAGTCTGCTGCGCAGCCAGCCCCCCTTAAAGGGGAGCGCAACAGCAGTTGTCCTTCCCTCAAGGGGGGGCGTTGCGCCAGCAACGGGGGGGTTCACCTTCCATCTCCGTATCACCACACCACAAGAGCCGGAAGCATCAGCCCCGGCTCTCGCTTGATCTGAGTTTGTTTACTGGCTCAGAAGGCCTTAAACCGTGTCAGGCGGAAGGGCGTTTCCGGTGTGCCGCCCATCAGCTTGTTCAGTTGGCTCTGCGTGACCACCAGATCACCGCCCACCGCCGTTAGCGTGGCGGGAAAGCGCAGACCTTGCAAGGGTTCTTCTGCAACCAATGTGCCTGTACCCGAGTCGGCGCTGAGGCTCACTTTGCTGACCACGCCCATTGCGTTGCGGGCCACGTACAGCGCGCGCGGGTCGGCGGGGTTCAGCAAGATGCCGTCGCCGCGAGTCAGGCCACCCATCACCTTTTTCACGGCCTTGGTACGCAGGTCGATGCGCCACAGGTCGCCCGTGTTCAGCTGCATGGTCAGTAGGTAGCGCCCGTCGGGGGTCGCCAAAATGCCGTTCAGATTGATGCCGGGGCCGTATTTGATGGGCGTGTTGCCCAGATCCAGCCACGCGCTCAGCTTCAGGTCGGGCGACACCCGGAAAATGACGGGGCGGGTGGAATCGGTGACGTACACGCTGCCGTCTGCGGCGGGCGCGAGGTCGTTGATATACGGATTAGGACTCTTGGGCGTTTCCAGAATGGCGACGGGTGTGCCGTTCGGACTCAGCACGCTGACCGTACCTGCCGCGCCGCCTGCTACCCACACGCGGCTTTGGCTGTCTACCTTCAGGCCCAGTGCGCTGCTGCGGCCCAGTGCCCCGCCCTCACTGAACAGGTTCACGGCTCCGTTGGCCGCGTTCACCGTATAGATGGCTCCGGTGGCAGCGCTACCCGTGTACAGCACACCCTTTTTGGCGTCGTAGGTCACGCCTTCGGGGAAGGTTTGCACGCCCGGCAGCGGGTAGTCACGGGTCGCCACCGCGCCGCGCAAAATCGTGCCGCACTGCACCCGCGCTCCGGTCATGCCCGACGGATCGCTCTTATAGTCGTCGGGCTTCTCGTGAATGATCAGGGTGCGGTTCAGAATCCCGTCCATGCCCGTCAGGGAAATCTTGTCGGACATGAACGAGGCGCGGCCCACACCGTCTGCGCCCACCGTCAGCATGGGCAGGTCGCCGCCGTGTCCGTACTTGTTGCCCGCCGTGGAGCTGTCGTGGTTGCCGCTCATGGCGGGATCGAAGTGGGGGCCAGCCGCGCCGAACGCCACCACTTCATTCACGGCGGCGTCTATACCTGGCAAGCATTTGCGCGTGTCATGGACATGCATGCCGTGTTGCCCCGGCGTCAGCCCCCGCGCTTCTACCGTTACGGCCACTGCCGAGCCTGCCTGCCGGAAGGTGGCCGTGCCCTGCGCCTGCCCCTCTGCGTCCACGATGGCGGCGGTGGCCGTCAGGGGCGTGGTGGCCGGGGCCATCATCTGCACCATTTCTGCGCCGCCTGCTGCCGCCAACCCCAGTGTCAGTACACCCAGTGCCGTCCATTTAACCCGTTTCAGCAGCATCTCAGTTCCCCCCGGTGTAGCGCACGCGGTAAATGACGCCGCTCTGGTCGTCGGTAAACAGCAGGCTGCCATCGGTGTACTGGGCTATGCCAGCCACTCGGCCAAACTGCTTCCATTCGCCGTTTTCCTCGAACACGAAGCCCGAAATAAAGGGCGTGATGGAGGTGGGCTTGTTGGCGGCGTCAAAGTTCACGCGGGCAATTTCGTAGCCGCTGGGTTCGGAGCGGTTCCACGATCCCCGGTAGGCCACGAATGCATCGTTGCGAAATTCGGCGGGAAACTGCGTGCCCGTGTAGAACTTGGCGTCGATGGCTGCCGCGTGCGCCGTGTAGTTCAGCGTGCTGCCTTGCGTGCCCGCGCAGTAGTCGGCCTTGGTGATCTTGCCGGGTATATTGCCCACGTTCACGTAAGGGTCTGGGTTTTTGTCGCCGTAGCAAAAGGGCCAGCCGTAGTTTTTGCCGCGCAGGATCACGTTCATCTCTTCGGGTGGAATGTTGTCGCCGTGCCAGTCGCTGCCCTGATCGAAGCCGTACAGCGTTTTGGTCACCGGATGCCAGCCAAAGCCGATGGTGTGGCGCAAACCGCGTGCGAACACTTCCCGAATCTGTCCAGCCGGGTTGATTCTGAGCATGGTCGCTTCTTCGGGGTTCAGGGTGGGCGCGTCGTTGTTGGTCGAACCGAAGGTGGCGTACAGGAAGCCATCCGGCCCCCAGTGAATCGTGCGGGCGGGGTGCTGGCCTGCATCGGGGAAGCCGTCGGCAAACACGCGGGGCACACTGAGCGTGCCGTCTTTCGCCATCGTCATGACCCAAACGGTTTTCTCGCCCACCACGTACAATTTGCCTTCTTTCACATCCAGCCCGTGCGCGGCTTTGATGTTCTGGGCAACTTGCTTGCGCTCCACGGCCTCGATTTTGCCGTCGTTGTTCACGTCTTTCAGGTACCACACGTCACCTTGCTGGCGGCGCGTCAGGTAAATGCCGCCGTCGGGCATCACGTGCATCATGCGGGCGTTCCCCAGTCCGGTCGCCATCACGCTGAGGGTAAAGCCCTCGGGCACGGTCAGGCGGGCGAGTTTGTCCATCGTAAATTCCAGCGGCGTCGGCTCGTTGCGCGTGGCGGTCACGGTCACGGGGCGGTCGGGCGGCGCAATCGGGCGCGGCTGCACGGGCGGCAGCAAGGCTGGGGGCGGTTGCTGAGCATGTACGGTCGAAACGGGGCCAAAGCTGGCAAGAGCAAGGGCCGCCGTCAGAGCGGTCAAAACGGGTCTAGGCATGTTGTGGAGCCTCCTAAAAGGCAGCATCACACACGCCCGAAACAATCAAACCTGATTTCTGACACCTTCTGAGTAATGCCTAAGCCTCCTCTCAAAGCTGGATTGGGACGGCCTTTAAGTTTCAAACTGGTCTGTTCCAATTGACTTTGATAAGAGTAAGTTGAAGTCTTAACTCCTAGCGATAAAGAGCGGCAGGTCAGTTTTAGATACGGCCCCCAGCTCCACAGCCCGGCGGTGCAGTTCCTTTACGGCACGTTCTCCTTCTTCGCCTACATCCAAACTAAATTCGTTGACGTACAAGTCTATATGCGCCCGCATCACTTCGTCCGACATCTCGGCGGCGTGGGCGCGGATGTAGTCGGTGGCGGCCTGCGGGTGCGCGTAGGCATATTCAAGGCTGCGGCGCACAGCAGTATTCAGGCCCAATTGCAGTTCGACGGGCAGGTCGCGGCGCACCAGAATCGCGCCCAACGGCAACGGCAGCCCAGTTTCGGTTTCCCACCACGCGCCCAAATCCAGCACTTTGCTTAGGCCGTGCTGCGGGTAGGTAAACCGCGACTCGTGAATAATCAGGCCCGCGTCTACGGCTTGGCCTTCCCACTCGCCGCGCTCCACGGCGGGCATCACGGCGTCGTAACGCATTCTCAGCACTTTTACGTCTGGGTACACGGCCCGCAACAGCAGTTCGGCGGTGGTCAGTGCGCCGGGAGAAGCCACTACCTTGCCATTTAAATCCATGCCACTCAAATCCAAGCCAGCCGTTCCATCCCGCGCCACCACCAGCGGCCCCACGCCCCGGCCCAGTGCGCCGCCCGCCCGCAGCGCCACATACCTGTCCATCACGCCGAAGTAGGCGCGGTAACTGATCTTGGTAATCGGCAGGCGGCCTTCTACAGCCCAGTCGTTCAGCGTTTGCACGTCTTCCAATACCTCTTGCACAGGCACAGGCGACGGCGTGAGGCCCGCGTGCAGCGCATGAAAAATAAACGTGTCGTTGGGGCAAAAGGAGTAGCCCAGTTGCAAAACAGGGGGGAGGGCGGCGTCGGTCATGGGGTCAGGGTACGCCCACAGCAGCGGGGCAATGGTCTTTGCCCTACAGGAGTCTTCAAGGTTCCCTGAAGGCCGGAATCAGGCTTCATCAGCGGCGCGTCACGGGGGTTTGGGTACGCTGAGCGCATGATCCGTTCTGTATTGATTCGATCTGGGTTGTTGGCGGCGCTGGCCCTCAGCCTAAGCGCCTGCATGACCCGCCCGATGTCGGCCAACTCCGGCAGCACGGAGCCGCAAGTTCAGCGCGCTGTGGCCTGCGCTGAAGGTTACATGCGCCCCGACTTTGACCGCCTGCAAGCCGACTTGAGCGCCGCCCGCACCCGCTGGCAGGCTGCCGCGATCTCCAGCTACGCCTACGATTTCGCTCAGTATTCCTTGCCCGTGCGCTTTCCTGCTGTGCGCGTCACGGTTAGCGGCGGGGCAGTGCAGAGTGTGGCCCTCAAAGCTGGGGAGGAGGGCGAACCCTCAGCGCAGGCCCGCGCCACCGTGGAAGACCTGTTCCAGAATATTGCCGACGCTCTGGCCTATCAGCGGGGGCAGCCTTGCCCAGCTGTGGAAACCGACTATGACGCGCAAGACGGGCATCCGACGCGGCTGTACAGCGGGATTAAGGAAGCGAATAGTGCCGATGGGGAAGGGGAGTGGAATGTGACGGGATTTGAGCGGCGTTGAGGGCGGGGTTTAGGGTTTGTCCCACGTTGGAGTCCCCCACCCCCCAGCCCCCGTCCCCAAAGGGTGCAGGGGAGTTGGTCGCTCTGCTTCGCAGCTCTTCGAGTCCGCTCAGGAGGATTGATTTTGTCGCGTCCTGACTCGGCTGAATCCCTCACTTGAAGCGAAATCGCCAGTCGTCTTGAACATGGAATTGGCCCGCGCGTTGCACGGATGACGGCCTCACACGGATGGGACGGGGACGATGTGGGGTGGCGGTGTCTGGGGTTTTTGCTCCCTCACCCTTGAGGGGGGAGGGCTGGGGAGGGGGTGAATGAGCTTCAGCGATTGCCTTGCCGCCCTTCCTCAGACCCTCGACCCTTAGACCAGTTCCTACCCCGGCCATACCAATCCCCAATCCTCCGTTTCCGGCCACTGCACAGGCAATCCCAGCCGCAGCCCCGGCCCCGAGATTTCCTGCACGGGCACGATACCCACGCCTGCGCCGCAAATCCATGCGCGTGTGACCTCGGTCAGTTCGGCGGCAGAGACAAGGCCCGTTTCGTACTTCTGCCCATCTAAAAAGGCGGCGCGGGTCAGGCCCGGTAGGCCGCCCAGCGGAAGCACCAGTCGCCCGGCGATTTCTAGCACAGGTGAGGTACGCGAGCCGTCTACGACGTGTCCGGCCGTGTCCATCAGCCAGCCCTCGAAGGCTCCAGCGGCGGTGGCTTGCTGCGCGGCGAGGCGGTAGGGAAAATAATTTCCGGTTTTGTGTGCGGCCAGTTGCGGGTGCGGCTGAATGTCGGTCAGAACGACACGGACGCCAGCAGTGGGGCGTGGGCCGGGCGTCAGTGGGCGGTGCAGGGCAAAGGTGCCGCCCGCTGTGACTGTGACGCGCAACAATCCCCACGCGAAAGCTTCTAGCGCTGGCAATTCGGTTTCAGGCGCGGGCAGGCCCAGAACTACGCAAGTGCCCGCCAGCCGCGCCCAATGTGCGGGCCAATTCAGCGCCGTACCCTGCCGCGTCCGAACCGTGCTGAACGCCGACGCCCCATGCAACCACGCCGGATCGTCCAAGACCGCAGGCAAGACCTTCATAGGTTTTCCCACAATCCACGATCCACCCACCACGTTCGACTTTCCTTCAACCAATTGCCCAGCAGCACCCGCCCAAACGGACTCAAGATACTTTCGGGATGAAATTGCACGCCCCACGCGGGCGCGTCGGCAGCTTTCAGGGCCATGATTTCTGAACTATCGGCGCTGCGGGCAGTGACCAGTTTAGGCGGGAGGCCACGCACCACCAGCGAGTGATACCGTCCAAATTCTGCGCCTTCTGGAATGCCTGCAAACAGCCCCGTTCCCGCGTGCTGCACAGCTTCCGGGCGGCCATGCACCGGCGCGGCCCGCTCGACTGTGCCCCCCAACACTTGCCCCAACGCCTGATGCCCGAGGCATACACCCAACAGCGGAATTTGCCGTTCCAGACACAGCCGGGTCAGGGCCAGTGTGCAGCCGCTAGAGTCGGGTGTGCCGGGGCCGGGGCCGATCAGCACGGCGTCGGGGCGCGTTGCGAGCAGCGTTTCGGGTTGTTCGTCCTGCGAGTGCAAGTTTACCTGCGCCCCCAGCGCCCGCAGATCGTGGGCCAGATTCCACGTAAACGAATCTCGGTTGTCCAGCAGCAGCACGCGCAGGCCCGCACCCGCAGCGGCACTGGCGGCGGGAGACTGCCACGCCCGTCCCTTCACTGGCAAGGCCGGAGCCTGCGCCGCTCGCCCCGGCATGTCTGTCAGCACGCCCAACAGGGCCTGAGCCTTATGCACCGTTTCCCGCGCTTCGGCGTCGGCGTCGGCGTCTATGACCGTGCCGCCGCCTGCTCGCACCGTCACCGTCCAGCCGTCTTCCCCGTCTTGCTGCGCTGTGTCATGGGTAAAAGCTGCCGTGCGAATCAAGATGTTCAGATCGACCCGCGCCCCCGACACGATGCCCACGCCGCCCGTGTACCAGCCACGCGGCCCCGGCTCCAGCGCCCGAATCGCCTGCATCACACGGGGTTTGGGTGCGCCTGTAATCGTGCCGCCGGGAAAAGTGGCCGCCAGAACGTCGCGCAGCCGAATGTCAGGGCGGGCGGTGGCGGTCACTTCCGACACCAGATGCATGACGTGGCTGTAGCGTTCCACCAGCATCAAATTGGGCACGGCCACCGTTCCAGCCGCCGCCACCGCGCCCAAATCGTGGCGCACGAGGTCTACCAACATCGTGTGTTCGGCCTGCTCTTTGGCACTGGCACGCAGCTTGCCTTCCAGTGCGGCGTCTTCTGCGGGCGTGTCGCCGCGCCGCCGCGTCCCTGCTATCGGGCGGGCCGAGAGCTGATCACCTGTCCACAGCACCAAACGTTCCGGGCTGCACGACACGACCACCTCTGGCCCCATATCTAGGAACGCCATGAAGGGGCTGGGATTCACGTCCCGCAGGCGCAAGTACGCCGCCAACGGATCGCCCGCCGCCGTTGCCCGCACTCCCCGCGACAAGTTCACCTGATAGACCTCGCCTGCCCGGATGAGATCCTGTACGGCCCGCACACCGCCTTGATAGGCCACGTCATCGGCACCGAATGGCCCCACCTTCAGCGTCGGGATGGAAGCTGGAGCATGGGCCAACACTGCTGCCCAGTCCACATGCCCGGCCTCGCCCACCACCGTCAGCGTGCCCGCCTGCCTGTCCCATACCAAGCCGCTGGGATAGAAGCCCCACCACGCAGAAGCGCCGTCCGAATCGTGAGTTTCCAGCCCAAACTCCCGCGCCGCCTCGTACTTTAGGCCGCCTAGCCACGCCGGAAACAACTCACCGCCGCCGGGCCGTTCGGGGAGTTCAGTTTGCACCCGCACAGGCCACGCGCTGAGGTACGAATAGCGCCCGTAATCCACCTCTGGCCCCAGCGATTCCAGCAGGGCTATGCCCGGCGCGTGCATGTCCCGCAGGCGCAGCAGCACGGCTGCCGGAGAGAGGAGTGGGGGAGTGAGGTCTGGCACGGCTGTAAGTGTAGAGAAACCGTGAGTGGTCAGTGGCTAGGGATGAGTGGAAAGGTCAAAAGCACCGCAGGAATCTTGGGCAGTTTCTACGATCCACGATCTACCCACCACGTTCCTGCCCAATCCCCTATTTCCTGTACGACTTTCAGGGTAAACTCCCCCCATGTGGGTTTCGACCAAAGCGCAATACGGACTTCGTGCCCTGATTGAAATTGGCCGCCGAAATGGGGAAGCGGTGCCGCTTAAGGACGTGGCAGAGCGCCAAGGTCTCAGCCAGCATTACTTGGAGCAGATCGCCAGCAACCTGCGCCGGGCCGGGTTTATTCGCAGTATTCGCGGCGCACACGGCGGCTACCGCTTGGCGCGGGCGGCGTCGGCCATCAATGCCTACGATGTGGTCACGGCGATGGAAGGCAGCATTGCCCCGGTGTCCTGCGTAGAGGACAACCACGTGTGCGACAGTCAGAACGTGTGCGGCACGCAAGACCTGTGGTACCGCGTAGACGCCGCCCTGCGCGACGTATTGGGCGGCACCTCGTTGGCCGATCTGATCGAGCAGAGTGACCGACAGCAGCACGCCCGTCTGGTGCAACTGGAACCTATGCGGCCTGACGTGCTGGGGCTGGGCGGGTAAAAGGGGCGGCTAGAGGGACTGGCCCCCTCAATCGTAATACTCCAGCAGCGTTTTCAGCCCTGCCCACTGTGCTTGGTCATGCCCGAAAATGACCAGCCCGATCTGCTCGCGTTCCACCAGATCAAGCAGCTTGATGGTACTGACGCGGATCGCCTCGGCGTCCGGGTTGCTTCCGTCATCCTGCTCATCCCGCGTAAAGCCTGCACCGAAGGGAACCGCATCTATCGGCAGTAACACCGCCCCCGTGTTGGGCAGCCGCACCAGCACCGATTGGTGTCCCGGCACATGCCCGCTCGTTTCTATCAGCTCTAGCCCCGGCAACAGTTCCACCAAGAGTTTCCACGGTTACCCCAATCGCGTGTCAGGCGGCGTGGGGTTGTTG